>NZ_LYTP01000001.1:0-292500 GCF_001672435.1 Mesorhizobium sp. AA23
CCCGGCTCCGGCCTTATCCGGCGCTCCCGCTTCGTCCGCCTCTTGCTGCGCGCACACCACATAGGCGACGAGCCGCATCTCACCGGTGCGATCCTCGCGCGCCACCACCACCGCATCGCGCACCCATTCATGCTCGACAAGCCGCGCCGCAATCTCGTCCGGCTCGATGCGGAAGCCGCGGATCTTCACCTGCTCGTCGTTGCGGCCCAAGAACTCCAGATTGCCGTCCGGCAGATAGCGCGCCAGATCGCCGGTGCGGTACAGACGGTCGCCAGCCACAAACGGGCTGGCAATGAAGCGCTCGGCCGTCAGCTCGGGCCGGTTGAGATAGCCGCGCGCCACGCCCGCCCCGCCGATATAGAGCTCGCCCACCGCCCCGAACGGAACCGGCGTGCCATGAGCATCCAGTAGATAGAGCCGCGTGTTCGCGATTGGGCGGCCGATCGGGACATTTAGAGCCTTCTCCTGCATTGGATCCACAGTATAGGTAGCCGCAAATGTCGTCGTCTCGGTCGGACCATAGCAGTGAATGAGACGTACAGGGCCTTCTTCTCTCAGCAACCTTAGGAAGGCGGAAGGGTCATTCCGCTCGCCTCCACAAAGGAGGTATTTGAGTTGTGATAACGTCGGGGCAATCGATGACGTATACTGGTTGAATAACGCTGTTGTCAGAAACAGGGATGTCACTTTCTGACGTTCGAGCGCCTTGGAAAAACTCGATGCATCTAAGACGGTGGTGGCATTCATTACAACCACGCAGCCCCCGTTAAGCAGCGGCGCCCACACTTCAAATGTGCTGGCGTCGAAGGCGGGATTGCCCGCCCAGGCTACACGGTCGCCGGCATCGATTTTCAAATATTCATTATTGATCGCGAGCCGGTTGACAGCACGGTGAGGAACAACAACTCCCTTAGGAAGGCCGGTCGAGCCGGAAGTGTACATCACGTAAGCGGCATCTTCGGCGCTCAATCTCAGCCCAAGATCGGTGCTCAGTTCTGTATCGGCCGCTAACGGCTCAATAGGCACAACAGGGATCGTCACCTCGGCGAGATCAACCCGCTTACTCTCGCTAAGAACCAGGCGTGCAGCACAATCAGCCATCAGCCATTCTTGTCGCGCGAGTGGAACAGCGCGATCGATCGGCACATAAACCGCGCCCGTCTTCAGAATGGCCAACTGCGCCACCACAAGCGTGACGGAGCGGTCCAGTAGTGTCGCAATGCGATCCCCAGGCTTCACCCCAAGCCCGATCAGATGGTGCGCCAGCCGGTTGGCGCGAGCATTGAGCTCGCCATAGCTCAGCGCTTCGGCCTCATGCACCAGCGCCACCCTGTCGGGTCCCTGACGCACCTGCGCCTCGAACAGCTCGTGGATGCACTTGTGCGACGGATAGTCCGCTTCCGTCCGGTTCAGCTCCTCCAAAAGGTAGGTCCGCTCCTCGCGCGACAGCAGCTCGATGCGGCCCACCGGCTGCCCGGCATCGGCAACCACATCAGCCAACAAGGTCTCCAAATGCCGGGCCATGCGATCGATCTGCTCCGGGGCCAATCGATTGGCATCGAAATGCCACCGAAAGCGGCTGTCGATGGCGCAAACCTCGAATGTCACCAGCTCGCCCGGCAGCGCTGCCTCGAATCTGCCGGTCGAAGAGTTGGGACCGACTGAACTGTTTTGTCCCGCAATCGCCACACCAACCGGCCAGGGCCTTTGCGACCGCAGCGCCTCGATATGGCGCAATGGCGGAGACCGACCGATAAGATCGCGCGCAAAGCTTTCGTGCTTGCTGAGATCAGCGATCTCGGCCGCGACTGCCTTGCGTGTTTGCTTGAAGTCCCATGCGAGATCGAGGGTGACTTCCATTGGCACGGCGGAAGCGATAACGGCCCCCGCCGCCTTCACCCTGGCTCGCGCCGGTTTCGGCGCTGGCCTCCATCCCAGTTGAAGATCTATCTGGCCCGAAACGAGGGCCAGATAGATCAGCCATGCCGTAAGCAGGTATTCCACCCGATCGGCAGGGGGAAGCTCCCCCACGGCATTCGACACTTGCCAGGAACTCGACTGCCAGGCCGGCGGCGCTTTTGCCGTGCCGGAGGACAGGTAAGGCAGCTGCACAGTTTTGAACTGCTCAAGCCGTCGTGCCCAAAAAGCCTCCGAAGGCGCTATTTCTTCGTGGATGGCTGTCAGGCGTCGCGCCTGATCGTCGCCGAGGACAGGAAGGGCATCGCCTTCAGCCAGATCATTGCGGCTGGCGAGTGCTTGTGCCTCCAGCGGCTCACCGTCCAAACTGCCAAACCAGACCTCTACATCGTGCGTACCCGTCGCCACACGCCAGTGGCCCGGATGGATTTCAAGCAGGCGGCCTGCCGCAAGGCCGGAGCGGCGAGGCAGCATCTCCAATCGCCTGACGGCGACAACCTCTTGCCCTGCCAGCGCCTTGCACAAACACATTGGATTGGGGTAAAACGGCCCAAAATCCAAGGCCCGCGCCATCGCCGACAGATCTTGCGCGGATCGATCCCAGCGCAGAATACCCGCCGCATGTGGCCGCTGGCGCCTGGGAAAATAGCTTCTGTATTCCCGCGCCTGTGGACGGGTAGTGAGCTTGCCCCCCGCCAAGCCACCCAGCAGCTCGCGGAAGCCCTCGACGGCGGCTTCATGACATTTGAGGTTCAGGGTCAGCGCCGTTTCGGTAGGCGCAACCAGCACTTTGCGCTGAACCGCTATATCACCTGGATTAAACCCATCATTGATGCAATGCCAGGTGATGGCATGCTCGCTCTCTTGGGCCAGCAGCGCCCAAGATGTCACGTGAGTTCCGGCGTAGAGCGGCAAGGGACCATCATGATAGTTGAAAGCACCTTGACTGATCCGTCCCAACACATCGGCCGGCAAGATGAACGGATTGGCAACGGAAAAGAGCCACTTCACCGGCTCGGTCTTGAGGAAGCTCGACAGCTCTTCAACGCTTGACAGGCATGGGAGATTGGCGCGATCCACCCAGTTAGCGAATGTCGCATCGGCACATAGCACCGCGCGAATATCGTGGCCCATCTCCATAGCCAGCTGCGCACAGCTGATCGCCAGCGTGCCGCCGCCGACAATAACGCTAGAACAAATTGGCCGCGTTGTAGCTTGCAGTCTACCATACCCGCTTGGCTTGCCAGCATCTGTGCGCATCGGAGGAGGTCGACGTACCATTTTCATCCCTCCGCCAATCCATCGAAGCGCATGATCTGCTTCCATCGAAGGCGCCCCGTCCGGCCTACGCCACCGGTCAGAAGCTGCTCGAAAGTTCCGTGCTGAATGCCGATTGAGTTGAGCTGGTAGCCTTGCGCTATGAACGACAGCGGCGTCTCGATGGACGCGAAGTGTTTTGGGGGAACCGCACCTAATAGTGCAGTATCTATGGCAGTGAATGGCATAAGTTGAACAAGCTTTATGTGTCTGTGTTGGGCGGCGCGGCCGAGGACCGCCATAGTCCTGCGGATGCTCGTGTCTCATAGCAATCAGCGTGCCACAAACGGTGCAAAGCTGGGTTGAAAGAGCGGAAGAACGAAAGCGCTCACCCGTGTGCGGGGAGTTGATGACGGCTTGGATAAGACCGGCGGCCGCCGATGCCCGTGATGGGAGACACGCCTAAACGTTACTGTGGAATGGTGGGGGTTTGGTGCTTTCGGAAGGACGCCTTCGATTCGACGGAAACCGGACGTCGGTTTTTGTGGCGCACGTCTGTGGTATCGCCCGATCGAGTGGTTCGGGCTCACAGGTGAGGCTCTTGAGAAAGCAGACTGGCCGTCGAAGGGCTTCATTCCCGCAGGTCCCGCCGGGGGGCCGGTAGTCTCGCGAACTTCACACACAATCGCTTGAACGGAGGCCACTTTCAGACGACGCACGAGCGCTCAGATAGGCCAAACCCAGGACATTCCTTGATGGAACGAGTTTAACTGAGAAGGAACAATTTGCCTTGGGCACGGCACCTGATCCGGCGCCAATGTCGATTTCAACGTCTTGAAATTCGAGTATTTCATTGTGCGTTGGGCAATACGCTTTGTAAACCGCCTCCTTCAGGACGAAAAGGTCCCGCCGCCGAAGCAGGCGCAGGCCGTACATGCTTCGCTCTTTGGGCGTTGCGATCAAATCGATCAGACCGTCCGGAAGAGGCTCATTTGGTTCAATATCGATACCGAGTGCAGCAATATGTTTCCTGTCTGCGACGGCGGCGGCGGCCACCGTGTCGTGATGGGCTAAAGATCCAATCACGCCATCTGGCCAGATCGGAACACCAAGCCGGGTCTTCAGGATCGGCTTTGGCGAAAACCCCAGTTCGCCAAGCAGCGTTCGAGCGATGATCCTGGCGGAACCACTTCGGCGACGGACCTTCGCAACAGCTCGCCCCAGGGCAGCAATTTCGGAAGGGAACAAGGCATCCTCATCGGCGGGTTGTATCCTACGAAGGCCGATGAGGATCTCCTGTTGAGCAAACGTAATGGTCTCCATCACTTTGACTCTTTGGCTCCTTAGCTACAATCCAGTCGATTGTCTGACGTGGCAGGCGCCGGCCGCTTCGAAGGCTAGCCCCATGCATCAAATCTTATCCTCGAGCACTTCGCGCCCGGCCTGAGCAGGCTCGATTCAATGGATTGCGGCCACCTGTTGCTTGAGGGCCTGAAGCCATTCATGACGGTATTCGAGCTTGCGGAGTTCGTTTCCGCCGAACGTCAGACCGGAGTTGCAGTCCTCGCGTTTGGCATAGATCTCCACGTTACCGCCCAGATGCTTAGCCCAGCCGGTCGAGCTTCTCGATGGGTGTGGGTCCAAAGGTGAGCGGGTAACGCTCGAATTTTTCCAGCATATCCTCTCCGCCGATGTCATTCAGCTGAACTAGCCACGCAAAACTCGTTCCATATGCGCTGCTTGGATTGGTCGGCCGCGCTTTCCGACCACCTGATAGACGTACTGCGTTCCGGGACCGCTCCCGCGATGCGTTTCGCCAGTTGGGAGCCTTGGAAAGCATTGTGGTGACATGCATTGCATTTTCATTTTGATGACAAGCTGCGGCGCTTCCTGAGCGCGTAAACCGGATCATTGGGATGCGCTGTTCCGATCGGTTGCCGCAAGCCGAACCGTTCTGCTTCGGGGACCGCTGCTGGGGTCTGCTCTTCGACCCAATCGTAAACCACGGTCCGTTCGGCAATGCGCCACGCCCCTTCCCTCTTCTGAAACAGATCGCAGTAACGGCCGCAGAGGAGTACCTGGCGTACTTCTCCGTCGTTATCTGGTCCGCGTTGCAGCGCGGTGAAATAGCTTTCGACCACGGCCTCCGCCGGATCGATGAATTCGATCAATACGTTCGTGATCTGGTGGATTAAGCGCGGTCCAGTCTTGAAGACATCGACTGCAAACTCAATGAAGCCCCCGGCTGGGCCACAATAGGCGCCGTGACTGTCATGCGCATCGGGCCAATACGCACTGCGCAGCGCAGCCGCATCCGCGCGGTCCATGCCGCGGCAGTACCGATAAAGGCAGTCGCGGATCGCCTCGCGGTCGTGCAGTCGGGTGATTTTTGCCTGGTCCATCGCTCTGTCGCAAATTCTGAGATTGGGAGGGGCGTTTGTGCCTCTCGGGGCCGTGCAAGGACGATCCGATCGGCAATTGAAGAGCCAGAAAGGAGGCAACTTCATGTGTCGCGCGTGTCATGGAGGTCTGACGCCGGAGAGAATGTAGGCAGGGAAGCGGCCGGACGCCTTGCTTGAGGGTGTGAGGCCACGTCTCGTCGATTCCACCTAAGCTTCGCCAGCTTTTGGTTGAATGGTGCCCGGACGAACCGCGCGGCGGTTGTGCGGTCGAGTTCTAGCGCATGTTCGGGGCAGGATCGCACGGCGCGTGACGCGAGCAGTTCGTCCCCTTGCGCCACATTGATATCGCCAGGCAGGACGTATCCCTCATCATCAAGCGTGAAAATGCTTGGCGCTTGCGCCGAGCATCGCGCATGACCCTGGCATTTGGCACTGTGGACGATAATGCGCATGGCGCTGCCTCCATTGTCTTGCGATGGCTCAGGAAGACCATGGTCACGACCAGTCCAGGATCAAATTTTCGATTCCGAACACATGACCGCCACAGGTGATGGGCGCTGTACCTTGCTTGATCCGGAAGGCCGGAATGCGCGCCAACCACTCCTCCAGGCCAATTACAATCTCGCGCCGGGCAAGATGTGAGCCAAGGCAACGATGGGGACCATAGCCAAAGGCGGCGTGGCGGTTGTGCTCTCGCGCCAGATCGACCGTGTTGGGGGATTCGAATTCTTCCGGATCGCGATTTGCAATCATCGTGGCGCAGGAAACATAGTCCCCCTTTCGGATCGGCGCGCCTTCGAAGTCGACATCTTTCGTAGCCACGCGGATCAACTGAATGGCCGGATAGGCCCGCAGCAATTCTTCGGTTGCGAGCAGGATGCGATCTGGTTCGCTGCGCAGCAGTTCCTGATCCTTGAGGTTGCGCGCTAGATAAGCCAGATCAAAGCCTATAGCTGCTGCGACGGTGTCAAGTCCCGCGACGAAGACAAGCACGCCGATGCCACGGATTTCCTCCTCGGTTAGCCGGCGGCCCTCGACCCGTGCGTGCACGATGAACGTCATGAGATCGTCGGCCGGATCCTTGCGGCGATTGGTTGCAAGTTCATCGATGAAGGCCACAATCTTGCGGGCAGCCGCAGGTCGTTCCACTTCGTCGCCGTGGAGCAGATCTTTCGCCCAGCCGACAAATGTATCGAGTCCCTGATCCGGCAACCCCAGAAAGCGGAGGAAGATGCCGACAGTGAACGGAAAGGCAAAATCCTTCATGACGTCGCAGCTCGTGCCTGATGCGGTGATCCCGTCGATCAGGGCGATCGCTAGCTCACGGACAGCAGGTTCCAGTGCCGTCACCCGCTTGGGCGAAAGCAGCGGATTAAGTAGCGAGCGAAAGACGCCATGGGCCGGTGGATCGAGCTCAAGCGGGATCGTCGGCCAGGTTTCGCCCAGTATGGAGGAGAAGATGCTGCGATGGCTGGAGAAGGTATCAGCGTCCTGGAGCACCTTACGCTGGTCTGCGGCGCGGGTGATGACCCAGGTGCCCCGGCCATCTTGCGTGTTGTAGGGGGAATAGAAGATCGGAGGCCCGTCATGTGCGCAAGCGACCGCTGCGTGTGGATCCCCGTTGGGCGTTGGTGGCATGCCCGGCGATGTGAACAGGCTGAAGTCCCTCACCATTTCGGGCGGGACATGATCTGGAACCGGGTTGATCGCCATTGGATTTCTCCTGCCGTCTAAACACTAAGTAAGGCCGCGCGGCATGGCATCTTGGCCATCCGGCAAGCTTGTAACCCTCTTGGCCAGACCGCTGCCTGCCCGCCAAAGAGCGACGAGCGAAATCGTCGGAGACGCGGCATTTTCCAGCTTCGACCGGCGAGCCGGAAATGAAGCTCTTCCCCACAACGGATTCAGGCCGTCATCTCTTCAGGATGTCCGTAGCGCGGCACGCGAGAGGCGGTACCCGTCGACATCGCTTTCCTCGATTTCCACGAGCGCACGCGATGAGGGCATGAGCAAACATGCGGGTCGAATCTCATCTCCTCTTCGATCGATGGCCGTTGGCCGGTGCCAGGCGAACTGCGGGTGTCCACGCCAGTCACGCCGGTCGGGCTTTCACAGGCAGTGCCTTTGGAGTCGCTCGACGCGGACCCGACATGTTGTCTTCCTTGGCTGCATTGATCGCGATGTCACCCACAACATGAACACTAGGCGGTAGCTGCCGCCGTCTCACGAGAGAGCTTCAAAAGTCGTGCCAGCGGCGCGGAAAGAGCCCTGCAGGAGATTTTCCACATATCCTTCAACGCTTGAACGAATGCGCAGCCGCAAGCTTGGCGGAGCACAGCCGTGTCGCGGACATGACAAAGCCGACAGCAAAGTCGCGGCAGATTCAAAATGCTCCGCGAGTGCAAGGCGGTTTCCCGTCACCTCGGGACCGTGCCCGCATCACGCGGGCGCCGTTCAGGAAGATGCACATGGCACCTTGCCAACGGACGTGTTGGGCTTTTTGTAATCATTGTCAATTTCGAAGCTCTGTGGAGAGCGGGTCGTGTCCCATCAGGTGGTGTAGCTCGGCGGTTATGAAGCCGCACTCGACGCATCCGATCGAGCGTCTCAACGGCGAGATCAAGCGGCGCACCGAGGTCGTCGGAATCTTCCCGAACGACGATGCGATCGTGCGCCTCGTCGGCGCAATCCTGCTCGAACAGAACGATGAATGGGCAGTGCAGCGGGCCAGATATATGACCCTGGAAACGATCAGCCAGATGAGCGATGACCCCCTGATCAGCCTGCCAGCCGTGGCGCGCTGATCAGCCCGGCCCTTGCCGGGAGAGCACGGCGACCAATGCCGCCAGCTACACCACCCCGCGGGACACGATCGGAGAGCGTCGACAGGGCGAAACGCGTAAGCTCCGTCAGCCGTCTCAAACCTGAGAACGAAGGCCACAGGGACCCTCGTCGGGTTAACCCCGATCGACTCCTGTAATCAGCCCCAGATTTATCCGGTTCTAATTTGAGCCACCTGTTCTCCGCGCCGAGGCCCCCTGTCCGACTTCCGACATTTTTGTCCAGCTACGGACAAAAAAGGTTTGAGGCTGCGCTCTAGCCAGAGCTCACGATCAGGTGATTGTGGGGGCATTCGGTCTTGGCGAAGGCACGGTCCTGGCCGCTCAAGGCAAAGAGTGTCGCTGCAAAAACCAGTGTGACCCCAGCCTTAAAATCGAATGGCATGGCGCTTGCGTATTACTCGGCAGAACCATCACAAGGTGGCCAGGAGTAAGACCATTGCTGACATCGCGACACCCCGTACAAGGGCGTAGTGAGACCGTTCTCGTTGCCGCCGCAAATCGAGACTTCGTTTTCTTCAGCCGCCCGTGCTCGCGAGCGGTTTTGCCATGGCTGATCCAAGGCCGACACTCAAACGCGCGGCGCTCGGCCGAATTGCCGGCCGAGATCGATGCAGTTTCAAGCGAAAAAGCAGCGCCTCATTTTTTACTCCAGGAGCAACATTGATGACCGTCAAAAAAAAGGTTCCTTTCGTCACCTTTTCAACGCGTGTTCGCGATGATTCAGTCCAAGGTCCAAATCCATACCGTTGGGAAGAAAAGACATCCGACGACTACTTTGTCGGCAAGCGCGTCATACTTTTCTCGCTGCCAGGCGCCTTCACCCCGACCTGCTCGACCTACCAACTGCCCAACTTCGAAGACCTCTATGACGAATTTGAGAAGCTGGGAATTGAAGCGATCTACTGCGTCTCCGTCAACGATGCCTTCGTCATGAATGCGTGGGGGAAGGCCTTGGGGCTGCAGAAGGTCGTGCTCCTTCCGGACGGCTCAGGCGAGTTCACGCGCAAGATGGGCATGCTGGTCGCCAAGGATAATCTCGGCTTCGGTATGCGCTCCTGGCGCTACGCCGCTCTGATCAACAATGGCTTGGTGGAGCGGTGGTTCGAAGAGGAAGGTTTTTCTGACAACTGCGAGACCGACCCCTATGGCGTCTCCTCCCCCCAGAACATTCTTGAAACGCTGAAAGCCGCCAAAGCCGTGACGGCTGCATGATCTACGTCTCGAAAATCCCATTGCACAAGGCCAAGGGTCGCTCGGTAGGAGTTTCACGCTAACCATGCAGTCCTCAGCAAGCCTGCTTCAGCGTCAGAAGCAATCGTTGGTTTTAACGCCGCAAATGATGGAGTCCATTCGCCTGTTGCAACTGGCGCATCCCGAACTGCATCAGTTCGTCGAGCAGGAAATCGAGAAGAACCCCTTTCTGGAACGGGCATCAAACCAGGCGCCGAAGGATATTCCTTCGATTTCGGCCGGAACCCCGCACATCGGGCCAACGATGGGCGGAGTATCGGATCGGGCCTCGCAGTGGAAATCAATCCGAGGCAAAAACAATGTCGCACCCGGGGGAAACAATGCTCTCGAAGACTACTGCGCGTCCACCGAAACACTGCACGACCATGTCGCTCGCCAGATCGCTCTCAGCGCATTTGCGCCGCTGGAGCGGCGAATAGCTGGCGAGCTTGCCGTTCATCTGGAAGACACCGGATACATTCAGGTGAACCTTTCGGAACTGGCCAGCAGCCTGAATGTCCGGGAGGCTGACGTGGAACGGGTTCTCGGAACTTTGCAGCAGTTCGATCCACCGGGGATTTTTGCGCGAACTCTCAGCGAATGCCTTGAGATACAATTGCGGCAGCTAGACAGGTTCGACCCGGCGATGGCAGCGCTGGTCGCCAATCTTGAAGCGCTAGCGCGACGCGATTTTCAAACATTGAAGCGCCACTGCGGTGTTGATGAAGACGACCTTCTCGACATGTTGCACGAAATCCGCGCGCTCGATCCCAAGCCTGGAAACCGATTCCAATCCGGGGGGCCTGAATCGATCATAGCCGACGTCTTGGTCCTGCCCTCGCCCGGAGGTGGGTGGCAAATCGAACTCAATCCAGACACGCTGCCCAAGCTGCTGATGAACCAGAACTATTTTGCCGAAGTCTCCCGGCTTAGCGCCCAAAATTCCAAAGACCAGTCATTTCTCAACGAATGCCTCCAAAACGCGAACTGGCTAATCCGCAGCCTTGATCAGCGCGCCAAGACGATCCTCAAGGTAACGGCTGAAATCATCCGCCAGCAGGACGCCTTTTTTGAACATGGGGTCGCCCACCTGCGGCCTCTCAATCTCAGGACTGTCGCGGATGCGATCAACGTGCACCAATCGACGGTAAGCCGGGTGACGTCCAACAAGTATATGCTGACCCCGCGCGGCATGTTCGAACTGAAGTATTTTTTCACCGTCGCGATCGGCTCCTGCGAAAGCGGCGACGCGTACTCCGCCGAAGCTGTCCGCCATCAAATCAAGGCGATGGTTGCCGCGGAATCGTCCGACGAGGTGCTTTCCGACGACGACATCGCCACCCGGCTCAAGGACACCGGGATCGACATTGCTCGCCGCACCGTTGCGAAATATCGTGAGGCGCTGAACATCCCGTCCTCCGCGCGACGTCGCCGGGAGAAGCGCGTGCGGCTTCGATGCCAATCAAGCCCAGGCGGAGGCGGCGACGGAGGCGGCTCTTAATCCAAAGCGAACCCGTTCTTGATCCGTGCCAAGTGGCTTTCGCCTTCCTCCGGGCCAAAACAGCTTTCGAAATCGCGGCATTCCTGACAACTGGGCGCGGTGCATAGCGAAAAGCCTTCTGCCTCGCAGAGCTTACGATAGAAATATTTCTTCCATTTCATATTTTTGGTGTTACCGGCCGCCAGCGCCGGGAAATGCCTGGCGATCAAGCGGCTGAGTTCGGCCCGATTGAAAAGGCCAAGGTCCTGCCACAGATGGTCATTGCGCAAACTACGCCTGGCGATGATCTTGGCGAAGAGGGTGCTCGCCGGATCGCCCGGCTTGGCATGCCCAATGAGCAGGCCGCGCAGAAGCTCTTCCTCCATATCCGGCTCAGGATCGGCCAGCTTTTCCAGCGCGAAGCTGTTGACGGGCACAGCCGGGAAATAGCGTGTCATGACATCTCGCAGGTCGGCACGCGAAAGGCCGGTTGCTTCGGTCGCGGTCGCCTTGCCGGCCTCGACCTCCTCGAACGCGAGGTAGGCAACACAGGCAAGCGCATGCCGGTCGAACGCCGCCCCCACGTCTGTCGGCGGCCATTGGCTGGTGCTGAAACAACCACGGTGATCGGCGAATGTGGCGCCGTTCTCCTGGTCTTGTCCCCACCTCATGCAGCAAGCTTGTCGGCCGCAAGGTGGGTCTGGCAGTTCTTCGGGCAGACGCGGCCGCAGGCGCCGCAGCCGATGCAGCGGCCGGGATGGTCGACAACCATGACCATGCGGTTGAGCTCGCCGTCGAAGTCGTCATCCTCGCCTGCGCAGATGCCGAGGATTTCGCCTGCGTCATCGACGCCATGAAGGTGCATGACCTCGCGCGAGCAGACCTTGAAGCAGCGGCCGCAGCCGATGCAGGTCGCGCCATCGATCGCCGTCAGATAGTGCGGCGTCCAGGGAGAGCCGTCGCGGGTGACGCCCGTCATTGTGAATTCTCCTCGCAAGCCGGTTTTCTTACGCCCGCGCCATCTCGGGACGCGCTTCGATGGCAGCGACCGCATCGCCGGCGTGCCGGCTTCGGCGATTTTCCGGAACGTCTCGAGTTCGGCATAAGAGCGGTGGGGCGCGGCCGACATTCAAGATCTTGTGCCCGATGTCGACGCGGGCGGTGAGCGATCGCTGGGAGGGCGTCGATTTTGGCGACAGCCTCTATGCCACAGAACGCGTATCTGGCGCGGACGCGGCGCGTTGCTTTCCTTCGCTCCATTGATCGCATCAACCAGAATTTAAATGATCGCGCGTCTGCCGCCTCAGGAGGAAGACTCAAGTGCCGTGACGGAAACGCAGGACGAAGCTCATAAGAAATTGTCTGCATCCCATTCATCGGTTTACTCGAGAGCGCGGCAGGAGAAAGGTCGGCCCCAGGCGTGTCGTGGAATCGAGAGATCCGACGACAGTGGCGGCCGCCTTTCAGGAACGGCCCGACAGGATTGCTGGGGAGGCAAGCTGAAGTCACGCCGCCTTCAACCGCGTTGCACGTTGGGCTCATCCCACCCCTTTGTCAGCTCCAAGGCCTGCCGCTCGAACAGGCGGCGATAGATGCCGTCGCGACGGATCAGTGCGGCATGGTCGCCCTGCTCGCTGATGCAACCACGGTCGAAGACAAGCAGCCGGTCGAGTTCGCGCACCGTGGAGAGCCGGTGCGCAATGACGAGCGTGGTGCGCCCGACCATGAGCCGCTCCATCGCCTTCTGGATCAGCACCTCCGATTCCGAGTCGAGGCTCGATGTCGCCTCGTCCAGAATCAGGATCGGGGCATCGGCGAGGAAGGCGCGCGCTATCGCCACACGCTGGCGTTCGCCGCCTGAAAGCTTCACGCCGCGTTCGCCGACCAGCGTACCGTAGCCGTTCGGCAGACGCGCGATGAAGTCATGCGCGCTGGCGAGTCGCGCCGCCTGCTCAACGTCGGACCGAGATGCACCCGGCCGTCCATAGGCTATGTTCTCGGCTAGCGAGCGGTGGAACAGGAGAGGCTCCTGCTGCACGATCGCGATCTGCGAGCGCAGCGAGCTCTGCGTCACCCGCGAAATGTCCTGCCCATCGATCAAGATTCGTCCAGCATCTAGGTCGTAGAGCCGCTGGATGAGCTTGACGAAGGTGGTCTTGCCGGAGCCAGAGGGGCCGACAAGACCGACCCGTGCGCCGGCCTCAATCGAAATCGACAAGTCGCTGTAGAACGGCGACCAATGATTGCCGTAGTGGAAATGGACGCTCTCAAAATCGATGTGACCCTTCGTGATCCGGATCGGCTTGGCGCCCGGAACATCGGCCACGTCGGGCGGCTGGCTACAGGTTTTGACCAGTTCCTCCATCTCATTTACAGAGCGCTGGATGTTGCGCACGTGCATGGAAACATCACGCAAGTAGCCATACAGGACGGTGAAAGACGCGAGCACAAAGGCGATGTCGCCTGGGGTAGCCTGGCCGCGCGCCCACAAAAATAAGGCATAGCCGATCAAAGCCGCTCTCATCGCAAGAAGCATGATGCCCTGGAATGCAGCACTGATCGTGCCGCGCACCCACGTCCGGCGGGTGCGGTGCCGCCACTTGGAGATGACTTTCGCGAGGCGATGATCTTCCCGCACCTCGGCGCCGAAGCCTTTGACCACCGCGTTACAGCTGATCGCGTCGGCAAGCGAGCCGCCAAGCTTCGTATCCCAGTTATTGGCAAGGCTCGCCGCTGGCGCCACGTAGCCGAGCGACAGCACAACGATCAGCGCCACATAGACAACCGAGCCGCAGGCGATGATCAGCCCCATCGTCGGCCAATACCAGCCGAGTAGAACGCTCGACCCTGTGAGCATGATGAGCGAGGGAAACAACGCGAAAAGGATCGTGTCGTTGAGGGCGCAGAGCGCCCACATGCCGCGCGTGATCTTGCGCACCGTCGAGCCGGCGAAGGTTCTCGCATGCCAATCGGCCGAAAAGCGCTGGACGCGATGGAACGCGTCGCTGGCGATGTCGGACATCATCTTCAGAATGAAGTCATTGTATGCAATGAAGGCGATGTTGCGCATGACGACGGCGCCGAGTGCGAGCGCAATCAACATCGAAAAGGCCGCAAGTGCCGCATCCCACACGACCGCGTCTGCTGCCGCTCCTTGGGCGACCGCATCTACGAGCCTTCCGGAATAGAGCGGCGTCAGAACGTCAAGGAGCGTTGCGCCAAGCACCGCGATCATAATGATCGCGAGCCGGACCGGCTGCCTACTGCAGTGGCGTATCGTGAAGGCGAAAACGTCGCGAAAGGCGGCGCCGCGCAGATCGATGTGAAAACGACGCGTGGCTTTGTATGAGCGCACCAGGACGCCCGGCCTCAAGAAACCTGAAATGGAAGATCTGAGTGAGGACGAAAACGTCGCTCGGAACGCGGGTTGCCGATCCGGACCTGACATGTTGCTTTCTTCCTTCCATCGATCGCGATGTCACCGCGAGATGAATCTCGGCGCGCTGCCTTACGAGGAGAGAACCGCAATAGCCGTGCCAAAGGCTCAGAAGGAAACCCAGAAGAATTTTCTTTATATTTTTCAATGACAACGAGATCTCAGAAGCCAGCGGCGGCCGAACAGCGCCGCGTCGCGCACTCAACAAACCGACAGGACGCATCGGTGACGCGGACATCCTTGGCGGACGGCCGACGGATTGCTCCTCACGCGAAGCGGAATTCACGCCCAATTCAACGGCGTTCACCGTCGAACAATGCCCGCCGATGTCGGACATGCGACATAGCAGTGTTGGAGCCATCTTATTGTTTCGAAATGATCTCCTTGTTTGGCACGGTCTATGCGTAGCTGTTCGTGAACGCGTCCCGGCCTGAAGGAGAAACAGTCCACGCCCAGCGCACCGAAAACGCCGTGGCCTAAAGACCGGGCCTTCGCAGGCCGGTGCAGGGCTGGCGCACTATGTCGAGGCGAGCGGCCGCGCCGACCCTAAGAAGCGCGGGCCGAACATGGCCGCGGCAACTCCTTCGGCTAGCCATCATCATGACAGTCGGGCGTGCGCTTTGCGTAATTGCCCCCAGGAGAAGGATCACATCCATGAGGCCTGTTTATCTGGACAACAACGCAACGACACGGGTCGATCCTGACGTCGTTCAAGCAATGCTGCCGTTTTTTACCGAGCAATTCGGCAACCCTTCGTCGAGCCACGATTTTGGCGCTTCCGCCGGGGCGGCGGTGAGAAAGGCGCGCCTGCAGGTGCAAACGCTGATCGGCGCGGAGTTCGACGACGAGATCACGTTCACCTCGGGCGGGACGGAAAGCGACAACGCGGCGATCCTTTCGGCGCTCGAGGTTATGCCTGAGCGCACTGAGATCGTGACTTCCGCAGTCGAGCATTCGGCCGTGCTGACGCTTTGCGCTCACCTTGAGAAGACGCGCGGCATCAAGGTGCATAGGATTCCGGTGGATCGCCACGGCCGGCTCGACCTCGACACCTATAAGGCCGCCCTCACCCCGCGCGTTGCGATCGTCTCGATCATGTCGGCGAACAACGAGACCGGAACGATCTTCCCGGTGGTCGAGCTTGCTGAGTTGGCCAAGGACGTCGGCGCCCTTTTCCATACCGACGCGGTGCAAGCGGTCGGCAAGCTTGCGATCGACTTGAAATCGACCGCAATCGATATGCTGTCTCTCTCCGGTCACAAATTACACGGACCGAAAGGGGTCGGCGCACTCTATGTAAAGCGCGGCGTGCGCTTCTGTCCGCTGATCAAGGGGGGACGCCAGGAGGGCAACCGCCGCGCGGGCACCCAGAATACGCCAGGCATCGTCGGCCTCGGCGTGGCAGCCGATCTTGCCTTGAAATTCATGGACGACGCGAACACACGGGTAAAGGCATTGCGAGACCGCCTCGAGAAAGAACTTCTCCAGCGCATTCCAGACGCCTTCGTGGCCGGCGATTTACGAGCGCGGTTGTCGAACACTGCAAATATCGCCTTTGGACACATCGAAGGTGAGGGCATACTGCATTTCCTCAATCGCGAGGGCATCGCCTGCTCCTCTGGCTCTGCATGCGCCTCCGGCTCGCTGGAGCCGAGCCATGTCTTGGTGGCGATGAATGTCCCAGATAGCGCGGCACACGGCGCAATCCGTTTCTCCTTTTCGCGCAACAACGGCGAGGAGGACGTCGACCGGGTGCTCGAGGTCATGCCCGGGATCGTTAAGAAGCTGCGTGACCTTTCCCCGTCTTCGCCAGCGACGACGCAACCCCGACCGCCCTCTCCGGCCAAGGAAAATGCAATGCGCAGCTGTTTTGCTGAAAGCCGTGCCATCGATGTCACCGACATCCTCGCCCAGCTGAAGAGCCTGTCGGCTGCGGAGGAGTTCTTCGAAGTCCTTGGCATCTCTTATGATCCGAAGGTGCTCAATGTTTCGCGGCTCCATATCATGAAGCGCATGGGCCAGTACCTCGCTGAAGAGGATTTCGCCGGTCTTCCCGACGGGGTGATCGCCGCGCGGGCGCGTGCGACGTTGGAACGCGCTTATGAGGATTTCGCGACATCCTCGCCACTCACGCAACGGGTCTTCAAGGTGCTCAAAGAGCACGATCCGGACATACCCGGCACTCGGGACCGCGCCTTTGTCCCGTTCGATTCGATCCTGAGGCGGTTCGGGACAGAATGAGCGCGACAAAGTTGCGACGCGACAATGACGAAAAGCCGACAAAACCGGTCATCACGACGGCACCTTCGGAACAAAACGACCCCGATCTCAAAGAGAACAGAGCAGCGCAGAACGGTTGGCACGAATGATGCTGCCTAGGAGATGAACGCCAGGGCGGCTTGCGGACTAGAGCCGAGAGGGAAGCAATGCACATTGTAGTCTGTATCAAGCAGGTGCCGGATTCCGCGCAGATACGTGTCCACCCTGTGACGAACACGATCATGCGCCAGGGCGTGCCAACCATCATCAACCCTTACGACCTGTTCGCCCTCGAAGAGGCACTGAGATTGCGCGGCGCCCATGGCGGCGAGGTCACCGTGCTTACCATGGGTCCGCCGATGGCAGACGATGCGCTGCGCAAGGCGCTCACCTATGGCGCCGATCGCGCGGTACTGTTGACCGACCGCTGCTTTGCCGGCTCCGACACGCTGGCGACATCCTTTGCGCTTTCTCGGGCAATCGTGAGAATTGGCGAGACCTTCGGCGCGCCGGACATCGTCTTCGCCGGCAAGCAGACGATTGACGGCGATACCGCCCAAGTCGGGCCCGGCATCGCCAAGCGCCTCGGCCTCCTGCAGTTCACCTATGTGGCGAAGATCGCCTCTATCGATCTCGACGCGCGCGAGATCACCGTCAAGCGCCGTTCGGAAGGCGGTACGCAGATGCTGAAAAGCAGGCTGCCATGCCTCATCACAATGCTGGAAGGCACCAACGAAATCCGCAGGGGCTCGCTCGACGACGCCATGCGCGCCGCACGCAGCCAGATCGTGAAGTGGAGCGCGGCCGAAGCTGGCATTGAGGACCTCACCAAATGCGGCCTGCGCGGTTCGCCGACGGTCGTCAAGCGCGTTTTCGCCCCTACCACGCGGGCGGAAAAGGCGACGCAGATCGACATGACCGACAAGACGCAGCATGGCGTCGCAGACGAACTGATCGCCGCAATCTTCACACGCCAGCCAGCGCTGGAACACGAACTCGCCTTCGACGGCGGCCAGTGACGAGACGGCAAGGAGAGACGATGTCGAACGCGAAACGCGAAGCCCCTCCGTCCGCCGGCCGTGCCGGAATCAAGAAGGAATTGCCTGAGCACTTTAGGGACTATCGGCATGTCTGGGTTTTCATCGAACTGGAACGCGGCGAGGTCCATCCCGTCTCCTTCGAACTGCTTGGCGAAGGCCGCAAGCTCGCCGACAAGCTTGGCATTCAGCTTGCGGGAATCGTGCTCGGACCGCCGGGTGAGGCCACCCAGCATGCCGTTGCCGAGGCCTTCGCTTACGGCGCCGACCTTGTCTACCTCGTCGAGGCACCGCTGCTTGCTGACTATCGCAACGAGCCTTTCACCAAGGCGATGACGGATCTGGTCAATACCCACAAACCGGAAATTCTGCTTCTCGGTGCGACCACGCTCGGCAGGGATCTCGCCGGCTCAGTAGCGACGACCTTGCTGACAGGGCTCACTGCCGACTGTACCGAACTCGATGTGGATGTCGACGGTTCGCTCGCCGCGACCCGTCCGACTTTCGGCGGTTCCTTGCTATGCACGATCTATACGCTCAACTACCGGCCGCAAATGGCCACCGTACGACCGAGGGTCATGGCCATGCCACCGCGAACGGATAAGCCGGTTGGGCGTGTCATCCGCCACAAGCTGTCGATGACCGAGGAAGAGATCATTACCAAAGTCCTTGGCTTCAAGCTCGATCGCCAATCGGCAAAGGCAAATCTCGCCTACGCCGACATCGTGGTTGCCGGAGGCCTCGGCCTCGGCTCAGCGGAGAATTTGCAGCTTGTGACGAATTTAGCGCGCGCAATCGGCGCCGAATATGGCTGTTCGCGCCCGCTGGTCCAGAAGGGCTGGATGCCGGCCGATCGGCAGATTGGCCAAACGGGCAAGACCATCCGGCCAAAGCTTTACATAGCGGCCGGGATTTCGGGCGCCATTCAGCATCGGGTTGGCGTGGAGGGGGCTGATTTGATCGTAGCCATCAACACCGACCCGAACGCCCCGATCTTCGACTTTGCCCACCTCGGCATCGTCACCGATGCGATCCGTTTCCTGCCGGCATTGACGGAAGCTTTCACCCGGCGGCTGTCGCCACACAGTCACGACAAGCTTGCGAGCTAAGGGAGACGGCCATGATCGAAGAAGAATTCGACGCCATCGTCGTCGGCGCCGGTATGTCCGGAAACGCGGCCGCCTACACTATGGCAAGACAGGGTCTGACGGTGCTGCAGTTGGAGCGCGGCGAGTATGCGGGCTCCAAGAATGTCCAGGGCGCCATCATGTACGCCGACATGTTGGAGCAAATCATCCCGGATTTCCGGAATGATGCGCCTCTCGAGCGGCATCTGGTCGAGCAGCGACTTTGGGTGATGGACGACACCTCCCACACCGGGATGCAGTATCGATCGGATGATTTCAACGAGGCGAAGCCTAATCGCTACACAATCATCCGCGCCCAGTTCGACAAGTGGTTTTCGCGCAAGGTGCGCGAGGCCGGCGCGACGGTTCTGTGCGAGACGACAGTGACCGACCTCGTCCGCAATGCCAAAGGTAAGGTGATCGGCGTGCGCACCGACCGGGCTGGCGGGCCGATCTACGCGGACGTCGTCGTGCTCGCAGAAGGTGTCAACGGACTGCTCGGTACACGGGCCGGCCTGCGCAAGATGCTGAAGCCACAAAGCGTGGCGCTCGCTGTCAAGGAGATGCATTTCCTACCCGATGAGGTCATTGAGCAGCGGTTCGGCCTCCAAGGGGACGAAGGCTGCGTGATCGAAGCGGCGGGCACGATCTCCCGCAGCATGGCTGGACTTGCGTTCCTCTACACCAATAAGGAGTCGATCTCTCTGGGCATCGGCTGCCTCGTCTCCGATTTCGCCAAGACAATGGAGAGCCCATACGTCCTCCTCGATGCCTTTAAAAACCATCCTTCGATCCGGCCGCTCATTGCGGGCTCGGAAGTCAAGGAGTATTCCGCGCATCTCATTCCGGAAGGTGGCTACAAGGCAATTCCGCAGCTCTTCGGCGACGGTTGGGTCGCGGTCGGCGATGCCGCCCAACTGAACAACGCTATTCACCGCGAGGGTTCGAACCTTGCCATGACTTCCGGTCGCATCGCGGGCGAGGCGATCATTGAGATCAAGGGCCGCAACCAGCCGATGATCAGGAAGAACCTGGCCCTCTACAAGACCATGCTGGACAAGTCCTTCGTAGTCAAAGACCTGCGGAAATATAAGGACATGCCGGCCCTGATACACACCAACTCCCGAAATTTCTTCATGACTTACCCGCAGTTGATGTCGCAGGCCGCGCAGAACTTCATGCGCGTCGACGGCACTCCGAAAATCGAGAAGGAAAAGGCGACCACTGCTGCCTTCATCAAGGCGCGTTCGCGCTGGGGGCTGATCAGCGATGTGGTCCGCCTGGCACTCGCATGGCGCTGAAGGAGAAACAGGATGACGATCGCTGTGACAAAGTTACGCGTCGAGGAGAAGCTTTATCAGAATCGCTATCTAGTCGATCCGGGCCGCCCGCATATCAAAGTGCAACCGCACGAGAGGCCGAGCGCGAACCTGCTGGCGCTGACACACATCTGCCCGGCCAAGTGCTATGAGCTGAACGACAAGGGCCAGGTGGAGACCACTTCCGACGGCTGCATGGAATGCGGCACGTGTCGCGTGCTGTGCGAGGCCAGCGGTGAGATCGTGTGGAATTACCCGCGCGGCGGCTTCGGCGTTCTCTTCAAGTTCGGATGACCGGCGCAAAGTGCGAGAACGAGAGGTTCGCAAATTGCGGTCAAGACCGTCAATATTGGTCGCAATTACCGACTATGTTTCTCGAACGCAAAATACAAAAAGGGCTCGGGAGGGACACCTTAGACAACGCTTGAGGTGTTCGCATGGCTCACATGCCTTCAGATCAGGTCGGTGAAATTGGATCACGAAACACTCCGCCTGCACCTGCGGTCGAAGCGGTGCGCGACGCGGACAGCTTGCTCAGGGGAATCTACGAGATATCGAAGGTTCTGACTGCCCCGGCCCGGCTGGAGATTACGCTTGCCAATGTCGCGAATGTCCTCTCCTCGTTTATGCATATGCGTCATGGTGCAATCGTCGTCCTGGGCACTGAAGGACAGCCGCAGATTAGCGCAACTAGCGGCGGCACTGTCACTCAATCAGGCGCCGGCAGCGTCGTACCCCAGGCCGTAATAGACAAAATCGTCGCTACTGGAGTGCCGATTGTCATACAAGACACAAGCACGTCTGAGCTATTCCAGGCTGATCCTCAATCCAGCAGCGGTACGATCGCAACTGCCTTTATCGGTGTCCCGCTAAAGGCTGAGGAAAGGATCTTCGGGACACTGTCGATCGACCGCGTCAAGAACGGTACTGCCATGTTCGGCTGCGAGGAGGACCTACGCTTCCTGGCCATGGTCGCCAATCTGGTCGCTCGGACCATCCGCCTCCATCGCACTTTGAGCACGGCTCGTCAGTCACTTATCGAAAAGCAACCGAGACCAGAGCAGTCGCTCGACGAGGACGGGACCCATCCGGCCCGGCATCCGCATGTCAAGATAGACGGAATCATCGGAGAAAGTCCCGCGCTCAAGCAAGTGCTCGAGATCGTCTCGGTCGTGGCCAGGACCAATTCCACCGTGCTTCTGCGAGGCGAAAGCGGTACCGGAAAGGAGTTCTTTGCACAGGCCATCCATAAGCTTTCGCATAGGAGGGAGAAATCCTTCGTCAAATTGAACTGCGCCGCACTGCCCGAAAGCGTTTTGGAATCGGAGCTCTTTGGCCACGAGAAGGGCGCCTTCACCGGGGCTATCCTGCAGCGCGCCGGCCGGTTCGAATTGGCTAATGGCGGAACCCTGCTGCTTGATGAAATCGGCGAGATTTCGCCTGCCTTTCAAGCCAAGCTGTTGCGCGTCTTGCAGGAAGGAGAACTGGAGCGAGTGGGCGGCACCAGGACCCTAAAGGTTGACGTGCGGCTCATATGCGCCACCAATAAGGACCTCGAGACGGCTGTCCGGAATGGAGAGTTCAGAGCCGACCTCTATTACCGCATCAACGTGGTGCCAATAGTCCTGCCTCCCCTCAGAGAACGCCCGGGCGATATTCCACGCCTTGCGAAATCTCTCCTCGACCGATTCAACAAGGAGAACCATCGCGATCTTGCCTTCATGCCGTCGGCGCTTGACCTGATCTCGCAATGCTATTTCCCTGGCAACGTGCGTGAGTTGGAGAATTGTGTGCGACGGACGGCCACACTTGCGCGTTCAAAGACAATAAGTCCGGCAGATTTCGCCTGCCAGAACAGCCAGTGCCTTTCTTCGCTTCTGTGGAAAGGAGTCGGCGGTTCGCAAGGCGGCTATGCCGTCGACGAGTTCGCACGTGGCAATATGATGCCGGTTGGGTCACCGCTGCCTGCCATGCGAGGCGGCGCTTCCCAGAATGAGGCATCGCCCGGCAAGACCTGCGACAACCATCCCGCTTGCCCTGCAATGAACCCGCGTCTGACGGAACGTGACCGACTAATCGAGGCTATGGAAAAAGCCGGCTGGGTTCAGGCCAAGGCGGCTCGTTTCCTCGGTCTCACGCCGCGGCAGGTCGGCTATGCTTTGCGCAGGCATCGTATCGGCGTGAAGAAGTTCTAAACGTCATTGATGGCACCACATTTGGGGCACGGCTGCTCCCCGCAATAGGCAAAACTGAGACAAACACGGGTACGTTTCGCGACCACGTTTTGTCCGTCGTCGGGGACCTGACACAACCGTGTCGCAGCGAAACGGACACAGTGGGGCACAAAGGCGGACGTAAAGCCAACATTGACGGACAAAACCCGCTTTTGGAGTTGGCATATCTCTTGCGCTCTGACGTGCGAAGTTCACCACGCACGGAGCCCTTCAATGTCCGCACCGATGATTTCGCTGAAGGGCCATTCCGGCACGACATCCTTCGATCAGTTGCCGGCGAGAGCGAGGTCCGCTGGCTGCGCATCTTCATCCTGCGGCTCCTCCGCAAAGCCGCACGAGATGGACACAGCTGTCTGGGAGAAGATCAAGGATCATCCCTGCTTTTCAGAGGAAGCGCACCACTATTTCGCGCGCATGCATGTGGCGGTCGCCCCGGCCTGCAATATCCAGTGCAACTACTGCAATCGCAAATATGACTGCGCCAACGAAAGCCGGCCCGGGGTCGTGTCGGAGAGGCTGACGCCCGACCAGGCGCTGCGCAGGGTGATCGAGGTCGCCAACGAAGTGCCGCAGCTTTCCGTACTTGGCATCGCCGGACCGGGCGATGCCTGTTACGACTGGAAGAACACGAAGGCGACAATTGAACTGGTCGCCAAGGCAATCCCCGACATCAAGCTGTGCATCTCCACCAACGGACTCGCGCTTCCAGACCACGTCGCCGAGCTTGCCGAAATGAATGTCGATCACGTGACGATCACCATCAACATGGTCGACCCGCAGATCGGTGCCAAGATCTACCCATGGATTTTTTATGATCACCGCCGTTATGCCGGCGTCGAGGCAGCCACGATCCTGCACGAACGACAGATGTCGGGGCTGGAGATGCTGACGGCGCGCGGCATCCTCACCAAGATCAATTCGGTCATGATCCCCGGCATTAACGACGAGCACCTGATCGAGGTGAATAAATGGGTCAAGGAGCGCGGCGCATTCCTGCACAATGTCATGCCGCTGATTTCTGACCCGGCACACGGTACGCACTACGGCTTGAGCGGGCAGTGCGGCCCCACGGCAATGGAGCTGAAGACCCTTCAGGATCGTCTCGAAGGCGGCGCCAAGCTCATGCGCCACTGCCGGCAGTGCCGGGCCGATGCTGTCGGCATGCTGGGCGAGGATCGTGGCCAGGAATTCACGCTCGACCGGCTTCCCGACAAGGTCACCTACGACGCCAGCAAGCGCGAGGCCTATCGGACGGTGGTCGCGCGCGAGCGGGGCGATCGCATGGCGGCCAAGAGCGAGGCGCTCGGGATGGTCAAGACCGCGGGCTCCGGCAAGTCGCTTCTGGTCGCGGTAGCGACCAAAGGTGGCGGCCGCATCAACGAGCATTTCGGCCATGCGAAGGAATTCCAGGTTTACGAGGCCTCGCCGAAAGGGATCAGCTTCGTCGGTCATCGCAAGGTTGAGCAGTATTGCCTGGGCGGCCGGGCCGAGGACACGAGCCTCGACGGCGTCATTTCTACGCTCGAGGGCGTAGACATCGTGCTGTGCGCGAGAATTGGAAATTGCCCCGAGGATCGACTCAGAGAAGGCGGTATCCGAGCAACGGATGCTTACGGGTATGACTACATCGAGACCGCCATCGGCGCGCTTTACGCAGCCGAGTTTGGGGGTGAGCCACTGGCTGCGACGGCCTGAGCCGTCTCATTCAAACCGAACCGGAGTTGAAAATGGCCTATAAGATCATCGCTTCCCAATGTACCCAGTGCGGCTCCTGCGAGTTCGAATGCCCTTCGGGCGCGATCAAGTTCAAGGGCGAGACCTACGTGATCGATCCAAAAAAGTGCACCGAATGCGAGGGGGCCTTCGAAACGCAGCAATGCGCCTCGGTATGTCCGGTGTCGAAGACTTGCGTCCCCGCCTGACCCTCCATTTCGGCTACCGACCGGGTCAGGCGCCTCCGAAGGACCGTCGACCTCCTGTTGGAAAGCTGCAGCCGAGAGAAAGGAACGGCCATGAGCCTCGGACGCGAACAGGACATCGAAATCCGTGCACCCCCGCGATTCGTGCCGGGTGAGCGGGTCCGCGCCACACGCCACATAAAAAATGACGGCACCTATCCTGGCAAGGAGATCGGTGAAAACCTGGTGCGCAAAGGCGACGAGGGCTATGTGCGCGACATCGGCACCTTTCTCCAGCAATTCTACATCTATGCGGTCGAATGGGTCGATCGCGGCACCATCGTCGGCATGCGTGCGCGTGAACTCATGAGCCTCGAGACGGCTGGGATTTCTTGCACTGCCGAAATCGATGCTGGTTTTGACGAAGGAGCGACCCGATGAGGGTAATGATCCGCAGGACCGGTGCTGGCTTGTCGGCATATATTCCCAAAAAGGATCTCGAAGAGCCGATCATCAAGGTCGACAACGAACACTTGTGGGGTGGGGCTGTGACGCTGAAGAACGGCTGGCGGTTAGTCTTGCCCGACCTTCCGCGGGATACGGCTTTGCCGATTACCGTGGAGGCAAGAAAGATTTCCGACGAGGACTGACTCCGGGTTGACACAAAGAGAGCGGCAAAGGGATACGAGCATGAACACAATGACCTCGGGCCACCTCGTGGTCGTTCGGGACAGTTTTGCCGAAAGGCAGCTTGACCTTTTGAAGAAAGCGCTCGCGGCCGACGAGGTCATCCCCTATCTCGGCCCAGGTCTGCTTGAGATCCGCTCCGCGGGGCCGCCCGTACCGCATACCCCCGAAGCCGTTGCCGCAGCGCTCAACAAGCGCACACCAGCCCCTTCGAAGATTCGCACCAACATGTGGTCGGTAGCGCAGTATATCGAACAGCGCCGGCACCGCCGGACCCTTCAAGTTTGGATGGCCGAAATATTCGCGGCCCCTGTGGTTCCGACCATCTTGCATGCCTGGCTTGCAACGCTGCCGCTCTCACTGATCGTCGACAGCTGGTACGACGGTGCCATGCGCGCGGCTCTAATACAGACCCGCCGAACGGACGTCGTCGAAATACAGGGCGTGACACGGGCGCACGAGATCGGTGACATTTGGACGAAAGCCTACGATTTGGCCGGGATATTACTCGAATCCGCACCAGCGGCGAAGACGGTTCTCTACGCCCCTCACGGCGGCGCCAGGCCGGCCGCAAACTTCCTCGTCGCAGATTCCGACTACGTTGAAGTGCTGAGCGAAATCGACATCCAAACGCCGATCCCTGACCTGGTGAAGGAACGGCGAGCCAGCCGTGGTCTTTTCTTCCTCGGCTGCCGCTTCAACGATCAGATGCTGCGCACCTATGCCCGACAGATCATGAAGCGCTCCCATGGCCCACATTTTGCGGCAATCGATACAGCAACGCTGACCAGGAATGAGCGGCGCTTCCTTGCAGAAAGGGCAATTACGGTCATTGACATGCCGACGGGTCAAGCGGCGGCCCGTCTGGTCGGACTGGGCAAGACATTGCATGAAAGCAAAAGTGCAATCGCTTGATCCATTCCCAGACGGAGAACACGGCGACCAATGCCGTCAGCTACACCACCTAGGGGGACACGATCCCGCCTGCGGCTGCGAATAGCATAAATCCACGTCCGCCATTACCGCACCGCCTTGGGATAAGCCCTGCCCGAGGCATGGCGGGCCCCGGTTGCGTTCGTAGCGATGGCAGGTTCCTAAGCAGCGGCTCCCGTGAAGTCGAGCAGTCTAACCGGCGGCTTGAGTCGACGGCGCTCACGCACAGCCTTCAGGTGCGGCCGGTAATGCGGCCTCCCCATTGGTTTGGGCAAGCTTCCGACTGATCCCCTGCATCGCCGGTCGCAAAGAGGTCCGGTTTGCACCGTTAGCGCAGGCCAATATTGTGGCCGCCTAGGCATGTATGCGTCCCTCTCTTCTATTTGGCCTGACTGAACAAGCTTGCACCCGGTCGGGCACGCAGTCCGACCAGGATGCGCGCATCAACATCAAGCCGCATGAACGCGGAGAAAATCCTCATACATCGCTCGCAACCCGGCACCAAGGAACGTTTTGGCTTTCCAGCCAAGGTTACGCATGCGCGTTACGTCCAGTAACTTGCGCGGAGTACCGTCTGGCTTCGTCGTGTCGAATACCAAATTGCCCTCCCAGCCGACCGCCGCCTTGACGAGTTCCGCCATGGCCCTGCACATACATCTCCGCTAGGGTGGCCACCAAGGCGCTTCGAACACTCGGTGGAGAAGCGGCCGGCGCGATCCTGCGGAACCCGCAGCTCAAGCTTGCCGACACGGGTGACGGGGGTGCGGCCATAATAACCCGAGAGATAGCCCAGCTGCTCCCGTGTGCGTTCCCCATGAGATGCCCCGGCGCGCTCGCCATTGGCGGTCCCGGAGGCGTTGTTGATGGCATCAGTCGGCGGGCCTTGCCTCGGGTCGGCCGGCGAGAGGATCGGGATGTCTTCGCACCTTTCGATTTGAAAAATTCACCCTGCCTGCTATGTTGTCTAAAATCGAATTTTGTTAAACGGACCTGCGAGGAGCCCCGATGACGAAGACTGCTGTACGTATGCGTCGCGGCCGAGGGGCAGTGGGCAAGCGGACGAGAACCCTTCCCAAACTGGCTGAGAAATTGCAGGTCCGTCGCTTGGCCAGGATTAAGGCCGTCCTGCAGAGGGCGGAAGAATCCGGCCTGCGCGCTGAGAAGGACGGCAGGATTGCGGGGCGGGTGAGTGCTGATCTAATCAAGAAGGCCAAAGCTCGAACCGGATTGATGTCTGATACCGAACTCGTCGAATTTGCGTTGGCTAATGTGGCTCTGGAAGACAACTTCGCCGAGACCTTCAGGAAAACACGGGGAACTGTGGATCCGACGCTGAAGCTCGGATTCTGAATTGGCCGATTTCGACTTTAGTGTGGCCGTAAGATGGTCGCGATTTGATCCCCAAAAAACCTTAAGCCGCCGCCCCGACATGGAGCTGCCGATCATCGGCAACCTCGTCGGGGCGGGGCAAGAACTGCTGCTGGACACCTGCGTCTACATCGACGGTTTACAAGGCCGGGCGCCTGAAGCAGTTGCCGACCTCCTCGATGTCAGGCAGATCAACCATTCCACCGTAGCGATCCAAGAGCTGATGCACACAGTCGGTGTCCTTGACCCGAAACATTCGGGCACGGGCAAGGCTATCAAGCAGATCGGGACCATGATCAAGGATATGCCGCCCCATCGGGTTTTTGCCCCAGATCCCGATGTCTTGGGCCGAGCCGCCCTTCTGTCAGGAATGCTGTGTCGCCTCCAAGGCTACAAGCATGATTCAAGGCTTCGGGCACTTCAGGACTGCGTGCTGTTCCTGCATGCGCAGAAATTGGGATTTACCGTTCTAACGGGCAACATCAGCGATTTCGACTATTTACTGCAGCTGATCCCGACGGGTCGGGTTCTGATGTATCGACCAATCTGAATATAGTCGCCGTCAGCGCTTCTAAATTACAATCTGGCGGTCTTTGGTACCTCTTATGATTATGGTCAAGGTGGTGCACGGTTGTTTTTCAGCCCCCATATCCTTGCCACAGGTTTGTTGCCGTTGGTGGGGGACAGCACGGGGACGGGATGGGCCTCGAGACGACGGTTGATTCAGCTCTTATCCGCAGGTTGGTTACAGCATTTCCGTAATTCGTCTTGGGCTTTCCTCGTCTAATGTCGGCCGTTGGGGCGATGCTCCAGCCACGTAGCAGATGGAGTAACCCCACCGTCGCCACATCTCGTCGCCGTGCTGTCCGGAGCCGCCGGATTGAAGCCGGTCAAATGGGCTTCAATCCGGCGGCAGGCGCCCGTGCCAACGAACCCTTGCCACAAGCGCGATCTTCAAGGCGCAAGTGCACCGTATCTTCAGTGCACCGGTTCGACCTTGCCGCGATGGCGATCCAGAACTCTTTGAAGCGATCGGCCGCTCTCATCTCCCGTAGAGAACGGCCGTCCAGGCTCCCCAAAAACCAAAGAATGATCCACGCGGACCCTGCGTCTGTTTCCAAAAAGGGTTCGCCGCCGGACAAGCGGCCCAAATCCACGGCGGCAAGGCCAGGTTTCCGACGGAGTTGTCGATCTTGGTTGTCGCTTGGAAGTAACGGAGTGCGCTAGTAGCGGCGGAAGGACGGTCAACTGCGTACTCACTGCTAACACCTGACGGCTGCTCCTCTCGAGCATAGCGAGGAAGCGCTCGCTCGGAGTTTCGCCCGCCTCTACGCCGGAGCATTCCCACGGTGGCGAACCACCGTCTAAGGACGACCTGTTGTGCGCCTGGCAGAAGCATGTGCACGCGTCAGGTTCGGAACTTTGGGTCCCTCAAAGTCGGAACTTTGCGTTGCTGGAATTAATCGATTGCAAGCGGGCTGGTTCGGAACTTTTGGTCTCCCGCCAGCGATCAGTGCAGAAAACCACACAATCTTGCTCTGCAATTGTTGCAAATACCTGAGACCCGGCGATTTCTTGGCTTGGCACGACTGTTGCGACCGGCACTGAAGCAGCGTTCGACCGGAGCGCCGCGATGGGAGAAGCGCGGGAAGGGAGGAAGAGCCCGCCCCAAACCGGTCAGGGAGAGAATAACATGTTGACCCCACTGGCCCCCGGCGCAAACCGCGCATCCCGCAAGACTCTTTGTGCCAAGCCTTACGTGCAGGTGCTTGTCGCAATCATCCTCGGAGTTGCAGTTGGCCATTTTTATCCGCAAATCGGAGAACACCTGAAGCCGCTCGGCGATGCCTTCATCAAGCTCGTCAAGATGATCATCGCGCCCGTTATTTTTCTGACCGTTGCGACCGGAATTGCCGGCATGAGCGATCTTCAGAAGGTCGGTCGTGTTGCCGGCAAGGCGATGGTCTATTTCGTCACCTTCTCGACGCTCGCTCTTCTCGTCGGCCTCATCGTCGGCAATGTCATTCAGCCTGGCGCCGGCCTCAACATCGATCCGGCCTCGCTCGACGTCCAGGCCGTCACTGGCTATGCCGCAAAGGCCCATGAGCAGTCCGTGACCGGTTTCCTGATGAACATGATCCCGACCACGATTGTCGGCGCCTTCGTGGAAGGCGACATTCTCCAGGTGTTGTTCTTCTCTGTCCTCTTCGGCATCGCGCTGGCGATGGTCGGAGAATCGGCCAAATCGGTTCTTTCCTTCCTTCAGGACCTTACTGCACCCGTTTTCAAATTGGTCAGCATCCTCATGAAAGCCGCACCGTTCGGCGCTTTCGGAGCAATGGCCTTCACGATTGGCAAATACGGCATCGGTTCGGTGGCCAACCTTGCGATGCTGGTCGGGACCTTCTATCTCACGGCCTTTCTCTTCGTGTTCGGGGTTGTCGGTGCAGTCTGCCGTTACAACGGCTTCTCGATCTTTTCTCTTCTCCGCTACATCAAGGAAGAGTTGCTGCTGGTTCTCGGAACGTCCTCCTCCGAAGCCGCGCTGCCCTCTCTCATGGAGAAAATGGAAAAGGCCGGGGCCAAGCGCTCGGTCGTGGGCCTGGTTATCCCGACTGGATATTCCTTCAATCTGGATGGCACCAATATCTATATGACCCTGGCGGCCCTTTTCATCGCGCAGGCGACGAATACGGATTTGTCAGTTAGCGATCAGGTCCTCCTGCTGCTCGTCGCGATGCTTTCCTCTAAGGGTGCAGCAGGTGTCACAGGTGCCGGCTTCGTCACGTTGGCCGCTACGCTGTCCGTAGTGCCGTCTGTTCCCGTTGCTGGAATGGCGCTGATCCTTGGCGTCGACCGCTTCATGTCGGAATGCAGGGCACTCACCAATTTGATCGGTAACGCGGTGGCATCGCTTGTCGTCGCCCGCTGGGAAGGCGAATTGGATCAGGCGCAACTGCAAGCTGCCTTCTGCGGCCACCAGCCCACCGAGACATCAACCGGCCAGCCACTGACGGCGCCTGCACCGTGCAAGGCGGCAGCATCGCCACCGGTTGAATCGCCTGGCTGGTCGCAAACGCCCGACAATCGAGCCGCGGGTTCCAAACAGCCTCGCGCGGGCCAATGAAATCAAGAATCCCGAAATGCAGTGAATGCAAAATCATGTGCGCCTTGCCAAGGTCCCGCACTGGTCACGACACAAGCCATCGACGATGCGCTTAATGCTTGCGAAGATTGCGACGGTTCGTGGAACCGGGCGCGGAGCTCGATCGGAGCCCCGCGGTCAGCTCTCGTCGAGGCACGGCTGAACAATTCGCCCACGCTCTAGGCAACCAAAGCGACCTTGGCATGGAGGGATCAATCATCTATGGGCATCGATGATGTCGAAGACGGTCGAGGCGGCGTGGGTCACGTTTCGGCTTCTGCCTCCCACCACGCCACGACAAGAATTCCCGGTAGCGAACAGGATCAATGCAGGAATGACAGATTTTGGTGAATCTCACCTTTACCGGGTTTCTTCCTGATGTCGTTTTAATCAGACTAGGACCATGGCGAAGCGACCCACAATTGCTGATATCGCCCGGGAAGCCGGGCTCAGTGTTGCCACCGTTGATCGAGTTCTGAATGCCCGTCATCCGGTGCGGGAGGAGACTGCGCAGCGGGTCTTAGCGGCGTCACAGGCCATCGGATATCACGCCGCAGGTCTTATCAAGCAGCGCCTGCAGCGGCACCTGCCGCAATATCGGCTTGGCTTCATCCTGAGAAAACCGACTCACCACTTCTACCAGCGCCTCGCGCGTGAGGTTGAAGCGGCGGTCAACGCGGCGAAGTGCTTCCACGGCACTTCGCTCATCGAATTCGCGCCGTCGCACATGCCGTGCGACCTTGTTCCACTGCTCAAGGAATTCGGCGCGCGCTGCCACGCGATCGCCATGGTGGCGCCGGACCATCCCGCGATCACGGCAGCCGTCCAAGAGCTCAAGGCAAAAGGCATACCGGTTTTCTCGCTGCTTTCCGATTTCGCCGAAGGTGTTCGTGAGGGCTATATCGGCCTCGACAACCGCAAGGTCGGGCGGACGACAGCGTGGATGCTTTCAAAGGTTGCAAGACGGCCGGGCAAGGTGGCGATTTTTGTCGGCAGCCAGCGTTTTCAGGGGCAGGAGCTGCGGGAGGTCGGCTTTCGCTCCTATTTCCGTGAGAATGCACCGACATTCGAGCTGCTCGATCCGCTCGTCAACCTTGAGGCACGGCAGATCACCTACGAGGCAACGCTGGATCTCATGCAACGGGAACCCGAACTCACCGGCTTCTATGTGGCCGGCGGAGGTATGGAGGGAGCGATCTCCGCGCTCCGTGAAGAAGGCGAAAGCCGGGGCCTCGTCGCGATCGTCAACGAGATCACGCCGGAGTCGCGGGCAGCACTCGCAGATGGCACGATCACGATGTCGGTCGGCACGCCCCAGCGCCTGCTTTGCCAGGAATTGATGACGCTGATGGCCCAGGCCATCAAGGTCGGCACTTCGGAGACCCTTGGGCAGACTTTTCTACCATTTGAGATCTATCTGCCGGAAAACGTCTGAAAGGCTGATAAAATACTATCATGAGAACCTGATTTCCTTTCATCGATGAAAGAAAAGCGGCGGGAGTTTGGTTGACTCACCTCCGTCATTCCGGTCTCGTTTAACAACGAATGATTGCTGCGCGGCGCAAGCAAGTCATCCGAGAACGACGACCCGCACTTCATGGAAGAGAAAGGAAAGCCATGCGTCAAGCGTCGCTCCGCTTTGCGATCGACCGCATGACCCCGCCCCAATTTGCCAGGGCCGCACTTGCCCGCGGCCCGGGCCTGACTGGCATCGACATTGACTATCATCTCGGCGGCCACCTAGTTGGTCACGAAAAGCCGGCTGTAGACGTCCGACTCCCTGGCCGATCAATCGTCAAGACTGTCTTCATCAACGCCTTTTCCTGCTTAAATGAATTCCCGCGTACCAGGCCGAGGCGAGCAAACTCGTCGATTGTGCAGTGGCCTGCAGAGCGAAGACGCCCGCGAATGCGATTGGCCAAGAATATCCGCGCGCCGGACAATAGGCGCACTTGCCTCGAGCATCGATTTCACGGCGCGAGATGGATGATCACATGCAGCACGATGCTCGCAGCTGCGAGCAAAGTGCCAGGCAGATCTCGTCACGCTGCATATCGCTTCCAGAAATGAAAACGCCTAATTCAAAGTCCGAGACGAATCACGTGGCGTCTCTTGTGCCGCTGCGCGAGAGGGCGCCAGATATCTTCGAAACATCGAAAGCACTCACCGCGCCCGCTGCGCTCGAAGCCACGTTGGCCAACGTCGTCGATCTCCTGCCATCGTTGGTGCAGGTGCGGCACGGCATCATCTCGCTCTTCAACGGTGCCGGCATACCGGACATGATCATCGGCGCCGGCTCGAGCGAAGGCAGCGATGATCGCCACCGAAAGCATCTGCCACGGGCGGCGATCGACCAGATCATAACGACGGGCATGGCGCTCGTCGCCGAGAACATAGCGGTGGATCCGGCCTTCAACGCCGCCGACAGGGACGTGCTCGGGGCGTCCGACCACGTGAAAGTGTCGTTCATCGGCGTCCCCATTCGCGTCGATGCGAACGTCGTGGGCACGCTGACCATCGATCGCATCCTAGACAACAAATCAGCCTCCCTCCTCGATTACGACCTCCGCCTCCTCACCACGATCGCCAATCTGGTTGGGCAGACAGTGAAGCTGCATCGCCTGTTCGCGTCCGACCGCGAGCGACCGATGGCCGAGAAAATCCGGATGCAAAAGCAATTCGGCGAGCTCAAGCAGCCTGGGCACGAGGGCAAAAGGGCTCATGTCAAGGGGATCATTGGCGACAGCCCGGCGCTGCGCGGGCTACTTGAGAAGGTCGCGTTAGTAGCCAGGTCCAACAGTACCGTTTTGCTGCGCGGGGAATCCGGGACCGGCAAGGAGCTGGTCGCCAAGGCCGTTCACGAGTTGTCGGGGCGCGCCAAGCGGCCGTTCATCAAGCTCAATTGCGCAGCACTCCCTGAGACCGTCCTGGAATCCGAACTGTTCGGTCACGAAAAGGGTGCCTTTACCAGTGCATTCAACTCGCGCAAGGGGCGCTTTGAGCTCGCCGACAAGGGAACGTTGTTTCTGGATGAGATCGGCGAGATTTCGGCCTCGTTCCAGGCAAAGCTGCTGCGCGTGCTGCAGGAGCAGGAGTTCGAACGCGTCGGCAGCAACCAGACGATTAAGGTCGACGTTCGCGTGATTGCTGCCACGAACAGGAACCTGGAAGACGCTGTTGCAAGGAACGAGTTTCGCGCCGACCTTTATTATCGCATCAGCGTTGTTCCCTTGCTGGTGCCGCCATTGCGCGAACGGCGCAGTGATATTCCGCTCCTTGCCGCTGAGTTTCTCAAGAAGTTCAATAGCGAGAACGGCCGTAGCCTGGTCTTCGATGCGAGTGGGACTGAAGTGCTGATGAACTGTGCTTTTCCCGGAAATGTCCGCGAGCTTGAAAATTGCGTGCAGCGGACAGCGACCCTGTCAGCGGGAGCGTCAATCGTCAGAAGCGACTTTGATTGCTGCCACGGCCAATGCCTTTCCGCGATGCTCTGGAAGCACGCATTGACGGAGACTGCGACGAAATCGGAGCCGATCGCACCATCGCCACTGAACCCGGCCATGCAATCGCCTAGTGCTGTTGCTTCGGCCGCCTTCGGGGCCCCGCCTGTTTACAGTGATCAGGCACTGCCAGCGCCTGTTCGGGTGGCCCTCGTAAGCGACGCGAAGATGACCGATCGCGAGCGTCTCATCGCGGCCATGGAAAGATCCGGCTGGGTACAGGCAAAGGCAGCGCGCCTGCTTGGACTGACGCCGCGCCAGATTGGTTACGCGCTGAGGAAATACGGTATCGAGATCAAGTGTCTCTGAGCCGGCCGTCGGACTTCCGACATGTCGGGGCCGCAACATACCGAGCGAGGCGAATAGCTGGGACAAATCAAGGATTGGTTGGTTCAGCTCCGACTCGGTGAGGCGGTGCAGCCTTCCTGTCGGCGCCGGCTGCTATCAAGAACGGCCCGCTTTCGGCGAGCTTTGGTGCCCCCACGCGCCGCTCGGCCGACAGGCTGAGATCGCTCAATCCACGTCTCTCCTCACCCAGCGTTACCCACGGCGACTGTCGCGTTTGGCATATTTTTGTCCGGGTGCGAAGAGATAAAATCGCCAGAGCGCGTGGTGTTGACGCGACGAGTGGTATGATAGCTAAATCGGTTTAGACGGGCGGAGCTCTGCCAAGTAGGCCAGGAACCATGGACCAGGCAAAGGGACCGAGGAAAGGCAGAGCTATAGGCAAGACCAACGACGTCAACGCGGACCTGATCGCAGTCGTCGTCGCCGTGAACGACGCTGGACCATGTGTTCTGACCATCGAACAAGGGGCCGCACTCCCCTCGGGCCCGTTTGAGCTCGCTCATCGTTCGCTCCAGTCGAGCCTCAGGGCATGGGTGGAACTGCAGACCGGCCAGCCTCTCGGTTACATCGAGCAGCTCTACACCTTCGCCGATCGCGATCGGACCGGCGGCGACGAGCGCGTGATCTCGATCAGCTATCTCGCACTCACCCGCCAAGAAGATGCGGGCGCCAGCTGGGCGAGCTGGTACGACTATTTCCCCTGGGAGGACCATCGCTACGGCAGGCCCCCGATGCTGGAACAATTGTGGCCCCGCCTTATCGAATGGGCGCAAGGCGCGGACGACGGCGCGACGCGGTTCGATCGCCGGCGGCGAGCGGCGGTCGCCTTTGCCATGGACGACCGGGCATGGAACGAAGAGCTCGCGCTGCAGCGCTACGAGCTGCTCTACGAAGCCACCCTGGTGGAGGAAGCAAAGCGCGGCGGAGATTCTGCCATCCTCGCGCCGGTGCCGGGGAGATCGATGAGGGCCGATCATCGCCGCATTCTGGCAACGGCTATTGCGCGGCTGCGCTCCAAGATCAAATACCGGCCTGTTGTGTTCGAACTGATGCCGCCGCTCTTCACGCTTTTACGGCTACAGCGAACCGTGGAGGCGCTCTCCGGCAGGCTCATCAACAAGCCGAACTTTCGCCGGCTTATAGGGCAGCAGGAGCTGGTTGAGAAGACCGGAGCGACGACCGCCGAGACCGGCGGCCGGCCGGCGCAGCTCTACCGCTTCCACCATGCTATTCTAGACGAGAGGCCTGTGGCCGGCACAAAATTGCCGCTCGCACGGGCTTGACACCACTTATAGTCACAACGATTATAGGCCTTATAATCGCATTGACTATAACTGGAGGCTCGATGAGCGCCGTCCTGCCTTCGAGCGCCTCACTATACGAACGCGTTCGGCGCGTTATCCCACCGATCGAGTGGCCGGTCTTCGTTGACGACATCGACGCCATACTGAAACTGAAACGGCAGCGCAACGCGGTCATCCTGGCGCATAACTACCAGACGCCGGAGATTTTTCACTGCGTGGCTGACATCGTCGGCGACAGCCTGGAGCTGGCCCGCAAGGCGATGACAGTCGACGCCGATGTGATCGTACTAGCCGGCGTGCATTTTATGGCTGAAACAGCCAAGCTCCTCAATCCCGACAAGACCGTGCTCATCCCGGATCTCGCCGCCGGCTGCTCGCTGGCCGACTCGATCACGGCCGAAGAGGTGCGCCTGATGCGGCAGCGTTATCCCGGTGTTCCGGTCGTCACCTACGTCAACACCTCCGCCGCGGTGAAAGCTGAGTCAGACATCTGCTGCACCTCAGGCAACGCGCTGGCAGTGGTGAAGTCGCTCCGGGTGCCGCGCGTGATCATGCTGCCCGACGAATATCTGGCGAAGAACATCGCGCGACAGACGAAGGTTGAGATTATCGCCTGGAAGGGGCACTGCGAGGTGCATGAACGCTTTGAAGCGGCCGACATCCGCGAGCTGCGTGAGGCGCATCCCGGCATCAGCGTACTTGCCCATCCCGAATGTCCGCCCGCGGTCGTGGCCGAAGCCGACTTCGCCGGCTCGACGGCGGCGATGTCCGACTATGTCGCGCGGCATAGGCCGGCGCGTGTGGTGCTGATGACGGAATGTTCGATGAGCGACAATGTCGCGGTCGAGCATCCGGACGTGGATTTCGTGCGTCCATGCAATCTGTGCCCGCACATGAAACGCATCACGCTCGCCAACATCCGCACCGCGCTCGAGGAGAACCGTCACGTCATCACCATCGATCCGCACGTCACTGAACGGGCCCGCTGGGCTGTGGAACGCATGCTCTTCGTATGACGCCCGACATCCATGACATTGGCGGGGCGCCGGTCATCATCGGCGCTGGCCTCGCCGGCCTGCTGACGGCGCTTCATCTGGCGCCCCAACCGGTCGTTCTGCTCTCCAGAACCCCGCTCGGAACCGAAGCCTCGAGCACGCTTGCACAGGGTGGGCTCGCAGCCAGCCTCGGCGAGGACGATACCCCGGAACTCCACCTCACCGATACGCTTGCTGCCGGCGACGGACACTGCGACGAACAGATGGCCAGGCGGGTGATTGAGGCCGCACCTAAAGCCATCGAGAATCTCATCCGTCTCGGCGTTCCCTTCGACCGCTCACTCGACGGGAGGCTGCGGCTCGGCCTGGAAGCGGCGCATTCGCGTCGCCGCATCGTCCACGCCGCCGGCGACGCAACCGGCCGCGAGTTGTTTCGGGCGCTGCTCGGCGTGGCGCGGCGAACCCATTCGATCACGATCATGGAAGGCATGACAGCGCTTCGCTTGGTTGTGTCGGAGGGCTGTATTGTGGGCTTGGTGGCAGTCTTGCACGGCGGCGTGTTCGCATTGCCCACACGCCGCGTAGTGCTGGCGACCGGTGGGATAGGCGGGCTGTTTTGCGACACAACGAACCCGCTCTCCTCATTCGGGCATGGTCTTGCGCTTGCCGCCTGTGCTGGAGCGGAGCTCGCCGATCTCGAATTTGTGCAGTTCCACCCTACCGCGCTCGATGGTCCGCGCCGGCCAATGCCGCTTGTCAGCGAAGCGGTACGAGGCGAAGGCGCGGTGCTGATCGATGAAGACGGCCATCGCTTCCTGGCCGACACACCCGGAGCAGAACTCGCATCGCGCGACGTGGTTGCGAGGGCGATCTCGGATCAGCTCGCTGTCGGGCATCGGGTCTATCTCGATGCCCGACATTGCCTCGGGCAGAAATTCGCAAGACGCTTTCCGGCGATCGACGCTATTTGCAAGCAGGCCGGCATCGATCCGGCTGTGGGGCCTATTCCCGTGCGTCCCGCTGCTCACTATCACATGGGCGGAGTGGCCGTTGATGCCGAAGGGCGCAGTTCCGTTAGCGGCCTGTGGGCCTGCGGCGAAGTCGCATGCACGGGACTGCATGGCGCCAACCGGCTTGCCAGCAACTCTCTCGCGGAAGCTGTTGCGACAGCAGTCTGGGTCGCGGAAAGCGTGGCTGGATCTTGCGCGGGTTGGCAGTGGCCCAGGCTTCCCGCAACCATTCCAGTCCGGCCCGACCCTTCACCCATACGCCCGCTCGTGTCGAAAGCGCTTGGCATTGTTCGGAATGGCAAATCAATGCGCGACACGGTCGCGACACTGCTGCCGATCTCTGTCGGCGAGACGGACGCGGCCGATCCGGCCCTGGTGACACTGTTGATGGCTATCGCAGCCCTTCGACGCGAGGAGAGCCGCGGTTCACATTACCGATCCGATTTCCCTGGGCGCGATGCTGCCGCCCTCCCCTCACGACTGACGCTCTGCACAGCCTTTGAGAATGCCGTCACGATCAGTTGGCAAACATCCGAACGGCGCTGTTGATATGACTTCACCTGCACCGCTTACCTCGATTGGTTCGTGCAGCATCAGGCCAATGTTCAATTTTTCGTCGTGGTCGGGAGGAACCTCGGCATAGCCGATCGCGCAATCGTCACTATGGCAACTCTTCCGCCGCGACGATCCGATCTTGCTCTCGCTCGCCAATCGGGCGCAGCCATTTTGGCCGGGCGATAAAATTCTTTGGGGGCGGCGGGTGCGGGTAGCGGCGGTGCGCTGGCCGTTGTGATTTAGCCGGGCGTTGCCAAGATTCACCTTGTATGCTGATGAGGACAACAATGCGAAAAATAGTGGCCGGCAAGCTGCACGGCATCCACGTCACCGAAGCGAACCTCAACTACCACGGTTCGATAACGCTCGACCCCGACCACTGCGAGGCAGCCGGCATCCTGCCGATGGAATTCGTGGAGATATGGAATAGAAATTCCGGTGCGCGGATTTCGACCTATGTCATCCTCGGCGAGCGCGGTTCACGCTGTTGCATCCTCAACGGAGCGGCGGCTCGTACCTGTCAGCCCGACGACCCGATTATTGTCTGCAACTCCATCTACCTGGACGAAGCGCATATCACCTCGCTGAAGCCGCGGATCGTCACGTTCGACCAGGATAACTACATACTCGACCGCCTGAGCTACTCCGTCGATCTTGACACAGATGGCCGGTACAGTTTCTCCATTCTTGACGAGGCGAATGAGCCTTTGATCATTCCTGCCCCTCGTCTCCGGGGCGTGAGCCGCGCTCCGCAGATGTGCGAGCTTCTTCGCCTCGTTGCAACTTGCTCGGCGCCGAAGAGCGTCTTCGACGAAGTGGCTGACGCTCAGCTTCGAAAGGCCGACCCACAGCGCTTTCGGCACGGCAGGCCTTCGTGGGATGGCGCTATGTCTCGCATCTGGTGACGGCGAAGAGGGTCCGGAACGTCTGTGCGCGCGGAACCCCGCGTCCGGACGATTTAGATGCGCAGATTTTGCATGTTAATTCAGCCTTGATTACCCACAGCTAACGTGAATGGGATCGCGTATTCAGTCCGAGCAGCTCTGCAAAAACCCGCCGCTGCGGTGCCTTCAGTGCGATCACCCGGCACTTCAAGATGTTTCATAGCTCCGGACCGTTCCGAACAATCAGGGTGCCGGATGGCCACTCGCTCATCGAGCGTCCAATCGGCACAACCAGGACGAGCACGTCCTCGACGCGCGTGGGCGGCAGGTCCAGATACACATCTGGGAGAGTGGACCGCACGCGAACGCCCGACACAATCGCCGCCATGCCGTCTCTGCAGAACCTCTCCATATGGTTCCGCATCGCGCGCCGAACGGTGCCGAAAGCGAATGGAACCCCAAGCTGCCGCAATACCGGATATAGAACGCGCATTGAATGACCGATCCCTTGTCCCTCAAGATCCGGACGCACCCCGTACAGCCCCAGGTCGGCCACCAGGAGCTCGACCTCGTCAACTTTGATGAAACGGCGGAGTATGCCGATATGAGCCGCTACGCCGTGGGCGTCGTAGCTGATTGCGCGGAGCTCCGGCCTCGCACCGGCCCAGCTACGGCCGCCTTCGAATGGCTTTGAGTTGAAGGCCCCAGTCGGTCCGTAGGTTTTTTGGAAGAACTCGGAGAGTTCGACGTGGTCGGTCTGTTGCAAGTCATTTTCCCAGCACAACCTCCACCGCACGTCAGAGCACATGGAAACACCTCATCTTTGTTGCTGTTTTGTTGGGGAAGCGCCTAGCAGGGGGATGCTTGTCGCATCGAGCCGGCTCGATGCAGCTTGCGCAGGTCACCGAAGAAACTAGCCGCAATGACCAAGGGACTCCGTTGTGTTGCGAGCACACCGTCAGGCGTACGCCGGAAAAAACTGCTCGGAGCCAATACAACATGGATAATTGCCCTTTGGCTTGCATTCTTTGAAATCTTGCTATGCGACGTTCTGCAGAATTGGCAAAATCGTTTGTTTCGAATGAATGCATCCACGCTATGGATAGGAAAGCATGCGCTTCAAAGAACTTGATCTAAGCCTCCGCCGAAGGCGGCCTTGATCACGACCCTCGACCTCGCCAGTTGCCCGACCGACCGGCTCGTCAGTTGCCAGACCAACCGACCGCTATCTGGGTGGGAACCTTCCTGCACTGTTGATACGCGTCATCGGGGCGCACTGAACTTTTTAGGCTAAATCATTGCCATGCCGCCGTTGACATTAATGGTTTGGCCGGTGATGTAGGCGGCCTCGTTCGAGGCTAGGTAGACCACAGCCGAGGCGACTTCCAAGCCGGTGCCCATGCGCCTGGCCGGAATGGCGGCCATGATCGCTTCTTTCTGCCTGTCGTTCAGCTTGTCGGTCATGGCCGATTCGATGAAGCCCGGCGCTACGCAGTTCACCGTCACGCCGCGTGTCGCGATCTCCTGCGCCAGCGATTTCGACATGCCGATCATGCCAGCCTTTGAGGCGCAATAGTTCGCCTGGCCGGGATTGCCGGCTACGCCGGACACGGAGGTGATGTTGATGATGCGGCCGTTGCGGCGGCGCATCATCGGATGGGTCAGTTCGCGTGTGAGCCGGAACACGGCGGTCAGGTTGACCTCGAGTACCGCGTCCCAGTCCGCGTCCGACATGCGGACAAAAAGCCCGTCCTTGGTGATGCCGGCATTGTTGACCAGTATGTCGACGCCTTCGAGTTGGGCTTCCGCGTTTGCGCCCAGGGCCTTGACCTCGTCGCGGTTCGAAAGGTTCGCCGGAAACAGTTTTGTCCGCCCGCCAAGTTCGGCAGCCAACGCCTCGAGCTTTTCGACACGCGTGCCGTGCAGGCCGACGGTTGCGCCGTGCGCGTGCAGCGCCCGCGCCACGGCCTCGCCGATTCCACCGCTTGCTCCGGTGACGAGCGCCTTGCGGCCGGTCAGATCGAACATTTATCGATTCCCTTTCTAAGGACCGGCTTCGCACGGAAGCGGTCACTGGCGGCCCTGCGTGCCTCCAGACATTGTCGGGTAAAGCTTTGGACAAGCCCTCGAGCCGAACCGAAGGCGTCGCTTAACCTTCCGCGGTACGTCCAAATCGCTTCAGTTGAGAAATCTGCAAAAACGGGGCCCAGGCTCGTCGAGCTTCCGCTGCCACTTGGCGCATTCACCGAAACGGTCCAAAGGCAGACCTTCACAACTGTGATCCGGCAAGCATTTGGATACGAGAGATAGAGTTACGGGAGACATTTCGCATGGGTTCTACACCTGCTTGAATGCCAGCACTGCGTTCAAGCCACCCATGGAGAAAGCGTTGCTCATGGCCACGTGCACCTTGCGCTCGCGGGCAACATTGGGGGTGACATCGAGATCGCATTTGGGATCCCGCTCGCGATAATTCGCGCTCGGCGGAACAACACCCTCTTGGATCGCCATCACACAGGCGATCATTTCGAGCGCGCTCGCTCCCCCGAGGCAGTGGCCGTGTGTGGACTTAGTGGAGGAGACGGACAGCGAGTTAGCATGGTCACCGAAGACGCGCCTGATCGCCGCCGTTTCGATTTCGTCGTTGGCCTTGGTGCCGGTGCCATGCGCGTTTAGGTACTCCACATCCTCGGCATTCAGCCCGGCATCGGCAAGACAGGCGCGCATCGCCGCTTCCGGTCCATGGACAGCCGGCGCGGCGATGTGGAAGGCATCGGCGGAAAGGCCGATGCCTGCGATCTCGGCAAGGATCGTGGCGCCGCGCGCCGTGGCATGCTCATAGCTTTCCAGCACGGCCATGCCCGCACCCTCGCCCAGCACTACGCCCCTTCTGTCGGCGGAGAAGGGCCGGCAAGTATCCGGAGCGAGTACGCGCATGGCGTCCCATGCCTTCACCACAATAAATACGAAGGGCGCGTCGCTGCCTCCGGCAAGCATCACGTCGGCTCGCCCGTACCTGATCTGGTCGACGGCCGATGCGATCGCATGGTTGGCCGAGGCGCAGGCGGAGGTGGTGGCGAAGACCGGCCCACGCAAGCCGAGGCTCATGCTGACATGGCAGGCAGCTGCGCTCGGCATCCCCTTTACTCCAGTCAAGAGACCCACGCGCGCCGCGCCGTCCAGAAGGAGGGCGCGGTAGGCCTTTTCGGTCGCCTCCCAGTCACCGAAGCCGACGCCCACTGTAGCGCCGAAGCGATGGGCATTTCCTTCATCGCAGGAAAGTCCGGCCTGGCGCATGGCTTCGTGCGCCGCAAGTACGGCAAGCAGGCTGCAGCGGGCCATGGAGACGAGTTGCCTGGGGTCAATGTCGTGCTCAGGCAATGCTTTGATCTCGGCGCCGATTATGCCCTCCAGACCATGAAGTTCTGAATTGACAATCGGGCCGATGGCCGAGCGGCCTTCGCGCATGCCTGTCCAAATCGAGGCGGCATCGGTGCCTAGCCCGCACAGCCCGCCTATACCGGTGATGACAACGCGTCTGTCCATTCAAGCGGCCTTGGCAAGCAAGCTGCGGATAGCTTCCACGATGCCGCCGACATTCTGGACACCCGACCAAGCCTCGGCCGAGTTCATTTCGATCTTGATGCCATACGCCTGCTCCAGGTCCCAGAGCACGTCCGCTAACCCCAGTGAATCGATGCCGAGGCCAGTCAGTTCCGTCGTAGTCGTTATTTCGCCGACGGATAGCTTGGTCCCCTCACCATTCTCTGACTCGACGCGTTTCTTTATTATGGCAATGATTTCCGTTGTGAGTTGATCAGTCATTTCCGTTCCTTTCCATTTCAGCTATTTTGACGTGGGGCGCGGCGCCATGCCTCTGCCAGCCGCGTCGCGAAAATCGTCCCTGACTAGGCTTGTGCCACTCACGAGTACCAATTGATTATAGAGATGGTCTGCGGGGTAGGGGTCGATGACGAAGAGCGTTGCCGCCACCCGATTTAGCGCCGGCACGCCGAGCATCTCGGATGTGCAAAGTGGACCGTCTTCAAACGGCTCGGCCGCCTTCGAATGGGTCTGGGTGAATACCCCAGTCAGTCCATAGGTTCTCCGCAAGAAGTCGGAGAGTTCGAAACGGCGGCCAGCTACAACTCATTTTCCCAGCACAACTTTCGTCGCACGTCTGAGCTCATGGATAGATTGTCCTTTCCGGCCCTTTTTTCGCAGTCGTCTCACGATAGTGGTGTGTGAGGTGCTGTCGTCAGATGCGAGATTTCGGAGGATTGATAAAATCGTTTGTTTCGATGAGACGCATCTACGCCGTGGATACATTTCAAGGATCCGGTAAGCCCTCTGGTTGCGGGAGATAATGCTACAGATGCATCCGCATGGGCACTCCACGCAAAAGCTCGGCACGTCTCGGGCGCTGCTACATGCTCACCGCCTCCCACTCGCTCTCGGGTTTCGACGAAGCGCGGGCGGATAGCACAAGGCACAAAGGTCACCGATCCGCAGGGCGGTTCATCCTGTGGGTCGGGCTTGCGAACACCATCGATCCGCTCGAACGTTTTCAGGCCTGCATCGCCAGGACATCGTGATCGCCCAAGGAAGATGTTCAGCGCCATGAACTACTTTCGCCACTGCATCCTTCTTGGCCGGGGGGCGGATTGGGCGAAGCTACGTGGACAAGTCAGCCATCCCGTATCGGCGCAAGGCGGACGCGCTGGAGAGCGGTGGCCCGACAGCAGCACAGCCAACAAGATATGGATCGGTGGAGCGGTCGAGACGGTCGAAAACCATGGCGTCATCAGGCTCGCGCGCATCGCGGATCGTTCGGCCCAAAGCATTGTTCCGTTCGTGGTAGCGAACACCCTTCCCGAAGCGGCGTTGAGTCTGACATTCTCGGCCTGCTGCAACTCCTCCCTAGGACAGTTTCCAGCGCGCGTCTGAGCTCATGCGGAAGATTTTCCCCTTCCGGGCCCCTTTTTTACGCGACAGAGGCAGCGGATGGTCGATGCGGTCCGGTGCAGGATCAATGCGAGATACCGGGCAGTTGATAAAATCGTTTGTTTCGATGCAGCGTATCCACCCCATGGCGGCCACCATACACCGGAGCGGCAGCCTAGCCGCTCCGGTGTGCCCTCACTTTCGAAGCGTCCGACACCATCTCGGCCTCAAGTACCCGGCAGCGCCGCCAGATGGGGCCAACCCGCCGAACCGAAGATCCGCAGGTGCATTTCCCGCACAGGCGACACTAGACGCCTCTCTTGTTTCCCCAGAGCATAACGTGCAGCTGCGGCAACACGCGCGCTTCGAACCACCTGTCGCGTGTCACCTTTTCCACAAGCCACTCCATGCGTTTGATTATTCCGTCCAGGTCGACAGATGCGTCTTCATTGCCAGGGCGCGGTGGCGTGTGATTGCCGGGTTGCAGATAGACCGGAAGGCACGGAAATCGCGAGGCGACGTCTTTGGCGTAGGCGTAGTCATTCTCGTCGAAAACAACGAGCTTGAGCACGATTTGTGGCTTCTCCTGCGCCGCTTCTATGCACGCTTCGAATGCAGCCCAATCCGTCCTCATCTCGCTTGACGGCGGCTTTGGGCTGAGAACCAGCACGTCAAGATCCGCAAACCAGTCCCTGGCCACCGAACCTTGGGTTTCCAGCGCAAAACGGTAGCCTTCACCATGGCCAAGCTTGATCAGCGTACCGAACGGCTGAATCGCCGGATTGCCGCCCGACAGCGACACCATCACTGGCCGGCCACCGGAAAGCCCAACGACGCTTTGCCACACCATATCGATCGGCATCATCTCCCATTCGCGGCGGAATTGGTTGTCCACCGCATGGAGGCTGTCGCACCAGGAACACCGGTAGTCACACCCGCCGGTTCTGATGAAGACTGTAGGCAAACCAATGAGCACTCCCTCGCCCTGGACCGTGGGCCCAAATATCTCGCTCACACGAATTGCAGGACGCGTCTCCGTCACGGCCGGTATTCCGCCCAGGTTTTCGGGGTTTCGCTCACCCGCACGGCCGCGGTTTCCGGCAGACGTGCCTTGCACCATTCATAGAAATGTCTGGCCAAGTATTCCGCCGTGACTTGCTCATGTCCCAGCACTTCGTTGAGGTGCCGATGGTCCAGGCTGTCGTCTATATAGCGTTTGAGCGGCGCCAGATCGTGATAGTCGCGCACGAAGCCGTGCGCGTCCAGGTCCTTCGCCGATAGCTCCACTTCGACGATGTAGTTATGCCCGTGCAGGCGCGCACACTGATGATCGGGTGGCAACGAGGTTAGTTGATGCGAGGCCGAGAAGTGGAATTCCTTGGTGATGCGGAACATCAGGCGCTCCTCCTCCGCAGCGCCTCGAGCCAGAAGTCGCCGTCTTCGTAGTCGGTTGGATCAGCGTGCCTCGCGAGATGAAACGCCTCGCGCCGCTCCACGCAGGTCCCGCACCGTCCGCAGTGAAGCTCGCCGCCCTTGTAACACGACCAGGTCTCCGCAAATGGGGTTCCGTGTCTTGCTCCATCCCCGACGATGTCGCCCTTCGTGAGGTTGACGTACGGGGTATAAAGGCGAATCGCCGCGTAGCCGTCGAGCGCGCGGTCTTGCATCACCTGGAAAGCTTCGATGAAGGCCGGACGGCAATCTGGATAGATGAAATGGTCCCCACCATGTACGGCCATCGCCACCGCTTCGGCCTTGTGCGCGGCGGCGAGACCGAAGGCGATTGCCAACATGATGGCGTTCCGGTTCGGCACCACCGTGATCTTCATCGTGTCTTCGGCGTAGTGTCCGTCCGGCACGTCGACATAATCGGTCAGCGCTGAACCGGAAAGGCCGCGGCCGATTTCGGGGATGTTGATGATCTGGTGCATAGTGTTCAGTCGCTCCGCGCACAGAGCGGCGAAGCCCAATTCTTTCCTGTGCCGTTGGCCGTAATCGAAGGACAGGAGGCCGGCGAGTGCGTGCTCCGCTGCCACGCTGTGAGCAAGGGCAACGGAGTCCAATCCGCCGGAGCAGATGACGAGAGTCTTCATTGTGGTATCCTTGTTTTGACCGGGTAAGGCTGCGACCGGAGATTTCTCTGCGCCCCTCCTATCTCAGCGAGTCAGCGTTGTGAACCCGGTGGGAGTCTGATGCGCTGACGTGTCGTGGTGCAGAAGGTGGTGCAGCAGGGTCCCGACGCGGGGCTGAGCCTCGTTCGTGGATGTCCAAGCCCAAGCACATGCTCAGAAGGACAGATGGGAAGCGACCTCGCGGCATGGCTGGGAAAGAAGCTGACCTTCGAAATCTGGGTTTCGAGAGCGGACGCTTGCATAGGCCACCCGCGAATTGGCGAAGCAACAAGGGAGGAAAGGGAGTTCGTCAACGGCGGTAGTGCAAAAGCCCAAGCTCAAGGACAGTGCGCGCGCCCGCTTCAGCATTAGTTCGAACTGGAAAAGAATCCGTCGGTGGCCGAGCGGCCAAACCAGCTAAAGGATTGGTCGTGAGCCGACACCTGTGAACAAGCCGTGTGCGTCGTTGCAATCACCCTATATTGCGCGCAATAGCCTACATGGCGTTGGATGAACTGGATTTGGCGATTTTCCAGACGGCGGTCGAAAGCGTCCGCTCACTCCCCTAAGCTTCAACCAAAAAACCGCAGAGATAGCCACGAGGAGCCGGGGTGTCCTGCTTTTCGACGTGCGGGTCGATGGTGACTCGGAGGTCCAGCGGATCGCATCCGATATCGAGGCTACCAGACGGGCGTAGTCGCGTTAGACAGACAAGGCCTTGTCACCCGCTCTTGCATGGTCAATGGCACTTTCTCACATTTCATTTCGCCGTTGGAGAACTGGACCAGCATGCTCTGTAGTGCGCGGATGTGTCACGGCCAGGGAGAGCGCGACGATCACGTTCCGGCGCACGGCCGCTGCCCAGTGAGCTACTTCATGTTACAGGGATTGGCGCGAAATTGTTCGCCGATGCGACTGCTTGGCGGTTAGGTTGCGCGCGAGCCGGAAAGCGCTATCGGCGCCCGCCCGGAACTCTGCACAGAGACACGCCTCAACGCGCGTGCCGCCGCTTTAGAGCGGCGCGTTGACTATCGAGCCTGGAGATCGAGTGCTCGCGCAACTCCTCGGGGCAAGGCGGGCGCTTCGGCGAAAGCGCCATTGCCGTCGCTGCCCCGTCGTCTAAAATCGACGGATCAGCAATGATAACTTGGATCATGCGCTTGTCGGTGAGTTGATTCGTACGCGACTTGCTCCCCGACAGACCCAACGGCAACGAGTCTTCCCTGATCAGGCCGCGTCCAATATGTCCGCCTCAAGAATTCCCACGGGTAGGGACAGCGATTTCGCGATCCGATCTCGATAACCCTTGTTGTATCTCAGACCGGACTCAATGTTCAGGATTTCCTCAGCGGCTAACCCGCACGCCACCGCCAGGTCGTCGACGGAATATCCAAGGTGCTCACGATAAGCACGGATGATGTGGGTTCCCTCCAACATAGCCTTCAAGACTGGCTCGGGAATGCGCGAATCTTTCATATACCACCTCGAAGGAGAGCAAAGGCGCCTGACAGCTCGGGAGAGTTCCCCCCGAGTTGGCGCTCGTAGCAAGTCGAATAAATGACATCGACCGGTTCGGTCTCGTCCATGGGCAACCTAACTGGCGGCCGGACCGGTATATGGCGGTTCAACTGGTTCTGATCAAGTCCGAAGAACCTGCCTGCCTAAGATGGCCTAATCCGCTGTACCGTACCAGTCGCTGCGCGGTCCCGGCGGTTGCTCATCGCCGAACTTCTTGAGCAGGAACTCTCAGCCCTCGGCCACCGCGACGAGTTATGCCTGCTGGCTCGGGTGATGCAATTGAAATTCACCGCGAGTGATTGACTCACGTCGGATATGTCAGTGCGATAAAGGGTTTCTCGTCATCATGGTGTCGAATCAACCTATTCCAGATGGCCGGAACTCGGATAACCCGTTGATACCTTTCTCCAAGCGCCTGGGATTCCTTGGTGACGTCACGCAGCTTGGGATTTGACTGCGACAATATGAGGAGATCGATGCGGCTGAGCAGCTCAGCAATTTCGCCGACTTGCGCGAGCGGTAGATACGTAACCCTGTGTGGCCTGTTGGAGTCATCTCTCCAGTTGTTGGATCATTTGGGTTGTAGGCGCTGATAGAAATCCTTGGAATATTCGACCGAAACCAGCTGCTGCGGCTTGATGCCTCTTTCCAGGATCGCCTGGGTGATGACGCCGGTTCCTGCATCGAGCTCAAGAACTGGCATCCCGGACGCCACGTTAATGACACTTTGCCATACGGCGCGCGGCATGAGCAGACGTTGGCATGAGCAGAGGTTGGCATGAGCGCGCCCACTCTTCTTTTATCCTTTTGCCAGCCTCTGAAGAATTGAACCTCTTCTTCGAATTTCCTGCCGAGGCGCTGCTTCAACTGATACACACGTCTCATTGGCTCCCTCTCCTCATCCACAAGCCGCCACCGGTCAGTCCAAGTCGACCAAGGCTCTCCCGATCAGATTGCCTTCATATATGACTAACTTTCTCTGGGCAGCCCTGCCTGAGACGCTCCGGCATGTTCGCCGCTCCGCTGAACACGGGGCTGCTCGGCGGACACGCGAACGTGACCGCTGAAGCAACCACGACCAGCTATTGGCCGCGGGTGGACATCACTGCGAGCTCTACGATCTCAACTACGCCTCGTTCGAGGACATTCGCGACGAGGAACTGGGTGCCTGTCCAAGCTGGCTCGCAGACCTGACGTGTGGCCGGCTATCTAGGGTGCTGTCTGTGATGGACGCATGTTAAGAGCGCTGCCGCACCGGGGTTAGCCAACTCGAGCCATAATTGCGGATTGAATCGCAGTTGCGGTATATAGGGAAGCATCTAACGACAGATTCCCAAACGCCGGTTGACAAAGGAGGTAGTTTGCACCTGCCGCTTCCAGCTGATCAAGAAGAGCTTGTCCCGCAGAAGCTGCCGTTCCTACTACGCACAGTTCCTTCTCGATTGCTGCATCGAAGGTCAGCGGCAGGTTTGGTGGAGTCGGCATGCCATTGAGATCATAAAGGAATTTAAAGCTCTTGAGCCACCGTTCGTAAGCTGGTGCGGCGAGTAAACGTGCATCTGTTTCAGAACGCCCAATCACGACCATTCGGAGCAATCCAAGAAATGGCGCTTGGTCGTCCGCCTCACCGGTGTGCTCTCGACCGGCGCGGAAGGCATCAGTGATTGTGCGAACAGAAGAGGAAGGTCCCACGCACGCGATGTTCACGCCATTCGCAGCGGCCCAGGCTGCCGACTCCGGTCGATTCGTGGCGATCCAAGTCGGCGGATGTGGACGCTGATGAGTTCTTAGCGTCAACGGAACGCTGTTCAACTCAAAATGGCGGCCTTGATAGGATAGCGTGCCGCCTTTCAGCGCATTGATAAGAATTTCGCTGGCTTCCGCATAGTGGTCTGGCGCCGCGTCCGAGCCAATCCCAAAGTAGCCCAATTCGATCGGGAGCGAGCCGCGCCCTATCCCAAGTTCGAGCCTGCCACCGCTCAATTGGTCCAGCATACAGATCTCTTCGAACGCGCGTAGCGGATGATAGAGGGCAAGCAGCATTACCAACGGGCCGACACGAAGGCGCCGGGTTCGCTGGGCTACGCTCGACAAGAACAGATTCGGTGATGGACCTCTCCCATGTGGGGTACAGTGGTGCTCTGCGAGATGATATGCATAGAACCCAAGGTGATCGCACGCTTCCGCTAACATCAGGCGATCTTCGTACTGTCGGGCGATATCGAGGCCGTCCTCGTCCAGATGATCGAAGATGCCGACAGCTAGGTCTGAAGGAAAGGCCTTATTCATGATATTGTCTCCAATTTTTGACGCAAAAAGTCCAATTGCTTGCGTATTCAAGCAATTCAAAAATCTCTCGGTTGTGTAATCGCGCGTATTGTTGCCTGCGAAATGCTAAAAGCAGAGCCTTATGCTATCTAACGCGCGGATCTTGACATATTAAATGTTCTACTAATACGACTAGCGGCACAAAGAAATGCATCCATTTGCTCTTTTGTACCGATGCTGACGCGGATGTCATTTTCCAAACCTTTATCGGGAAAGACGGCAACAAGTATTTTTTGCCTTGCAAAGGCTGATTGCCACCATGAGCCGTCCTGTCCCGTTGGCACGCGGGCTAGCAAGAAGTTTGCGTGAGAAGGAATTACGGAAAACCCAAGTTGCGACAGTGCGCGCGTCACTCGCTGTCGTTCTTGCTTGATGTGTCTGTGGTTGTCTAGATAGGCGGCGCGGTGCGCAAGGACGCTGATACCAACCGCATGCCCGACCACATTCATGTTGAAGACGTTCTGGATGTTGCGTAGCCTGCCAATAACTTCAGGGTGACCGAAACCGAAACCGACGCGAATGCCGGCGGCAGCATAGCTTTTGGAAAATGTTCTTAAGACCAGAAGGTTCGAATAGCGATTGATGAGGCGTAGAGCATTCTCGGGTGCAAAGTCGACGTAGGCCTCATCCAGCACGATCAAGCGGTCCGATTTCGCTACCAGGCATTCGATATCGGCCACCGGAACGAACGTTCCGGTCGGATTGTTCGGATTGGTTAACAGAATGAACTTGGCGTCCTTTGCAGGACCGACGAGCAATTGCTCAATCGGCAAGGAATGGTCTTCACTAAATTCGATTTCGACAAATTGAGCACCCTGCAACGTGGCAAGTTTGCGGTTGAACGAAAAACCTGGCGACATCATCGCCACGCTATCCCCCGGGGCAAGGAAAGCTCTGTAGACAAGTCCAAGCAGTTCAGACGATCCGTTGCCGGCGATTACCTGATCCATGGAGACACTGTAGGCATTGGCGGCTGCTTGCCTCAAGCTAATGTTATCGTCTTCTGGATATAAATACTGACTTTCGAGAGCTGCAATCGCACTTTTCATTATGATTGCCGGAAGCGGGAATGGGTTCTCATTCTTGTTTAGTTTTACCCAACTTGAATCTGGCGCTGGTCTATCGGATGGCAGAGCATCTAACTGTATCGCCACTTGCGAAAGAGACGAAAGCACACTCTGAAGTTTTGCATCGGCCATGTTTTTCTCCGTTTCAGTCGTAGAGGGAATTCGGGATGAGCTGATGGTCTAGAGCACATGGCCGACCGACGGTGCGTTCACACCGCCTTTGTCAGCACATTGATCCCGTGAGGTCGGGCGGGCTGTCCTCCCGGGTCGAATTGGCCCGACGCTCCGCATCCACTCGTCATCGCGCCAAGGCTCCGCCAAACCACCAAAGCTTGATTTGTCCCTGATATTTGCCTCGGTCGTCCTTTCACGGACGCTTGATTTGATGCCGTATTTCCTCAGCGTGTATCCAATCTGGCGCGGCGTCAGTCCAAGCAGGCGCCGCCTTTGCCTGCACCCGAGCCACAACTCTCCACGGCCGCGATGACACGCTCGCGATCTGGCATACTCGCACCTTTAAAGAGGCTGTGCTGGCAGGCGCCAGCGGTGCCTGATCGCTGACGACGGACGGGACCGTAGCGGCGGGAGCAGCCTCATTCGGCGGCGTGGCCGGCCTGGCTGGCATCATCGGCCCCAGTTGCAGCACCATTTTGCCCGGTCCGCTCTTTCACGGCGCCGCGGAAGAAACACTGTTCGTGGCAGCAGTCAAAGTCGTTTCTGCCGATTGACGCTCCCGCTGCCTGGAACAGGCGATGCAGCTTCACTATCTGCCCAACCAGATTGGCGATTGTGGTAGGGAGGCGGAGGTCGTAGTCGAGGAGGGAAGCTGATTTGTTGTCCAGGATGCGGTCGATGGTCAGCGTGCCCACGACGTTCGCCTCGACGCGAATGGGTACGCCGATGAACGACACTTTCATGTTGTCGGACGCCCCGAGCACGTCCTTGTCGGCGGCGTTGAAGGCCGGATCCACCGCTTGGTTGCGGATTTTGAGGTCGTCACCCGGTCACAGGCAAGCGCGAAAAACGCCATGGCCGTAAGTCGGGGCGCCGTGATGTCGTCGAGTGCACCGCGGGGCGATGTCTGGCGCATGGGCTTCCTTTCATGAATCGCGACCATCGACTGACTTTTGCACGCCGCAACCGGACGTTGATTCACGAGACCGGAATGGGGCGGGAGAGTCAATCGAGCTTTCTTTCATTCGCGAAAGGAAATTCGGCGCTCATGATAGAATTCCATCAGTTTCATATATCTCCGGTAGATGATATCGAACGGCAGAATGTCTGCCCCGGCGTCTCCGCGTTCCGGTGCTGATGGCCCAGGACATCAGCGTAATCAGCTCCTGGCAAAGCTGGCGCAGTGGCGTGGCGACCGCCATCGCGACGATGTCATCTGCGAGGGCGGACCGCGACTCCGCAGTGATTTCATTCACAATCGCGACGAGGTCTTGACCTTTGCCCTCCTCGCGGAGCGCCTGATGGCCCCCCTGCCCCGCCGACCATATAGAAGCCCGCGAGATCAGGTTGCCGTGCATGAGATCCAGCGTGGTTTCCTATGTGATCTGCCGCTTCCCGAGGTTCACGAGCGTATCGAGCACCTGGAAACTCGGCGCGTCGTCACGGAATAGGAGCGAAAGCCGATTTCGCGGTGCTCGTACCCTTGGAAGCGGTGGCTGCCGACGAGTTCGCGCCGATCCCCATCGGCTCAAACCAGCCCGCCGCTTAAGGGTCAGTGCCGGATCGAACCACCTTGCATCTCTTCTAGAAGGAAATCAGGCGCGACGCCCGAAAAGCAAAACGGCGGGCATTAGAAGCAAGCTGATCCGCTTCACTCCAACGACGACGACGCTCCGGCCCGGTCAAAATGCTTTGGCCAATTTGCGGCGGGCCTGATCAGTTGAGAAGATCCATTTGATGCGGCCGCCGTGTTAGTTCGCAGGCCGCGACCTAGGTTTGAGGGAGGCGCGGGCTGGAGCATTGGTCAGGCTGAGCATCGTTAGGTGCTATGCCGACAGGCCGAGAACCGGTTGCCATAACACCGGTCCGTTCAGACGTCCCTTCCAGCGGATGCGCAAGAGGCTGGCGTGGGAAATCTCGAGAAATCCGGCGACGGCCTCTGTGTTGCCGACCGGCTTCGGCTGTCCGATGCGCGACAACGGCCACGTTGCGAGACGCAGAATCCGTTCCATGCGCGTATCGGTAACTGTCACAATCCGAGTGAGATTGTTCGCCAAGCCAAATTCGACCATGCCGGCGAAGAGCTCGTAGGTCGCTTGCGCCAGTCCACCAGCCTTAGGCGCCGATGGAGGGAGATCGAGTGCGAAACGACTGCTCTCCCAAATGCCGGCACTCGCGGGCGCGGCACTCTCACCCAGCAGCATCGGAAAGCTGTCGCGCAACATTGTCGGTCCGGTAGTCGGCAGAAGACGGACGCAACCGCAAACTCGCCAGTCGGATCCCTTGAGAAGCAGATAGACGGGGTTCAGGCTGTCAAATGCGTCTGTTTCCATCTCGCTTTCGGTCTCAACTTCCCAATCCAGCCTTTCCTTGAAGACCCGATGCCTCAGCCCGTGCATTTCTTTGAGCTCGTTTGGAAACTCGCCGTAGAGTTCAGGTGTTATCAGCTGCATCATTTGTCGCCTCCGCGCAGGATGTGTTCCCGCCATCGAAGAGCAAAGCCGACATTGATGCAGCCTGTAGACCTTTACAGCTATCCGAAGCAGTCAGGGTCTCCACTGACGGGAAGCAGTCAGCCGCGCCACGCCCTGGTTGATGGTTCGCACGCCAAGCTTTGCCTTGGCGTTTTCCAGATGGAACGTCACGGTGCGTTTAGAGACGCCGAGGATCTGGCTGATATCCCAGGCCGACTTACCGCGCGCCGCCCATTTCAGCGATTCAAACTCCCGCGGCGTCAGCGTTATGCCATCCACCACGCGATCTTCGGCTAGCCTGCGCCGGGCATGTATATGAAAGCTGATTGCGACCAGCTGCAATGCCTTTTCGTAACGTGTGAGTGACCTCAAAAGAGGCGGACGGGACTGGTCGGAAGCGAAGGTCAGCGCCGCAAACCGGCCGCGATGGTCATGCAGCGACATCGTCAATCCGCCGCGGATGCCAAAGTGAGCTGCTTTTTCCAGAATTTCTTGCTGCGAGGCCGGCAGACACCGGCGGGGTCGATCCACGCCCCAATCAAAAGTATCCCAGCCTTGCAGCCCGCGAAGGATCACCGGATCGTGGCTGTGGTAGCGCAGTTGGAGATAGTGTGATGTCCAGGATGAAGGATAATTTGAAATCAATTGCGGCGTCTGGCCGGAGGCGGACGGGTAGCTGAAATAGGCGAAGAGCGGAAAATCGAATCCGGCTGCGGCGGACGCCATTGCCTCATGGAGATCGACAGCATCGACACTTGCAGAGAGTTGCTCGACGAAGTTTTCAAACACGCGATACATCTGCCCTTTGCGCAACCTCCTCAAATGTTGCTCGATGACAGGCGGAGACCTGGCTCTAAACGACCCCGCACCGACGCGACGGGGACGACTTCGCTATCATCGCCGGCATTACTTTGCTGTTTCCGGTTGAAGCGAACACCGAGAACCTGGCCACTTGCCAACCGGGGATGTTGAGACGTTGTCGATGAGCCGTGTGTCGCCGAGCCAAGCCGCGACAAGCAAACGTGCCGGTCGGTCAAGCCTTGCTAATGGCTGTAGGTCCGTTTCTCCGCGGAGTTCCAGGTACTCGACCTCGCGATAGCCCGCCGCCAGAATTGCTGCACGCCCTTCATCAAGCATGGGCAGGACAGGAGCGCCGCGCGCAAGCCGCTCAGCCGTATCGAGCAAGACCGAAGCCAGCTTTGGGGCGATGGCGCGTTCTGCTGGCGAGAGCCGGCCGTTGCGCGAGGATAGCGCAAGACCATCGGGTTCGCGGAAAGTTGGACATGCGATCACGGCGATTGGAATATCGAGGTCCCGGACCATGCGCCTGACAAGTTGAAGCTGCTGGAAGTCCTTTTCGCCAAAACAGGCGAAGTCAGCGCCGGTCTGCAGGAAGAGCTTGGCCACGACCGTCGCCACGCCATCGAAATGGCCGGGCCGGAAGGCGCCGCACAGGTCCTCGCTGAGAGTGGACACCGAAACGGTCGTTGCAAAGCCCGCTGGATACATCTCGTCTGCATCCGGCACATAGAGCAAATGTGCGCCTGTCGGCGCGAGCTTGGCAGCATCTTCGTTTTCCGTCCGGGGATAGGCGGCAAGGTCGGCGGCACTGTTGAACTGCTTAGGATTGACGAACAGCGTCACGACCACCCGCTCAGCCTTCTGAAGCGCGGCACGCACGAGGCTCAGATGACCTTCATGCAAGGCCCCCATGGTCGGCACAACGGCGACACGGGCGCCTGAGCGACGCCATCCCGCGGCAACAGCGCGGAGCTCGGCAACGGTTCGAACGATCGGCACGCTCATGTGACGTCTCCGGCCTTCGTCTCGTTGGCGTAGAGATGTTCGGCCGCCGGAAAGCGCCGGTCCCTCACGTCGGCGGCATAAGGCGCAATCGCCGCATCGGCCTGGTCGCCTAGCTCGGCGTAGCGCTTGACGAATTTCGGCCGGAAAGAGGTAAAGAGGCCGAGCATGTCGTCGCTCACCAGAATCTGGCCGTCGCAGGCTGGCGAGGCGCCGATGCCGATGGTGGGGATGGCGATTTCTGCGCTAATGTGGCGTGCGAGCGGCTCGGGGACTTTCTCCAACACCACTGAGAAAGCGCCGGCCTCCGTGACCGCAGCAGCGTCGCGCCTGATCTGCTCGGCATCGTCTCCCCGCCCCTGGACACAGTAGCCGCCGAACAAGCCGACATGGGTGCCATTACAGGCACGCCGCGGGCGGCGAGAAAGCGAATCGTATCGGCCATGGTCTGGCCGCCCTCGAGCTTCACCGCTGCACATCCGGTCTCTGCGATAAAGCGGGCCGCGTTGCGCAAGGCCTGCTGCGGCCCCTCTTCGTAGGAACCAAACGGCAGGTCGACGACCATCAGCGCCTGTTGCAGGCCGCGGCGCACGGCTTGGCCGTGCATGATCATCATCTCGAGGCTGACCCCCAGCGTCGAGGACAGCCCGTGCATTATCATGCCGACGCTGTCCCCGACGAGAACAATGTCGCAGTGTCGATCGACCATCCTGGCGACCGGGGGTGTATAGGCAGTGAGGCAGACGAGTGGGGCCTGGGCTTTCCGCGAGCGGATATCCGGTGGCGTAATTGCCTTCGCATCACCTGTTGCGCTCAATCCATGCCTCCTTCCGTAGCGTCACCAACCGCCGGAGTCGCGTTTGGCATACTTTTGTGCAAGTGCGAAGAGATAAAAAATGCCTTCCAGCTGTGCGGTGTTGACGTGCGGGCAGTCACGCTTAAACTAAATCGATTAGAGCTCGCCGAGCTGGGGGCCGACCACGTTCGCGAATATGGAAGATCAACGAACACGAACCGGGAAAGACAGAGCCGACGATAGGGCCGACGAAGCCAAAGTGGACCTGATCGCGGTGGTCGTTGCCGTAAATCACGGCGAGCCCTGTCTTCTCACAATCGGTCAGGCGGACACCTTGCCCTCCGGACCATTTGCGCTCGAGCACCGATCGCCGCAATCCGGTTTGCGGGGGTGGGTCGAACAGCAAACCGGCCATTCCCTTGGGTACATCGAGCAACTCTACACGTTCGCCGATCGGGACCGTGTCGGCCCCGAGCGCCAGCAGCGCGTCATCTCGATCAGCTATCTCGCACTCACCCGGAAGGAACAGGCAACGGCCTCATCCACGTGCGGCTGGCAAAGCTGGTACGAATATTTTCCATGGGAGGACCACCGCTCCGGCACGCCGCCGGTGGGCCTGGATATTCTGCGAGCGCGCTTGATTGAATGGGCAGACGGCGCCGGCGATCCGGCCAGGCAGCGCGAACGCCGGCAAAGGGTGGCGATCGCCTTCGGCTTTGACGACCGCCATTGGAACGAGGAGCTCACGCTCCAACGCTATGAGTTGCTCTATGAAGCAGGATTGGTCGAAGAGGCCAGCGGCGGGAATGCTGCGCCTCCGCCTGCGGCCGTCTCAGGCAAGGCGATGGTTGCTGACCATCGCCGCATCCTGGCGACAGGCGTTACGCGGCTGCGCTCCAAGATCAAATACCGGCCAGTCGTTTTCGAACTCATGAGACCGACTTTCACGCTGCTCCAGCTGCAGCGAACCGTGGAAGCATTGGCTGGCAGACTGATCGACAAGCCGAACTTCCGCAGGCTTGTTGAGCAGCAAGAGTTGGTCGAGGAGACTGGCGACACTTCAGTCGATACGGGTGGGCGGCCTGCAAAGCTCTATCGCTTCCGCCGTGCCGTGCTCGATGAAAGGGCTTTCGCCGGGACAAAATTGCCAATGTCTCGGGCTTGACATACCTTATAGTCAAGGTAGAAATATTCCCCTTATTGTCAGATCGAATATAATCGGAGGCGCTGATGACTGGGGCGTTACCTACGGCCGCGTCCCTATATGAGCGCGTCCGACGGGTGATCCCGCCAGTCGAATGGTCGGCTCTGGCGGTCGAGCGCATGCTTTCGATATGAGCTGCGACATTCACGACATCGGCGGGGCACCGATCATCATAGGCGCTGGCGTGGCAGGCCTGATGACGGCGCTTCACTTGGCGCCGGAGCCGGTCGTGCTTTTGTCCAATGCGCCGCTCGGAACCGGAGCCTGCAGTGCGCTCGCCCAAGGCGGTCTAGCGGCAAGTCTCGGCGGCGATGACGGCCCTGAATTTCATCTTTGCGACACACTTGGAGCCGGTGATGGGCTCTGCGACGAGGCGACGGTGCGGCGAGTTGTCCGAGCTGCGCCCAAAGCGATCAAGGCCCTCGAAGACTTCGGCGTCGCCTTCGACCGCCACTCTGACGGGCAGTTGCGGCTCGGGCTCGAGGCGGCGCACTCTCATCGGCGGATCGTTCATGCTGACGGCGACGCCACGGGTCGCGAGCTGGTCCGCGCGCTCATCGCCGCGGTGCGGTGCACAGCCTCGATCACCGTCCTGGAAAATATGGAGGCTCGCCGGCTCGTCGTGGAAGACGGGGCAATCATCGCCGTGCTCGCAATTTCGCGCACCGGCACGATCGTCTTGCCCACACGCCGGGCGGTGCTGGCAACCGGCGGCGTCGGCGGCCTGTTTTGCGATACCACGAATCCGCCTGGCTCATGCGGGCACGGGCTGGCGCTCGCCGCCTGGGCCGGGGCGGAGTTCGCCGACTTGGAATTCGTGCAGTTCCACCCGACCGCGCTCGACGGTCCGCGCCGACCGATGCCGCTGGTGAGCGAGGCGGTTCGCGGCGAAGGCGCAGTGCTCATCGACGAAGCAGGAGAACGCTTCCTGGCTGAAACGCCGGGCGGCGAGCTTGCACCTCGCGACGTGGTCGCGCGTGCGGTGTGGCAACAGATAACTGGCGGGCACCGCGTGTTCCTGGACGCCCGGCAATGCCTCGGCCCGAGATTTGGCAATCGCTTTCCGGCCATAGCCCGTTTGTGCCGCGAGGCAGACGTCGATCCCTCCGTCGACCCGATCCCAGTACGCCCGGCAGCCCATTATCACATGGGCGGCGTTGCTGTTGACGCGGCCGGCCGCAGCTCCGTCGAGGGATTGTGGGCATGCGGCGAGGTCGCATGCACCGGCCTGCACGGCGCTAACCGCCTCGCCAGCAATTCGCTCACCGAAGCGGTGGTCACCGCGAGCTGGGTTGCTGAAAGCGTTGCCGGCACATCTCACGCCAAACGGCGGCGCGTATGTTCCACGTTTGTGCCTACGCGGCCAGATCCTTCCTGCATCCGCCCGATCGTCTCCACCGCACTGGGCATCATTCGGGACGGCGACTCGCTGCGCGAGGCGGTAGCGAACCTGCTGCCGATCGCGGCTGGCAACGAGGCCGCATCCGATCCGGCGTTGGTCGCGCTTATGATCGCCATGGCGGCGGTGGGGCGCCAAGAGAGCCGTGGTTCGCACTTCCGCACTGATTTCCCCTGGCGCGATGCAGAGGCGTGCCCCGCCCGGCTGACACTGCGCGGCGCAATGCAGGGCGCGCTCGCACTTGGGTGGCAGGCACGGACACGGAGCACCTGACATGAAACCATTCGCACCCCTTCCCTCGACCGTGATTGAACCGATCGTGCGCGGTGCCCTCCTGGAAGACCTGGGCAGATGCGGCGACCTGACCAGCGATGCGGTGATCCCGCATGATTGCACGGCCACTTTGATGCTCAAGTCGCGTGAGACGGGAATCGTCGCCGGCCTCGATCTGGTTGCGTTCGCCCTGCTGCTCGTCGAGCCTGCGATCCAAATGCAAATCTGGCGCCCGGACGGCAGCGATGTCGCGGCCGGCGAGATCATCGCCAAGCTGTGCGGACCGGCGCGTGGCCTGCTCACGGCCGAGCGCACGGCGCTTAACTTCCTTTGCCGCCTGAGCGGCATAGCCACGGCCACAGCCGCGATGGTCGAGGCTGTGCGTGGCCATAAGGCAAAGATCGTATGCACAAGAAAAACGACGCCCGGTTTGCGCGCCCTTGAGAAATACGCCGTACGTGTCGGCGGCGGCGCCAATCACCGTTTCGGGCTCGATGACGCCGTGCTGATCAAGGACAACCACATCGCCATCGCCGGCGACATTCGCACGGCAATAGAGCGAGCGCGCGCCGCCGCGGGCCATATGGTGAAAATCGAGGTCGAGGTCGATACGCTGGAGCAGCTCGATATAGCGCTCGCGCTGGGAATCGACGCAGTGCTGCTCGACAATATGTCGGTCGAAGATCTTGCGCGCGCCGTGGCGACGGTCGATGGCCGCGTCATCACCGAGGCTTCCGGTCGGGTGACACCGATCACGGCCCCGGCAATCGCGGCGACCGGAGTAGATCTCATCTCCGTCGGATGGCTGACACACAGCGCGCCGATTCTCGACATCGGCCTCGATATGCCGGCCCACGGGCACGGCTGCAACCTGAACTGATGGAAACGAAAAAGGAAGAGCTAGCAGCCTCGGAGCTGCAGGCGCAGACAAGGTGCTGCAAGAGCCTGCACCCCGTTGGGCCCGCGCGCATTGCGCTGATCGATGGCTCATGTGGGAACAGGCTCGCCGGCCGACAGACTGCGGCATGCGTTCGTGGACCAGAAAAAAAGAATTTTTGACGATGATGATTGGAAAGAAGTGGGGATGAACAAAGCCCTGGAACCGATGGACGGAGTGCTGGCGCGATGGAACCGCAAAGAGGCCGAGGCTATCTACGGCATGCCATTCAACGACCTGCTCTTCCTGGCCCAGACCATCCATCGGCAGAACTTCGATCGAAACCGTGTGCAGCTCAGCCGGCTGCTGAGCATCAAGACCGGCGGCTGTCCGGAGGATTGCGGCTATTGCAGCCAGTCTGCGCATCACGGAACTGGCCTGAGAGCGTCGAAGCTGATGGAGGTCGAGCGTGTCATCGCCGAGGCGGCCAAGGCGCGTGAGGCCGGCGCCACGCGCTACTGCATGGGCGCTGCCTGGCGAAACCCCAAGGCGCGCGACATGGACGCGGTCGTGGCGATGGTCGAGGGGGTCAAGGCGCTCGGCATGGAGACCTGCATGACTCTCGGCATGCTCGATCTTGAGCAGGCCACTCGCCTAAAACAGGCAGGCCTCGACTACTACAACCACAACATCGACACCTCCGAGCGCCATTACGGTGGGGTCGTCTCGACCAGGACCTTCGCCGACCGGCTGGAAACGCTTGAGCATGTGCGCGAGGCCGGCATGAAGGTCTGCTGTGGAGGCATTGTCGGGATGGGAGAGGAAAAGGCCGACCGCATCGACATGCTGATCACGCTCGCAAATCTGCCTGAGCCGCCCGAAAGCGTGCCGATCAACATGCTGATCCCGATCGATGGCACGCCGCTCGGCCAGTCCGAACCCATCGATCCGATCGAGTTCGTCCGTACCATTGCGCTGGCCCGCATCTTGATGCCGAAGTCCTATGTAAGGCTCTCCGCCGGTCGCACCGGCATGACCGACCAGACGCAGGCGCTGTGCTTTTTTGCCGGCGCCAACTCGATCTTCGTCGGGGACACGCTGTTGACCGCGGACAATCCCGGCGAGGACAAGGACAGGCTTCTATTTCAGCGTCTTGGTATCGAGCCGATGGAACTCGGCACGCAATGAACGAGGCACTTCTTGCCCGGTATGACGCATCCTTGCGTGGACTGGCGCGCAAGGACCGGCTGCGGACGCTTGCACCGCGCGCCGGGCTCGACTTCTCGTCGAACGACTATCTCGGACTTGCCGCCTCCAAGAGACTTGGCGATGCAGTCGCAGGGGCGATCGGACGGGGCACGCCGGTTGGCGCCACCGGGTCGCGGCTGTTGCGCGGCAATGCACCGGAACACGAGGCACTGGAGGCGGACGCGGCAGCATTCTTCGGCGCCGAACGCGCACTGTTCTTCGGCAGCGGGTACATTGCCAACTTCGCCCTGCTGACGGCGTTGCCGCAGAAGGGCGACCTGCTGGTCCTCGACGAACTCGCCCATGCCAGCATGCATGAGGGGGCACAGGCCGGACGCGCCGAGTTCAAGCTGGCTGCGCACAACGACGTTGGTGCTGTCGAGGACGCGATCACACGCTGGCGCGCCGAAGGCGGCGTGGGGCGCGTCTGGATCGCGGTCGAAAGCCTCTACAGCATGGATGGCGATTGCGCGCCGATGGAAAGCCTCGACGCGCTTGCCGATCGGCACGAGGCATTTATCGTCGTCGACGAGGCGCATGCCACCGGCGTCTGGGGACCGGATGGTCGGGGGCTGGCTGCCGCTTTCGAGGGCCGCGACAACATCGTCGCGCTCCACACTTGCGGTAAGGCGCTTGGCGCCTCCGGCGCGCTCGTCACCGGGCCCGGAGTGCTGTGCGATTATCTCGTCAATCGTTGTCGGCCATTCATCTATGCCACCGCGCCATCGCCGCTGATGGCGGTCGCGGCGCGCGAAGCGCTGGTGATCGTATCCGAGGAGCCGATGCGCCGCGCTCAGTTGCAGGAACGCGTTGCTTTCGCCGGCGGGCAATTGGCCGAGCGCTGCGGCGTGACGCCCAGCGGCTCGCAGATCCAGCCGTTTGTCATCGGCGACGTCGCACGCACGATGGCGGTGGCGGCAGCCTTGCAGGGGCGCGGTTTCGACATCCGCGGCATTCGTCCGCCGACCGTGGCCGAGGGAACATCGCGCCTGCGCATTTCACTGACGCTCAATGTCGGCGAGGCCGAAATTTCGGCCATGGTCGAGGCCCTCGTCGAGGTGTTGGCGACGGTATGACCAAGCGCCTCGTCGTCACCGGAACAGGCACCGGAATAGGCAAGACGGTGTTTTCGGCGGGAATCGCCGGCTTGCTCGATGGCTACTACTGGAAGCCGGTGCAATCGGGCCTCGACGAGGAGACTGACAGCGAGGTCGTTGCCCGGCTTGCCGGCTTGCCGTCGGGGCGCGTCCTGCCGGAGGCCTATCGCCTGAAAAGCCCGCTCTCGCCGCATCGCTCGGCCGAGATCGATGGTGTTGCCATCGAGGCGGCGGATCTTGCCTTTCCGGTTTTACCGACACCGCTCGTAATCGAAGGCGCCGGCGGGCTGATGGTGCCGCTCAATCGACAGACATTGTTCATTGATGTATTCGCACAGTGGCGGCTGCCGGTCATACTGTGCGCCGGCACCGCGCTCGGCACGATCAACCACACCTTACTCTCGATAGAAGCGCTGCGGGCCCGTTCCATCCCGCTCCTCGGCATCGCCTTCATCGGCGAAGAGGTGGCCGATACCCAAAGGACAATCGTGGAGTTGGGCGGCGTGCAACAGCTCGGCAGGCTGCCAGACCTCGATCCACTGACGGGTGAAACGCTGAGAGACGCGACGGTTGCCGGCTTCGACCTTGCCCTGATCGCCGGAGGCCAATGATGCCCCAGTCTCGAGTCTGGCATCCGTTCACCCAGCACGCGCTCGAGCCCGCGATCCCCGAAATCGTGCTGACGGAAGGCGCCTATCTCCACAAGGCCGACGGCGCGCGCATCCTGGATGCCATTTCCTCTTGGTGGGTCGTGACCCATGGCCACCGTCATCCCCGCATCATGAGGGCCATCGAGACGACTGCGGCGAGCCTCGACCAGATCATCTTCGCGGGCTTCACCCACGAGCCGGCCGAACGACTGGCCGAGGCGCTTGTCGGCCTCGCTCCGCCCGGACTCGACCGGGTGTTCTATTCCGACAGCGGCTCGACCGCCGTCGAAGTCGCGTTGAAGATGGCGCTCGGCTATTTCCGCAACCTCGGCGCGCCGCGCTCGCGCATCGTCGTCATGGAGCACAGCTATCATGGCGACACGATCGGCACGATGAGCGTCGGCGCCCGCGGTGTATTCAACGCCGCCTACGAGCCCTTGCTGTTCGAGGTCGACGCCATTCCCTTCCCGACCGCGGGTCGCGAGCAGGAAACGCTGGATCGGTTCGAGGCTGTGAGCCGCGACCGGCCCACCGCCGCCCTGATCGTGGAGCCGCTGGTGCTCGGGGCCGGCGGCATGCTGATGTATCCGGCCTGGGTTTTGGCCGAATTGAAGAGGATCGCCGAAGCCTCAGGCACACTCTTGATCGCCGATGAGGTGATGACCGGCTGGGGGCGCACCGGAACCATGTTCGCCTGCGAGCAGGCGTCCATCTCTCCTGATATCCTGTGCACCTCGAAGGGCTTGACGGGTGGTGTCATCCCGCTGGCCGCCACGCTCGCCACCGACGCCATCTTCCAGGCTCACTATTCGACGGACCGGAAGAAGACCTTCTTTCACTCGAGCTCCTACACCGCCAATCCGATCGCCTGCGCGGCAGCACTTGCCAATGTCGAGATCTGGCGTGACGAGCCGGTGGACCAACGGATCGCGGCCTTGAGGGTGAAGCAGGCCGCTGGGCTGCAACGCTTCCGGAAAAATCCATATTTCACCGACTGCCGAGTGACCGGCACGATCGCGGCCCTCGACCTGCGCACCGGCTCTGCCGGCTATCTGGCCGAGATCGGGCCAAAACTGCGTGCATTCTTCCTCAAGCGCGGCATGCTCGTGCGCCCGCTCGGCAATGTCCTCTACCTGCTGCCGCCCTATTGCATCACCGGCAACGAGCTGGACGGGCTCTATGACGCCATCGAGGAGGCCGGCGAACGTTTCGGGGCGAGGCTATGAGCCGATCGTCGTGCCTTCTCGGGTTCGGTCACCATGCGCCCGCGCGCAAGGTGAAGAATTCGGAAATCGAAGACCGTCTCGGGCTTGAACCCGGCTGGATCGAGCGGCGCACCGGGATACGGTCGCGGTTCTGGGCAGCGGACGAAGACACGCTGTCGGGCCTTGCCGCCTCTGCCGGTGACATGGCGTTGGCGAATGCCGGCCTCGACCGCAGCGACATCGGCCTGCTGTTGCTCGCCACCTCGACACCCGACCACCTCCTGCCACCAAGCGCGCCGCTGGTCGCACATCGGCTGGGGCTCAGCCGAGCCGGCGCGATCGACCTGACCGGCGCCTGCGCCGGCTTCATCTATGCGCTGATGTTCGCGGACGGCTTCACCCGCCTGCACGGCAAAGCGAGCCTTGTCATCGCCGCCAACATCCTCAGCCGCCGCATCAATCCTGCCGAGCGCGCCAGCGCCGTGCTGTTTGCCGATGCCGCCGGCGCCGTGGTGATCGGTCCTTGCGAGGACACGGACCAGGGCATTCTTGGCGCCTTGGTGAATTCCGACGGTTCGGGCTACGGGCTGATCCAGATTCCCGCCGGCGGAAGCAACACGCCGTTCCATGGCGACCTCGATCTCGAGCAGATACGGATGACGATCACCGACGGCCGTGAAGTGTTCGCCAAGGCGGTGGAGATGATGACCGCATGCTCGCAGGACGCACTCACTGCTGCCCGAATGCGGCCGCAGGACATCGATTGGTTCGTGCCACATCAGGCCAACGCCCGCATTTTCGATGTGGTCGGGAGGAATCTCGGAATAGCGGATCAGGCAATCGTCAAGACGATCGCCGAGTACGGCAACTCTTCCGCCGCGACCATCCCGCTCTCGCTGTCGCTCGCCCATCGGACGCAGCCGTTTCGGGCGCGCGAAAAGATTCTCCTTGCGGCGGCGGGTGCCGGCCTCACCGGAGGCGCCCTCATCCTCGGAATTTAGCGGTAGGACGGCAATGAACAGGATCACACCAGCAACACCGGCCCAATGCGAAAAATTACTCGCCGGCAAGTTACATGGGCGCCGGCTCAGTGAACGAGAGCGATCACCCTGCAGCCGATTCTTGTCGAGCAGGGACGATCGGCGAGGCTACCTTGCTGGGCGAGGAGTGGGTGGGCGTCAGTCCAGGAGAGCGGAGTATCCGAGCTCATGCGTGCCCTCCTCATTGCGATGAAGTCATCCTAATCGATATGTCGGCCATTCTGATCCATTGATCAACATCGTAACGGCAGTAGTGGCAGCCGTGAATTGAATAAGCGGCCCCTCGAAGGCGTAAATCGTCATGCAGTCCGAAAAAAATGCTCATCTGCCTGTCTCAACAACGCTCGCCCCATTTCGAAACCAGGTGTTTCGCTCGATCTGGACGGCCACACAAATATCCAGCCTCGGGTGGCTCGTGCAATCGGTCGCCATCAGTTGGCTGATGGCCACGATTTCCGCTTCGGATCTGATGGTTGCACTCGTGCAGGCCGCATCGACCTTGCCGGTGTTCTTCCTCTCGATCTTGGCCGGAGCCATCGCCGACAACTTCAGCCGCCGATGGGTGATGTTTGCGGGGCACTGCCTGATAGCATTGGCGTCAACGACGCTGATGATTTCCGTGGGTCTGGGATTTGCCGGTCCCTGGCTAATTCTCGGATTAGGTTTCCTGGCCGGCTGCGGCTTTGCCTTGAATGATCCGGCCTGGCACGCTTCTGTTGGCGATATCCTTCACAAGCGCGACATCCCGGCTGCGGTGACGCTTATGTCTGTCGGATACAACATTGTGCGCAGCGTTGGTCCGGCTTTGGGGGGCGTGGTCTTGGCATTTTTTGGACCGCTGGCCGCTTTCGCGTTGGCAGCGCTGAGCGATCTGGCGCCGCTAACCGCAATATGGCGCACTAGATGGAATGTTCGCACGTCACCTCTCCCTCAAGCGAATGACGATGGCAATTCATGACGGAGTGCGCTTCACCGTCATGTCCTTGGAAATCAGGGCAGCGATTGCCCGGGCAACCCTTTTCGGGTTGGCAAGCATCTCCATCCTTGCGCTGCTCCCGCTAGTCGTCCGGGATCAGCTGAAAAGCGGCCCAATCATCTACGGCATCTTGCTGGCCGGTTTCGGCATGGGTGCTTTCATCGCCGGCATGAGCAATAGCTTTCTTAGGCGGATCACGTCTCAAGACAGGCTGGTGTCGTTCGCCTCTGTTGCTTGTGCAGCATGTTGCCTTTCCCTTGCCCTCACATCGTCAGTCGCTGTGGCGGCCATTTCGCTGGCACTCGGTGGCGCGGGTTGGCTTATAACCTGGACGGGCATTGACGTTTCGGTGCAGCTGGCAAGCCCAAGGTGGGTCGTTGGCCGCACACTGTCGATCTACTACGCCTTGAGCGCAGGCGGGATGGCGGCCGGCAGCTGGATCTGGGGTACTGTCGCACAGAACTACTCCTTAGGCTGGGCTTTGGAGGGTGCCGCGGGCGCTCTGTTGCTCGTTGCAGCGGCGGGAATACTGTTGCCGGTCCGTCCATGGGAAGAAACGGATCAGGAGAGTTCGGATTTTCACCCGCCGGAGGTGGCACTCGAGTTGAAGCCCAGGAGTGGCCCCATAGTGGTCAAGGTCGAGTACCTTATATCCGAAGAGAATATCGAGACCTTTCTGGGCTACATGCGCGCCAGGCGCCATGTTCAGAGCCGTGCCGGTGCGCGAAACTGGACACTCCAGCGCAATCTTCAAACGCCTTCGATTTGGACAGAGACATTCCGCACGCCAACCTGGATGGACTTTCTTCGCCTGAATCATCGGCTGACGGCAGCGGATAAGGAAGTCGGCCAGCGTCTCCTGGCGCTGCATGATGGAGAGCGTCCTCCGCTCACAGTGCTTTCGATTGAACGAACGACCGAGGCAGCTCGTACCCATGCCTCAACAATCGTTTCTCGTCCTCCGAGGTGACGTGATCACGAAGGCAATCGCATCGTGCATTGGGACTTGCCGCGCCGGTCGACTTCGAGCAGCGCGAAGGCCGCATCGCCAGTAGCCGAGGCTAATGCGACTCCGTAGTGGCGCCAAGTGAGTCGCACGGGGTGTGAACAATTGCGCCGAGAATTCGTCTGTGCCGCTGCAAGACGGAACGGGCCGTGCTTGGCACTACCCAGATGTATGCGGCACCGGGGCTCCCGCCTGACATACCGAGCGGCGGCGCTGAATGGTATCTCGACCCGAGGCTTCACAGCGAACAAATGCTGACGGTATCGAACCAAAGTGTCACATATCGAACATACGAAGCGGTCCGAAACGTCTGCTTTTCGTGCTCTGCCTGACCCCCAAAAACAAAAAAGAAGAGAGCGCGACGAAGTTGCGCCGGGCATTTAAGTGTCCGCGCGAGCTACCTCTCTGTATGGCACGTCGCTTGCTGCTCTGCATCGAACGCCGACGCGCAACCCACAAATAGCAGAGATAAATAATGGCAATTCGTTCAGAAGTGCTGAATCCTAAATGAATGAGTTTGCTGAACAGCTGTGTGGAGCGCAGCGGGCAATAGGCGTTTTGCCTCCCTCCCGAGCCTGACACAGGTCGATTAGGCTCACCTTATACAGAAAGTGAATGACAAAGCATAGTTGTTTCTTCCGTAATTCTCCAACCGTTGAGCAAATTCGTCTTTACACCATAGAAACGTTGGAAACTATCACTTGAGGGGTTTCAACGCCTACACGGGAACTCATCTTGACGATTCCGCCTTTAAGCTTTGAATGGAGATGATCCCGAATGAACGTAAGCAGCCTTCTTCGCTCAGTTGCGGCCCTGATCTCCGTTTCCGTCGCTCGCGCGGCGGACGAAGTCTCTGCACCGGACCCGACCGAATACGTCAAGATCTGCGACGTCTACGGTTCGGGCTACTTCCATATCCCCGGCACCGAGACCTGCCTGCGCATCGGCGGCTACATCCGTTATGACGCCGGCCTCGGCGATGTCCGATCGTATGACGGGGCAAGGACCACCGATGTGAGCACTGGCGAGGCTCAGGGCACCTGGCGAAACAACACGCGTTTCACGTTCAAAACTTGGACGCGCCAGGAGACCGAACTCGGCGCACTGAAGACCTATACTGAAAACCGCGTGAATTTCGGCAACCGCAACGCCTATTCGGGTCCGGACAGTCCTCAGAACTATGGCTTCAACAGCGGCGTCAAGTTGACTTCCGCCTGGATCCAGCTTGGTGGCCTCCGAGTTGGTAAGGACGGGTCGGCCTTCGACACGTTTACAGGCTACGCCGGGAACGTCCTCAATAACGTACTCGTTCCATACGGCGACTTCGATACCAACGTGGCCCAGTATTACTTCGATGCCGGTAATGGCTTTTCGGCACTGGTTTCACTTGAACAAGGGGCGGGTGTAGTCGGTACTATCGACAGCCATGTTCCGCACGTCGTCTTCGGCGTAAAACAGACGCAGGGCTGGGGCGCGATCACCGGCGTAATCGCTCGTGACAGCAACTACGATGCTTTGGCCGGCAAGGTCCGTGTCGATGTCAATGTCACAGAGGACCTGTCGCTATTCGGAATGTTCGGCTATGGCTCCATTGGCATTCTCAACGATGACCCAACCAATGCAATCGCTGCTCACGGTCGCGGCTTCTACAAAACTTGGAGCGGCAACTGGGCTTTCTGGGCCGGCTCCACTTACACACTCGATGAGAAAACTTCATTCAACCTTCAGGTCTCGGGCGGTCAGTTCAAGAACTATGGTGTGGCCGCAAACGTCGTCTACACGCTCGTTGCCGGTTTCACGGCGACGGCCGAAATCGACTACGACCACTACGACAATTTCGGCATCGGCATGGTCGACCCTTCGAACGTGAATTGGACGAAGGCTGACAAAAAAGACAGCCTCGGCGGCATCCTCAGTTTCCAACGCTCATTCTAATGGATGAAAATCTCTCGGTGGCGATTGCGCGACCAGTCCCGATCATCAAACGAGGTGCCGAGCGCAATCTGTCACCGTTTTGCTCACGGTTGTTCGGTCATGACTGAAATGGCGAACCGCACATGCATTCGCTGCGGTACACGCTCAAGGACAAGCTGGTCAGGGCCGACGTGCCCGAGGCAGTGCAAAATATGATCCTTGGCCACTCGTCGGGTGCCGACAGTGCGGTTTAAGGGGGACATGAGGCGAGGCTTGAGCAGGCGACAAGGGCGCTGCGGTAGGCTCTTGCCTGAGGTGCGTGACTCGCGTTCTACTCGCCCAAGCTCTCAGCCGCATCTACCTGCTCATCGATGCAGTGGCTCATCATAGACCAGTCTGTGCGGCGTTTGTCGTCTCCCCATTCCTCGCCGCAGTGGAGAAAAATCTGCATGTTCCGCGATGAACCGGTTGTGTCGAAGGATGTTACCTTGAACATGGAGGAGTGCTGCTCAGCCATGCAATGCTTGCGCATCACATAGTCATCGGCCCACTGATCTGCGCAGAATGCTTTGATATTGGTGAGTTCCTTATTCTGCCCATCGCGGATGATCGCGTTCGTTACACGGCCAATTGTGGCCTATCCGATTTATTGAGTTCGGCGGCACTTCCCGCACTACACAGGAGAACTGCTGCTGCTGCTGCAACAAGATTGACTTCACCGTCCCCCTCCCAAGCCCCTTCACCGAATGCCTTGGCTCTTGCAATAGGAGATAATGGAGGCGCTGTCGGTTTCCGCTCCGCCGATTTCTCTGACGATAAATTCTGCCTGTCCCGATTGCCTGTATGTCGCCAAGACACCCACAAAGGGCGCTTCGCCAGCATAGCCGCCAAAGCCGTTCTTAGCATTGACCAAGCCACAAACCAGAATGACGCCCTCTTGGACACCGGGAAATGGAACCGCTTTGACCGGCCCGAACTTCGCGCTGTCGGGGTCTTTCAGTTGGAGGCTCACGGCGCGCTGGATCGCAGCCAGTTTAATGTCGTTCAACTCATAGGCTTCTTGAGCAACTGCTGCCGACGCAAGGGCAACGGAAGCGGTAAAGACCAGACTTCTGAACGTGACCATGAAAATTCCCCCGAGCGAAGAAAGATGCCCCATTCTTTTCAATGGCGGCTCACGGCTGATTTTGCTGTTTCGTTTCCCAAGTCACCAGTCAATCATGTAGGTGATCAAATCCACGAGCGACGCGAGCACAAGCAGAGCGAAACCTACAATAAAAAGCCAAAGCGCGCGGCTCCTATCGGTCCTTTCTTCAGGATCATGCTCGCGTTGCCAATCCTCCAATGTTTTGTCGATCTCTGCAAAAGTCCTCACTACCGCGCCTCTATTCAACGTTTCGTGGTCGCTAATTCGATACGGCGCGAGATGCAAACCGGCTCGCAAGCTGTTGTGGTTGTTCACAAGCACCATAATTTCCCTGAACGCCGGCCTCGCACGGAGAATTGCCAAGAAGCTGTAGGAAATCTTGGTGCCCATTCTCCCAATGTCTCCAGACAGTGGGGTTAGCACCGGCAGCCCAGGCGGGGCGTGTTTCTCGACAAGCGCCAGCGCTCTGGTCTTCAGATACTTTGATCGCCACCGAAAGAACGGAATCTGAGCGATGTCGCGGAAATCCCGCAAGAGCATGATTGAGCCGATGAAATTCGCCAACACGCCAATGAACACTGAGAGCTTTACGAAACCTGCCATTCTTCCCCCTCCAGCTATTCCGTCCATTATTGACAGCGGGTCGTCGCGTCCATCCTCTCATCGCCTGTCCCGTCGCAGACTTTGTAGGTCACATAGGCGAGGATCAAAACGAGGGCGACAAGGGCTTCCGCACTCCCGCCGGGGCCTACGCCTCGGATACCAACGTCACAGGGCTGCAATTTCAAGTGTGTCCATCGCGTCCGTCCTCTCCGGTTCATACAGCAGGTTTGCACGCGAACAGTTGTTGTTATGATTAGGCCTGGTCGGGCTCGTTTGCGGCTGAGAGCTTGACGCCTCCGACGCTTGCGATGAGCCGAAAGACCGAGTCGAAGGATCCTATCGTGGGTTTTTCAGGAAGAACCCGGCGCAGGGCATGTGTGAGTTCGGGAACGAGGTTGTTGCGTAACACCCGCGTTATCCACATTTCGAACTCGCCCGGTGTAGTGTTCTTGAGATGTCGAGCCACGAGGGCCATTAATCCCTTATTGTCGTAGTGCTTTGCCAGCCCTTCCATATCCTGCTCTACGACAGCGGCGTTGATACGGGCAGAAGCTTCTGCCCCAATCGCGGCTACATCCAGGGCTGCAGTCTTTGCAGTATACTCGGCGGCGATTTCCGCCACTGTAGTTGCGCTGCTGAGATCAATCTTCTTCAGGGTGCGATCGATTCGCCTGCGGCAGTATCGCGCGATAGCACTCGCTGCCGATGGTTGCGTAAGACAGGCTTAAAACGTAACACCTACGCTATCGATGATACGTTGCCTCCCCAAAGGAGCACACCAGACATGAGCGATTTGGAAGTGTCAATTTGGTTCGCCAAGGTCAAGGCCAACGGTACCCTCGCGGTGATCGGGACGCTGTTGACTGTTTTCGCATTGGTGGCTCTCGCATTGTTTTGCGGTGCTGGTGGCTTGCTCGTGGGAGTGCCTAGCGCCTCGCCTTATGCCTCCCCGCAGTCGCAAAGCTTGCCGCCCAAACTTGAGCCGAGCCGCTAAGCTCCCTCGTTCTCCGCTAGTATCCGAAAAACACTCGCCCTGCTGATGCCCAAGGCCGCCGCGATGTCGCCTGCGGACTTGCCCTCCGCCTTGAGGCGCAGCACCTCGCTGGCTTGACGACGAGTCGCAGGCTGGGGGGTCAACGTACTTCCCTTCGGCCTTAGCCTTTGCGATGCATTCGCGAGATGCTGCGCGGCAAACTCGAGCGCGACGGCGAAGCCTTCGGCGCTGCGATCCCCGACTTCGTCACTCCGGAATTCGTGCGTGACGAGGTGGCGCGCGGACGGGCCATCATTCCCGCCAATATCAATCATCCCGAGAGCGAGCCGATGATCATCGGCCGCAATTTCCTGGTGAAGATCAACGCCAATATCGGCAATTCGGCGGTCACCTCGTCGATGGCCGAAGAGGTGGAGAAGATGGTGTGGGCGATCCGCTGGGGCGCCGACACGGTGATGGATCTGTCGACGGGCCGCAACATCCACAACACCCGCGAATGGATCGTGCGCAATGCACCGGTGCCGATCGGCACGGTGCCGCTTTACCAGGCGCTGGAAAAGGTCGGCGGGATAGCCGAGGACCTGACCTGGGGGGTCTATCGAGACACGCTGATCGAGCAGGCCGAACAGGGCGTCGATTACTTCACCATCCACGCCGGCGTGCGGCTGCACTACATCCCGCTGACCGTCGACCGGGTGACCGGGATCGTCTCGCGCGGCGGCTCGATCATGGCCAAATGGTGTCTGCACCATCACCGGGAGAGCTTCCTCTACGAGCATTTCGCCGAGATCTGCGACATCTGCCGTGCCTATGACGTGTCCTTCTCGCTCGGTGACGGCCTTCGTCCCGGCTCGATCGCCGACGCCAACGACGTTGCACAATTCGCCGAACTGGAAACGCTCGGCGAGTTGACCAAGGTCGCCTGGGAGAAGGACTGCCAAGTCATGATCGAGGGGCCCGGTCATGTGCCGATGCACAAGATCAAGCAGAACATGGACAAGCAGCTCGCCGTCTGCGGCGAGGCGCCGTTCTATACGCTGGGGCCACTGACGACTGACATCGCGCCGGGCTACGATCACATCACCTCCGGCATAGGCGCTGCCATGATCGGCTGGTTCGGCACGGCAATGCTCTGCTACGTCACGCCGAAGGAGCATCTCGGCCTGCCCGACCGCAACGACGTCAAGATCGGCGTGATCACCTACAAGATCGCGGCTCATGCCGCCGACCTGGCGAAGGGCCATCCGGCGGCGAAGGTCAGGGATGATGCCCTTTCCCGCGCGCGGTTCGAGTTCCGCTGGGAAGACCAGTTCAACCTGTCGCTCGACCCCGAAACGGCGCGCTCGTTCCACGACGAGACCTTGCCCAAGGAGGCGCACAAGCTGGCGCATTTCTGCTCGATGTGCGGGCCGAAATTCTGCTCCATGCGCATTTCCCACGACATCCGGGCCGAGGCACAGAAAGAAGGCATGGCGGCGATGGCGGCGAAATACCGTGAGGGCGGCGATCTCTACGTGCCGGCGGACGAGACCGGCGCGCCGCTGATGTCAAAGGCGGCTCAGCCGTGATGAAGGTGCTGGTCAATGGGGCCGGCGTCGCCGGCCTCACCGCCGCCTTCGAGCTCGCCACGCGCGGCGCGACGGTGACGGTTGCGGAGACAAGGCACGGCCTTGGCGGCAATGCGTCGTGGTTCGCCGGCGGCATGCTGGCGCCCTGGTGCGAGCGCGAAAGCGCGGAGCAGCCGGTGCTGGATCTCGGACGCCACGCCGCCGACTGGTGGGATGCGGCGACGCCCGGCCAGGTGACGCGGGCCGGAACGCTGGTCGTGGCCGCGCCGCGCGATGCGGGCGAGCTCGACCGCTTCGCCAACCGCACTACGGGTCACCGGCGTATCGATGAAGACCAAGTCGCGCGCCTCGAGCCCGACCTCGCCGGCCGTTTCCGCCGTGGACTGGTCTTCGCGGACGAGGCCCATCTCGACCCCCGCCAGGCCATGGCGGCTCTTCATGAGAAGCTCATAGCCATGGGGGTCGAATTCCGTTTCGGCACCGACGCTCAGGCTGTTCCCGGTTTCGACCATCAGATCGACTGCGCGGGAAGCGCGGCGGCCGACGGCAGATTGCGCGGCGTGCGCGGCGAGATGCTGATCCTGCGCACGCCCGATGTCTCGTTGTCGCGCCCGGTCCGGCTGCTTCATCCGCGCTTTCCGCTCTACGTCGTGCCGCGCGCCGACCACCATTTCATGGTTGGCGCGACGATGATCGAAAGCCAGTCCGGGGGACCGATCACGGTCCGTTCGACGATGGAGTTGCTGGGCGCGGCCTGCGCGCTCCATCCGGCGTTCGGCGAGGCCGAGATCCTTGAAACCGGTGTCGGGGTCCGTCCGGCTTTTCCCGACAATCTGCCGCGCGTCGAAACGAGCGGAGATACCGTCGCGATCAACGGGCTTTATCGCCATGGCTTTCTCCTTGCGCCCGCCATGGCGCGGCAAGCAGCCGAATTTCTCTTCAGTCATGACGAACCCGTGGAGTCTACCCATGAAACTGATCGTCAACGGCGAAGCGCATGAGGTTGCCGCCACCACGCTGGCGGAACTGCTTGCCGCGCTCGACTACGAGGGCGATTGGCTGGCAACGGCCGTCAACAGCGACCTCGTGCACAAAGCTCATCGGGCGGCATTTCAGCTGAGCGACGGCGACCGGATCGAAGTCCTTTCGCCGATGCAGGGGGGTTAGCATGTTCGATCTTCTCGGAGCGAGGCTTCCCTCGCGGCTGTTCCTCGGCACAGCGCAATATCCATCGCCGGCGATCCTTGCCGACGCGGTGAAGGCATCCAGCACGTCGGTGGTGACCGTCTCGCTGCGCCGTGAGATGGCAGGCGGCAGGGCCGGGGAAAACTTCTGGTCGCTGATCCGCTCGTTGGGCATGAGGGTCCTGCCCAATACCGCCGGCTGCCACTCCGTCAAGGAAGCGGTCACGACCGCGAAGATGGCGCGCGAAGTGTTCGGCACGACCTGGATCAAGCTCGAAGTGATCGGCAACCACGACACGCTGCAGCCGGACGTTTTCGGCCTGGTCGAAGCGGCGCGCATCCTGTGCGAGGACGGCTTTTCGGTGTTCCCCTACACCACCGACGACCTCGTCGTCGCCGAGCGGCTCCTAGAGGCGGGCTGCAGGGTGCCCGTGGTGCGCGCCGATCGGTTCCGCCCTCGGACCGATCAACATGATGGCGCTGCGCTCGATGCGGGCGCATTTCCCTGACGTCCCACTGATTGTCGATGCAGGCCTCGGACGGCCATCGCATGCGGTAACAGTCATGGAACTCGGCTTTGACGCCGTGCTCCTGAACACGGCGGTCGCCAAGGCGGCCGACCCCATCGGCATGGCGCGCGCATTCGGCAAGGCGGTCGAAGCCGGTCGCGAAGCCTTTCGCTCGGGAATGCTCGAGCCGCGCGAGGTCGCAATACCGTCGACGCCGACATTCGGCAAGGCCGCTTTCTCATGAAGCTCGATCCCTTCTACCTGATCGTCGACAGCGCCGCGTGGATCGAGCGGCTGGTGCCGTTCGGCGTCAAGCTGGTTCAGTTGCGCATCAAGGCTATGGGCGAGGTCGGGTTGCGCGCGGAAATCCGCAAGGCGAAAGCCTTATGCGCCGAGCACCAATGCCGGCTCATCGTCAACGACCATTGGCAGCTGGCCATCGAGGAAGGCTGCGACTTCGTCCATCTCGGTCAGGAGGACCTGCAGAGCGCCGACCTCGCGCGGATACGCGCAGCCGGTATCAGGCTCGGGCTCAGCACGCATGATCATGCCGAACTGGAAACGGCGATGGCCGCCGGGCCCGACTGTGTTGCGCTGGGCCCCGTCTACCCCACCATCCTGAAGGCAATGAAATGGGCGCCGCAAGGACTTGAACGGATCGGCGAGTGGAAGCACCGGGTCGCGCCGATCCCCCTGATCGCCATCGGCGGCCTCAATCCTGACCGGCTCGACGGTGTTTTTGCAGCCGGCGCCGACAGCGCCGCGGTGGTCACCGACATAACGTTGAATTCCGATCCCGAGACGCGGACACGGGAATGGATCGCAAGGACGGAGCGATGGCGCTGAGACGGGAACCGCACGTCCTTGTCGTTGCTGGATCGGACCCAAGCGGGGGTGCCGGACTTGCCCGGGATATCGAGACGATCTCTTCCATTGGCGTGCGCACCTGCCTGGCCGTCACCGCGCTGACGGTGCAGACGCACGAGGGCGTTGCGGAAATACACTGTTCGTCGCCAAGCCTGGTGGCCGGCCAGATGCGCGCCGCGCTGCAGGCCAACCACGTGGCGGCCGTCAAGATCGGCATGCTGGCGACGGGCGGGACTGTGGCTGCCGTAGCCGCCGTGCTGCGCGAGAATCATCACGTGCCGGCGGTGCTCGACCCGGTGCTGGCCTCGACCTCGGGCCGGGCCCTGCTGGACGCCGATGCCATCAGCGTCATGGAGCGTGATCTGATGCCGCTTTGCCGCCTGGTCACCCCCAATCTCATCGAGCTGGCGCTGCTTGTCGGCACCGAACCGGCAGCGGGCGAGGACGGCGTGCTGGAACAAGGACAAAGACTGCTGGCCGCCAGGCCCCAGGCCGTGCTGATCAAGGGGGGCCACGCTTCCGGACCGCGATCAACCGACATCCTGTTGCGCTCCGATCACGAGCCAATCCGTTTCGATGCACCGCGCCTTGTCGCATCGATGCGGGGAACAGGGTGCATGCTGGCCAGCGCGGTGGCGGCGCATCTGGCGAAGGCGAAGCCGCTTGAAGATAGTGTGCGCGAAGGCAAGCTGTTTGTTTTCGAGAAGCTGCAGAAGAAGGCGGCCACCGTGACAGCTAACGAGCAGCCCTGACCAGCCTCTCAGCAAGTCTTGTCTTTTGAGCGATGATCTCTGATCCTTCATAGGAAAGGTGGCCGCTGTCTCGGTAGAGGGATTTGCCGTCAATCTCGGTTCTGCATTTTGTGTCGTCGCAGAGAAAGTCGTGGTAAGAGACAACCTCTACGTCCGCTTTTACAGCCACTTGGTTCAAGAGCTCAAGAGTGCGGGATCGCATCCGGCGATAATCGGTGACATAGATTTGGCAATCACTGTGCCGCCCGAGCATAAGATTTCCTCTCACCTTTCGCTCAAGGCAATCGCCGATATCGAAGCCTGCGACTGGCGGGGGAGCAACTACGACCACTCGCCTGCCCAAAGCGCGAACGGCCTCGATGAGAGACTTGATACCCTCAACGGCTCCATCTACCGAAGTGTCAACTTCCGTGAATGTCCGGTCACGCCTCTTAAGCAGCATGAAGTCTTTGGAGTCAGGGGCGTCAAATGGGCTCGAAATGACAACGGTCTTTATCCCCGGCCGATTTTTCAGGATACCCAAAACACTGTCATTGAAGCGAATACAGTCCTCGGCGAAGGAGGGAGACGTTACGCGCTTGAACGCAGCAACGCCGATGGCGGGGAAGCACCCGCTCATCGTGAGTTGAGCCAGGCCGGCCTCTCCGATCGTCTTGGCCAAGCCGGGAACCATCGCCATGGCAAATGAATCGCCCCAGACCAGCAATTCGGGCCTGTCCGTCGTCTGGCAGGCCTCCGGAATGGCCTGGGGAGGCGATCCAGATGTGAAATCACATGCCCTTGCCAGGCCGTAATTGATCCGTCGGCTCTCGGAAAAGCCAACCCCACTTTCGGCTGCGCCAATGCCGACTGACGATGCGAAGCCGAGAAGAACCGTTGCGGCAAGGAGTCCTGAGGCCATCCGTCCACGAGATGCGAAGAATCCCTGCCGGAACGGCTTTTCCACGAAACGGTGAAGAACTAAGCTTGCTACAACTGAGAAGGCAACCGCCGCATAGATCGCAAGCGCGGGAGGCTCTGCCAGCCAAGCAGCCCGCACATATACAAGCACCGGCCAATGGACCAGATAGAGCGAGTACGAAATATCCCCAATCCTCGCCATGCTTCGAACCGCCACATTATCCCTGCTGGGCGACAGCAGGAGGATCAGGGTTGCCAAGCAAACCAAAGCGGCATCCACGATCGGGTTCTGCGAGCCAAGTCCAATGGGAATAAGGAGGATAAGCACGAGTGCCGGGAGGCGCAGCGTCGCAAACTTGGCCGCCACGCGAGCGCTGGCGGGAAGCAATGCCCCGAGCGAACCAATCGCTATTTCCCAAAAGCGGGTCGGCATAAGATAAAATGCAGCGTATGGGTGACGAATGGCCACGTAGAGACACAGTGCGAGGCTGGCAACTAGGAGCAAACTAACCGCTGTGAGCCGCCATCTCTTGGGAGCCAAGGCCAAGAAAGCGGGAAGTAGCAGATAATACTGTTCTTCGACAGCGAGCGACCAGAAATGCAGGAGAGGCTTCGTTTCGGCGGATTCGCCGAAATAGTCCGCCTGATTCCAGAGAACGATATTGCCGGTGAATGTGAGCGCCCCGAGGACTTGACTTCGGAAGTCTCCCAGACCCACATCTGATAGGAAGAAGGGTGCAGCGATCGTCGTGAGCGCAATGACCACATAGGCCGTGGGCAACAGGCGCTTCGCACGACGATAATAGAATTCCCAAAAGCTGAACCGTGACTGCCCAAGCTGGGTGGCGATGAGGCCGGTGATCAGAAAGCCCGAAATTACGAAGAAAATATCCACGCCGAGATAACCAAACGGCGCGATTTGGGTATGATAAAGGACAACCAGCAGGACAGATAGACCCCGCAAGGCCTGGACATCGGCTCGAGAGTCTCGCGGCATAGAAGACCTGATGAAATTCAATGTGCCCTTGTACAATCATCCGCTGGATCGATTTCGGCGGATCTGCCGGCACTCGCCCATAACATAACTAAGAAGGTTGCCGGCTGCAGGTGTCGGCGATACTTGCGTTCCGTTATTGTTGTCTTTCTAATGGAGCATGCCCGCTAATTCGTATAATCGATTGTTTGAATGCCATACATCCAGGCAATGGATCGCTCGCACGCACCTTTGGCTCGACGCTTTGACAGAGGGCAAAACCTTACAGTGACGCAACAGTCGGCAACCTCCCCAACGGCAAGAATGCGCCGGCCTTGTCGCGCGCGAAGCCGTGCTGCGTCATCGGATAGGTCTGCCCGCGGTGACGCAGTTGATCGCCTTTAGCCGGCCGACAGTCGCCCTTCCAGGCAAACTCGTCCCGTTTCTCGATGGTATGAAGGACATCTCGGCGGGAAGCCAAAGCAACCTCAGCCGATGCCGGTCACTACAGGGAGGCAAGTCTTGCCGCCTTGGCCGATCGCGATTTCGGCGCTTACCTCGCCACTCGATGCGCCAAGCACTCTGCCGAAGGCAGATCGCGCTACCCCGGCGCGCGTCAACGGAAATCATGTCCCTTTGCTGTGGGCGCCGGTTCCGGTACTGAACCACACCGTCGTCATCGCAACAGGCTTCCCGACCTAGCCGGAAGCTACTTCCTCTACGATCTGATGGCACCGCGCGCGGACGTCGGCAACACAAGCTGGCACACCCCCGAAACAAGAATGCTCATAGCCACCGCGCACTGTCATCGGGCGAGGAATATCCCCTGATTGTGGGCATCGAAAATCTCCCTAGTTGGCGCGCTGCCGCCCGCGACGCGTCCCGGACTGGCGGCTTTTGCTCCGGCCTCGATAGTCCGCTCCGATTTGATCGGAATCGGAGCGGCGCTGGCAGTCCAAGGAGAATTTCTGATCATATTGGATCTACACGGTCAGGGCCTGTCCGTGACCGTGATCGCACGGCGAATGTGCCGCGACCCAAGATGGTCTGCAAATACGTCGAGCGCGGGCTCCAACTCCCAGCCTGTGGCCAGGGACGGGCGTCCAAACAAGATCGCGCCCTTTGTCGACTATCTACGAACGGTCTCAACCTTTCCCGATCTGAGCGCCGTGCGCCTGACGCCCGAGATTCGTGTGCGCGGCTATGACGACGCCTACACCCGCCGTGAAGCGCTTCGTGGCCGCGGTCCGACTGCAGGAGCAGGTGCGTCCATTCGAGGTGCAGTTCGAGGCTCGGGCCGGACATCAAGACACAGATCGACTTCGCGCGCTTCGTGACCGAGTTCACCGACGGGCCGGGGTAATGCGCATCGTCCGGCTGTTCTCGCTCATGCTGGGTCCACACGCGCTACATCTTCGCCCGCTACTTCATGCACAAAAACCTGCAGACGTTCCTGCCTATGCAGGCTTTGACGCCATTGAGGAAACCCGTCGAGGGCCGACCGGCGCGGGCGGCCTCAACACGCGATGACCCGCTCTCACGAAGGTAGCGGCGAGCCGTATTGCGCGCGCAACCGAATTCCTTTGCAATCCGTTTTGCGCCTCAGCCACATCGATGCAGGCGCACCATCGACATCACTTCCTCTGCTTGCAGCATCCGCTTACCCTGCATCGCCCCTCGACGGTGCAGGACGCACAGAAATCTCGCCTCTCAAAGAGAGGGGTCAGTTCTTCGCGTCGTCAGGGGTCAGTTTCTCATTCGGCCGAGACCCATCGACCGGCCATGCTGGTCTAACAGGCCTGTTGGCGGGAGCGGGATGGCGCGCAAGCCGTAGCTGAAGCCTTCGAAGCCGTTCTGCACTCCGTATTTGAGGGCAGCCTCCTTGCCCGGCTTGAACCGCTGATCGGAACGACGGGGCCGTATCCCGAGCGGCGCGGTTGAGCACCAGCGTGACCGGCTCGCCCGATGCGAGCGTGCGTCGCCCTCCTGATTCCCCCTCTCGCCTGATGCCGGCCCGAGATGCGTCTCCCCTGGCGGCCGATGCCGCCCCAAACCACTGTGGCTGTGCAGGTCTTTGGCGGGCTGTGAAATTTGGGAACCAGTATCTTTCAATGAAGCGGATCAGCTTGCTTTTGAAGCGCGCCATTTGCAGATCGGGCGTCGCACCTGATTCCTCCAAGCAAGAGCTGCAGGGTGATTCGATCCGGCACTGACCCTCGCCCAGCGGGCTGGGTTGAGCCGGTGCCGGACCGAACCGTCTAGGGCAACGCCGGCTATCTCGTGGAGGATTGGGTCGACCTCGCGGCGATAATGTGTCACGGAATCACCGTTTCCAACACGCACCTGACAAATGTAACTAGGCGTTTCCGACGGCGCGGCGCAGCTCGGCTTCGGCCAAAGCTCTGCGGTTCGGCCGTGAAACCCGATGTTGGCCGTGTACTGACGGATCACAGCGGTCGGGATGAAGGACAGGGAAACACTCACAATACAGCATTTCGGCGAGCAGCTCTCCGGTCGCCTTGACCCAGCATGGTGCAAAGTTATGCTCCCGCCACCTGCGCTCTCCCATCAGCTTCGGCGACGTATCGCGGCCCAATCGGCTGAGGGCGCTTGTGGGAATTCCCCTAGATCGGTCAAGTAATGCTCACAGACGCCACGCGATGGTGCTTTCCCAACGCCTACGACCGAGGTCGAGCTGTTGTGGGTGTTTCAGGCGGTAAGATGGGATATGTGATCTCCGGTCGCTTTCCGGTCAGCGAATTGAGGAAGGCAACGATCCGATCGATTTCGATTTGCGTTAGCTCTTCGCCGAGCTGGGTGGTGCCCATGATACCGACGGCCTCTTTCAGGTTCCAGACCTTGCCCGAATGAAAGTATGGCGCGGTGATTGCTACGTTGCGCAGCGACGGCACGCGGAAAACATACGAATCCTCTGGTACATTGGTGATGGCAAATCGTCCCTTGTCGTTCTCCGGCAGAACGTCGGCGCTAGGCTTCTCAACGACTCCGAACGGATAGTAGCCTTCCCCTCCAAGATTGACGCCGGAATGGCAGGACGAGCAGCCCTTTTCTGTAAAAAGGGCCAGGCCCTGTTTCTCTTCCGGACCGATGGCGGTGTCATCGCCATTGAGGAAGGCGTCGAAGCGCGCCGGCGTGACCAGTGTCGCCTCGTAATCTGCGAGTGCATTGGCTAGATTATTGAAGGTGATGGGTTCGGCCTCCCCCGGGAAAGCTGAATGGAACCACTCCACATATTGCGGCATCGATTTGAGCGTCTCGACCACTTGGTGCGATGTGTTGGCCATCTCGGCACCGCCCTGTATCGGCCCTTTGGCCTGAGCTTTCAGGTCTTCGGCGCGACCGTCCCAAAACTGCGATTTGTTGAAAACAGAGTTAAACACCGTCGGCGCGTTGCGCTGCCCCTTCTGCAAACCATGGCCAATCGAAGTTTCACGATTGTCGTCACCTCCGGTGGCCAGGTTGTGGCATGAGTTGCAAGAGAAAACGCCTGAGGACGAGAGGCGTGGATCGAAAAACAGCGCCTTGCCGAGGGCAATCTTCTCCGGCGTGCTCGGGGTGTTGGTGACCTCCGGTACGGATGGCAAGGGCTTGAAGATGGCCAGTGCCGTTTCTCTGAGGTCTGGCGGAATGGACTGCGCAGCAAAAGCTGTGGCTGCCACCAGCGCAACAGCCATCGCAGTGAATAGAAATTTCATAAATGGATTCCTTAGGATGTGCACGGAAACCATTGTCCACATGCGGCCCGCGAACGCCCTGCGCTAGATCAGCGGATCGAGGGGAATCGTGCCTGGACGACGAGTTGCGATCGACTTGTGCGTCAAGTTCTGCAAAATGGCTGGCGGTGACGTGATGCGTCCGCCGAGCAGCCCCCATGTAGTGGAGCGGCGGGCGCACCGGGCCGCGCTCAGGCGGCCAATGCCCTCAGGCTCTCCTTCTTGTGCTCGCGAGAGATGCTCCATGTTGAGGTAGCGGGTCGCCTCGAGCCAGGTCTCATGGATCTCAACCACCAGCGCCCGCACCAGCCGCATACAGCTCTGCGGATTGGGAAAGATGCGCACGAAAGGGCGAGCCACCGTTCTCCGCCTCGGAACTGACGTCTAGCCATAGCTAGTAAAGACGTGGGTACGATCCCAGAATTCTAATGCCATCGATCGCCGCCAACGCAGCCAGCGCCGGGTTCGTCGAAACATGTCCAGCGACATCGATGACATACTGATGGGTGTCCAGCCGCTCGCATGTCGGACGCTCATAGATGTTGAGAACGACTAAATCTTCCTCCGAGAACATCTTCAGGAGATAATTGAGGTTTTGCTCTGAAACGCGGAGATGAAGTGTCGTCCGGTCGAATCCAGTCGGCGCAGGAGTCTTGCGCCCAAGCACCCACCACCGGGTTACGTTATGTAGCCCTTCTTCGATTCCTGTTCGCAAGATTTGCAGATTGTACAGCTTGGCTCCAAGTGCAGGACCAAATGCCGCTATCGAGGGAGACTTTTGCTCAGCCACGAAAGATGTCGCTCCCATGCGGCTCTCTCGCTCAACGTTCGGCATGTTCTCGTCGAGCCACGCGGCCACCTCCTGCAAGGCTACGGGATGGCCCATTACCTTGGTGATCGTCGAGAAACTCGCATCCTCGGTTGCAATCAGGCTATAGCTTAGGATCTTCGGATACTCGGCGATGATCCTGGGAGACCTCAAGCTCAGGATTTGATCGAGGTAAGGAGTGGTTCCGACCAGAGAGGTCGTAGCTGGGGCGCATGCAACGTCGACGCAGCCCCTTTCATATGTTTCGAACAATCCATCGCTGAACGGAACGAGTTCAACTTGGTCACCAAAGATGTCCAGCGTGGCTTGATGTGTCCAAGTACCCTCGGGGCCAATGTACCCGGCCCTCTTGATCCCGGAGGTGTCAATCAATGGAGGCCGCTTGAATTGCTCGTTCATTTTCGGCCACACTGGATCGAGAGAGCGTCGGACCCACATTCCAGGAACAGTCACAATGGAGAGGTTCACTGCAGAACATGAGAGCCGGGGACCTGCCCCTCTTCACTCGCAAACATCTTGTTTCAGTAGGAACTAGCAGCTTCCCACAATCTGCTGCCCCGGTCGGCGATGGGATCCATGTTCTTGTCCGCTCAGCGGCGGTCGGTGGCACGTCTGCCCGGCTCTTGCCGAGCAGACGCAGAAAAGTTCAGCTAGCTTTGCTGAGACTGCCAGCGGAGGACTTGCCGGTACGGCGGTCCTGTTCGATCTCGTAGTTGATCTTCTGGCCCTCATTAAGGGTCGAAAGGCCCGCTCGTTCGACAGCCGAAATGTGGACGAAAACATCCTGACCACCATTGTCGGGCTGGATAAATCCAAATCCCTTGGTGCTGTTGAACCACTTTACCGTTCCGGTCGCCATAATCGTATTCCTTTGTAACCATGTCGATGTGGGCAGGCCATAAGCCAGTCCGCTTCATATCCGAGATTTCAGGAGCAGCAAAAGCGAAAATCGCAAAAGCCCGCTCCAATCGCAAAGCGACTCGCAAGGCCCACCATGATCGCCTGTCGCCGGAAGCATCTCCCGCGCTGGCGCTCGGAATGGCCCAAAAGTCAAGCGAAGCCTGCTTCGCTCCGGAAATTCCAGAACCGCGTCTATCGCTGGTTTTGGAGTCCTATCACGGGAGCTGCGATCTACATGTGAGCAAGGGTACCCTGACGACCCAGCGACGGCCAATCACCCCGCCGCCGAGTTAAAACCGCGCGGTGGCCGAGATCGGCGGCCCTCACAACGCCTTCACCTCTATACCGCCTTCTACAAAAGAGTGGCGCCCTCGGCATTGGAGCAGATGATGAGCGCTCGGACATGGTCGGCGACGAATACGTATCCGCTCCGGTCTGGGATTCAGCGTTATTACAGCCCCAGTTTCCTATTCAGTTCCGCGTTCTCCTTGCGCAAGCGTTCCGCGAGCAGGCTCTTCAGTCGCTTGTTTTCTTCCTCAAGCGCGACGAGTTCCTTCAGATTGTCACCATCCGATGCAGGCGGCGCAGCCTTCTTCCATTTATAGTAGGTCTGTTCCGAGATGCCGGCCTGCTTTACGGCACCCTTGTGAGTGGCGCCGCCACTGATAGACTTCTCGATCTGGGCGAGCATCTGGGCACGCTCCTTTTCAGAGTAAATCTTCCGTCCGGTCCGCACGGCCGCTGCTGGTGCTTCCTTCGCCTGAGGCGCCGTATTGGCGGCATTCTTCCGAGCAGGCTGCCTAGGCTCAGCCTTCGCCTTCCGCGACCGTGGTGCTTTCTTCTTTTCAGGCGTCTCCACTTTGGCTGCCGGTTCCGTTGCAGTTTCAGCGTCCAAGAGATTTGCCATGAGATGCTCCGCTCGCGGTTTGTGCATGTGTTCAGCATCAAGTGCTACGGCACTAGAGTCAATAAGGCGACCATTTGGCAACTCCATCTCCTTGAGTTCCCTTGTTGTCTCGGTCATTGCTGCGGAGAGATCGACATCGCCCCAGATGGAACGACCCCGTTTTTGAGAACTGCGCTTCTGTCTGATCTCCACCGTGAACGGTCGGGTCTGCCGCCTCATAGTTTCTTCCTTGTTGGATACGAATTGCGCGGAAGTCGCGGCAGACACGAATGAACGTCTGGCCCTTCTGCTGTCGCCCGAGCTATATGCATCCGACGGCACGAGCAAGCCTGCTGGCTACTCACACCCTGAACAGACCGTTTTCTATAAAGCCTGTGAGCAGGTAGGCTATGCCATCTCGGGCATCGACGAGGAGGTCGATATCCCAAAACATGGCAGCATGCAAAAGCTATTTCCTCGTGTGTCCGATAGTACTTGACGGCTTGCACGCAACTCAAAGAAGCTGCTCCAGAGCACCGATGATCTCGGTCCCGGAGCTCGGTCGCCGTAGCCGCAGAAGTGCAATGGGCCGATCCGTTTTGGCACCGCGCTGCTGGCCTTGCTATGGACCAGCGACGACGCAAACGCGAGTCCTTGCGCCTTGAATGACCTCGATGAAACCTTCCGCGGCCCAACTGGTCGTACGCGACCTTACCGTGGTTCCCGAAACGCCGAGCTCATTCGCCAGGTCGCGGGAGGACGGTAGTTGACTGCCTCGTTCATAGACCCCGGCCAGGATCTGCTCGCGAAAAGCTTCGTAGATCTGGCGCGGGCCCAGGCCTTGCGAGCGACCTGCCGACGCGGCACGGGACTGATGGATCAACGCCGGATCGGGAAATAGCGTGCCCCTTATTCCACTGCTGGCCTCTGTCCAAAAAAAGGCGCCGTTAACGAAATTTTTTAACCCTCCAATGCTTAATCGCGAGACTGGAGGCGTGACCTGATCAATGGGTGACTCAAGCATAAGCGCGTTTCCGCTGCATCGTCGGCGGAAATTGGTCGAAGGTATCGCCCGGGTTCTGGAATCCAAGAACGGGGAGGACGCCAATGCCTTCTGGCGCAGCACCGTGAAGACAATTCTCGTCCAACTGTCCCAACTAGGAATTGCACCGGGGCTCGCTGAACAGGAAATTGGAACGCTTCTCCGTGCTATCTTAGCCGATATAGCCACCCGGTCTGCGAAAGTCGAACAATAGCATCGGCTCACGAGGAAGGATTGCAGGCAGCGCCGGTGGCCGCGCCCACCTCCATTTCCGAGGTTCGCGCCCTCAACGAGGCGGCTCGCGGGGTTACTTGAAGCCGGCGATCTGGGTGACGATGTGCGCCTGACGGTCGAGCGCGGCGAGCGCAACTTCGCCAGCGGGGACCGCGTTATGTTCCTACGCAACAAGCGCGGCCTTGACGTCAACAACGGCACGCTCGGGACGATGGAGCAGGTCAGCGCGCAATCCATGATCGTGCGCACCGATGACGAGCGTAGCGTCTCGCTCGACCTCAAGGATTATGACCGCATCGATCACGGCTATGCCACAACCATCCACAAGGCACAGGCATGACCGTGGACCGCACACATGTGCTGGCGACGCCGGGCATGGACGCCCATGGCAGCTACGTCGCCCTGTCGCGGCACCGTGACGGCACGGACCTGCATTATGGCCGCGACGATTTCACCGATCGGGACCGGCTCACCCGCACCTGTCGCGCGACCGGGCCAAGGACATGCGTCAGATTATGAGCGCGCCGGTTCGGCGCAGCGCTATGCCGAGCGGCGGGGAATCACGTTCCGCGAGCGTGTTGCCGACATCGTGCGCAAGGTCGTGCCTGAACGGCTACGCAATATGTTCGATGGCCGGCGCCCTTCGGCAGATGGCGCGCCCGACTCCGACGCCACGCGCAGGCCGGAAAGAGAAGTGCGCCTCGAATCCGCCGCGCCAGCGAGAGAGACCGCCGAGGACGGGCAAGCGGCGTTGCGGAAAGCCCGAACCGATGCGCTCGTGCGTCATGCCCGCGCCGTGGACGCGATATTCAACGACGAGGGTGCCGGTAAAGAGGCCAGCCCGATGCTGTCGCGCGAACTGGCCGACGCCCGAAAAGCCTTCGACGAGGTGCGGCCCCATGGCTGGCGCGATGCTGAGGCGGCTTATGTCAAGACTCGGAGCGTGTCGGCGAGGCCGCTGACGGACGGATCAACCGCGTCATCCGTGCTCTCCAGCTTGAAACCGAAATCCGCACCGATCCGAGCCGCCGTGCCGACCGCTTCGTGGAACGCTGGCACGAACTCGATCGGACCAGCCAGCATCAGTATCGGGCGGGCGACATGCCCGGTTACAAGGCCACGCGATCGGCGATGGGCGACATGGCCAAAAACCTCGAACGCGATCCGCAGCTTGAACCCATCCTCGCCAACCGCAAGGGGGACCTCGGCATCGCCTTCGAATCAGGTCGTCGTCTCGGCCTGGAACTCGCCTTCAACCACGGCATCGACATCGGAAGAGGCCGGGGCATCGGACTGTAGACCCGTCCGATTAACGGCCGTCTCTACGTCGGGCTACGACGACGCGCAAAACCCTCTTGCGCGCCCGTAACTGTCCGTCCTTTCTGGATCAGGAGCAGCCAGAAACAGCCAGCAGGAGGCAGCACGACCATGCCCGAACCAGACCGTATCATTCGCCTGAAAACCGTCCTTTCCCGGACCGGTCTGTCCCGATCTACAATCTATCGCAAGATCGCCGAAGGCACCTTCCCGCGCCAGATCCAAATCAGTGTCCACGGTTCAGGCTGGCATGAATCCGACATCAGTCGCTGGATCACCAATCCCGTTTCGTGGCGTCCGCAAGACCAGGGCGACAAGTTCTGATGAGGGTGATGCACACGGCCACGGGAAGCTGGGTTGATCGAGACGCGCGGTCGCCGCCTGGGCAAGCGAAGACGGCAAACCGGAAACGACAGTCGGGCTCGCGCCCATCAAAATGGGTTGCTCAAGCAAGGCAACTTTGGCGGTGGTGTCGGTGTGCGCTTGTCACGGCGTTTCGAAAGTACGTAGGATCACTTTCTTGACCTGTGGGACGTGATGCGAGTTCTTCAACTAGATCGCCTAACAGCGCACGTTCGCCTTGGCCTAGTTGCCGATCCGAATGCAGCAAATCAACCAATTCGGCTGCGTCGCCGATTACGGCTTTGCGGATGGCGTTGCCGAAGCTCACGTCATAGAGCTTGGTGTTTTCCCGCCCTGCAAAAATGCAGCCCAATCGCTCATCATGGCGCGGCGCTTCTCAATCATGGTTTCGCGCCGATATGCGGCCTCAACATCGCTGCTGATGGCGTGGGCGAGCGCAAACTCCCGCATGTCTCGGGGATAGTCGGACAACTCCCCTGCCCAATCAGAAAACGTTGACCGCAGCCCATGGGGCACGGCTGGACGCTTCGAGTTCTTGTCGAGCCAGCCCGTGCGGCCCGCCTCGATCTCGCTTTCGTGCATCCGTCTCATGGTGGCGCTCAACGTCATGTCGGACAGCATGCCGCCACGGATCGCTGGAAACGCATATTCTGTGTCGGCGGTCGCGGCCTCTTTCATCGCAATTAGGATTGTCATTGCCGCATCGGATAGCGCCACAACGTGCGGGCGCTTCATTTTCATTCGCGATGCCGGCACTGTCCACAATTTGGCGTTCCAATCGATTTCCGGCCATTCCATGCCGCGCACTTCGCCAGATCGCGCAGCGGTCAATGTCGCGAATTCCAATGCCCGCGCACCCGTGCCTTCGCGTTTGCACAATGCTGCGAACCACGTGGGCGCGTCTTTCAACTGAACGGCAGGCTGATTATCGACTGTCGCAACCTTGCTTGGCTTGGACAACATGGCATTGAGATTGCCCTTCCACACTGCCGGATTGTCGCCCTCGCGGTGTCCGTGTGCCTTTGCCCAATCAAGCACGCGTTCGCAACGTTGCCGCAAACGCGTGGCCGTCTCTGTCTTGGTCGTCCAGATCGGCTTAAGGATTTCAACCATGTGATGTTTGGTGACTTCGGAAACGGCAAGATTCCCAATGACGGGCATTGCATACGTGTCCAGCGTGGATTGCCATTGCTTCCGATGCTTTTCGTTTCTGAATTCCGCCAGCGTGTCGGCAAGGAATTTGTCAACGGCATCGCGGAATGTGAGATGGCGCTTTGCGGCTTCAATTGCGGCTTTGCGACGGTCGCGCTTCTCTTGTAGCGGATCGATGCCGTTGCGGATTTTGTCTTTGGTTACCCTCGCCCGCTCGCGAGCTTCGCCCAATGATACGTCATGCCCGCCAAGACCCATTTCGCAACGCCGGCCATTGACGTTTGTTGTGCGCAATAGCCATGATCGGCCGCCGCCCGGCGTGATTTGAAGTGTGAGCCCGGCAACACCGCCAACGGCAAACACAGCGTTGCCCGGTGTGGCCGATCCGGGGTGTTTCAAGTTCTTGACGGCTAGTGCTGAAAGTTCCTTCGCGATCTTCGGCATTTCTAAACCCATCATCTTACCCGCCAAAAATAATGGCATTGGATGACGCGAGTTGCAACGGCGCGAGACAGTCATTCAGATTAATGCATTGATATTTCTTTATGATTTTCATTGATTGAGACGACATGAGACAGCAATATGGCTGCCGCTCTCTCCGCCATCAATTTTCCCAATACTATGATGTTTTCAAGCTGTTAGCGAAGAGGGAAGACACCTCAAAGCCGTCCGCAATTGGCTGTTAGGCAGGTGGCCGGAAAGACGTTTCGTGCGGCCCGCCCCAGAAACCGTCGCGCTATCGCCGATCGGTTACCGCCCTGGCAGCTGACCGATCACGTTGCAATCGGTCGTGCTGTCTGAACGCGCCGTGTAGGTGGCGTAGATCACCAAATCCGTGTTCATGGCGATTTCACGCACCAGCTTTCGACGGACTGCGGTGGCGAACATGGCGGGCTCTGTGACACCGATTGCAAACGCGTCTGGTCCGCCAATGACGCAGCGCTCGAAATAGGATTGCAGGTTGGAACGGCCATACCTCGCGAACCCGTCGGCCCCGCCAATCCGGGGCAGTGCGATAGGCAGCCCGTTGATCGTCACGCCTTCCGCGAGAAGAACCTGCCGGATGGGGTCAAGGAGTGCTCCCGCATTATTGGGTCCGTCGCCGGATATATCAACAACCCTGCGCGGGCTGCGCAAGCCACTATTCGCGAACAGATCATTCGCGGCAGACAATGCGCCGGAAATCGACGTTCCGCGGCCTTCAGTCAACGACAAAGCCGCGAGCCTGTCTGCCAAATTGAGAGCGTCCTCGCGACTTTGGACGATTGTCCACGGCACGATGACGGTTTGCTGATTTGGCCCTGCCCACTCCAGATAGAGCACTGCAATTCTTCCACGCTCTCCCGACTTGACTGCCCCCGCAATGTCCGCGTGCCGGAAAGCATCGACGTAGCCGTCGCGCTGCACTCTTTGCTCAACTTTGCTCATCGACGGCGAAACGTCCACTGCCAGGATCAATTGCAGATCGACGTCGACCAGGCCGTCCTGGGAACGGTCGGTTGAGTGAGCCTGGGGCGCCATTGCCAAGAACAGGCTCATCAGGCACACGCCTGTGAGCCGGAGCACCGGCCTTGCGCCCACACTTCGAGCAATCTGCACTTCGTCGTCCATGGTGAGCCTCTCGCTGACGCTGCGATTGTCGGTCCGAGGCGTCTCGAGGTCACGAACGGCTTCCGATCATTTGCCGAAATCGGCGCTCCCCGCCCGATGTGAATGATGATGGCAAGCGCGAAACCGTGCTAGGATCGAAACATTGGACTGCGGCTTCGTGCTTGAGGGAAACGGCTTGAGTAGCTCGCCGCCCACGATGTTCGTGCTCAACGGCGTTACCGTCGACGTGAGCAGCGAGACCTTGCGCGACAAATCCAACAGCACAATCGCACTTCGTCACCAAACCTTCGCGGTGCTTCGTCACCTTCTGGAGAACGCTGATCGCGTCGTCACCAAGGACGAGCTGATGAGGGCGGTCTGGAACGGGATCGCGGTCACCGACGACAGCCTTGTGCAATGCATTCACGAGATCCGTGCGGCGCTCAATGACGGTCGGCAGGCTGTTGTGGAGACGGTGCCTCGGCGCGGTTACAGGCTGGTCCGTCCTTCAAGCGCCGGCCCAAGAATGGCCACTATCCTGGCAGCCGAACTGGCTGCTGACGGTCGGCCGCCAGGTGAGGCTGAGCGGGGCGCTGCTGTACCAATCGGGCCGTACAGGCAGATCGTCGATCGGCTGCTGGTGCAACATGCCGGTCGCGTGTTCTCGAGCGCCGAAGAGAGCGTGGTCGCCGAATTCGCAGGCCCTGTCGAGGCCTTGCGGTGTGCGAGCGACATCCAGCATGAGGTCGACAGACGGAATTGCCAAGTTCCCAAGACAAAGCGCCTGCGCTTCCGCATCGGGCTTCACCTCGGTTATGTCGTCGACGAGGGCGACCACCTCGGGGGCGAGGCGGTCGAGGTCGCAGCCCATGTTCAATCATTGTCACGACCGGGCGGGATTTGCATCACGGAAGCGGTTCATGCCCAGGCTCGAGACCGGCTCCCGCTGGAATTCATCGAGCTTGGCGAGCAGAAGCTGAAGGACGTCGCACGTGCCCTGCGCATCTACCGCGTACCTCTTGCTTCAGAGGAACCGGTCAGGTCGCCATTTCGCGGTCTCGATGCCTTCGAATTCGAAGATGCCGATCTCTTCTTCGGCAGAGCGCGGGCGATTGCTGCCTGCACTTCAAGACTGGAGCAGCAGGCAGCAAGCGGCACCGCATTCCTGCTAATCTACGGCATGAGCGGTTGCGGCAAGTCTTCCCTCCTGCGCGCTGGCCTGCTGCCGTCATTGATCCGGCCCGGAACCGTGGCGGGCATATCGTTGTGGCGCCGCTGCCTGATCCGCCTCTCCGAAGGACCGGATGCATTCGCTGTGCTGGCTGCGGCGCTGCTTAGCGAAGCTGCTGTGCCGGAACTGGCCTGCGAAGTAACAGCCGCGGAGCTCGCTCGGCTTTGCAGAAGCGCGCCGGATCGGGCGCTGGCGATGGTTCGCCAGGCACTTGGCAAAGCCGCTGGGTCGGCCCGCTCGCAGATCAGATTGGTTGTCGCCATCGATCAGCTGGAGGAGCTGTTCACGACGGAGAAGCAGCCGGCGACGCGCGAGGCTCTCGTGCGGCTCATGACGCTGCTCGCCGCGAGCGGACTGGCCTGGGTGATCGCGGCGATCCGTTCAGATTTTTTTCACCGTTGCGGCGAGGTCCCGGGGTTCTCGGCGCTCAAGGATGGCCTCTCCAGCTACGAACTCCTGCCGCCGACTGGCCCGGAGATCGGTCAGATCATCCGTGAGCCGGCGGGCGTTGCCGGACTCCGCTTTGAGGAGAATGCCGAGTTGGGGCGACTCGATGACGTGCTGCAGGAGGCAGCAGCTGCCGATCCCGGATCATTGCCGCTTCTGGAGTTTGTGCTCGACGCGTTGTACCAGGCCGGCCGCCAGCGCCGCGTTCTCACCTTTGCGGATTATCGCGCGCTCGGCGGGCTCGAAGGCGCAATCGCGCGCCGCGCCGATGAAGTCGTGGATTTACTGGCGCCCGAGATCCAGGAGGCCTTACCGACGGTACTGGGCGCCCTCACAACTGCAAGTCTGAGCGATGACACCGTGACGGCACGTCCAGCCCTGCTCACCGAAGTTGCAGGTACTCCCGCGCGATCGGCGCTGGTCAGGGCCTTGATCGACGCGCGGCTCCTCGTCAGCGACGAGAACGCCGCAGGGCGTGTCTTCGTGCGCGTTGCACATGAAGCACTGTTGAGGCGCTGGCCGCGCGCAAGTGACATTGTGAATGCAAACCGGAATTATCTCGAGACGCGCGAACGCCTCAGGGCTGATGCCCACCGATGGCACCTGGAAAGCAGGAATCGAGAGCTTCTCCTTCCGTCCGGCAAACGTCTGGCGGAGGGCGAAGAACTAATGTTGTCGAGACGGGAGGAGATCGACGATTATGTCCTTGAGTACATCGAGGAGTCTTTGCGTGCCCATCGGCAGAAAGAGGAGAAGGACCGGCACGCAGCGCTAGCGCTGATCGAGGCCGCCGAAGAGGCAAAACACGAGCGCCTGGAGCGCGAAGCCGAGCGCCGGAGCCTGGCGGCGGCCGCAGCAAACCGGCTTTCCCGACGTACCCGCAACGCAGCGATTGTGGCGATAATGCTCGCTCTCATCGCGGGCGCAGGCGCGCTGGTCGCCTTCAGGGCGCAGGAGGAAGCGAGGTCGCAACGCGACCAGGCGATGCGCAATCAGTTCCTTTCGCTCTCGTTCCTTTCGGAGCAGTCCACCGCGGCAGGCAGCACCGAGGCTGCGATCCTCTTGGCGCTTGAAGCACTGCCCTCAAAAGACCAATCCGAGCGGCAATATCTGTTCGAGGCGGAGGCAGCCCTCTACAAGGCTCTGCTGGCGCACCACCAGATCAAAATCTTCCGGCATGGCGCCGGCGTGACGGATACGGCATTCAATCCGAGCGGCGATCGCATCGTCACCGCATCCTACGACAAGACTGCAGCCGTCTGGGACATCTCCAGCGGTGCCGAAACTGCAGTTCTAATGGGTCATGAAGCGGCCTTGGAGAGGGCTGAATTCAGCCCGGACGGGAGCCGTATCCTGACGGCGGCGAGGGATGGCACTGCACGTCTCTGGGACGCTGTCTCGGGAGAGCAGCTCTTTATCATGCGCCCGGTAGGCAATTATCCGACGGCAATCTTCAGCCCGGATGGCACCCGGGTGCTGACGGCGGGGGAGAACAGCGATGCAACGCTCTGGGATGCTCGGACCGGAAAGAAAGTTCTAGGTGTAAAAAGCGACGCATATACGCGTGCTGTTTTCAGTTCAGACGGCCGCAGCTTCGCGACGGCAGGCAAGCATTTTGTTTCGATCTGGAATAGCGCAGACGGCGCGCTGACGCGGTCAATGCGAGTGACCTCCTGGCCCTACAGCCTGGCGTTCAGCCCGGACGGAAGCCGGATGCTGGCCGGCCCGTGGGGTTGGCATTCACACCGCGACACTTCCAGCCTTTTCGATTTGTCGAAAGGAACGGAGATCGCAAAGCTGGCCGGCAGCAAGAGCGACACGCAATTGAACGGCGTCATTTTCAGTCATGGGGGTCAGCGAATCGCCACGGTATCCATCGATGGCACTGCCCGAATTTGGGATGGAGCGTTGGGAACGCTGGATCATGTGCTAGGCCAAGAGGTTTCGGGGTTGAAGGCAGACATCGATACGGATGAACGCGATGTGGAGATGAACGGTGCTTTCACCCCGGACGACCGCTTCCTGGCGACCGCCTCGGTCAATGGGCCGATCCGCATCTGGGACGCTGAACGCGCCTCGTTGGTGACGACGATCGCCGGTCATGAATCCTTGGTCGAGCATATGGAATTCAGCCCGGTCGACAGCAACATTCTTCTCACTGCTTCACACGATGGCACCGCTCGGCTGTGGGATGTCGACGGCGCGCTGACGACTTCGCTCTCACATGAATATCGGCCGACTTTCGCGGTCTTCAGTCCCGACAATGTCCACCTTCTGACCGGCGGCGGCGACAGCGCGGCGCACCTGTGGGATATCGTGAGCGGGCGCGAGACAATCCGGCTCGATACACATGAGATCGTTCAAAGCGCGACGTTCAGCCCAGATGGAAGGCGGGTCGCGACGGCATCTCTTGGGGGGCAGGTCCGTGTTTGGGATGTGGCCACGGGACACGAGACCGCCCAGTTCCGATCACATCGCGGCCTGATCCAGATCCAGTTTGGTCGCGACGGCAAATCGCTTCTCTGCGCATCGATGAACGGCACCGCGCAGCTGTGGGACGCGGCGACCGGCACCGAGCTAGCCGCCATTAACACGAGCAGCAACCTACCGCAGGCCATTCTTAGCCCTGACGGAAATCTGATCCTCTCGGCCAGGGAAGACAATGCGGGCCACCTCTTGACGACGGGCGGAGCCGAGCTCAGGGTTCTTGTGGGGCATCACGATCGCATCACGGCAGCGGCCTTCAGCCCGGACGGTCAACTCGTCGCCACGGGCTCACTCGACCACACGGCTCGCATTTGGTCGACCACGGACGGAGCAAACGTCAGAACGCTAGTGGGACACACAGGCGCGGTAACGGTCGTCGCCTTGAGCCCCGACGGTCAGTTGCTGCTGACCGGCTCGCGCGATGGAACCATCCGGATCTGGAGCGTCGCTGGCGGACTGGAAAGGGCCGTTCTAAGGGGCCACAGCGGCGCGGTGGACAGCGCCCAGTTCAGTCCCAACGGTTTGTATGTCGTGACCGCGTCCTCGAAGGATCGCACGGTCCGGCTCTGGGCGACGCAATCGGGACGCCAGATTGCCGTCCTTGGCAGCCACGACGAAGCAACCATTCTACTGGGCTTTACACGCGCAGCTTTCAGTTCCGACGGCACCCGCGTTGCAATTGTTTCGGGCGAAAAAGATGTCCGCATCCTTCGCGTCTTCCAAACGTCCCGGGACCTCATTGACTTCGCCCGGCGCACCGTCCCTCGCGAACTCACCGCTTGCGAGCGGCGAAGCTTCTTCCTTCCTGAAGACCCTGCAATTGGCACTTGTCCGGGCTGAGGTCGACAACGGGGTCAGAGCCCTTGTGATCAATCTGCGATGCCAGGCCGATACCGCAGCATCTTCTTCGTCCGCTGTGGGGGGTGCGTAGCAGCCATTCCGGGTCTGGGTTGGGCATTCTGATCGAATTTATAAGAAACTGGGATGGAGACGTGTCTGTACCTCAGACAGGTAGGCTTGCCGGTCGCCATCCAAGGCAACCGTGAAGCAAACAGCGCAACTTATTTAGATGCGAACTCGAAAGACGCTCTCTTCGCCAGCACTCTAGCGGTCGGGGTGGCGGCAAGCCGCATCGTGGGCGGCTCAGATTGCGCGCTCTGGGGTGTGGATCGGCCTATGGTTCGTCTCGATCCCGATGCTCTCGCCCTCGCCATGCACCTGGTTCCGGTCCCAATCGTTGGTCTTGTCAGGCGTTTTCGCGGCAGCTTTTTGGTTTTCCCGTTCCTTGTCCTTGCGGGGCTTAGGACCCGGCAGATCGCGCGATGATTTGGGTTCCATTGAGGTGTGTCCCTGTCAGTCGAACAGAACCCAACGTGGGCTGAGCTCGAATGTTCCGGCGCTTTGCCGGCGATATGCATTGCAGGGACATCCCGGCGTCCTGCGGAAGGAACCGGGCAGCCCACAGATACGTTCTGGCGCTCATGGATGAGCTTGTTGAACGTTTCGGGCAGCAAACCTGGCTGCCATTTTCCGTAATTTCAGCCAGGCTTTTGCTGGCTGCGGTTCTTGGCTCACTCGTCGGCATGGAGCGCGAATGGCGTAACCGGCCGGCCGGGCTGAGGACGCATATCCTGATCTGTCTAGCAACCGCCTTGATCGCCATCCTGGCCATCGAAATCACCCATCTCCCCGTCTTCGATGGCCAGGAGATAGCCATTGACCCCATCCGCCTGATTGAAGCCACAACTGCCGGCGTCGCATTCCTGGCTGCGGGGCTAATATTCTTCTCCAAAGGGGAGGTTCAGGGGCTGACGACCGGCGCGGGAATGTGGCTGGCCGGTGCCATTGGATTGGCAGTGGGTCTCGGGTTCTGGCAGATCGCAATTCTTGGCACAGTCTTGGCGCTGATCGTGCTAGGGCTTTTGCAGCTGGTGCAGGTTGCCCCAAAGGACGAGCAATAGTCGGAGCATTTGGAGGCAGGGCGTCCAGTCCCTGCGCTTGTCGGCGTTACAGTGTTTTGCTGAATTGCAGATTCCGATCGTCTCGGCCGGCGCACTCGTGGCAGATCATGACCTGTCACCAAATCCCAGTGCAGACACCCATGGTCCGGCCCGACAAGGCAGGAATCCTCCTAGCCATTTTCGGCTCTGCGCAGCAGCCGCGACAAGTGCTGCCGATGCATCGCCTGCATGTCTTCAAGCAGCTGGAGGAAGCGCAGGGCGTCATCGGTCGGCAATCCCTGATCGCTGAGGTCGGCAACCAACTCGTGCTGGCGGCGAAGGTGCCGCTCGCCTTCGTGAACAAGCCGCCTGGCCATTTCGATATCATCGTCGATTGCCATTTACCGGAACGTCGCTGGTGTCGTGACGTTCCTCGGGCGGGCTGTCCAAGATTGGAACTGATTGCGCGGCCATGACTTGTTATGGGAGCGGTCGTTTACCGTTGGGACGTAGCCGTCTCGGCAGCACAAAGCCCGTCGCTTACGCTCATTAGCTGCGACGGGCTTTTCAAGTCTTAGAAAATGTTAATGTCGGTCGCCGCAAGCGCGGCGCATAATGGAACTCTGCCCCGCTGCGCGGGGTAAGGGCCCGGCCTGTATGTCAAGCCCCCAACCCCGCCCGGCAGGCCGGGCTACTTTGATCCACAAAAGCGAACTTTTGCACCGTCCGGTCCGCCGCGTGGCGAGAACGGCGGCCTGCGGCACGTGAAGGCAGCCGAACGTCGTCAGCGTCTGGCGAGACAACGGATCGGCGAGCAACGCGAATGCACGGCGGAACCAATAGGCAAGGGCGCGGTTGGGGCAGATGGTCGCCTATAACGAAACAACTGATCCCGCGCTTACCGGTGCACGCGGTCGAGGCCGGATTTTGCGCCCTCGTTTCTGTCTGTTCGGAAGGAAACGAGGCCATCCTCACGAGCGACATCTGTGTCGGCCTCATTCTTATGAGAACCGGGAAGCAGTCGCGCACGCCCTTGGTCTTAGTCACCAACAGACAAGTTCGTTTGCCGGGCACGAGCCGCTTGCAATAGCTCTGCATCACCTCCCGGGAGTTCTTTGGTGATCGAAGACGATAGCGTCTGTCAGTGGGAACGAATTGACTGCTTGGTTATCGGTGGCGGTCCGGCCGGCTTAGCAGCAGCGACGTATCTCGGGCGCTTTCGCCGCCGGGTCGTCGTTGTCGATTGCGGTCAAAGCCGCGCGAAGCTCATTCCGATTACCCGCAACTGTCCCGGCTTCCCCGACGGCATAGCCGGCGCCGAACTGCTGAATCGGCTGCGGCAGCAGGCTTTGCAGAGCGGAGCCGATCTTAGGCACGATATAATCCACGAGATTGGCCGCGACGGAACAAATTTTATTGCGATCGGTTCGACAGCCATTCGTTCCCGCGCGGCGCTCCTGGCTACTGGGATTGTGGATAAGCTTCCAGAGACGCCTTCGGCAGACGATATGATCAGAGCCGGCACCTTGCGCCTCTGTCCGATCTGTGACGGCTATGAGGTGATCGATAAGCGGGTCGCAGTCCTGGGCCCGGCGGAAGAGGCGGTGAAGAAGGCATTGTTCATGCGGACCTACACTCGCGACGTCACCGTACTGACGACCGATGCTTCGAGTGAAATTGATGCAGATGCCGGCCGACTGATCCACGAAGCTGGAATCCAGCTCGAGCCCTGCATCCCTCATTCGCTACGACCCTCGGGAGAGCAGGCCACCATTCAACTCTCCAACGGAACAGCATCCTCATTCGATACCGTCTATCCAGCCATGGGATGCACGATAAGGTCGCAACTTGGCCTAGATCTCGGGGCGACATGCGACGAGCTTGGAAATCTTGTCGTGGATGCGCATCAGCGCACGGTCGTGCCAGGCCTGTATGCCGCTGGCGATGTGGTCAACGAAATCAATCAGATTGCTGTCGCATTCGGCCACGCCTCGATCGCAGCCACCGACATGCATAACTATCTTGACGATACCAAGTGCTAGTTTTCACCGGTGAATTGTGATGCATCTTGTTCAGATCCTGCTCCCCTGCTCGGACAACAACGGCCAGCCTTTCGCTCAAGAAGATTTCGACCGCGTGAAGGAAGAACTGGCGAGTCGCTTCGAAGGCGTTACTGCTTACCTTCAGGCGCCTGCCGACGGTTTGTGGAAAAAGGGTGCCGAGTCCAACGCCGACAAGATTGTGATCTTCGAAGTCATGGCCAACGAGGTCGATCTCATCGACTGGCGTGAACGCCGGATCGCACTCGAGCGGTGGTTTCGACAGGAGAAGGTGGTTATCCGCTACATGCCGATCGCGCTGGTGTAGTCGTTCTTGTCCATGCACGGGAAATCAGAGGCGGCGCCTCTCCTCCCGGCGTAGCTCAGATGAGTTCGCTCGGCCCGTCGGCATCAGCCGGTCCCGAACCATTCGATGGCCGGGCGGGTGATCATCAGCCATAGGATAGCGGCGACCGCGCCGAAAGCCGGAAAGCCGAAGATGAACCAGAGCCGGAAAAGCCGATGATAGCGCGGCGGAAGCAGCTGGCCGGCTTTCGCCGCCGCCAGGGCAAGATCGCGCATCTCCATCTGCATCCAAACCACGGGAAGCCAAAAAACACCGGTCACGACGTAGAGAAGGATCGACAGCGCGATCCAGCCGTCCCAGAGCGAATAGCCGACGAGCCAGGCAAGCGCGACGCCGGTGATCGGTTGCGCCACAACTGCCGTTGCCGTGAACAGGAAATCGGCGATCACGACAATGCGCGCGACCGCGGCCACGGTAGCCGGGTTGCCGGTCCGGTGTGCAAGCAGCATGAAGAAGGCGATGCCAGCGCCCGTCCCCAGCAGGACCGCCGCGCCCACGATATGGAGATATTTGAGACCGAAGTAGAGCATCAGCGCTCCTCCAGGATCGCCAATGCGACGAAGTGCAGAAGAACGATCGGCAGGATCTTCATCAGCGGGCCGAGCGGTTCATTCCACAGATCGGGCCGCAGGAGCGTGCCGGCCAATGCATAAAAAACGCATACGCCGATCGCTCCCCAGAGCCCAACGCGCGCGGTTTTGCGAAGCGCGATGAGAAGGCCGATGACCAGGTCGGCCAGCGCGCCGGCGATGACCAACGGCACCGCCAGCGCGCTCACCGCGGTACCGATCAGGAGTTGGACGCCGCTCTGCCATCCGGTTGTCAAGGATATGATTCCGGTCATGATCCAGAAGAACGGCAGCACCGTGAAGATCGCGGGTTTGATGAAGTAGAGGCCGGCAAACCACCTGTCCTGCACCGTGGCTGGGTTTGCGGCGAGTGCTGTCGGGAGACCTCGCGGCTCGATCCCGGTTAGCGCCTTCCAGGGTCCGGGATCACCGGTTGCTCCCCGGCTGATCTCAAGGGCGGCGTTGGTGCGCATGGGAGGGCGCCATCCCAGCACACTGACGGCGTCACCCAGCCGATAAAGTAGACGCGCCGCCCATCTCGGGAGAGCCAGGACGCGAGCCTCGTCCCATCCAAGCCACCTGCGGTAATGCGCGACTACCTCCTCCATGGCGAAGGCGTCCGGACCAGCAAGGTCGAGAGCGATCCGTGACGGGCTGTCAGCGCTGAGGAAAAACGCCACCGTTTCGACCACGTCCTCAAGTTGAACCACCTGCAGACGGCCGGAGCCGGGCATGAAGGGCAGCAGAGGAAGCGCGGCAAGGCCGCGAAACAGGGCGCTCGCTCCAAAAACGGGGCGGCCCAGAACGACGGAGGGTCTCAGCACGACCCAATCCAAGTCGAGCGTCATCAAGGCCTCCTCGCCGGCATATTTGCTGGCGGAGAAGGCCGAGGGTTGCTCACGATCGACGCCGATAGCGGAAAAGTGGATGACCCGGCGCACCCCGGCTTGCTGGCAGGCACGAAACAGCGCCGCTGCGCCCAATGCATGAACCCCTGTCGTATTTTCGCTGGCGCTGTCCTGCAGAACACCGGCACAATTCACCACCACGTCAACGCCTTGAAGAGCACTGCCCCAGTTCTCGGGGGCGAGCGCCTTCGCCATATCGATAGCGACCGTTCCCGCCTCCCCCGCCCGGCTTGATCGGCGTCGTGAGGCCCGCACGACCTCGTGCCCTGACGCGACCAAACGCGCGCACACCGCTGTGCCGATGAGACCGTTCGATCCCGTTACGAGAACCTTCATTGCCGATGTCCCGCCGGACAAGACAGCGCGGCGGGCCGAAGGGTCGGATCGTTCCGCAGAACGCGCCGCCCGGTCACCGGCTTCTCCTCTCGGCTTGCTGGTCGAACGCCTCGATGGCGGCGCGTTCCATCTCTCTCAGTGATCTCGAAAGCGTCAGGCCCCAAACGACATGAGCTGCAATCATCAGCATGTTTCTCCTGATGGGGTGGCGGTGCGCCGGGGTCAGAATGCGGGCGGCGGGAATCCAACCGAGATAGCTCAGCGCCCAGATGCATAAGCCGTAGGCGATCCCGCTCCCTCGAGTGGTGGGCAGCAGGGCAAACAAAGCACCGGTGAGACCGCCAAACCCGAAATGCGCAAGCAGAGTTCTTGAACGTGCTTCGCGCTCGTCAACAGCTGGAAAAGTGCGGTCGACGATCTCGCGAGGCGGAAGCGGATAGCGCTCGTCGTCGGGCAGGACTGCGTGCAGGCGCCTCATCGTTGCTGTCATCGCCATGGTCGCCGCGACGCCTGCCACAGCCCCAAGCAACGCCTTATCGAGCGGCCGCATTGCTCACCGTCTCTTCTCCATTGGGATCGAAAGACGACCTTTGCGTCCAGCCTGACGTCGACGCTTCAGGCCAGAGGCAAGAATCACCGCCGTCGTCCTCGACCCTCACTTCGCTTTAAAACCTCCATCAACCCGGCAAGCCGGTCAGGGAGCCACCTCTCGGTCCGAAACAGCGGAAGTGCACGCAGATGGCGCCTCATTATCTCACTGGAAAACTGGCGCCTCAGTAGCTGCGCAACCTGCTCATTATTATGTCTTCCATGTCCAACCATTTTCGTGACCGCAATCGGTTCGGTCACCAAACCGGCAAGACTTGCAGTTTGTTCCTGGACAGCTGAGCTCTTCTGCCGGCTCCATTATGCTAAGTGCTCGTCGTCCTGTTCTGAGGTTGGCCATCCGTGTTTTCGCCGAATTGCACCCGACGACGGGCGCCGATATTGGAGCACGACCGGGGCGGGTCGCACCAAGAATGGTGACATGGGCGGCGCCGCCAACATCCAGAAGGCGCCGGCGCGGGCAGCAGCCGCCACTCGCAGAACCAGGTAATCCTATTGGCCGCGAAGCAAGCTCTCGAAAGCTTCCTCGAACAGCCTGGCCATCTCGGCATAGCCGTCGTCGGACGGATGCAGGCCGTCGCCGCAATCGAAGGCGGCGAGCAGCCTCGACGGGTTGGCGGGATCGGCCAGCGCGCGCTCGAAATCGACGACGGCATCGGCTTCGCCCGATGTCCTGATCCAGGCGTTCACCGCCTCGCGGTCGCGCTCCTTGGTCGGAGAGTAGAAAGTTCTGAGCGGCTGGCCTTCGAAGGCGCCACCGAAGGGCGGCAGCGTGCCAAGCAGCACCTTGATGCCGTTGAGGAGGGCGCGTGCGATCAATTGCCGGTAAGCCGCGATCAGGCTTTCGACGGCGACGGCCTCCTGACGGCCGGCGAGCATGGTTTCCGGCCAGCCGATGTCGTTGATGCCTTCCAGCACCGAGACCCACCGGACGTTGGGAAAACCCAGAACGTCGCGGTCGAAGCGGGCGAGCGCGTTGGCGCCGCGGGCGCGGCTGGCAAGCACGCGGTTGCCGCCGATCCCCTGGTTGAGGACGCCGATGCCTGACAGCCGGCCGCTTTTCGCAAACCGCTCCGCCAGCCGGTCCGGCCAGCGCGCATTGCCGTCGACGGTCGAGCCGAAGCCGTCGGTGATGGAATCGCCGAGACAAACCAGAGAGCCACTGTCAGGCCCGCTCTCGACCAGCACGGCGCTGAGGAAATAGCGGCTGGTCGAGGTCTGCTGCACCGGCAGTTCGGCTGCGTCGGCGAAGTCGCCGATTTCGGAGATGTAGGCGGTCTGCTGCGCCTCGTAGTGATAGGTCTCGATCGGCGCGAAATCGGGGAAATAGAGGCGATCGCGATCTGCCCGAGATCGGCAACCGATAGGTCCACAACATCGCCGAGCAGCGGCGCGCCGGGCGCCAGATGGGTCTGCCGTTCGCCGCCGAACGTCACCTGCCGGATGCTGCCGGCCTCGATCGCGCCGTCTTTCGCGGCAAGCGCGACGGTCGCGGCGCCGATCCGAATCGGCGAGCCGCCATATTCGTTGGACAGCCTCAATCGCAACCTCTCACCGCCGGTGCTGACGCGCACGACTTGGCGTACCGTCTGCCGGTGGAAGCCATAGAGCACGGCGTCTCCCGGCCAGACGTTCATCGGGCTTGCGCTCCAGGTTCCGATCCAGTGCTTCATTCTCTCCATCCCTTCGGTTTCGCCGCGCGGCCCTCGCCAACACAGATAACCGCGGCTTGCGGCCCGAGCTACCGGTTGCGCTTTCCGCGACACATAGATTTTTGACTCCGAATGCAACGCGCCGGAGGTCGAGCATGTTGTAGCGCATTCGTAATCGCGGCCTCGGCTTTCACTAGCGGAATCAAAAAAGTACTAACACCCGACCCGGAACGTGGTGGCTGGCCGGATAGCGCGCGCCTAGCCTGATCAGATCGTCCGGGGGAGGAAACGTTCCGGGGGATGTTTGGGGCTGAGTGCCCCGCCGGGCGGGCTTGGTGGAAAGCTCTACCGGCAAAGATTCCAACCATTTCAGGGAGCGAGACATGGGTTGCGAGACCAAGAGCTTAACATTGAACCGCCGCGCGCTTTTGCAGGGCGCGGCAGCCACTGCCGGCGGCCTGTTGCTGGCGGGCGGCGAGCGCGCCGCGGCGCAAGGCACGACCTCCAAGGTTGTGGCTTGGGAGACCGGCTATCTCGGCTTCTTCTTCTTCGTCGTGCTGCAGGAGGCGCTGAAGCGCAAGGTCGAAGGCCTCGGCCTGGAATTCGTCGGCAAGGACGCCAATGGCGATGCCAACGCGCAGGTCAACGACTGGAACAGCCTGCTCTTGCAGAAGCCGCGCTACCTCATTTCCGACGCGCTGGATTCGGAGCTGCTCATCCCACTGAGCAAGAAGGCGAAGTCGCTCGGCGTGCCGCTCGGCATGGTCGACACCGTGCTTACCGGCGGAGAAGTAGCCGCTTCGGTGACCTTCGACAACAAGCAGTCGGGCGTCATGGCGGCGGAGAAGACCGCCGAGCTGCTCACCAAGAAGCACGGCTCGCCGAAGGGCAGCGTGCTCAACAATTACGGCTCGCTGACCGCCGTGGCGCTGCGCGATCGCAAAGACGGTTTCGAGGACACGCTTAAGAGCAAATATCCCGACATCGAGATCATCTCGCGGCCGCAGAACAACCAGCATGAGCAGGCGCTCGCCGTGGTCTCGGCGACGCTGCGCGAGCGGCCGGACCTCGACGCCATCCACATGCCGACCGACATCTTCGTCGTTGATGCCCGCAAGGCACTCGAAACGCAGAAACGGCTGTTTCCGGTCGGCCATGAGAAGCACATCATCCTGACCAGCATCGATGCCTCGCCGAATGCGCTGGAATGGGTGAAGGCCGGCGAGATCGACGCCGACATCGCACAGGACCCGATCGCCTATGTCGAGATCGTCGTCGACCTGTTGGAAGAGTACACGCTGAAGGGCAAGCCGGTTCCGACCGGACCTTACGAAAACAAGAAGTATTTTTGGGAGAAGGGCACGATCGCCGACAGCCCGTCCGGCCCGCTGCTCACCATCCCGCCCTACTTCCTCACCAAGGAAAATGCCGACGACCCGCGCCACTGGGCCAATGTCGTGACCCAGGTGTGGAAGATGCAGCAGAACGCCGGCTGAGATCGCAGCCGACGAGGCGGGTGAGAACGCGCCCATCGCGTTCTCACCTCATTTCGAGATTGCCGGTTATCCCAATGGTCAACGCCGACGGCACAATCGTGCCCGATAGCCTTGCGCAGGGCGGTGCCAACGCTGTTCTGACCGTCGACAATGTCTTCAAGCGCTTCGGCCCGCTTGCGGTGTTGGACGGCGTCTCGCTGAGCGTGTCGCGGGGCGCGATCCATGGCCTGCTCGGCAAGAACGGCGCTGGCAAATCGACGCTGTCCAACATCATCGCCGGGCTGTTGCGTCTCGACAGTGGCACCATCCTGTTGAATGGGGAGGACGTGTCGGCTCTGCCGTTGACGGCGCGCAGGAAGCGCGGGCTCCACCTTCTGTCGCAGCATTCGGAGATCTTCGAAGACCTCTCGATCGGCGAAAATCTTCTGCTGCCGGATCTGCCGAGACGCTACGGCTTGACCGACTGGTCCGCGCTCCGCCGCCTGGCGGTGCGCCAGCTCGAAAGCCACGGCATGCCGGTCGATCCGAGGCGGCGCGCCGGCGACCTCGGCGCCAGCGACAGGCGCAGGCTCGCCATCATCAAGGCGGTCGCGGCCGAAGCCTCGCTGATCATCCTCGACGAGCCGACCGCAGGCCTTGCGGCGGCCGAGCGGCTGCATCTGCTGGAATGGGTCGAGAGCCTCACCCAACGCGGCACGTCTTTCATCTACATCTCGCACCACAACGACGAGGTGCGCCAGCTCTGTTCGGAATACACGGTGCTGCGCGACGGCAAGGTGACCGCCAGCGGCAAAGCGGCGGAGCTTTCGGCCGAGGCCATGGCGCGCGTCATCACCGGCGCCGACGTCGCCGAATTCCACCGCGCCCGCAAGGATCATGGCGCGGCCATCGAGCTCAGCGGGCTATCCTTTTCCGGCGGCGGCCCGGTCGATCTTGCGATCGGCCACGGCGAGATCGTCGGCCTCGTCGGCCTGCTCGGCGAAGGGCCGCAGGAATTGATGCGGGCGCTGGGCGGCCTGCTGCCCATCGAGGCCGGTGCCGTCCTGATCGATGGCCGGGAAGCGCGTCTCGGCTCGCCGGGGCAGAGCCTCGGCTCGGGCATTGCCTACCTCACCCATGACCGCATCGGCGAAGGCCTGGTCGGCTCGATGTCGGTGACCGAGAACCTCAACCTCGGCAATTGGCCGCTATCGCTCGGCTGGCTGGTGAGCGGCGCCGGCATGAACCGCCGCATGCGCGAGGCGCGCGGCGCCATGGAGATCGTCATGGGCAGCAGCGCCCAGGAGATCGGCGAGTTGTCTGGCGGCAACCAGCAGAAGGTGCTGCTTGGCCGGCTGCTGGAACGCAAGCCGAGATTGCTTCTGCTCGACGAACCGACCGTCGGCGTCGATGTCGCCGCCAAGGAGCAGATCCACCGCCTGATCGACGATGCGACGAAGGAGGGCGTTAGCGTGCTTCTGCTCGCGCAGGACCCGGAAGAGATGCAGCGCCTCGTCGACCGCGTGGTGATCTTCTCCAAGGGTCGAATCGCGCGAATGCTGCGCGGCGCCGAGATCACCATCGATGCGATCGCCGAAGCGAGAGCGGCGCGATGACAGGGGTAGTATCAGACATGACCAGCAAGAAATTCCTTCTCGACAATGTGGTCTGGATCCTGATCATCGTGTTCAGCATCCTCGCCGGCTTGCTCAATCCCTACTTCCTTTCGGAAGGCAATCTGCAGAACGTGCTGGTGCAGGCGACCACGCTGGGCGTGCTGGTGCTGGCGGTCTCCTTCACGCTTCTGATCGGCGAGATCGATCTCTCGGTGGTCGGCAATCTGGTCTTCTCGAGCATGGTCGGCGCCTATGCCATGCAGCAGTTCGGCGTCCACTGGACGCTGGCCGTGCTCATCACCATCGTTGCCGGGGTGCTCGTCGGTCTGCTCAACGGCTACTTCGTCGCCTATTTGCGCATGAATTCGCTGATCGTGACGCTGGCCATGGGGCTTTTTCTGCAAGGCGCGGTGCTCGGCGCCACCCAGGCCCGCACCATGGTGGTGACCGATGAAGGCTACAGCTACATAGGCAGCGCCACCATCGGCAGCTGGCCGGTAATGCCGATCGCCCTTTTCGTCGCCTATCTCCTGGCGCATGTCGTGCTTGCTTATTCGGCCTGGGGTCGCAACCTCTATGCCACCGGCGGCAACCGCCGGGCGGCGAATGCCGCAGGCATCAACGTCAAGCGCGCGAGGCTTGGCGCCTTCAGCGCTTCCGGCTTCCTCGCTGGAGTGGCCGGCTTCCTCTACACCTCCTATCTCGGCGGCGTCAGCGTGACCGTCGGCAGCACGACGCTGCTCTATGCCGTGGCAGCACCCGTCATCGGCGGCGTTTCGCTGTTCGGCGGCCGCGGCCGCGTCATCGGCATGCTCGGCGGCACGCTGCTCATCACCGTCATCCAGACCGGCCTGCAGCTCATCAACGTCTCGGCCTATTACATTCAGATGATCGGCGGCGCGATGATCCTGCTTGCGATCGCCGTCGATGCCTTCCGCATAAGGAGCGAGGAACGCGGCGTCGTTTGAGGCGCCGCTCAGCGGCGTGGAGGCTCAGAATAGTCAAAAAAGTACCAACGGAGTGACGCGAACATGGTGGCGAAGATCTTGTCGGCTCGGTAGCTTGGCTGACATGAGGCCGAAACCGGACGGCGCGTCGTAGAGGGGACGCGCCTTGGCTTCAATACGGGAGGAGCAGCGATGAAACCCGATCTTGAAGTTGTGCAGATCAGGCCGGGCGAGTCTTTCACTGCCTGGTCGCACGGTTACCCGTTCCGCACGGTGCGCTGGCATTTCCATCCGGAATACGAACTGCATCTCATCGTCGCCACCCGCGGCCGCTATTTCGTCGGCGACTTCATCGGCGAGTTCGAGCCGGGCAATCTGGTGCTGACCGGCCCCAACCTGCCGCACAACTGGGTGAGCGATGTGCCGAAGGACGCGACGGTGCCGCTGCGCTGCCGCATCATCCAGTTCAATGAAGGCTTTATCGACGGCGCCATCAATACCTTCCCCGAGCTCGCGGCGCTGACGCCGGTGCTCGAAGCCTCGCGCCGCGGCGTGCTGTTCAGCCGCCAGACCAGCAAGCAGCTTGGCCCGCTGATGGAAGAGATCATGAATTCGCAAGGCGTGCGCCGCATCGAGCTGTTCCTGATGATAATGGGTCTGCTCAGCCGCGCCGAAGGCGCGCGCATGCTGGCCAGCGCGAGCTACCTGCCCGATCCGTCGGGGTATATGTCGGCCGGCATCAACAAGGCGCTTGCCTATCTGCGCGAGAACCTGACCCAGCCCTTCAGCGAGACGGACCTAGCCGCCATCGCCGGCCAGTCGCCCAGTGTGTTCTCCCGCTCCTTCCGCCAGCACACCGGTATGACGCTGGTTCAGTATGTGAAGCGGCTGCGCATCAACCTGGCCTGCCAGATGCTGATGAGCGACGAGCAGGCTTCGATCACCAGCATCTGCTTCGAGGTCGGCTACAACACCCTTTCCAACTTCAACCGGCAGTTTCTCGCCGAAAAGGGCATGACGCCCTCGCATTTCCGGCGGCTGACACTGCACAACATCAACCTTGCGAAAGCGGCCTAGCCAGCCGGCACGACAAGCAGCGGCGTCGAATTGGCATGGGCAAACGTGCGCGGCAAGGCAAAGCTTTGCCTGCGCCGCTAGCCGAAACGGCAACACCGATAGGGAACGAAGGTGACATCACCGTCCGCGACCTTGTCATCCTGCCGCAAAGCAATGACCTATAGCAACCGAACGGATCGGGCGAAGGATCTGAAGTCATGAGCAGTCATTTCATCGGCATCGACATCGGCACCGGCAGTGCCCGCGCGGGCGTCTTCGACGAAGCGGGCGCCATGCTTGCGTCAGCCAAGGCCGACATCGCCACCTGGCATGCCGAAGGCCATATCGTCGAGCAATCGAGTAAAGACATCTGGCGCGCCGTTGCTACGACCGTCCGCGAGGCGGTGTCGCTTGCCGGCATCTCGGCGCAGTCGGTGCATGGCATCGGCTTCGACGCCACCTGCTCGCTTGTCGTTCTAGGGCCGGGTGGCGAGCCGCTGACGGTCAGCCCGTCAGGGGATCCCGAGCGCAACATCATCGTCTGGATGGACCACCGCGCCACCGAGCAGGCGCGCAGGATCAACGGCACCGGCGAGGACGTGCTGCGCTATGTCGGCGGCACCATCTCGCCCGAGATGGAAACCCCGAAGCTCTTATGGCTCGCCGAGAACATGCCGCGGACCTTCGCCGCGGCATGGCAGTTCATGGATCTCGCCGATTTCCTCACCTGGCGCGCCACCGGCAGCCTGGCGCGCTCGACCTGCACGGTGACTTGCAAATGGACCTATCTCGCGCATGAGGCACGCTGGGATGATGGCTATTTTCGCAAGGTCGGGCTCGGCGCGCTCGCGGATGAGGAATTTGCCCGGATCGGCACCGAGGTCGTGGCGCCGGGGAGCGCGCTCCCCAACGGCTTGACGAGCGAGGCGGCGGCCGAGCTTGGCCTTTTGCCCGGAACGCCGGTCGCCGCCGGCATGATCGATGCGCATGCCGGCGGCATCGGCTCGGTCGGCGCGCGCGGCGGCGCCGGCGATGTGACCACGCGTATGGCCTATGTCTTCGGCACTTCGGCCTGCACCATGACGACGACCGAGCAGGCGGCTTTCGTGCCGGGCGTGTGGGGGCCCTATTTCTCTGCCATGGTGCCGGGGCTGTGGCTGAACGAAGGCGGCCAGTCGGCCGCAGGCGCCGCCATCGATCGCCTGGTCGGCATGCACCCCGCCGCCGTCGAGCTGGCCGGGATCGCGGCGCGAGGCGGCCAGAACCTCAGCCAGTGGCTGGCGCAGGAGGCGGAGCGGCATGGCGGTGCGGCGAAGGCGGACAGACTGGTCGGCGGCCTGCATGTCGTTCCCGAATTTCTAGGCAATCGTGCCCCCTTGGCCAATCCCGACGCGCGCGGACTGATCGCCGGCTTGGACATGGCGACCGGGGCCGACAGTCTCGTCGCGCTCTATGTCGCCGGCCTCTGCGGCCTCGGCTATGGCGCCCGCCAGATCCTGGCGGCCATGCATGGCCGCGGCATCAAGATCGACGCGATCGCCATCAGCGGCGGCGCAGGGCAGAGCCCGCTCGTGCGGCAGCTCATCGCCGACTCCACCGGCAAGGTGGTCTACGCGCCAACGTCCCCCGAGCCGGTGCTGCTCGGCTCAGCGATGCTCGGCGCCGTGGCCGCCGGGCGCCACTCCGGCCTTCGCGCGGCCATGGCGGCGATGTCCGAGGTGGGCGAGGTCTATTCGCCGAACGCCGCGCTCGCTGCCTGCCACGACGGGCGCTTTGCCGCGTTCGAACGCCTGCAGGCTGCTGCGCTGTCAGTTTTGGCTGTGTGAGATATCCAGCCGTCGCCCGCCAACATTCACCGTCACTTGCCCTCTTGGGCCGGAACCATCGCCGGGCGGAGGGGTTGTGTCGTCAGACTTCGATACATGGAAGGAAAGACGATGCGGACATTGACGATGATGCTCGCTCTTTCGACCCTTGCCCTGGCGCAGTCGGTCTCGGCTCAACACGCCGATCCGCAATCGCCCCAGGTTCTGCCCCCGGCTGAACAACCTCGGCTCGACCAGGTGCAACCCGATCCGCCAAGTTCCGGCCAGACCGTTACCAACGTCGTGGTGGTGGCGATGGAGGACCTGCCCGCGGAGATCAAGGTCCAGGCCGAAGCCGTGGTCACCAGGACAACCGCCACGGACCTGGCCAAGCTGCAGAAATCGATCGATGCCTCGCCCGAGGCGGTATCGGTGCTGCATGCGAACGGGCTGAATTCCTCGCAGGTCGTCGCGGCCAACATCGACGGCGACGGCACGCTGACGCTGATCATCCAGACCACGACATGATCAGCGGCGCCGCGGGCGGTTGACCCGACTGCAGCGGCCAAACAAAATGAGAGTCCGCGAAGAGGCCGCCATGGCCGAAACCGCAATTCGCAACTTCACGCTCAACTTCGGACCGCAGCACCCGTCGGCGCATGGTGTGCTCAGGCTGGTGCTGGAACTCGACGGCGAGATCGTCGACCGCGCCGATCCGCATATCGGCCTGCTCCACCGCGGCACCGAGAAGCTGATCGAATACAAGAACTATCTGCAGGCCCTGCCCTATTTCGACCGGCTCGACTATGTGGCGCCGATGAACCAGGAGCATGCCTTCTGCCTCGCCGCCGAGAAGCTGCTCGAAATATCGGTTCCCCGGCGCGGACAGCTTATCCGCGTCCTGTTTTGCGAGATCGGCCGGCTGTTGTCGCACCTGCTCAACGTCACCACGCAGGCGATGGATATTGGCGCGCTGACGCCGCCGCTCTGGGGCTTCGCCGAGCGGGAGAAGCTGATGGTCTTTTATGAGCGCGCGTCGGGCGCGCGCATGCATGCCAACTATTTCAGGGTCGGCGGCGTGCATCAGGATCTGCCGGGAGAGTTGCTCGACGACATCTGGAATTTCTGTGATCCGTTCCTGGGAACTTTGAGCAATCTCGATGAACTCCTGACCGAAAACCGTATCTTCAAGCAGCGCAATGTCGACGTCGGCGTGATCGGACAGGACGATGCCTGGGCCTGGGGTTTCTCCGGCCCGATGGTGCGCGGCTCGGGCGCGGCCTGGGATTTGCGCAAGGCGCAACCCTATGAATGCTATCCCGAAATGGATTTCGACATTCCGGTCGGCAAGCACGGCGACTGCTACGACCGCTATCTCGTGCGCATGGAGGAGATGCGGCAGTCGGTTAGGATCATGAGGCAATGTCTGGAGAAGCTGCGCTTGCCCGACGGGCACGGCCCGGTCGCCGTACCGAACCAGAAGATCACGCCGCCGCCGCGCGCCACCATGAAGCGTTCCATGGAGGCGACGATCCACCATTTCAAGCTCTACACCGAAGGCCATCATGTGCCGCAGGGCGAGGTCTACGCCGCGGTGGAGGCGCCCAAAGGCGAATTCGGCGTCTATCTTGTCTCTGACGGCAGCAATGTTCCGTACCGCTGCAAGATACGTGCGCCGTCTTTCGCCCACCTTCAGGCGATGGACTTCCTGTCGCGCGGGCACATGATCGCCGATGTCGCGGCCATCATCGGATCGCTGGATATCGTGTTCGGAGAGATCGATCGCTGAGTGGAGGTGCGGCGCGGGCAGCCCTAAGAGCAAATTCCAGACACAGTCCCAAACTTCCCGCGGGGAATTGCATCAACAGCAGAATGAGCGAAAGCAAAAAGATAGAGCGGTTCGACGTTCTCGCAAAACGGTGAATCGCTCTAGCTACCGACGGCTGGGGACAACTCCCCTCCGTCTCCGATAAGGATTGAACTTGCCGCGGTTCTTCGAACCGCGGCAGTCGTCTTAGTGCATGAACACCGATCTCAGCCAGGCAAGAATGCCCGAGCCTGGAGAGATGGCCGCGCGAACGCGGGACGCCGCCCAGCGTGCCGGCAGATTGGCGCCGACATGGCAATGGCAGACGACCTCGTGCAGTTGCCAGTCGCTGAGTTCGAAGAAGCGCTTTGCTTCGCCGTAGGTGTCGTCCTTCAGGCCCTGAGCACGAAAGATCGGGTCTTCGAAGGCGACAGTAATCGGCGATCCGGTGGAACGCATCTTTTCGCGCACGTCGGGTGTGGCGTATTCGGTGCCCGCAAGCGCCATAAGGCGCCGGCCGGGATCCTGCTCGAGAAGTTGCGCCCAGCGTTCGAGGCGTTGGCCACGACTGGCGATGAGAACCGCTGCTTCAGCATGAACGTCGGCAACGGCATTGAGTTGGTCTACGGTTTGGTGCTTCAAGGCCGCCTCCTATGTCGGCAGATGATCACCCGCCCCGCAAACGGAACTAAGGCGCTGCATGGCGCCGGCAAGGGCGAAATGGGCGACGGGAAATCATTTGATCGTCATTCGTGTCCGACCCCGCCGAAGCGCGGCGGGATCGCTGTGGAACCATCCCCGGTCGAGGCCGTTCTGCCATGCGTCAGCCGCCGGTGATCAGGTGTCGATGAAGCGTCGGATGAGGCGGCTCTACCCATCATGTTCTGGTCGGGCAGATACCGGTTGCCCAAACCGCATCTCGCGGACTGCTCTGCCAGCGCAACGAGGGACCACCTTATGGCTATTCTCCCCACTCCCGACCCCACGCCAACGCCGGTCCCCACGCCGCCGCCGTTTCCCGACCCAAAACCGATGCGCGAACCAGATCCGGAGAGGCTGCCGGACGAGGAACCCGTTCCCAATCCGGATGAGAACGACGTGCCTCCCAAGCACTCGGGTGCGCTCGGTGCAGGGCCACGAGGCCATATCGGTGCGGGACATCATCGATGAGGCCGACCTCGGCCGCTCGGCTGATTGGCCACACGTCGGCCGGTCGCGCCGCCCCGCATTGTAAAGCGGATTGAACGATTCAAAGCACCAAGCCGGCGTCTATTCAAACCGCGCCGGCGTCCAGGCTCCTCCGGCCGCGTTCGACTCCACTGCCGCCGCCAGGAACTTCACACCACGAGCGCCGTCGACGACGTCCGGCACCTGCGCCGCGCGCGCAACATCGACCGCAGCGCCCGCTCGATGCGCGCGGATGATGTCGGCGGCATCGCGGTAGAAATTGGCGAAGGCCTCGATATAGCCCTCGGGATGCGCCGCCGGCATGCGCGAGACGCGCCGGGCTTCCGTCGTCGAGCCGTGGCCGCCGCGCACCAGCGTGCGTGCCTCCTCGCCATACGGCGCGAAGCGCAGTTCCTCCGGCCGCGTGCCCGACCATTCGAGCCCGGCCCGGTCGCCATAGATGCGCACCGAGAGATCGTTGTAGTGGCCGGGCGAAGTCTGGCTGGCGAGGATGGTGCCGCGCGCCCCGCCGGTCCAGCGCACGAGGACATGCGCGTTGTCGTCGAGGCGACGACCTGGCACGGCGGTGAAAAGGTCCGCCGATACGGCGTCAGCCTCGAAGCCGGAGATGAAGCTCGCCAGGTTGAAGGCGTGCACGCCGATGTCGGCAAGCACCGCCGATTGCCCGGCGCGCGCAGGGTCGGTGCGCCATTCGGCCTGCTTCTGGCCTTGCGCGTCGATCGGCTGCGTCAGCCAGTCCTGGATGTAGGCACCGTGCACGGACAGGATGCGGCCGAGTTCGCCCGCTGCCACCATTTCGCGCGCCTGCCGCGCCATGGCGTAACCGGTGTTGTTCAATGTGACGAGGAAGCGGCGCTTCTTGGCTTTCGTCAGCGCCACCAACGCCTCAGCCTCGGCAAGCGTTGTCGACAGCGGCTTGTCGCAGATGACGTCGATGCCGGCTTCTAGGAAAGCAGTGGCGATCGGCGCATGCAGATGGTTGGGCGTGACGATGACCACCGCCTCGATGCCGTCCGTCCGCGCCGCTTCGGCCTTTGCCATCGCATGGTAGTCGTCATAGCTGCGCTCCGGCGCGATGCCGATCTCAGCGGCCGATGCCGCGGCGTTCTCGGCATCCGAGGACAGCGCACCCGCCACCAGCGCGATCTGGTCGTCGAGCCGCATGGCCAACCGATGAACCGCGCCGATGAAGGCGTTGCGACCGCGGCCGACCATGCCGACCGTCAGGCGCCTGCGGAAGGTTCCGTCAGCGGTTGCGCGTAGACCATGGTTCGGGTCCTCCCGAATGCCGTCCAGCACAGGGACTATAGGAGGCGCCTCGCCAATTTCGAACAGCCTTTCCAAATTTTGTTTTGTAAAACGATCGTGCCGCACTAGCCTTATGCGAGACTGGTGGAGGAGAGTTCGAATGGTGAAGCGTCGCATGGCTACCTGCCGGCTTGTCGAGGCCATGGAAGCAAGACAATCGCTTCAGGTTTTGAATTCTCCCCTTTTTCCAACCGTCGGCGACTCGCGATCTTCACCGCAAGTTCGGGTCGCCTCACGTACAACAGCTCAAATCCGGCCCATCTTATGAGCGGCGCACGAACCTCACCCGGCGAGAGCGTTCCCCGTAAACGCGGCCGTTCGCTGGCGGCACTTGGCTACACGAAACCACAAACCTATGAGGAGCTGCGCGCGGTGCTCTCTTCCGGCACCGTGCATTTCCCGAAAAGGATGCGCCAGGTCGCCATCTTCCTATGGCAGCATCCGAGCGACGTTGCGCTCGGCACCATCGCTCAGGTGGCGGCGCAGGCAGGCGTGCAGCCCTCGACGCTGGTACGCTTCGCGCAGATCTTCGGCTATGCCGGCTTTTCCGACTTCCAGGGCCTGTTCAAGGACCATTTGAAAGGCTCCTGGCCGGAAGGACGCACGCGCGACAACAAGGAACCGGCAGCAGCCGAACCCCACGCCGACTTGCATTTCCTCAACGGCATGGTCGGCGCCTCGCAGGCTTCTCTCAACCGCATCGGCAATGGTTTCGACACCGACAGCTTCGAGAAGATGGCCGACCTGCTGGCGGGAGCCGAGCTGATCTACGTGATCGGCAGCAAGCGCGCTTTCCCGGTCACCACCTATCTGTCGCTGACGCTGTCGCAGCAGGGCGTGCGCAACGTCTTGGTCGACAATGTCGGCTCGACCGCGCTCGATCAGGTCGGCTGCATACGCCAGTGCGACGCGGTGCTCGCCGTTTCCTTCAGCCCTTACAACTCGATCACGCCAGACCTGGTCGCCCTCGCCCATGATCGCGGAGCACGCATCGTCGCCATCACCGACAGCACCTTCTCACCGCTGGCGAAACTCTCCCACACCTGGCTGGAAGTGGTGGAACAGGACTTCGCAGGCTTCCGCTCGCTCGCCGCTTCGCTCGCCGTCGGCATGGCTTTGGTCCACGGCGTCGTCGCGCGGCGGACAGGTTGATCGGCGCAGTTGACTGCAAGGAACTGTCGTTCCATATTCGAGAAAATAGAAACTTTGTTCCGGGAGGAGGAATGGAGGTTCGGCTCGACGGCAAGGTCTTGTTGATCACCGGTTCGACCCAAGGCATCGGCCGCGCGATTGCCTGGACGGCCGCCCGTTCCGGCGCCGAAGGTTTGCTGATCACCGGCCGCAACCGGCAGCGCGGCGACGCGGTCGCGGCGGAACTGTCGGCGATCGGGGCGCCGTCCGCTTTCCTGGCAGCCGACCTCGGCGACCCGGAGACTCCGGCCCTGCTCGCCGCCGCATGCACCGAGCGCTTCGGCCGCATCGACGGGCTGGTCAATGCAGGGGCTCTGACCGACCGGGCCTCCTTCGTCGATGCCGGCCTCGACGACTGGACATCATTGTTCGCCGTCAATGCGCGTGCGCCTTTCTTCCTGATGCAGGCGGCGATCGCCGACATGAAAAAGCGCGGACAAGGCGGCGCCATCGTAAACATCCTGTCGATCAATGCGCATTGCGGCGCGCCGGACCTCGCCGTCTATTCCGCCACCAAGGGCGCTCTGGCGACGCTGACCAAGAATGCCGCCAACGCGCACCGCTTCGATCGCATCCGCGTCAACGGCATCAATGTCGGCTGGACCGACACGCCCGCCGAACGCGTCATGCAGGCCGAAACGCTCGGCCACGGCCCGGGCTGGCTAGACGCGGCCAATGCCGCGCAGCCCTTCGGCCGGCTACTCTCCGTTGCCGACGTAGCGAACCTCGCCGTCTTCCTGCTTTCCGACGCGGCCGGGCCGATGACCGGCGCGCTGATCGACCAGGAGCAATGGGTGATCGGAGCGAACCGGTGAGCATCTCACCCTCCGCCAATCTCGGCCCCGCCCTGCTCGGCGTTGTGCCGCCTGAAGTCCGCAGACCGGCTTACGCTCGCTCGGCGCTGCAGCCGGGCATTGCCCATATCGGCGTCGGCGCCTTTCACCGCTGCCACCAGGCTGAATACACCGATGACCTCCTGGCGGACGATTTCGACCGCTGGGGACTGGTCGGCATCAACATCCGGCCTCCCGTGCTCGCCGCGACGCTCGGCCGGCAGGACGGCCTCTATACGCGGCTCATCCGTCAGAACAACGAGATCGAGGCCCGCGTCATCGGCAGCATCGTCCGTGTGGTCGACAGCCAGCACAGCGCCGCGCCCGCACTCGAGGTGCTCGCCTCGCCCGATATCGAGATGGTCACGATGACGGTGACCGAAAAGGGCTATTGCCACATCCCGTCGAGCGGCGCGCTCGACCTAGACCATCCCGACATTGTCCACGACCTCGCCAACCCCGAGGCCCCGCGCAGCGTGCCCGGCATCCTGGCACGAGCGCTTGAGCTGCGCATGGGCTCGCATGGCCGCCCGGTGACGCTGCTTTCCTGCGACAACATCCCGGCCAACGGCACTATCCTCGGCAATGTCGTGCAGACATTCGCCGAGCGGCGCGGCAACGGCTTGGCGGACTGGATCGCCGCCAATATCGCCTTCCCCTCGGCCATGGTCGACCGCATCGCGCCGGCAACGACCGAGGCCGATATCGAGACGGTCGAGCAGCGCTTCGGCTATCGCGACAGCGCCGTCGTCGTCGGCGAGCGCTTTCGGCAATGGGTGATCGAGAACCGCTTCGCCGGCCGCGTGCCGCGCTGGGACCGCATCGGCGCCGCTTTCGTAGACGACGTCACGCCGTTCGAGCATCTCAAGATGCGGGTGCTGAACGGCGCCCAGACGACGCTCAGCTATCTTGGCGTTTTGGGCGGCTTCGAGCACACATCGGACGCCATGGCCGACCCGTTGCTTGCCACCTTCGTCCGCCGCATGCTGACGGAAGAGACGCTGCCGACGCTGATGCCCGTGCCCGGCATCTCGCCGTCGGCCTATGTCGAGCAAAGCCTTTCGCGCCTCGCCAACACGGCGATCCGCCACCGCAATCACCAGATTGCTACCGACGGCTCGCAGAAGATCGTCCAGCGCCTGCTCAACCCGGTCAGTGATCGCCTGGCTAAGGGCCAAAGCATCGCGCTGCTGTCGGTTCCGGTCGCGGGCTGGATGGCCTATCTGATCAAGGCATCGTCGCGCTTCGGCCGCGCCTGGCAGGTGTCCGATCCTTTTGCCGAAAAGATTGCGGCCATCGCCGATCGCGTTGGTTCGGACAGCAGGGCCCTTGCCAATGCAATCCTTGCCGTCGAAGCCATCTTCCATCCGTCACTTGCCGCCAGCGACATGTTCCATGCAAATGTCGTCACCAGCCTCGATGGTTTGCTGTCAGATGATCCGATGGCCTTTGTCAGACATGTGTGCGCTGATCCAACAGATGCACGGTTGAAGCAACCAGCACGATCTGCATAGTACGAAGCGGGAGGCATCATGAAGCTTGGACTGCTCACGGCACCATTTCCGGATACTGCCCTCGGCGATGTCGCCGACTGGGCGAACTCGGCCGGCTTCGAAGCGCTCGAGATCGCCTGCTGGCCGAAGACTTCGGGCGCCAGCCGCCGCTATGCCGGCACCAGCCATATCGACGCCGCCGGCACCTCCCCCGCGCAAGCCAAGGACATTGCCGCCGAGCTCGCCGGCAAGGGCCTGACGATCTCCGGTCTCGGTTTCTATCCCAATCCGTTGCATCCCGATCAGGCGCATCGCGATGCGGTGATCGATCACCTGAAGAAGGTGATCGTGCTGGCAAGCCGAATGGGTGTCTCGCTCGTCAACACCTTCTGCGGCGGCGACGCCTCGAAGACTGTCGACGACAACTGGCAGGCCGCGCAGAAAATCTGGCCCGCGATCATCGCCTACGCGCGCGAGCACGGCGTCAAGCTCGCCTTCGAGAACTGCCCGATGATCTTCAGCTATGACGAATGGCCGGGCGGACACAACATCGCCTATTCGCCCTATGTCTGGCGCCGGATTCTCGAGGCCTGGGGCGGCGACGTCGGCATGAATTTCGACCCCTCGCATCTCGTCTGGCAGATGATCGACAAGGAACGCTTCATCCGCGAGTTCGGCCCGCACATGCTGCATGTGCATGCCAAGGACCTGATGATCGATCATGATGGTTTGTATGAGCGCGGGATCCTTTCCGCAGGCATAGGCTGGCAGGTGCCACGCATGCCGGGGCTTGGCGACATCAACTGGAGCAGCATCTTTTCGGGCCTTTACCGGGCCGGATATGACGGGCCGGTGGTCATCGAGCATGAGGACCGCCGGTTCGAGGGAAGCGACGAGAAGGTCAAGCGCGGTTTTCTGCTGGCTCGCGACGTGCTGCGCCCCTTCGTCAAATGAGGGGCAAACGGCTAGGGCTTCGATCGCTTCGGAGCCCAGGAACTGAAATCAATGTGGAGGAGTACTGAAATGAAGAAATACCTGACCATGGCCCCGCTGCTTGCCGGCGCTGCCTTGCTTGCTTCGGTGGGCGTGTCGTCCGCCGAAGGCAAATACACGATCGGCATCTCCAACACCGTGCAGGGCAATGGCTGGCGTGAGGAAATGATCTGCGCCATGAAGGCCCAGGCGCTCGCCTCCGGCGAAGTGGCGAAGCTCAACATCGCCCACCGCAACACCGACGCCGCCGGCCAGCTCGAGGACATCCGCAATCTGATCAGCGCCAAGGTAAACGCCATCGTCGTCAACCCGGCCGATCCGGCCGGCATCAAGGCCGGTCTGGAGGAAGCCACCAAGGCGGGTATCGTCGTCGTCGCTGTCGACCAGGCGGTGACCGAGCCGTCCGCATACATCATCTCCAACAACCAGGAACAGTATGCCTATCTCGGCGCCAAGTGGCTGTTCCAGCAGATGGGCGGCAAGGGCGAGGTGCTGTACATGCGCGGCGCCGCCGGTGCTTCCGCCGACAGCGACCGCGACAAGGGCTTCAAGAAGGCGCTGGCCGAATTCCCCGACGTGAAGGTCGCGCAGGAAGTCTTCACCGGCTGGCAGCAGGACCAGGCCAAGCAGCAGATCCTGTCCTTCCTCGCCACCGGAACGCCGATCAACGGCATTTGGACCTCCGGCATCGACAACGTCATCGTCGACGCTCTGGTCGAGCAGCAGGCGCCGATGGTGCCGGTTGTCGGCGCCGACAATGCCGGCTTCGTCGGCCAGTTGAACACGGTCAAGGGTCTGGTCGGCGCTGCCGTCACCAATCCCGGCTCGATCGGCGGCGCCGGCGTCACGCTCGCACTGCAGATCCTCGACGGCAAGAAGCCGGCGCAGCAAACCGTTCTGGTCGAGCCGCAGCTCTGGGAAAATGTCACGGAGGAAGGCAAGGCCAAGCTGAAGGCGGCCGCCGATCCGTCGCTCAGCCCCGAATGGCCGGTCTCGATCTCGATTCCGGACTGGACCACCTACACCAAGGAGCAGATCGTCGCCTGCAAGGGTCCGGGCGAATAGTCGCCTGAGCGACTTCAACTCCGCAGATTTCGCAAAAAGCATCCTACGGTTTTTGCGATAAGGAACTGCGGCAGATAAGGTCGCCGGGACGGCAGGTGCGAACCTGCCGTCCTTGGCGCTTGATGCGAGAACGCTGGTTTTGACGACGAACGAATTGCCGAACAATACATTGCTGGACGCCACCGGCGTGGCGAAGAATTACGGCGCGGTGTCGGCGCTGCGTGACGCATCGTTATCGGTGCTGCCGGGCGAAGTGCATGCGCTGATGGGCGCCAACGGCGCCGGCAAGTCGACCCTTGTTAAGATCCTGACCGGTGCGATCCCGGCGGATGCCGGCCGCATCCTGATCCGCGGCGAGGCGCGCGATGTCCGCTCTCCGGCCGCCGCGCGTCGCGCCGGCCTGCTGCCGGTCTACCAGGAACCGGCGCTGATCCCCGACCTCGATGTGCTTTCCAATCTCAGGCTCACCGGCACACCGGTCGAGCCGTTCCGCGCCTGGGTGCGCGAGCTCGGCATTCCGAACCTCGACATACGCGAGACCGCGCGCGACATTCCGCTGGCCGTCCTGCGTGTGCTCGACCTAGCGCGCGCGCTCGCCGCCGAGCCCGACGTTCTGCTGCTCGACGAGATGACGGCCGCGCTGCCCGCCAACCTTGCCGAAAAAGTGCTGGAAGTCGTGCGCCGCCAGGGCGACAGCGGCCGCTCGGTCATCTTCATCTCGCACCGTTTCGTCGAGATCTCGGCGCTGTGCGACCGAGCCACAGTGCTGCGCGACGGCGCAACCGTCGGCGTGGTCGACATCGAGCCCGGCGTCGAGGAAAAGATCGTCGAGATGATGCTTGGCGCCCGTATCGAGAAGACCAGCGTCGCCGCGGCGCGCACGGCAAGCGAAGCGCCGGTCGTGAAGGACAGCCACCCTCGGCTTTCGGTCCGCAACCTGCAGCTCGGCACGAAGCTGCATGACGTCTCTTTCGATCTCGCCAATGGCGAGGTGGCCGGCGTCGTCGCGCTCGAGGGCCAGGGCCAGGACGAGCTCTTCGCCGCCCTTGCCGGCTCGATCCGCCCGGCCGGCGGCACGATCGCCGTCGATGGCGCGCCGGTGAAGTTCTTCCATCCAAGCGATGCCATCCAGGCCGGCCTCGCCTACGTGCCGGGTGACCGCACAGAGGCTTTAGCCATGCAGCGTTCGGTGCGCGAGAACATCGCGCTGCCTTTCAGCGCTGCGCTGCGCAAATGGGGACCGATCAAGGTGCGCCGGGAGCATATGGTGGTTTCAAGCGCCATCGCCCGGCTGCAGATCGACACCCGCGCGCAGGGCGAGGTGCAGCGCCTTTCCGGCGGCAACCAGCAGAAGGTGACGATTGCCCGCTGGATCGCGGCAGATGCCCGCACCATCCTCTGCTTCGACCCGACGCGCGGCATCGATGTCGGCACCAAGCAGGAAATCTACAAATTGCTGCGCGAGCTCGCCGGCCTCGGCAAATCGGTCCTCTTCTACACATCCGAGCTGGAGGAAGTGCAGCGTGTCTGCGACCGCGTCATCGTCATCTTCGGCGGCCGTGTCGTCGACACCTTCCCGGTCGAGCTCGCCGACGAGCCGGCTCTGATGCGGGCCGCCTACGGCCTGCCGCGCGGCGCCAGGGCGGATGTCGGCATCCTTGCCGATGTCAGGCCAACGTCCGACGCGGAGGCCGCGCCATGATGCGCTTCCTGCGCCGCCAGGGCTGGGTCGCCGGCCTGCTCGCCCTGCTCGTATTCCTGTTCGTCGTCACCAAGCTGATCCAGCCGGGCTACGGCAGCGGCGACTTCGGCTCGCTGGCGCGGGCGGTTCTGCCCTACGCCTTCGCCGTCGCGGCGCAGACTGTGGTGGTCATCGCCGGCGGCATCGACCTCTCGGTTGCCGCCATGATGGCGCTGACCAGCGTCACCGCCGCCTCGATGATGAACGGCGCCAGCGAGGAATATGCGTACTTCGTCGTGCCCTTCGTGCTGGCCATGGGCCTTGTGCTCGGCGCGCTGAACGGCCTCCTGATCGTGGTGACCCGAGTGCCGGATATCGTGGTTACTTTAGCCACGCTCTTCGTTCTGCAAGGCGCGGCGCTTCTGGTGCTTGACGCGCCCGGCGGCGCAGCCGCCGAGTGGCTGAAGGCCACCGTCGTCGGCACCATGCCGATCCCCGGCATGCCGGATTGGGCCGATGCCTGGGTCCCGAAGGCGCTGGTGCTGCTGCTTGTCTGCCTCTTCGTCATCTGGATCCCGCTCAGGCGCTCGCGGCTTGGCCTCTCCATCTACGCCATCGGCAGCAACGAGCTCGCCGCCTTCCGCAGCGGTGTGCCGGTGGCCCTCACCAGGATCGTCGCTTACGCGCTCTCCGGCCTGTTCGCAGCACTTGGCGGGCTGTCGCTCACCATCAGCACCGGCATCGGCGCGCCGATCCCCGGTCCCTATCTGCTGGCCAGCGTCGCGGCGGTGGTGCTGGGCGGCGTCGCGCTCGGTGGCGGCAAGGGTGGGCTGCTCGGGCCGATCATCGCCGTCTTCGTGCTCAGGCTGGTGCGCACCGACCTGACGCTTCTGGCCATCGATCCCAACGTCACGGCCATCATCGAGGGCGCGATCATGGTCGCCGTGGTGATGTTCGGCGCCTTCATCACCATCCGGGGCCGCCCGGCAGGAGCAACACCATGACGAACAGCGCGACCATGCCCCAGCCGGTCTCGCTCGGCCGCCGCCTGAAGCGCTTCATGGCGGACCGGCCGCTCATTCCCCTGATCATCCTGCTCGTCATACTGGTGCTGATCCTGCAGGTTCTTCGCCCCGGGATCGTCAACGAGCGCTGGATCGCCAACACCGCCAAGTTCGCCATTCCGCTGGCAATCCTCGCCGGTTGTCAGACCATGACGATGCTCACCGGCGGCATCGACCTCTCGGTCGGCACGGTGGCGACGATGAGCGCCTTCATCATGGCGACGCAAATCGTCAACCAGGATCCGACGGTGGCTTTCATCCTCGCCATGCTGCCGGCGGTGCTGATCGGCCTCGTCAACGGCGTCGGCGTCGGCGTCTTCCGCGTCCATCCGCTGATCATGACGCTCGGCACCAGCCTGATCGGCACCGGCTTCCTGCAGGTCTACCAGCGCACCGTGATCGCCTCCGGCGCCAAGATTCCGGATTTCCTCAACTGGCTCGGCACCGGTCTCACCTACGGCTTCCCCAACGCGCTCTTCCTGTTCGTGCCGGTGGCGGTGCTGATCGTCTTCACCTTGAACCGTACAGGCTTCGGCCGCCTGCTCTACGCCGTCGGCGACAATGAGCGCGCTGCACGGCTTTCGGGCGTCCGCTACTGGCAGGTGATCACGGCGCTCTATGTCATCTCCAGCCTGCTCGCCGGCATCACCGGCCTGCTCTATATCGGCCTGATCAAGGCGCCCTCGCTGTCGCTCGCCGAGCCGCTGGTGCTACCTTCGGTGGCTGCCGCCGTCATCGGCGGCACCTCGATCTTCGGCGGCCGCGGCGGCTATATGGGAACCATTGTCGGCGCGCTGATCCTGACCGTGCTGACGACGCTGCTCACCATCCTGCATATGCCCGAAGGCGGCCGCCGCATCCTCTTCGGCTTCATCGTCCTGTTCGTGACCGCGGCCTATTTGAGGATCATCGAGGACAGGTAACAGGGGAAGCTATGCCGAGGCGTTGATTAGCTTGCCGCGCGCTGCGGCATGTATGGCTACAACAAGGTCTTTTTCGTCGAACGGCTTGCCGACGAGCGCGACATCGAGGGGGCGCTCCACGATTTTCTCCGCATCCGCATAGCCGGTGATCATAACCGCGGGCCAGCCGGCACGCAGATTGCGGGCAAACCGGATCACGTCTATGCCCGAGATAAGGGGCATGGCAAAATCGGTGACGATCACGTCGAATCGATCCGGCTCTCTCTCAATGGCGGCAAGCGCTTCGGCTCCGCCGGAGGCCCCTACGACCTCGAAGCCGGACTGCCTGAGCGACATGGCCGTCATTTCTCTCAAGGAGTGGCTGTCATCGATGAGCAGAACGGTCAGTGATCGTTCGCCAACCGCCGTGGCGCGCTCCGCGTCGGCAGCCTCGACAGCCTCTGCCCCGGCAACAGCGATAGCCTCGGTGACATCCTGCGGCTGATTGGATCGGGGCAGCCACAGTTCTATGATGGTGCCGCGGTCCACCTCGCTCTCTATCCTGAGCGTGCCGCCCGACTGCTTGGCGAAACCATAGACGGTGCTGAGACCCAGCCCCGTGCCCTTCCCGATCGGCTTGGTTGTAAAGAACGGCTCGACCACCTTGCTTATCATGTCGCCGGCAATTCCGGTCCCGGTGTCCTCGACAGCGACCACCACATAGTCGCCGGCCGGCAGTTCGTCGCCCGCGTGGCCGACGCTGCGGTTGCTCGTTCGGACGAGAACCGTGCCTCCCGAAGGCATTGCGTCTCGCGCATTGAAGATGAGGTTCATCAAGGCGAGCTCGAGCTGCGCCGCATCCACATATACGGGCCATGTGTCGTCACTCACCAGCCACTTGAAGCGCACGAGGCCTCCAAGGACCGGGGCAACCAACCCGTTCATCGTATCCCCAAGGCTCGACAAGGGTACTGCCACGGGCTTCAGGTCCTGGCGTCGCGAAAAAGCGAGCATGCGCTGGACGAGATCCCTGCCTTGCCCGGCGGAGCGGCGTGTCATGTCGAGGATCTTGGTAGCGTTGCCGTCCAGCGTCAGCTGTCGCTCGAGCAGGCTTAGGCCGGAAAGGATCGCCGCGAGGAGGTTGTTGAAGTCATGGGCGAGTCCGCCGGTCAGTTTGCCGATCGCATCGAGCCGCTGCGACTGCAGCAGCTGGCTCTCCAGGCGGCGTTGCTCTGTTATGTCTTGCATGGTGCCAAGCAACTCGAGCCCAGCGTCATCTTTGGAAATCACGCCCCGATCGAAGAAGATGCGATATTCATCATTGGCGCACCGCCAGCGAAATTCGCAGCCATAGGACCCCGTCTCGCATGCCGCCGAAAGCGACCTGGTTACCTCCTCGCGATCGTCGGGGTGAACCCGGCTGAGCCCGAAATCCGGATGGGACAGGAAACGGCTCGGCGGGAACCCTGTCAGCCGCTCGACGCCTTTCGAGACGTAGCTTGCGGCGAAAGGCGCCTCAGCCGAGCGGGCATGAAAACAAATTGGAAGCGAGGCAAGAATAGCCTCCTGCCTTGCTTCCGAATGGCGCAGCGCCCGCTCGGCATCGAGTTTGTCCGACTTGGCCTTCAGCGCCTGTTCGAGCAGCCGCTGCTCCCGCGCCGCGTTTCGCTCGATCTCGCGCGTCTTCTCATGAAGATCGACGAAGACCATAACCTTGGAGCGAAGCATCACCGGGTCGAACGGCTTGAACAGGTAGTCGACAGCGCCGACGTCATAGCCGCGCAGCATATGCGCCTCTTCCTTGCTGATCGCGGTAAGGAAGATGATCGGCGTGTTTTTCGATCGTTCACGCCGGCGGATCAGCGTGGCCGTCTCGTAGCCGTCGAGGTTCGGCATGAGCACGTCGAGCAGGATGACGGCGAAATCTTCCTTGAGCAGGAAGCGCAGCGCTTCCTCACCCGACTGGGCGCAGACGACCTCGCCGACTTCGCCAAGCACCTCCGCGATGGCAAGCAGATTGCGTTCGTCGTCATCGACCGCGAGAACGCGTGCCCGCAATCCTTCGACCGGTTCGCTTCTTTCTGCCTCGATCGCGGCCATTCCTTTTACCTGCCGGAGCGCTTTCAGATGGCGGTCATCAATGCCGGCGCGAAGGGCTCAGCCCGCGCTCGCGCGCGACCGATCCAAACCCGCAGCAACGCAAGCAGCAGATCGAGGTCGACCGGTTTGGCGATGTAGTCGGATGCGCCGGCGTCCAGGCATTTCTGACGGTCGCCTTTCATCGCCTTGGCGGTAACCGCGATCAATGGGATGTGCGCTATCGCCGGCATGGCCCGAATCCGACGCATGGTCTCATAGCCGTCCATTTCCGGCATCATGATGTCGATCAAGGCGACATCGACGTCGGGTGTTTCTTCGAGCAACGCGATGCCGTCCCGGCCCCGTTCGGCATGCTGCACATCAATGTCGTAAGTCTCCAGCACGCTGGTCAACGAGTAGATGTTGCGAATGTCGTCGTCGACGATCAGAACCTTGGCGCCGGCGAGATCGGCATTGTCGACCTGCTCGGTGGCCAAGATCTGTTCGCTCTGCGTGTCGCTTGGCAGTGCCGCCGAGATCAGGAGCCCGAGTTGGCCGAAGTTGTCGGCACGTGGGACATCGCCTAGTGCCGGATGCAGCGCGACCTGCTGCAGAAACGCGTCCGGGTGCGGCGTGAAGAACAGCAGGCGCGGTAGAGCGTCGCTGAACTGAGACACGATTTCGTCGAGCATCTGGGCGTTGTCCTTGGCCGAACGCCCAAACCCGAAAACAAACGCATCATAAGCGGCGGCGCCCGGCTCGTCCGCGTTGGCGGCGACACGACCGACCGCGGTGACCGAGGTGATGCCATCTCGAATGGCTTCCACCAGGGCCAGGCGGCGCTCGGGATCGGGATCGGCGATCAGCACGTTGCGCTGCACCCTCAGGTTTCGCGAATGGATTTCCTCGAAAACGCGGGCGAGCTCGCCGGCCGAAACCGGCTTGCTCGAGACGCTTGCAGCGCCCCTGCGCGTCAGCACTTCGAGATCTTCGGCGCCGGAGATGACATGGATCGGAATGTTCCTGGTCTTCTGGTCATGCCGCAGAAGGTCGAAAAGCACCCAGCCGTCGATGTCTGAAAGGCCGAGATCGAGCGTGATCGCATCGGGCATCAGCTTGCGGGTCAGTGCCAGCGTGCCGGAGCCGGCCGTTGAAAGCACCCCCTTCAGTCCGGCGGATCGAGCAAGACCGAGCAGCAGCCCTCCGAAAGTCGGGTCGTCCTCGACAATAAGCACCACCCTGTCCGAGGGGTTGATCGAGTCACGATCGTCCGCAAGTTCTGGGGTACCCGAGCTGTCTGCTGGCTGGACGCCCGCCGCGATGACGTCGGCAGGCGAAAGCTCGATCGGCGCCGCCAGGCTGCTGCTGCGCGGGCCATCGAAGGGGATGACCAAGGTGAAGGTCGATCCCTTGCCTGGCTCGCTTTCGACGCGCAGCTCACCGCCGAGCAACCGGGCGATTTCCCGGCTGATGGAAAGGCCGAGGCCAGTGCCGCCGTATTTGCGGCTGGTCGTGCCGTCGGCCTGCTGAAAGGCCTCGAAGATGAGCTTTTGCTTGTCTTCCGGAATGCCGATCCCGGTATCGGTAACGGCGATCGCCAGCGCCCGGGGCGGCGCCGCACCATTTTTGCGGCCGGTTCTCTCGGCATGGATGTTCAGCATCACCTCGCCATTGGACGTGAATTTGAAGGCATTGGACAGCAGATTGAGCACGATCTGCTGCAGCCGCTTTTCGTCCGTGCGGATCGTCTCAGGCAGGGCTTGCTCGATCTTGATGGTGAAGCCGAGCCCCTTGTCAGCCGCAAGCTGTCTGAAAGTCCGCTCCATATGCTGGCGCAGGTGTGCGAGCGGCATGTCGTTGATTTCGATCGACACCGTGCCGGACTCGATCTTGGAAAGATCCAGTATGTCGTTGATCAGGCTGAGCAGGTCGGTACCTGCCGAGTTGATCGTACGCGCGAAATCGATCTGCTTGTCGTTCAGATTCCCCTGCTGGTTTGTCGCAAGCAGATTGGACAGGATCAACAGCGAATTCAGCGGCGTCCTCAGCTCGTGACTCATGTTCGCCAGGAATTCGGATTTGTATTTGGAGGTCAGCGCCAGTTGCTCGGCCTTCTCCTCCAGAGCCCGCCTGGCCATCTCGATCTCGAGGTTCTTGTTTTCCACCTGCTTCTTTTCATTCTCGAGCAGTTGCGCCTTTTCCTGCAGCTCCTCATTGGTGGCGTGAAGCTCTTCCTGCTTCTTGGTGAGCTCGGTCTGACGCGACTGCAGTTCGGACGTCAAAAGCTGCGATTGCTTGAGAAGCCCTTCCGTGCGCATGGTCGCGGCGATCGTGTTGAGCACGATACCGACCGATTCCATGAGTTGCTCCAGGAAAAGGCGGTGCGTATCGCTGAACCGGCTGAACGAAGCCAGTTCGATAACCGCCTTGACCTCGTCCTCGAACAATGCCGGCAGGACGATGGCGCTCGCCGGCGGGGCCTCGCCCAGGCCGGAGGTGATGCGCAGGAAGCTCGATGGGACGTCATCGAGCATGATTGCCCGTTTGTCGGCGGCGCACTGCCCGATCAGGCCTTCGCGGAAGTCGACCCGTTGGCGGACGGTGGCCTTGCCTTCGGCGGCGTAGGACGCGGCCAATTCCAGATAGGATTCCTCCTCGTCGCGATTGGTGACGTAGAACAGGCCGTATTGCGCGTTCACCAGCGGCGCGAGCTCGGAAATGATCATCCGCGAAACCGTGGCAAGGTCCCGCTCGCCCTGCAGCATGCGCGAGAAACGGGCGAGATTTGTCTTCAGCCAATCCTGCTCGGCATTCTTCAAGGTCTGGTCCTTGAGGTTGCGGATCATCTCGTTGATGTTGTCCTTCAGCGCCGCGACCTCGCCGGAGGCCTGCACGCTGATCGAGCGGGTGAGGTCGCCCTTGGTGACCGCGGTCGACACTTCGGCGATGGCCCGGACCTGGGTCGTCAGGTTCGCCGCCAACTGATTGACGTTGTCGGTCAGGTCGCGCCACAGGCCGGCGGCGCCCGGCACCCTGGCCTGGCCGCCGAGCTTGCCCTCGATGCCGACCTCGCGAGCCACGTTGGTCACCTGATCAGCGAAGATCGCCAGCGTCTCGATCATTCCGTTGATCGTGTCCGCCAACGAAGCAATCTCGCCCTTGGCATCGACCGCAAGCTTGCGCTTCAGATTGCCCTGGGCAACCGCGGTGACGACGTCTGCAATGCCGCGCACCTGGTTGGTCAGATTGGTCGCCATCAGATTGACGTTGTCGGTCAAGTCCTTCCAGGTACCGGCCACACCCTCCACCCGAGCCTGACCGCCGAGCTTGCCTTCGGTGCCGACTTCGCGCGCCACGCGCGTCACCTCGCCGGCGAACGAGTTGAGCTGGTCGACCATGGTGTTGATGGTCGACTTCAGCTCCAGGATCTCGCCCTTCACGTCGACAGTGATCTTCTTCGACAAGTCGCCTCGCGCCACCGCTGTGGTAACTTCGGCGATGTTGCGAACCTGACCGGTGAGGTTCTCGGCCATCGAGTTGACGTTGTCGGTCAGGTCCTTCCAGGTGCCGGCGACGCCGCGCACCTGTGCCTGACCGCCGAGCTTGCCTTCGGTGCCGACCTCGCGCGCCACGCGCGTCACTTCCGAGGCAAAGGAGTTCAATTGGTCCACCATCGTGTTGATGGTGTCCTTGAGCTCCAGGATTTCACCGCGCACATCGACCGTGATCTTTTTCGAAAGATCGCCGAGTGCGACGGCCGTCGTCACCTCCGCAATGTTGCGCACTTGGCCCGTGAGATTGGCGGCCATGGCGTTGACGTTGTCGGTGAGGTCCTTCCAGGTGCCGGCAACGCCGCGTACCTGCGCCTGTCCGCCGAGCTTGCCGTCGGAACCCACTTCGCGGGCGACGCGCGTCACCTCCGAGGCGAAGGAGTTCAACTGGTCCACCATCGTATTGATGACGTCCTTGATCTGCAGGATTTCGCCCAAGGCGTCGACGGTGATCTTCTGGGTCAGGTCGCCGGTGGCGATTGCGGTCGCGACCTTGGAGACGTCGCGCAATTGCACGGTCAAATTGCCGGCCATCGCGTTGACATTGTCGGTCAGATCCTTCCAGGTGCCGCCGACGCCCTCGACGTGCGCCTGACCTCCCAATTTGCCTTCCGAGCCCACTTCGCGCGCCACGCGGGTGACCTCCGACGCGAAGGAATTGAGCTGGTCCACCATGGTGTTGACGGTGTTCTTCAGTTCGAGGATTTCGCCCTTCACATCGACGGTGATCTTTTTCGAAAGGTCGCCCCTGGCAACGGCCGTGGTCACATCGGCGATATTGCGCACCTGCCCGGTCAGATTGGCGGCCATCAGGTTGACGTTGTCCGTCAGGTCCTTCCACGTGCCGCCGACTCCACGGACTTCAGCTTGGCCGCCCAGCTTGCCCTCGGTGCCGACTTCGCGTGCCACGCGGGTGACTTCCGAGGCGAAGGAGTTCAGCTGGTCCACCATCGTGTTGATGGTGTTCTTCAGCTCCAGGATCTCGCCTTTCACATCGACCGTGATCTTCTTCGAGAGGTCACCCAGTGCCACCGCGGTAGTCACTTCGGCGATGTTGCGCACTTGACCGGTAAGATTCGCCGCCATGGAATTGACGTTGTCGGTCAGGTCCTTCCAGGTGCCGGCGACACCGCGCACCTGTGCTTGGCCGCCGAGCTTGCCTTCCGTGCCGACCTCGCGCGCCACGCGCGTCACCTCGCCGGCAAATGAGTTGAGCTGATCGACCATGGTGTTGATGGTCGATTTCAGTTCCAGGATTTCGCCTTTCACGTCGACCGTAATCTTCTTGGAAAGGTCGCCCAAAGCCACCGCCGTCGTCACATCGGCGATGTTGCGCACCTGGCCGGTCAAGTTGGCGGCCATCAGGTTGACGCTGTCGGTTAGGTCCTTCCAAGTACCGCCAACGCCCTCGACACGGGCCTGGCCTCCGAGTTTGCCCTCGGTGCCGACCTCACGCGCGACGCGGGTCACCTCCGAGGCGAAGGAGTTGAGCTGGTCCACCATCGTGTTGATGGTGTTCTTCAGTTCGAGGATCTCGCCCTTCACGTCGACGGTGATCTTCTTCGACAAGTCGCCAGATGCGACAGCCGTGGTCACCTCCGCAATGTTGCGCACCTGGCTGGTCAGGTTGGTCGCCATCGCGTTGACATTGTCGGTCAGGTCCTTCCAAGTGCCGGCCGCCCCCCTGACGCGTGCCTGACCGCCCAGCTTGCCTTCGGTGCCGACCTCGCGCGCCACACGCGTCACCTCCGACGTGAAGGACGCGAGCTGCTCAACCATGGTGTTGACGATTTTACCGATGCGCAGGAATTCGCCACGAAGCGGCCTGCCGTCAATTTCCACCATCATGGATTGGGACAGATCGCCCTTGGCGACCGCGCCGATGACGCGGGCAACTTCCGCGGTGGGCTGCACCATGTCCTCGATCAGGTCGTTGACCGAACGGACGCTCGATTCCCAGCTGCCTTTGGCGTTCCTCACATGGCCGCGTTCGCCGATGCGGCCGTCCTTGCCGACGACCCTGCTCAGCCGCGCAAATTCTCGCGCCATCTGGTCGTTCAACTCGACGATCTGATTGAATGTGTCGGCGATCTCGCCGTTCAACCCTTCATAAGAATTCTCGATGCGGACGGAGAAGTCACCGTTTCGAAAGGCTTTGAGGGCGTTGAGTATCTGACGGGAATCGAATTGTTCCTTTGACGAACGAGAAACGCCCACACTCCCCTCCGCGCCTGCCCCGACAGCTATATTAAGCCGAGGGCCAGAACGCATCGCGGCCTGTTTGGTTCCGTGCCTGTTTGAACAGGTGGTTAATCAGATGTGGCGAAGCTTGCCGCAGAGACGCTCAGGCCGGATTCTTATGCAGCCGAACTGCCCGGCTCTTCTTCTCCGGCATTCGGATCGCCCGGGGCCGTTGCCCAGGCGAGCTCGACCAGCGTCACCGTGCGGCGGCCAGCACCGTCGATCTGGCAGACGATCAGCCCCTGCTCCTCGATGTAATCGAGCAGGCGCCGGGCGCGACGCAGCGAATGCGAGCCATAAGCGCGGGCGATCGCCGCGTCGCTCGGACAGGGCCAGCCTTCCTTCGCCGCCCTCGCGATCATCATGAACACGCCCTGCATGTCCTCCGGCAGAAGCGATGCGCGCACGGAGACGTCGCGCCACGCGTCGTCCTCGGCGATGTCCGAGCCGACGCCGGCGCGGGCGCGCGTCAGCATGCGTCGGAATTCCGAAAGGTCGGGCACCACCGAAGCGAGTCCTTCGATCCGGCAGCGGACCACGAACTCCTGATAGAGCACGCCGATGACGCGGAATCCGGCATCGGGCTCAGCCAGGATGGCGCGCAGGATACGGTCCATCCGTCCGCGCCGCTCGGCGAGGTCCTCGGCGCTCGGCTGCGTCTCGGCCGGCTCGGGGCGGATGTCGAGCGGCGCGGCCTTGGCCGCCATCAACTGATCGAGCAGGTCGGGCGACGGCCGGCGCTGCGGCCGGATCGCCTCCGGCGGCGGTGCCGCGAGGATGATGGCGCGCGCATCTTCGAGCGTCGCTTCGGGCAGTGGCATCAGCCGCGGCGTGCCGTTGCGCGGGCTCGTTTCGGTCGATCCGATCCGCACGCTGAGCGGGCGGCGCGACAGCGCCGGACCGAGCGCCATGAAATGCCCGCGCTCGAGGTCGCGGAAGGCTTCCGCCTGCCGCCGCTCCATGCCGAGCAGGTCGGCGGCGCGCGCCATGTCGATGTCCAGAAACGTGCGGCCCATCAGGAAGTTGGAGGCCTCCGCCGCGACGTTCTTGGCGAGCTTCGCCAGCCGTTGCGTGGCGATGATGCCGGCGAGCCCGCGTTTGCGGCCGCGGCACATCAGATTGGTCATGGCGCCGAGCGAAAGCTTGCGCGCCTCATCCGAGACCTCGCCTGCAGCAGCCGGCGCGAAGAGCTGCGCCTCGTCCACCACCACCAGCATCGGATACCAATGGTCGCGCGCGACCTCGAACAGCCCGCCAAGGAAGGCTGCGGCGCGCCGCATTTGGTTCTCGGCATCGAGCCCTTCGAGGTTTAGCACCGTCGAGACGCGGTGGATGCGCGCTCGCTCGCCGGCCGCCTGCAGGCCGCGCTCGGTATGATCCTCGGCGTCGATCACCAGATGGCCGTAGCGCTCACCGAGCGAGACGAAGTCGCCTTCGGGATCGATGATGGTCTGCTGCACCCAGGGCGCGCTCTGCTCCAGCAGCCGGCGCAGCAGATGCGACTTGCCCGAGCCCGAATTGCCCTGCACCAGCAGGCGGGTCGCCAGCAGCTCCTCAAGGTCGAGGGCCGCCGGCGCGCCTGCCGACGTCTGCCCCATGTCGATCGCAACCGTCATATTCTCGACTCGGATAGTCTCCCTGCGCGGGAGGGACTTAGCAACCGGCGTGCGGTGCGTCGAGCATGGCCCAGGGCCTCGGCGCGGTGTTCCACACCTAACGGCAGGCCATCGACAGCTGAACTGGTCCGACCACCATTTCGCTGGCGCAATCCCCCGATCAGCGTATCATCCCTTGAGGGAGGGGTTCATGGCAGGAGGAGGCTTATGAACGTCGCTGCGGAAGTGCCCGTCATAGACCTGACGGTGCAAGACATTGTTTCGTCTGCTCTTTCGAAATTTCGCGCCGGCGACACTGTTTCGACCCGGGCAATGCTCGATGCCATCCGCCAATCGGACCCCGCCTGCGGAGACAGCGACGACCATCTGGTCGAACTGATCGTCATGGCCGCTGTTGGTAAGACCATGGGCGTCGTCTTCGATCACCGCTCGCCCGACGAGCGGTTGCCGCGCCTGTCCTAAACCTCGTTGCGCTGAAAAGGATTAGGCGAGGCGCTGTAAATCCTTTTTTGGGGCATGTCGGTGTCCCAGAACGCGCGCACGTCCGGGCGACATGCATTAGCTTCCCAGCGGATGCGGCATATAACCGACGAAGCCGGTGATCTTCCAGCGCCCGCCGACCTTGCGGCAGAAGTAGAGCGTCTGCCATTTCAGGCGGTCGACGCTGCCGTCGGCCTTGGCGATCGAGCCGTCGAACTTCTTGTGCAGCACAGCACGATCGCTGTCGACGTCGATGTCGCGCAGATTGGTGACGCGGAAAATCGCCTCGCGTAGCGGCTCGGCGAATTCCGTCGCGGCTGTTTCCTTGGCCTGCCGCAGCCATTCGTCGCGATAGATTTCCAGCTTGGGAAACTGCAGCCGCCAGGCGTCGGCATTGGGCAGGAAATGCGCATGCATGCCGAAGAAGCTCTCGGCGATGAAGTCGTCCTCGACCAACGACCAATCCTGGCCGAGGAAGGCGTCGATGTCGCGCCGCACCAGCATTTCCCACAGCGCATGGCGATCGGCATCGCCTTCCGGAAACGGATTCTTGTCAAAGGTCATGTTGGTTCTTCCCCTTGCGTTCGATCAGCAACCCACCGGTCGCATCGCCGGTTCGGGGTGCAGGATGCTCACGATTTGTAGTAAAGCAACATGAATCTCGGAAAAATGTTGCTTTCCGACATTGCCTCTTGGAGGATCACCTCTACAAGCGTAGACGGCTGCAAGAACGGTCCTTGCGCTCGACAACAGGAGATTCATTTGCCCAAGCAGTGCTTCGGAAAGTCGCATGTCCCGCTCTCGCCTGCCGTCCGCGCCGGCGATTTCGTCTATGTCTCCGGCCAGGTGCCGGTGGGCAGCGACGGCCTGGTAGTCAAGGGCGGCATAACTGACCAAGCCGAGCAGGTGCTGCAAAACGTCAAGGCTGCGCTGGCGCTGGCCGGATGCACCATGGACGACGTGGTGAAGACCACTGTCTGGCTCGAGGACGCCCGCGATTTCGGCGCCTTCAATACGGTTTATGCCAGGCACTTCCCGAACGACCCACCGGCGCGCACCACCGTCGAGTCGCGCCTGATGATCGACATCAAGATCGAGATCGAGGCCGTCGCCTACCGGCCGGTCTGATCGCGGCCAGACAGCAACGGAGGCGCGGAATGCAGTTCGATCTGTTGATCAAGGGCGGCCGTGTGATCGACCCGGCTTCCGGGTTGGATGCGCCGCGCGACATCGCTGTCGCCGATGGCCGAATCGCCGCCATCGAAGCGACCATCGATAGCGAGACCGCCGATGAGGTGGTCGACGCCGGGGGCTGCATCGTCACCCCCGGCCTTGTCGATCTGCACAGCCACGTCTACTGGGGCGGCACCTCGCTCGGCGTCGACGCTGACCGTCTCGCCGCCAAGAGCGGCACCACCACCTTCATCGATGCCGGCAGCGCCGGCGCCGGCAATTTCCTGGGGTTTCGCCGCCATGTCATCGAGCGTTCGAAGATCCGCATCCTTGCCTACGTCAACATCTCGTTTGCCGGCATATTCGGCTTCGCCGAGACCGTATCCGTCGGCGAATGCAGCGATCTCAGGCTCTGCGAGCCGCGCGAGACGGTGGCCGCGGTGCGCGAGCACGCCGCCGTCGTCGTCGGCGTAAAAGTCCGTTCCGGGAAGCACGCCGGCGGCACCAGCGGCATCGCGCCGGTCGACCTCGCGCTCGAAGCCGCAGACCGAGCCGGCCTGCCGCTGATGGCGCACATCGACGAGCCGCCGCCCGGCCGCTCGGAAGTGCTGCCCAGGCTCCGCCGCGGCGACATCCTCACTCACTGCTTCCGGCCGTTCCCCAACGCGCCGGTCTTCGCTTCGGGCGCGGTGCGGCCGGATATGCGGCAGGCGCGCGAGCGCGGCGTCATCTTCGACATCGGCCACGGCATGGGCTCCTTCGACTTCGAGGTGGCGAAGGCGATGCTGGCGGAGGGGCTGGCGCCGGACGTCATCTCGAGCGATGTGCATCTCTACTGCGTCGACGGCCCTGCCTTCGATATTCTCGTCTGCATGTCGAAGCTCATGGCGCTCGGCATGCCGCTGGTCGAGGTCGTGCGCGCGGCAACGCAGCGCCCGGCCGATGCGATCGCCAGGCCCGAGCTCGGGGCGCTTAAAGTCGGCGGCATCGGCGATGTCGCGGTGCTGAGGCTGCAGCCCGGCCGCTTTACCTTTGTCGACGCGGTCGGTGCGTCACTCATCGCGGACCAGCGGCTGGTCTCGAATGGCATCGTGATAGGCGGCAAATGGTGGCGGAACGAGGCGCCCGACCACAATGAGACCGAGCGCTTCGAGGCCCATGCGCACCACACGCATGTCGAGGTTGCGGCCAGGCACTTCGGGCGCTGATTGGCTCACCGTCGCGAATTGCTCGGCTCGCCATAGACCGGCGTCGCAATCCCCTCCATCCGCGCCTTGAGCTGCAGCGCCACGAACTTCGAATAGAAGCGCGACAGCGCGAGATTGCCGCCGTGGAACCATAGCGCCTCCTGGGCGGTCGGCTTCCACATGTTGCGCAACTCGCCCTGCCACGGGCCGGGATCGCCCTTGACGCCGGAGCCGAGGCCCCAGCACGGCCCGACCTTGTCGGCGACCTCCCGGGAAACGATCCCTGCCACGGTCTCGTTCATCGACTGGTAGCCGGTGCAGGAGACGATCGCGTCGACCGCCAGCTCGCTGCCGTCCTCAAACAGGATGCCGGTCGGCGTCAGCGATTTGATGCCGACGCCGCTCTTCACCGCGATCTCGCCGTTCAGGATCAGCTCGCAGGCGCCGACATCGATGTAGTAGCCGGAGCCGGTGCGATAGGCTTTCATAAGCAGTCCGGTCTCGTCCTCGCCGAAGTCGATGGCAAAGCCGCTGTCGCTGAGGCGCTTGTAGAAATCCGCGTCGCGCTCGCGGATGACGTCATAGAGCGCCCGCTGGCCTTTTGGGACCAGCGCGAAGGGTGTCGAAGCCACGATCATGTCGGCCTTGTCGGTGGTGATGCCCCGCGCCAGCGCCTTTTCCGAAAAGATCTCGAAGCCGACCTCCATCAGCGTGTCCGACTTCACCACCGTCGTCGGCGAGCGCTGCACCATGGTGACCTTGGCGCCGGCTTCCCAGAGGTCGACGCTGACATCGTGGCCGGAGCTCGCCGCGCCGATCACCGCGACGTGCTTGCCGCGGAATTTCTCGCCGGTCGAGTACTGGCTGGAATGCAAAAGCTCGCCTTTGAAGCTGTCCGCGCCAGGCAGATCGATCTGCCGCGGCGGCCCGTAGGCGCCGGTGGCGAACACGATGTGCTTCGGCTTCAGCGTGATGCGCTCGCCGGCGCGATCGACCACCACCGTCCAGAGCTTTTCGGGCTCGTCATAGGCCGCACTGATGCATTTGGTGGCGACCCAGTAGTTCAGTTCCATGACGCGGGCATACATTTCGAGCCAATCGCCCATCTTGTCCTTGGGCGTGAACACCGGCCAGTTTTCCGGGAACGGAATGTAGGGCAGATGGTCGTACCAGACCGGGTCGTGCAGCACGAGCGAGCGGTAGCGGTTGCGCCAGGAATCGCCGGCGCGCGCGTTCTTCTCGACGATGAGGGTGGGAACACCGAGCTGCCGCAGACGGGCGCCGAGCATGATGCCGCCCTGGCCGCCGCCGATCACCAGGCAATAGGGCTGCTCGTGCACGCCGAGCTCACGCGCCTCGCGCGCTCTTGCTTCCGCCCAGGTCTCGCGTTCGGGATCGGCCTTGTGGCGGATGCCGAGCGGCCGGGCAGGCCCCTTCTGCTCCTCGAAACCCTTGAGCTCGCTCATCGCCGTGAACAGCGTCCGGCAGCGGCCATCCTTGAGCCGCAGGATGCCCTCGCCTCGCGCCACGGCCGTCTCGAAGCTGAACCAGGCCCCGATGACGCCGTCGGCGACGCTTGACTCCCCGGACAGGCGCCAGTGCGATGGTTGCGTCGAGGAAAGCGTCGCCTTGAGCATCTCGCGGACCGCCGGTTGGCCGTCCACGGTCTTGATGTTCCATGTGAAGGTCAGCAGATCGCGCCAGTAGCAATCGTCCACGAAAAGGTGCGTCGCCGCCTCGATGTCACCCGCCTCGAGCGCGCGGCCGAATGTGCCGAGCCAGGTTGCCGCCTGTTGCGATGGTGCGATGTCGAGCATTGATGTTCGTTCCCCTGAATACGCAGATCATAGCCGCGTTGCGGCTGTTCTCAGTCGCCGAGCGGCTCCATCTCCTTCCCCGTCCGATGGATCTGGGCGTTATATTTGATGCGGCGCACCGTCTCGCGCGCCGGGCCGTCGAGCTTGTAGGCGGACGCGACCGCGAGCAGGTCGATGGCCGCAAGGAAGGCGTAGCGCGAAGCTGTCGGCTTCAGCGTGTCGGGATATTCGGGAACCGCCATCGTCAGCTGGACATCGCAGACGCGTGTCAGCTCCGTGTCCGGCGCGGTCACGCAGATCGCGTCGGCGCGATAGTGCTTGGCAAGCTCCACCGCCTCGATCACCTCTCGGGTACGGCCGGTCGCCGATATCGCGATCACCACATCGCCCGGCTTCAGCGTCGAAGCCGTCATGCGCATCAGATACGGATCGCATTGCGCGCTGATGGTGATGCCATAGCGAAACAGGCGATACTGCGTCTCTTGCGCCAGCGCCGATGAGCTGCCGCCAAGTCCGAATACCGTCACTTGCCTGGCCTTGGCGATCAGCTCCGCCGCTTTCTGCAACTGCCCTGGATCGATCTGCCGTTCGGCCTCCTGCAGCGCGCGGCGCGCTTCGCCGAAGACGGCGTTCCAGAACGGCATGCCGCTGTCGCCGTTCGTGGGTTGCGGCTTGGTGCTAAGATAGAGCGCGCCGACGACGAGGCTCTGCGCCAGCTTCAGCTTGAAGTCGCGCACGCCGTCGCATCCGATGGCGCGGCAGAAACGGGTGACCGTCGGCTCGCTGACCTGGGCGCGCTGCGCCAGCGCGGCATTCGATGCATCGACGGCATATTTGACGTCGTCGAGCACGACGTCGGCGACGCGACGCTCCGCCGGCCGCAAGTCCGTGTAGCTGTCCTTCACCTGCGAAATGATGTCGGGGAAGCGCCTGACATGATCATGCCGGCCGTCATCCCCGTCGGAAATCCGCAGCGCCTGGCTGTCAGCTTCGGTCATTGGCCGTCCTTCTCTGCCGTTTCTGGACCACCATATTTGCGATTATCCGCCGGCTGGCCATGGGCAATCAGCCGAAGTGAGTATGTAGGAAAGTAACACACACTGCAAGCGCGTCTAAACACAGGCGAAATCAGACGCTTAGATAAGCTTTAGTTGAATCTGATGGCGCCAGATCTTTGCCACCGCTTGACAGTAAAGTAGGATAGTTACAGACTGATTTCGCGGACAGAGGGGGCTCCGGCAACCCAATCACGCAGTCTCCGAGGGGAGCATGAATACCGGCAGCGCAAGAACGCCGAAGCTCGGCGTGCAGGCAGCGAGCAAGGTTTATACCACGGCCTCCGGCGATCTTCTCGCCCTAGACCGCTGCAGCCTCGACGTGCACGCCAACGAGATCGTCTCCATCGTCGGCCCCTCCGGCTGCGGCAAGACCACGCTGTTGTGGTCGATGTCGGGTCTGCATCGTCTGACCAGCGGCGCGATACTGCTTGACGGCAAGGAGGTCACCGGCCCGCGTCCCGAGATCGGTATCGTCTTCCAGGAAGCGAACCTTCTGCCCTGGCGCAATCTCGACGCCAACATAAACTTCCCGTTCGAGATCAAAGGCGAGAAGCCCGATCGCGCCTGGATCGCGCATCTGCTTCATCGCGTCGGGCTCGACGGCTTCGGCGGCAAGTTCCCGCGCGAGCTTTCCGGCGGCATGCAGCAGCGCGCGGCGATCGTCCGCGCGCTGGCGCTGAAGCCTTCCGTGCTCTTGATGGATGAGCCCTTCGGTGCGTTGGACAGCTTCACCCGCGAGGAGATGAACCGCCTCGTCGAGGAGATCTGGCTCGATACCAAGACGACCATCGTTTTCATCACCCACAGCATCGAGGAAGCGATCTTCCTCTCCGACCGGGTCGTGGTGCTGACCGCGCGGCCGGGACGCGTCGCCAAGGTCTACGACGTGCCGTTCCCGCGCCCGCGCTCGCTGGAGATCATGGCCACCAAGGAGGTCTTCGACCTCACCAACCGCATCAAGATGGACATCGTCGGCGAGCGCCGGCCGAAGGCGCAGGAGCAGCTGCAACACAAGAGCGCTGAAATCGTGAGGATCAGACCGTGAGCGGGGGCGACGCCATTCCGGAATTCTCCAAAGCCAAGTCCGGTGACGGCCAGGATGTCAGCCTCACCAACCTCTCCGCCTTCGCCGGCGGCCCAGGCATCAAGTCCGGCGCCGAGGTGGCCGCGATTCTCGTCGTCGCGGTGGTGATCATCGGCGGCATCGAGCTGGCGCTGCGCATCTTCCACGTGCCGCAATACATCATGCCGCCGCCGAGTGCGATCGTTTACGCTTTATTCGACGAGTTCCCGCTGATCGCGCCGCATCTCGGCTACACGCTGGTCGAGCTCTTCTCCGGCTTTGCCATCGGCGCCGTCGTCGGGCTGGTGATGGCGGCGGTGATCACGCAGTTTCCCTTCGCCGAGAAGATCGTCGCGCCTTACATCTTGATCCTCGTCACCACGCCGATGCTGGCGCTGGTGCCGCTTCTCATCCTGCGCTTCGGCTTCGGCTACACGCCGCGCATTATCGCGGTAGCTTTAGCCGCCGGACCGATGGTGATGATCAATGCCGCGACCGGGTTCCGGCGCGTGGACAGCGCCAAGATCGCGCTCGCTCGCTCCTATGGCGCGAGCACCTTGCAGATCTTTTGGAAGATCCGCGCGCCGATGGCGCTGCCGATGATCCTGGTCGGGCTGATGATCGGCGCGATCTTCGGGCTCCTCACTGCGGTAGGTGCCGAGATGGTCGGCGGCGGCTTCGGCCTCGGCAACCGGCTTACCTCGTATTCGTCGATGATCCAGATGCCGCAATTCTTCGCGGTGGTGCTGATCCTGTCGACGCTCGGCATCCTGATCTACGTGCTCTTCTTCCTGATCGGCAAGAAATGGGCGAGCTGGGAGGCATGAGCGCGGACGGATGAGATCGCCCGGGAGACGGGCGAAGGCAAGGGCAAGCGATCGATAAGGGCAATCAACAAAAGGGGAATGCCATGACCAACGAAAGCTTATTCAGTACGGCGACAAGAGCGGGCATCAGCCGCCGCTACTTCCTGCAAGTGACGGCCGCCGGCGTCGTGACCGCCACCGCGCTCGGCGCATCGGGTCTGAAAGCCAGCGCGGCGGCTTATGAAAAATTCACCTGGATTTCGCCGCGCGGCACGCTCGAAGTGCTGGACGACTATCCCTACTGGTCGGCCAAGAAGGCCGGCTATTTCGGCGACCTCGCCACCGACATGCAGCCGGGTCCGTCTGACGGCACCGCGACGGTCAAGTTCGTCGATGTCGGCCAGGCCGACATGGGCTTCCCCTCGCCCGGCGTCTTCTCCTTCGCCATCCAGAACGGCATGAAGCTGAAGTCGGTGTTCCACATGGGCGCGCGCGACACCTTCAGCATCGCCTTCCGCAAGGGCCAGGGCACCAAGAACCTGAAGGACCTCGAAGGCAAGACGATCCTGCTCGGCTCCGCCGCTTGGCAGGCGATCGTCGATCCGCTGCTTGCCGCGCAGGGTGTCGACATCAAGAAGGTGAAATATGTCGAGGCCGGGTGGCCGACCTGGGGCACCGCGCTCGCCGGCGGCCAAGGCGATGCCGCACTCTCCTGGGAAGGTCTGCGCGCCGAATGGATCGCCAAGGACCTCGACTTCGAATATTGGCTCGGCGTCCAGAATTCCAAGCTTCCGGCCAACACCTTCGTCGTGCGCGCCGCCGATCTCGAGGATCCCGACAAGAAGGCCTTCCTCGAAAAATATCTGCGCGGCTGGGCGATGGGCCTCGAATTCGGCTACCAGAACCCGCGCGCGGCCGTCGAAGCCGTGTTCGAGCAATTCCCGACCTTGGCCAAGAACCTTGGCCCTGAGCTCGGCACCACCTCGATCCTGCAGCAGATCAACGTCTTCCGCGGTGACATGGACAAGCGCAGTGGCTGGGGCTCGCACGACATGGCGAGCTGGCAGGGCTTTTTCGACGAGATCCTGAAGATCGGCCAGATCACCGCGCCGGTGAAGGCCGAAGACGTCTGCACCAACGACCTGATTCCGACCGCCAACGACTTCGACAAGGCGAAGGTCAAGGCCGATGCCGACGGCGTGAAACTGTCGGAAGGCTTTGCCGCGCTCGACGTCGAGAAGATCAAGGCGCACCTGTTCGATTCCGCCGTCAAGTAAGGCGGGCGCATTGACCATCGGGCGGCGCCTGATGCCGCCCGAGCTACTGTTCAAAGAGCATTGGGGAGGCTGACATGGCCGACAAAGTAAAAATCCTGGTGGTTGGTCTGGGCAATATGGGCGCTTCGCATGCGCGCGCCTATCACCGCTCCGACGGCTTCGAGATCGTCGGCATCATGAGCCGCACCATCAAGAGCAACAAGAAGATCCCGAAGGAGCTCGCCGGCTATCCGCTCTATGAGGATTTCGACTTGGCGCTGAAGGAGACCAAGCCGGACGCGGTCTCGATCAACAGTTGGCCGAACACGCATGCCGAATACGCGCTGAAGGCGATCGCCGCCAACTGCCATGTGTTCATGGAAAAGCCCCTCGCCACCAACATCGCCGACGCCGAGAAGGTGGTGGCCGCCGCGCGGGCCAAGAACCGGAAGCTGGTTCTGGGCTACATCCTGCGCGTCCACCCGTCCTGGATCAAATTCATCGAGGTCGGCAAGACGCTCGGCAAGCCCCTGGTGATGCGCCTCAACCTCAACCAGCAGAGCAGCGGCAGCGCCTGGCACTGGCACAAGAACCTGATCGACTCGCTGATCCCGATCGTCGACTGTGGCGTGCACTATGTCGACGTCATGTGCCAGCTGACCGGCGCCAAGCCGGTGCGCGTGCACGGCATCGGCGCCAAACTCTGGGCCGAGGCCGACAAGCAGAACTATGGCCATCTGCACGTCACTTTCGATGATGGCTCGGTCGGCTGGTATGAAGCCGGCTGGGGCCCGATGATGAGCGAGACCGCCTATTTCGTGAAGGATGTGGTCGGCCCGAAAGGCGCCGTTTCGATCGTCGCCGGCCAGTCCGCAAGCAGCGCCAAGGAAGCCGAGGAGGTATCGGATTCCGCCGACATCGACCGCCACACCAAGACCGACGCGCTGAAGATCCACTACGCGCAGGTCGATGGCGACAAGAACTTCTCGAAGCCCGACGAGATCGTCAGCATGGAGGACGAGCCCGGCCATCAGGAGCTTTGCGACCGCGAGCAGGCCTTCTTCCTGCGCGCCATCCGTGAGGACCTCGATCTGACCGAGCAAATGGCTGCCGCCGTCAACAGCCTGCGCATCGTTTTAGCCGCCGAGCAGAGCATCGCGGAGAAGCGGACCGTCGAGCTGACCTGAAGCTTCCGGTCAGCCTGCCTCGCAACCCCACATCTAGCCGCTTCGCGGCTGGGCAGTCCGCCGGCGGCGTGCCGATCGGCATGCAGCCAGTCGGGCCGCTATGTAGCGCTCTCCACGCAGTTGGAAGAGGAGATGCCGTGCAGGGACCGGCGGCCGGCCAACCAGCTTCCGGATCTTTGGAACAGCACGTTGCCGCCGCCTTCATCCCGTGGCGTCAATTTCCTATAAGATTCCTATTTCTTTGCTCCCCGCCTCGTCTCGAACCTTTATGGCGGTCGGGTCCATATTCCCCTCGAAAAACACTTTCATCGCCATCGCCGCCAAGGTGACGGGCGGTCCTGTGCAATTTTGAACTCGACCGTGTCGGGGTGCAAAAACAAGCCGAAACAAGGAATGCCTGCAATGGACCTCGTTGTTCTCGGGATGGGGATTTTGTTCTTCGTCCTGTCATTAGCGTACGTCAAAGCCTGCGACAGAATCTGATCGAAGGGTCTTACAATGCTTTTCGACTACGTCCTCGGCGGCGCGGTGACCTTGTTCCTGCTTGCCTACCTCATCTACGCCCTCATCCGCCCAGAGCGCTTCTGATCGGCATACGGAAAGTCAGTTCATGACACTCAACGGCTGGATACAGATCCTCGTCTATTGCGGGATCCTGCTTTTGCTCGTGAAGCCGCTCGGCGGCTACATGCACCGCGTCTTCAAAGGCGATCGTACGTTGCTGTCGCCCGTGCTTGTCCCGATCGAGCGCGGCCTCTATCGCCTCGCCGGGACAAGCGACAAGGAAGAACAGCACTGGGCCGCCTACGCCACCGGCATGCTGTTTTTCAACCTCGTCGGTTTCCTCGTGCTTTATGCCCTGCAGCGGCTGCAGGGCGCGCTGCCCTACAATCCCGTCGGGATGGCGGCGGTCGAGCCGGGGCTCGCCTTCAACACCGCGGCGAGTTTCGTCACCAATACTGACTGGCAGAACTACGGCGGCGAAAGCACGATGTCCTACCTCGTGCAGATGGCTGGCCTCACCGTCCAGAACTTTGTTTCGGCCGTCACCGGCATTGCCATTGCGATCGCGCTGATCCGCGGCTTTGCCCGTGCCTCAGGCAAATCGATCGGCAGTTTCTGGGTCGACCTGACCCGCTGCACGCTTTACGTGCTCCTGCCGGCCTGCATCGTGCTGACGCTCGTCTATGTGTGGCTCGGCATCCCGCAGACGCTTGGACCCTATGTCGACGCCACCACGCTGGAAGGCGCCAAGCAGACGATCGCGCTCGGCCCAGTCGCCTCTCAGGTCGCCATCAAGATGCTTGGCACCAATGGCGGCGGCTTCTTCAACGCCAATGCCGCGCATCCTTTTGAGAATCCGGACGCCATCTCGAACCTGATCCAGATGCTGTCGATCTTCGCGCTCGGCGCCGGTCTCACCAACGTCTTCGGGCGGATGGTCGGCAGTGAGCGCCAGGGCTGGGCGATCCTTGCCTCGATGGCCGTGCTGTTCCTCGTCGGCGTCGTCATCTGCTACTGGGCCGAGGCTGCCGGCAATCCGCTGGTGCATGCGCTCGGCATCGACGGCGGCAATATGGAAGGCAAGGAGACGCGCTTCGGGATAGCGTTGTCGGCGCTGTTCGCGGTCATCACCACGGCCGCCTCGTGCGGCGCCGTGAATGCCATGCATGATTCTTTCACCGCGCTTGGCGGCATGATCCCGCTGATCAACATGCAGCTTGGCGAGGTCATCGTCGGCGGCGTCGGCGCCGGCTTCTACGGCATCCTGATGTTTGTCGTCATCGCCGTCTTCGTCGCCGGCCTGATGGTCGGCCGCACACCGGAATATCTCAGCAAGAAGATCGAGGCCAAGGAGGTCAAGATGGCGATGCTTGCCATCCTCTGCCTGCCGCTGGCGATGCTGATCTTCACGGCTATCGCCGTGGTCCTGCCGAGCGCGGTGGCCTCGATGGCCAATGGCGGCCCGCACGGCTTCACCGAGGTGCTCTATGCCTATACGTCGGCGGCCGCGAACAACGGCTCAGCCTTTGGCGGACTGACCGGCAACACGCCCTGGTACAACATCACCATCGCGATCGGCATGCTGATGGGCCGCTTCCTGGTCATCATCCCGGCTTTGGCCATCGCCGGCTCGCTGGCCGCAAAGAAGACCGTGCCTGCTTCCGCCGGCACCTTCCCGACCGACGGCATGCTGTTCGTCGGCCTCCTGGTCGGCGTGATCGTCCTCGTCGGCGGCCTCACCTTCTTCCCGTCGCTCGCCGTCGGTCCGATCGTCGAGCATCTGGCGATGATCCGCGGACAGACTTTCTGAGATGACCATGCCTTGGTTCAACAACATACCTCGGCACGATCGTCACCAATCCGGTGACGGAACGCCCGATGACGGAGGGGACGAGAAACCTCGTCCTTTCCCGACGCTCTCCACCTTCCTCGGCATGGCGGCCGTGCTGTTCGTGCTGTGGCTGCTGGCCTCGGGCCTTCCGCATCTGTTGCCGAAGACCGAACACCCGGCGCCATCCAACATCACCGATACTGGAGCCTTAAAATGAGCCAGTCCAAATCCGCGAGCATTCTGGATGCCAGCATCCTGATGCCCGCCATTGGCGGCGCTTTCCGCAAGCTCGATCCGCGCACGCTGATCAAGAACCCGGTGATGTTCGTCGTTGCCATGGTCTCAGCACTCACCACCGTGCTGTTCGTCAAGGATGTCATCACCGGCGGCGGCGATCTCGGCTTCACCTTGCAGATTATCATCTGGCTGTGGTTCACCGTGCTGTTCGCCAACTTTGCCGAGGCCGTGGCCGAGGGTCGCGGCAAGGCGCAGGCCGACTCGCTGCGCAAGGCGCGCACCGAGACCCAGGCCAAGCTGCTCGTCAACGGCGAGGATCGCGGCAAGTTCAAGTTGGTGCCTGGCACCAGCCTGAAGGTCGGCGACATCGTGCTGGTCGAAGCCGGCGACATCATCCCTTCCGACGGCGAGGTGATCGAAGGCGTGGCTTCCGTCAACGAGGCGGCAATCACCGGCGAATCCGCGCCTGTCATCCGCGAATCCGGCGGCGACCGCTCGGCCGTCACCGGCGGCACGCAGGTGCTGTCCGATTGGATCCGCGTGCGCATTTCCGCCGCCTCCGGCCAGACCTTCCTCGACCGCATGATCTCGCTGGTCGAAGGTGCGGAGCGCCAGAAGACCCCGAACGAGATCGCGCTTAACATCTTGCTTGTAGGCATGACGCTGATCTTTGTCCTGGCCACCGCGACCATCCCGAGCTTCGCCTCTTATTCCGGCGGCTATATCCCGGTAACGATCCTCGTCGCTTTGTTCGTGACACTGATCCCGACCACGATCGGCGCGCTGCTTTCGGCCATCGGCATTGCCGGCATGGATCGCCTGGTGCGTTTCAACGTGCTTGCCATGTCCGGCCGCGCCGTCGAGGCTGCCGGCGACGTGGACACCTTGCTCCTCGACAAGACCGGCACCATTACGCTCGGCAATCGCCAGGCGACCGAGTTCCATCCGGTGAAGGGGGTGACCGAACAGGAGCTGGCCGATGCTGCTCAATTGGCCTCGCTGGCTGACGAGACGCCGGAAGGCCGCTCGATCGTGGTGCTGGCGAAGGAAAAATACGGCATCCGCGCCCGCGATATGGCGACCTTGCATGCCACTTTCGTGCCCTTCACCGCGCAGACCCGGATGAGCGGCGTCGACATCGACGGCTCGTCGGTGCGCAAAGGCGCGGTCGATGCCGTGCTAGCCCATGTCAATCAAGCAACGGTGGCAAGCCATGGCACGCGTCCGACAAGCGACACCATGCGCGACCTGCAGGCCAGGGCCGACGAGATCGCCAAGGCCGGCGGCACGCCGCTGGCGGTCGAGCGCGACGGGCGCCTGCTCGGCGTCGTCCACCTCAAGGACATCGTCAAGGGCGGCATTCGCGAGCGTTTCGCCGAGCTTCGCAAAATGGGCATCCGCACGGTGATGATCACCGGCGACAATCCGCTGACCGCAGCGGCCATCGCAGCCGAAGCCGGCGTCGACGACTTCCTCGCCCAGGCGACGCCTGAAAACAAGCTGTCGCTGATCCGCGAGGAACAGGCCAAGGGCAAGCTTGTCGCGATGTGCGGCGACGGCACCAACGATGCGCCGGCGCTCGCCCAGGCCGATGTCGGCGTCGCCATGAACACCGGCACGGTCGCCGCGCGCGAGGCCGGCAACATGGTCGACCTCGACAGCGATCCGACCAAGCTGATCGAGATCGTCGAGATCGGCAAGGCGCTGCTGATGACGCGCGGTTCGCTGACCACCTTCTCGATCGCCAACGACGTCGCCAAGTATTTCGCCATCATCCCGGCCATGTTCGCCGTGTTCTACGTCGCGCCCGGCCAGTCGGCAGGCCCGCTGCAGGCGCTCAACATTATGCATCTGGCGACGCCGCAGAGCGCCATTCTGTCGGCGATCATCTTCAACGCGCTGATCATCGTCGCGCTGATCCCGCTGTCGCTGAAGGGGGTGAAATACCGCGCCATCGGCGCCGGCGCGCTGCTCACCCGCAATCTTCTCCTCTACGGCCTTGGCGGCATCATCGTGCCGTTCGCCGGCATCAAGGCGATCGACCTGATCGTCACGGCTCTTGGCCTGGCATAGGGACCCATTCCGATGTTCAAGCAACTCAGACCCGCGATCGTCATGATCGTGTTCTTCACGGTGCTGACCGGCCTTATCTATCCGATCGGCATGACCGGCATCGCGCAGACGCTGTTTCCCAGGCAGGCCAATGGCAGCCTGATCGAAAAGGATGGTAAGGTTATCGGCTCCGAACTGATCGGCCAGGCCTTCGCCAGCGACCGCTATTTCCACGGGCGGCCCTCGGCAGCCGGCGACGGCTACAACGCCGCCTCCTCCGGCGGCTCGAATCTCGGGCCGACCAATGCGAAGCTGATCGAACGTATCAAGGCCGACGCCGACAGGCTGAAGGCTGAGAACCCGAACGCACCGGTTCCGATGGATCTCGTCACCACGTCTGGCAGCGGCCTCGATCCCGACATCAGCCCGGAGGCGGCCTATTTCCAGGTGCCGCGGATTGCCAAGGCCAGGGGCATCGATGAAGCCAAGGTGAAATCGCTTGTCGACGGCCATGTCGAGGATCGCGAGCTGGGCTTCATGGGTGAGCCGGTGGTCAATGTGCTGGCCCTCAACATGGGGCTCGACGATCTCAAATAATCAGCACTCGCAGCGGGGATCGACACGATCCCCGGTGCAATCCATGATTGGACTTGATGCCGGACGACAGGACCAACTTCGAGAACAGACCTTCTCCCGACGCGCTGCTCGAGCACGCGGAGCGGGAGGGCCGCGGCCGTCTGCGCATCTTCCTTGGCGCGGCGCCCGGCGTCGGCAAGACCTACGAGATGCTGTTGGCAGGCCGCGCCCGGCGCGCCGACGGCATCGACGTCGCGATCGGCGTCGTTGAAACGCATGGCCGCAAGGAAACCCAGGCGCTGGTCGAAGGCTATGAGGTGATCCCGCGCCGCGAGGTGGAATACAGGGGCCGGGTCCTTGACGAGATGGACATCGACGCCATCCTGAAACGGCGGCCGGAGCTGGTTCTGATCGACGAGCTCGCGCACACCAACGGGCCCGGCAGCCGTCATCCCAAGCGCTATCTCGATGTTCAGGAAATCCTGTCGCAGGGCATCGACGTCTACACCACGCTCAACATCCAGCATGTCGAAAGCCTGAATGACGTCGTGGCGCAGATCACCCGCGTCAGGGTGCGTGAAACCGTTCCGGATTCCATCATCGACGAGGCCGACGACATCGAGGTCATCGACCTCACCCCCGACGACCTGATCAAGCGGCTGCATGAAGGCAAGGTCTATTTCCCGCAAACCGCTCAGCGCGCGATCGAGAACTATTTTTCGCCTGGCAATCTGACGGCGCTTCGCGAGTTGGCGCTGCGACGCACCGCGCAGCGCGTCGATGAACAGCTCCTCAGCCATATGCAGTCCCACGCCATTCCGGGACCGTGGGCGGCCGGCGAGCGGGTCCTTGTCTGCGTCGACTCGCGTCCGGACGGGAGCGCTCGTATCCGCTACGCGCGCCGGCTCGCCGATCGCCTGCGGGCGCCATGGACGGCGCTGCATGTCGACACGCCTCGCCTGGCCGGCATGTCCGAAGAGGACAAGGACCGGCTGGCAACAAATCTGCGCCTTGCCGAACAGCTCGGCGCCGAGGTCGTGACCATCCCGGGCCAGAACGTCGCCCAGGATATCGTGCGCCATGCGACGGCGAACAACTTCACCCATATCGTCATCGGCAGGCCGACCCGCTCGCGCTGGCGGGAACTGATCGAGGGCTCGCTCACCTATGACCTGATCCGCAATGCCGGCGACATCAGCGTCCATGTCATTTCGGGCAAGGAGCGCGATGCCGACATGCCGTCGGCACGGGTGAAGGCCGCGTCCGAGCAGAAGCCCTTCCAGATCTGGCCCTATCTGTTCTCGACGGCCTATGTCGCCGGCGCGGTGGCCGTCAGCTCGATTCTCGATCAGTTCCTCGATGTCCGCAATCTGGCCAGCGTCCTGCTGCTGGCGGTGCTGACTTCTGCGGTGACGTTCGGACTCTGGCCGGCGCTCTACGCTTGTTTCCTGAGCGCGCTTGCCTTCAACTATTTCTTTCTCGAGCCGCGCTATACGTTCACGATCAGGGATCCGGAGAGCATCGTTGCCTTCGTGGTCTTTCTCGTTGTCGCAGTCATCGCCAGCAATCTGACGGCGCGCGTCCAGCGCCAGGCGGTCGCTGCCCGCTCACGCGCGCGAGCCACGCAGGACATCTACTCGTTCTCGAAGAAGCTCGCTGGCGCCGGCACGCTTGACGACGTGCTGTGGGCCACCGCCTTCCAGATCGCCTCGATGCTGAAAGTGCGCGTGGTGCTGCTTCTGCCCGAGAATGGAACGATCACCGTCAAGGCCGGCTATCCGCCGGACGATACACTCGCCGAGGCCGACATCGCGGCGGCCCGCTGGGCCTGGGAACATGATCGCCCCGCCGGCCGCGGCGCCGATACGCTGCCCGGCGCCAAGCGCCTCTATCTGCCCTTGCGAACAGGCCGGACAGCGGTCGGCGTCGTCGGCCTCGACAACGACAAGCAGGGCCCGTTGCTGACGCCCGAGCAGCAGCGCCTTCTCGACGCGCTTGCCGATCAGGCGGCAGTCGCCATCGAACGCATCCAACTTGTCGCCGATGTCGACCGCGCCAGGCTGGCAGCGGAAGCGGACCGGCTGCGCACCGCGCTGCTTACCTCGATCTCGCATGACCTGAAGACGCCGCTGGCCGCCATCATGGGTGCCGCCGGCACGCTGCGGGAATACGCGGCCGCCCTTCCCGAAGAGGACCGCGCGGAACTCCTGTCGACGGTGGTCGACGAATCGGAGCGGCTCAACCGCTTCATCGCCAATCTGCTCGACATGACCAAGATCGAGTCCGGCGCCATGGAGCCGAACTACGCCCTCCATTATGTCGGCGATATCGTCGGCTCGGCGCTCGATCGCGCTCGCAAGATCACCGGCGAGCACCGCATCGACACCGACATTCCGCCGGACTTGCCGATGCTGCGCCTCGACCCGGTGCTGTTCGAGCAGGCGCTGTTCAACCTCCTCGACAATGCCGCCAAATATTCCGCGCCCGGCTCGACCATCCGCCTCCAAGGCTGGGTCGACAACGGCTCCGTCATCCTGCAGGTCATGGACGAGGGACCAGGCATCCCGCCGAACGACCTCGAACGGATCTTCGACACCTTCTACCGGGTGAGCAAGCGCGACCAGGTCCGCGCCGGCACGGGTCTCGGCCTGTCGATCAGTCGCGGTTTCGTCGAGGCCATGGGCGGCAGGATCTCGGCGACGAACCGTACCGACCGGCCCGGCGCGATCTTCACCATCCGCATGCCGGTGCCGCAGGAAATTCCGGACCTTGCCGTGGCCAAAACGGATGACGCCGCATGACCGGTCAGAACGTCAGCATCCTGGTCGTCGACGACGAACCGCCGATCCGCAGGCTGCTTCGGGTCGGCCTCGGCAGCCAGGGCTATGCCGTATCGGAGGCACCGAACGCCAAGGCAGCGATCGAGCTCATGCAGGCGCAGCGGCCCGACCTGATCCTGCTCGATCTCGGCCTCCCGGGGATGACGGGCCTCGAACTGCTCGGCAAATGGCGTGACGACGGCCTCGACATTCCGGTCGTCATCCTATCGAGCCGCACCGACGAGGCCGGCATCGTCCAGGCGCTCGAGATGGGCGCCGACGACTATGTGACGAAACCCTTCGGCATGAACGAGCTCGTCGCCCGCGTCCGCGTGGCGCTGCGCCACAAGTTCCAGCAGCAGGGCGAGAAGCCGGTGTTCCAGGCCGGAGACCTTTCGGTCGACCTGGTGAAGCGCATCGTCAAGGTAGAGGGTAAGGAAGTAAAACTGTCGCCGAAGGAATACGATATCCTGCGCATGCTCGTGCAGTATGCCGGCAAGGTTCTGACCCATCAGTTCCTGCTGAAGCAGATCTGGAACGAGTCGACGGACGTGCAATATCTCAGGGTCTATGTCCGCCAATTGAGGCAGAAGATCGAGAAGACACCGGACCAGCCGCGCTACATCATCACCGAGACCGGCGTCGGCTACCGTTTGCGCGAGGTCGATTGAAGGAACCGGCGGGCATCATCCAACCGATCGAGGCTGTGCCGAGATCGGTCGCTTGAACCATGGTAGATCCGCACAAACATCCTATATTACGGCAAGGTTTCTGTTTTTCGTGCGGGAAGGAAGCGATGTCGCATCCTCGGCTATCGGCGGCTTTGATTGCCGCGGCTTTGTCGACTGCCGCCCTTTTGGGCGCGGCTTCATATGCCTCCGCGCAGGTCGTCATCCCCACAGACCGCAACGCCCTGATCCAACATAACGAGCTTCAGGCGCTCCGGAACCAGCTGCAGCGACGACAGTTCCAGCAACAGCAGCAGCTTTACCGCGAGCAGGACCGGCAGATCGTTCCGAAGGCTCGCCCTGAAGTGCCGATCGTCAAGCAGAATTGCCAGTCTCAGGTGATCGGCACCACGATTTCGCGCGTCTGCCGCTGACATTTTTCTTTTTTGGGTTTACTTAGCCGACTTACTGTCGGCGGCGTCCGCCTTGCATGGGCGGCGGTTTTGGGATTTGCAGGAGCGAGATTTTTGCCGTGCGGATAGCGTACGGCAGGAATGCCGCTTTGATCGGATTTGGGGATGGCAGCAGCCAAGAAGAAAGCAGTACGCAGGGCAAAGAAGGGAGAGCGGATCCGCCAGGTGGCGGCCATCCCCTTTCGCCTACGCGGCGACGGCCAGCTTGAAGTCTTGCTGGTCACCTCGCGCACGACCAAACGTTTCATTGTGCCCAAGGGCTGGCCGATGAAGGGCAAGAGCGGGCGCAAGGCGGCCGCGATCGAGGCCCAGGAAGAGGCGGGCGTGCTGGGCAAGGCGCTGAAGCAGCCTGCCGGCGGCTACTCCTATTGGAAGCGCATGGCCAGCCGTTTCGTCCGTGTCGACGTGGTCGTCTACCTGCTCGAGGTCAGCGAGGAGATGGCCGACTGGCGGGAGGCCGTGAACCGTCAGCGGGCTTGGCTGCCGGCGGCCGATGCGGCCCTGCTGATCGACGAGCCCGAGCTTTCCACGCTGCTGAGGGATTTGACGGCCTTGGCGACCGATCCGGCGTAAGACGATGGCCTGGCGCAATTCCACGAAAGCGTGACACGGCTGTCCGTCAGGAATTCCGTCACAACAAAATGGATGGAATGGTTCGCCGTTTTCCGTGGAACGGTGAAACGCTCTAATCAGAGTCGCCAGGAAACGGCCGTGCCGGGGTGCCGCTATAAGCCCACAGCCATTCTTTGGGCAGAGGTCCCTTGTTGCGGTCGCTCTCCTGTGATTGCTCCCAGGCATGCGCCAGTATGCCTACCGAGCGCGACAGCACGAAGAGGCCGCGCGTCAGTGGCGGCGGGAAGCCAAGCTCGCCATAGATGACGGCCGTGGCGCCATCGATGTTGAGCGGGATCGTCTTGCCCTTGCGTGTCGCCACCTCCGCCTCGATCGCCTCGGCAATGTCGGCAAAGCGCCCGCTGACGACGCCGCGACCGGCGAAGTCGCGCGTCAGTTCGATGAGGCGTGGCGCCCGCGGATCGATCGGGTGGAAGCGATGCCCGAGGCCGGGCACGTAGCCCTTTTCCTCGGCGAAGAACCGGTCGAGCCGCGCACTCACCGCTTCGGCGAGGCTCGCGCCACCATCCATTGCGGCGGCGATGTTGCCATAGAAGGAAAGCGCCTGCTCGCCGGCCCCGCCATGCACGTCCCCCAGCACATTGATGGCGGAGGCCATGGCGTTGTTGATGCCGACGCCGCAGGTCGCCGCCATGCGCGCGATCGCGATCGACGGCGCCTGCGGGCCGTGGTCGACGGCGGCCCCGAGCGCGATGCCGAGCAGCGCCGCCTGATCGTCGCCCGGCAATTCGCCGCGCAGCATAAGCCAGATCATCGCCGGAAAGCTGACCCGGCCGATCAGATCCTGGATCTGGTAGCCGCGCAGCCGGATCACGCCGGGCTGCATCTCGATGATGCCGGTCCGCCACCACTCCTCGCCGCGGTCGCGGCCGGTCTTTTTGTCCGCGCTCATGCCCGCGCCCTCCCCTTGCCGCGCGCCGGCAAGCTGGCGAACACGTCGTCCATATGCGCGCCAAGACGTGGCGGAGGGCCGGCTGGCACGGGAGCCGCACCGTCGACCATAAAGCCGCCGCGCACCACCGTGAGCGGGTTGTCCATTCCCGGTATCTCCTGGAAGCGCGTCGTCATGCGGCGCTCGATGACCTGGCGTTCCTGCAGCACTTGCGGGATCGTCAGCACCCGCCCGGCCGGCACGCCGGCGCGGTTGAGCTTTTCTTCCCAGACCGCCGCAGGAGCGCCGGCAAGCGCGTCCTCGATGAGCGGCTTCAGCGCTGCCCGGTTCCCTTTGCGCGTCTCGCGTTCGGCGAAGCGCGGATCCGAAGCCAAGTCTGGGCGGCCGATCAAGCCGCAAAGGATCACGAACTGCTCCTGCTTGTTGGCGGCGATGTTGAGCAGGCCCTCGCCGGTGCGGAACGCGCCGGAGGGCGCGGCCGTCATGTTCTCGTTGCCCATGGCTTGAGGCTGGACGCCCGCCGTCAGATAGTTCGACACCGGCCATCCCAAGGCCGACAGCGTGCATTCGAGCATCGACACGTCGAGGAAGGCGCCTTCGCCGCTGGTCTTCTGCCGCACCAGCGCCGCAGCGATGGCGAAGGCCCCGACCAGTCCGCCCAGCGTGTCGGCGACCGGATAGCCGACGCGCAGGGGCGCCGTTTCCGGCGTGCCGGTGATGCTCATGATCCCGGACAGCCCCTGGATGATCTGATCATAGGCTGGGTTGCCACGCATCGGGCCGGTCTGGCCGAAACCCGATATCGCGCAATAGACGAGGCTTGGCCTAACCTCCTTCAGCTTCTCGTGGCCGAGGCCGAGCCGATCCATCACGCCCGGCCGGAAATTCTCGACCAATGCGTCCGCCGTTGCGACCAGGTCGAGGAAGCGCTCGCGGTCGGCCTCCTGCTTCAGGTCGAGCACCACCGATCGTTTGCCGGCGTTCTGCGCCAGGAAGGATGCACCCATGCCGGCTTTGTTGAGCTCCGGCGAGGCGCCAAGCTGGCGCGCGAGATCGCCGCCCGGCGGCGCCTCGACCTTGATGACGTCGGCGCCGAGCAGCGCCAGCTGGTAGGCGCAGTAAGGACCTGCCAGCACATTGGTGAGGTCGAGGACGCGTATGCCTGAAAGCAGGTCTGTCATGATGCTCCAGATCGGTCAGGCATCGCCCGGCACATGCTCTGGTCCGCGCGTGCGCCGGCGTTCGATCCAGGCCCAGATATGCGGGCCGACCAGACCGATGAAGGCGAGCGTTAAAAGCGTCAGCGAGAGCGGGTGCCGGTAGAACACCGTCCAGTCGCCATTGGCGATCGTCATCGCCCGGCGGAACTGCGTCTCGGCGAGCGGCCCGAGGATCATGCCGATGATGACCGGCGCCGTCGGAAAATCGAAGCGGCGCATCAGGAAGCCCGCCGCGCCCAGCAGATAGAGGATGATGAGATCGATCGGCGACTGCGAGATGCCGTAGGTGCCGACGGTGGCGAACACCAGAATGCCGGCATAGAGTTGCGGCGCCGGGATCTTGAGCAATCGTACCCACAGGCCGATCAGCGGCAGGTTGAGGATGACGAGGATGACGTTGGCGATGAAGAGACTGGCGATGAGGCCCCAGACGAGATTGGCCTGCGTCGTCAACAGCAGCGGTCCGGGATTGATGCCGTAGCTCTGGAAGGCCGACAGCATGATCGCCGCCGTTGCCGAGGTCGGGAGGCCAAGCGTCAGCATCGGCACCAGCACGCCGGCAGCCGACGCGTTGTTGGCAGCCTCCGGCCCGGCGACGCCTTCGATGGCGCCGACCGTGCCGAACTCCTCCTTGTGCTTGGAAAGCTTCTTTTCGATGGCATAGGACAGGAAGGTCGGGATCTCGGCCCCGCCGGCGGGCAGGGCGCCGATCGGGAAGCCGATTGCCGCGCCCCTGAGCCACGGCTTCCACGAGCGCGCCCATTCGGAAGCAGTCATGTAGAGCGAGCCCCTCAGCGGCACGATCTCGTCCTTCCCGGCATAGCGGCGCGAGGCCACGTAGAGAGTCTCGCCGACCGCAAAGAGGCCGACCGCGACGATGATGACGTCGACGCCGTCGAGCAACTCGCCCATGCCGAAGGTGAAGCGCGGCTGCCCGGTCTGCAGGTCGACGCCGATCATGCCGATGACGAAGCCGACGAACAGGCTGGTAAGCCCACGCACAGAGGACGAGCCGAGCACCGCCGAAACGGTGATGAAGGCGAGCACCATCAGCGAGAAATATTCCGCCGGCCCGAAAGCCAGCGCCAGCTTGACCACGATCGGCGCCAGGAAGGCGACGCCCAGCGTGCCGAGGGTCCCGGCGACGAACGAGCCGATCGCGGAAGTCGCGAGCGCCGCGCCGCCGCGGCCCGAACGCGCCATCCGGTTGCCCTCGAGCGCGGTGACGATGGTGGCGCTTTCGCCCGGTGTATTGAGCAGGATCGACGTCGTCGAGCCGCCATACATGGCGCCGTAATAGATGCCGGCAAACAGGATGAAGGAAGCTTCCGGCGCCACCTGGTAGGTGATCGGCAAAAGCAGCGCGATGGTCAGCGCCGGCCCGAGGCCGGGCAGCACGCCGATCGCGGTTCCGAGCGTCGTGCCGAGCAGGCACCACAAGAGATTGGTCGGCGTGAAGGCGACCGCAAATCCGTGCGCGAGATAACCGAGCGTGTCCATCGTCCTCAGCCCCTTCCCATGCCGACGAGGGCGCTGATCAACGCGTTGAGCTGGTTCTCGATCAGGCCGGCCCCGATGTTGACGCCGAGCGCTCTGGCGAATCCGAAATAGGCAGCCAGCGCCAAGATCAGGCCGAGCAGCGCATCGCGCAGCGGATGCCGGCTGCCGAAGCCGAAGCAGACCAGCACGAACATGATCACCGAGGCGGCTGTGAAGCCGAGCGGCTGGATCAGCACGAGATTGGCAACGAGCCCCGCGACCACGAAACCCATCGCCTTCCAATCGGTCGGCGTCTCCTTTTCCTCGTCCGGCTGCCAGCCGCCACGCAGGGCGGCAACGATGAGCAGCAGCGACAGGATCACCATGCCGGCCATGGTCATGTAGGGGAAGACCTTCGGGCCGACCTTGGAATAGAGCGGCGAAACCGGGATCGCCAGGGTCTGCCAGGCAACGGCCCCGGCGCAGGCAAGAAGCCCGACGCCGATCAGCAATTCGGGTATGGCAAGGCGCGGCGGTGACGCCTGCTGGTCGCTGGTGCTCATGATCTCCTTCCCGGAAGCCGGCCTTACACTGCCGGCTTCGCCGCAGTTTCATTGAACCGTCGCATGTCCGCTGTCTCGAAGAAGGCGATGCAGCCTCCTTCGAGATCAGGCAGGAGGCGATCAGGCGAGGCCGAGATCCTTGAGGATCGCGCCGATGCGTGTCGTGTCCTCGGCGACGAACTTGGCATAATCGTCGCCGGTCAGCAGAATCGGCGTCCAGTTGCGGTTCTTGCACTCGGTCGCCCAGGCCTCGCTCTTCGCCATGGTCTCGACCATCTTGATCATCGCCGCCTTGTCTTCGTCGGAAACGCCGGGGGGTGCAAAGACGCCGCGCCAGTTGAACAATTCGACGTCGATGCCGGCCTCTTTCAATGTCGGCGCGTCGATTCCTTCCTGGCGCTTGTCCGACGAGATCGCCAGCAGCCGGAGCGCGCCCGCCTTGACCTGCTCGGAGAATTCGCCGTAGCCGGAAATGCCGGCCGCGACCTGGTTGCCGAGCAGCGCCGACAGCGCCTCGCCGCCGCCGGCGAACGGCACATAGGACAGGTTGGCGGCAGGCACGCCGGCCGTCTTGGCGATCAGGCCGAAAAGGATGTGGTCGGAACCGCCGGCCGAACCGCCGGCCACCGGAACCTTCGTCGGATCCGCCTTCAGCGCCGCGACGAAATCATTGGCCGTCTTGAACGGCGAGGCTGCCGGCACCACCAGCGCCTCGAACTCGCCGGTGAGGCGCGCGATCGGCGTCACTTCGGTGAGATTGTTGGCGGCCTTGTTGGCGATGATGGCGCCAACCATGACCATGCCGGCAACCATCAGCGCGTTGCCCTTGCCCTTCCACTGGTTGACGAATTGCGGCAGGCCGACCGTGCCGCCGGCGCCGCCGACATTGGTGATCTGCGAGCCGGAGATCAGCTTTTCGGAGCGCAGCACCTGATCGATCGTGCGCGCGGTCTGGTCCCAGCCGCCGCCGGGGGCCGCCGGCACGAAAATTTGGATTTGCGGGGCGTCCTGCGCAAAGGCGGGTCCGAAATGCAAAGCCGCGAAGCCGGCGGCGGTGGTCGACAAGAATCTGCGTCTGTTCAGCATGGGATTCCTCCAAATCACGACACCTCCTCCGGTGCCTGCCAAGACGTGGCCTGAATTAAGACCCGCATTCGAGTTCAAGCATTTGTTACCGCGTTCTGTCAACGGGAATGCCATTCTGCTGGACAGAACGCATAGGATCGGACTAAATCCGCATGTCCAGGGTCATTCCCGGATGGGCGACCACGATGAAATCGTCACCGCAATGACAGACCTCCCTCCAAGCCAGGCTCCGGCCGACGGCGTTGCCGCGCTCGACCGGGCAATCGCCATCCTCGACGCGTTCACCATTGCCGACCGGTCGCTCGGCCTCGCCGAAATCGCGGCCCGCACCGGTCTCTACAAGAGCACGATCCTCAGATTGGCCAACTCGCTGATGCGCGGGCAATTGCTGGAGCGCCTGGAGGACGGACGCTATCGCATCGGACCGGCGACCTTCAGGCTTGGCGCGCTTTACCAGCGCTCGCTCGTGGCGATGGATATCCTGTTGCCGATCATGCGCGATCTCTCCGAGCGGAGCTGGGAAAGCGTCGCCTTCTATGTCCGCTCGGGCGACGTGCGCACCTGTCTCTACCGAGTCGAGTCCAAGCACCCGATCCGTTACACGATACGGGAAGGTGACGTGCTGCCCTTGCTGGTTGGTTCCGGCGGCCGGGTGCTGGCCGCTTTCTCGGGAGAACAGGGCGAGCCTTACGAGACGATCCGGAAAACCTATAGTTACATTTCAATCGGTGACCGCGATCCGCAGACTGCCGGCATCTCCGCCCCTGTCTTCGGGCCGGGACGGACACTGCTCGGCGTGCTCACGCTCGCCGGTCCGAACACGCGGGTCGACGCGGCCTTCCTCACCCGCATGAAGCGGCCGCTGCTCGAAGCTGCCGCCCGCGCCACCCGCGCTTTTGGCGAAGATGCATCCATGCTGGATGCGGCAAGCCCCGACACGCCGCCGGAGTCCACAACGGATCCGGGTTTTGGCGAGCATCAAATTCGAGTTTCCGGCACGCAGCAGGCCAATGTCGCCGAGCTTCGGGCAGGTGGACGCTCAAGCGACGGTTAGCTCTTGCCAATCGCGTCCCTTGGCACCAATCTCGGCTCGAAGGGCCGCTCATCGGGTGGATGGCGGCGCGATAGGTTTTGCCATGACCCGCGATCAGATGCTCGCCCATCTCCGATCCGCCGACGCCGCGGCGCGCGAGGCGGCGGCGCACGGTCATCATCCATTCGGTGCGGTGCTGGTCGGCCCCGACGACGCCATCCTCATGCGCCAAGGCAATATCGACACCGTCCATCACGCCGAAACCGAACTTGCGCGACGCGCGGCGACTGCCTATTCGCCGGAGTTTCTCTGGACCTGCACGCTCGTCTCAACCGGCGAGCCCTGCGCGATGTGCACCGGAACGCTCTACTGGGCCAATATCGGCCGGCTGGTTTACGGCTTCGAGGAGACCCAGCTTCTGGCGCTCACCGGCGATCACGCGGAGAATCCGACGATGAGCCTTTCTTCGCGCGCCGTGCTCGACTCCGGGCAGAAAAAGATCGAGGTGTTTGGCCCCTTCCCCGAAGTCGCGGACGAGCTGCTCGCACCACACCGCGAGTTCTGGAAGCGCTGACGCGGAAGCGGATGTTGGGGACGGGTCCGCAAGGATAGGGTGACCCAGTCCGCCCTAAGCTTCCGCCCTCTAGGCTCTGCTTGACTCACACATATCTCACTGGTTATACGTCAATCAATAGCCATTGAGTTATCGATCCAGATGACGAACGCACACGATATGCTGTTCCGGACGCTTGCCGATCCGACAAGGCGCGCCATCTTCGAGCGTCTGTGCCGGCAAGGCGAGCAGACGGTCGGCGCGCTGACGGCTGAGGCCGGTGTCTCGCAGCCGGCGGTGTCGAAACATCTCGGCCTGCTCAAGCAAGCCGGACTGGTGCGCGACCGCCGCGAGGGTCGCCAGACCCATTACAGCCCACAGCTTGGCGCGCTGGCGCCGCTAATGGATTGGACTCGCGATATGGCCGGGTTCTGGGAGAGCCGGTTCGACGATCTCGAGGATCTGCTGCAGAGGATGGATCAATGAACGATATGCCGGCCGGAACGCGCTCCGTTGTCGTCGAGCGCGAGATTCCCTATCCGCCGGAAAAAATCTGGCGGGCACTGACCCAGCCGCATCTCATCGAGGAGTGGCTGATGAAGAACAACTTCAAGCCGGTCGTAGACCACCGTTTCGAACTGAGCGCGGACTGGGGCGGTGTCGAGTGCCAGGTCCAGACAGTCGAGCCAAACAAAACGCTTTCCTACACATGGGACACCAAGGATCTAGAGAGCGTCGTCACATGGACGCTCACCCGGACCGGCGCCGGCACTCGCCTGCGCATGGAGCAGACGGGCTTCCGGACTGACCAGGAGCCGTATTTCCGGGGCGCCACCGTTGGCTGGCCGAGGTTCTTTTCGGCCTTGGAGCAGGTGCTTTCGCGGATCGAGTGAGGGCGGCAATCTCATCCAGATGACGCAGCCTGGCGCGCTGGTAGGCCCAGCGTTCATTGGATCTTTCAGAGGAGGAAGCATTGGACTGGAGCAAGTGGATCAGGCAGTTGCATCGCTGGCTGTCGATCATCTTTACCGTGACCGTCATCGCCAACTTCGTCGCCATGGCCTTGGGCGAGCCGCCCGCCTGGGTGGTCTATTCGCCGTTCCTGCCGCTTTTCCTGCTGTTGTTCAGCGGCCTCTACATGTTCGTGCTGCCCCATGCCGCAAGGTGGCGCGGTGGGCCGGCGCGCGAGCGCGCCGGACCGGCCTGATGGCAAAAGCGAAATCGGCAAAGGTTGCAGCCAGGCCGTCGGGGGAAAAACCCGTCCTGCTTTCGGGCGGCAACCCGCAGATCGCCAAGGGGTATGGTGACGCTCCCGTGCAGGCCTATATCGCGGCGATGCCGGGTTGGAAGAGCGAGCTAGGCCGCCGGCTCGACCAACTCATCATGCAGGCCGTCCCCGACGCGCAGAAGGCCGTCAAATGGAACTCGCCGTTTTACGGCATGGACGGCGAAGGCTGGTTTCTCGGCATTCATTGTTTCACCAGATACGTCAAAGTGGCCTTCTTTCGCGGCATGTCGCTGACGCCGGTGCCGCCCGGCGAATCCAAGAGCAAGGACACGCGCTATTTTCACATCCATGAGGACGACCAGCTCGACGAAGCGCAATTCGTCTCCTGGGTGAAACAGGCAAGTCAATTGCCTGGCGAACGAATGTAAGCGCATTATCGGTCACTCACGGTCCGCCCGACGAGGCATCATGGCGATCCGTCTAGCGGGTGTTGAAGGAGGACACATATGGAGAAAATCGGCGTGCAGGAAAGCAAGTCTCCTTCCGAGCTGATCGATGGCCGTATCGCGGAATTGGGCGATTGGCGGGGCGAGATGCTCGGCCGGCTGCGCGCCCTGATTAAGGATGCCGATCCGGACGTCACCGAGGAATGGAAGTGGCGCGGCGTGCCGGTCTGGGAGGACGCCGGAATGATCTGCACCGGCGAGACCTACAAGGCCGTCGTCAAGCTGACCTTCGCCAAGGGCGCGGCGCTGCCGGATCCCTCACGTCTCTTCAACTCCAGCCTCGAAGGCAACACAAGGCGCGCCATCGATTTTCGCGAAGGCGAGGAGATCGACCAGGAAGCGTTCAAGGCTCTCGTGCGAGCAGCGGTGGCCCTGAACAGGTCCAAGGCCAAACGCTGATCCCAGAAGCGCGTCAGCACCGGAGGCGGACGAACCCGGCATTGCCCTCTAGGCTGTTGCCTCTCCGGCCCACCGCTCCAGCAGGATCGTCGGCTTGTCGTGATAGGTGGTCCGCAGGATTTCGCGATAGCCGTTCTTATCTGCGACCTTGAGCGAGGCGCCATTTTCGGGATCGATGATGCAGACGGTTCTGGCTCGCCCGAACGCCTCGTCACCCCAGGCGACGATGCGCCCGACGACTTCGCTTGCAAGCCCCTGGCCATGCGCACCCGAAGCTAAAGCCCAGCCGGCTTCCGGCACGCCTTCGATCGAGGGCTCGATCTCGCGCTTCAGATCATGGAAGCCGGCCTCGCCGAGGAAGCGGCCAGTCGCCTTGTCCTCGATCGCCCAGAACCCATAGCCAAGCAGCGACCACAGCCCGGCATGGCGCAGGAAACGCATCCAGCTTTCCTCGCGGGTGCGCGGCTTGCCGCCGATGAAGCGGGTGACCCCCGGGTCCGCCCACATCGCGACATAGGTCTCGAAATCGTCGAGCCGGTGCGGCCGCAGGACGGTCCGCGCCGTCTCGAGGATCGGCACCCCGGCTTCGCTTGCAACGCTCATCGCAGTCCTCTCCTTTGAGCGGCAGCGCTTAGCAAACCTGCACGTTCGAACAAGGGCCAGGATCGCCCGGGGCATCCTCCAGCGACGCAAGTAGATGAGCGCGGTCATTGACCGGCTGACATTTCGGCGTGTGGGATTCTCGACAGGCGATGCTAGTCTTGGGACGAAGCTGATTCAGCGATATCGCGGCGCCGTCTGAAAACGAGGAAAGATAATGGACACCACCGACCTTCTGCTGGCGATCGCCCATCATCTTCTGGTGTTCTCGCTGGCCGGCATCATTGGCGCCGAGTTCGTGCTGGTGCGCGGCGAGTTGGGGGCGACGACGCTCAAGCGCGTTGTCGGCATCGACCGCCACTACGGCATCATCGCCGCGCTGATCGTCATCATCGGCATCTGCCGGGTGTTCTTCGGCCTGAAAGGCTGGGAGTTCTACGTCTTCAACTGGGTGTTCTGGGCAAAGATGATGGCCTTCATCATCGTCGGCCTGCTGTCGATCATCCCGACCGTGCGCTTCATCTCCTGGAGCAGGCAGGCGAGCGGCAATCCATCCTTCTCGGTTCCGGCGGCGGAGCTCGCCTCGGTGAAGAACTATGTCCGCGCCGAGGGCTTCATCTTCCTGCTCATCCCGGTCTTTGCGGCGGCGATGGCGCGCGGCTACGGTTATTAGAATAGAACCGAGGAAGAGCAGGGATCGGGCAGCAACCGGCATCCGCCAACGTACCGTCGTCAGATGTCGACATCCCGCGATCCATCATCCGACCCAGATCTTTTCCATCCATCTTGCGGGTGATTTGTAGATAATCGCGGTTTGCCGTTTGAGTCCGATTGCAATCTGCTAGCCTGCACTAGTTGCTATTGCATCCACAGCCGTCGCCGAGAGGAATTTCGCGCGGTGGCTGGAGGTTCATACTCTGGGAGGAAGTCACAATGAGAAAATTTGTTGCCGCTCTGGCTGCCGCAGCGGCCGTCACGCTTTATCCGTTCGCCGCGGGCGGGCAGACCTATCCGGAACGCACCATCACCGTTGTGGTGCCGTTTGCGGCCGGCGGCCCGACCGACACGGTCACACGCCTCATCGCCGAAGCCATGTCGAAGGATCTCGGCCAGCAGGTCATCGTCGAAAATGTCGGCGGTGCCGGCGGCACGCTGGGCGCGGGGCGCGTCGCGAAGGCTGACCCGGACGGTTATACGCTGCTCCTCCACCACATCGGCATGGCGACCAGCGCGACGCTGTACAGAAAGCTCGCATACGACACGCTCAACGCCTTCGAATATGTCGGCCTCGTCACCGAGGTGCCAATGACCGTCGTCGGCCGCAAGGACCTTGAGCCGACCGATCTGAAGGGACTGGTCGAGTACGCCAAGGCCAACAAGGATACTGTCACCGTCGCCAATGCCGGGATCGGTGCGGCCTCGCATTTGTGCGGCATGCTGTTCATGAGCGCTATCGGTACGCCGCTGGTCACCGTGCCCTACAAGGGCACCGGCCCGGCCATGACCGATCTTCTTGGCGGCCAGGTCGACATGATGTGCGACCAGACGACCAACACCACCAAGCAGATCCAGGGCGGCACGATCAAGGCCTATGCCGTCACCTCGCCGGAACGCCTCGATGTGCTGCCGGACGTCCCAACGACGACGGAAGGCGGCCTTCCCGAGGTGCAGGTGAGCATCTGGCACGGCCTCTACGCACCAAAGGGTACGCCGGCCGAGATCACCGAACGCCTGTCGAAATCGCTGCAGGTCGCGCTGAAGGATCAGAACGTCGCCGCCCGCTTCGCCGAACTCGGCACCAAGCCGTCGCCCGAAGCCGACGCGACACCGGCGGCGCTGAAGGCCAAGCTTGAAAGCGAGATCGGGCGCTGGAAGCCGATCATCGAAGCCGCCGGCCAGTACGCCGACTGAGGTTTTGGACGGGGCAAGATCGGCGCCCCGTTTTTGCTTCGGCCCCGTTTTGCGTTGCAACGGCGCGCCCGGGGTGCGCACCTGAGAGGAACGTGATGAAGCCCTTCGCAATCGACACGACCAACGGCATATGCGCCGCGCTGTTCATCGCCTTCGGCGCATTTTTCGCGCTGCAGTCGCTCGGCCTCGAAATCGGCAGCGCCTTCCGCATGGGACCGGGCTATTTCCCGCTGGTCCTGGCGATAGTGCTGCTTCTGCTCGGCGTTATCATCCTCGTCCAGGCTGTGCGCTTCGAGAGCGAGGCGATCGGCCACATTGCGTGGCGCGGCATGCTGCTCATCCTCCCCGCTCCGATCTTCTTCGGCCTGACGGTGCGCGGTCTCGGCTTCATCCCGTCGATCTTCCTGACGGCGCTGATCGCATCCTTTGCCAGCGCCCGCATGAAACCGCTGACCGCGCTCGTGTTATCGGCCGGCCTGACGCTGTTTGCGTCGCTCGTCTTCAGCTACGCACTCGGCCTGCCGTTCCGACGCTTTGGCCCGTGGCTGCCATTGTGAGGAGACGACCATGGAGCTCCTCGCCAACTTGGTGCTCGGCTTTTCGACGGCGACATCGCTGACAAATCTCGGTTTCTGTCTGATCGGCGTCCTTCTCGGCACGCTGATCGGCGTCCTGCCCGGCATCGGCGCCACCGCAACCATCGCCATGCTCTTGCCGATTACGTTCCAGATAGGCGACCCGGTTTCCTCTCTCATCATGCTCGCCGGCATCTATTACGGCGCGCAATATGGCGGCTCCACCACCGCCATTCTCATCAATATGCCCGGCGAATCCTCGTCAGCCGTCACCGCAATCGACGGCTACCAGATGGCAAAGAACGGCCGCGCCGGGGCGGCACTCGCGATCGCGGCGATAGGCTCGTTCTTTGCCGGCACGGTGTCGACCTTCCTGGTCGCCATCTTTGCTCCGCCGCTGACGGCGATGGCGCTGGAATTCGGCGCGGCCGAGTACTTTTCGCTGATGGTCGTCGGCCTCGTCTCGTCCGTCGCGCTCGCCCACGGCTCGATAGTCAAGGCGCTAGCCATGGTTGTGCTCGGCCTGCTGCTCGGCATCGTCGGAACCGACATCTATACCGGCACGCCGCGCTTCACGCTCGGCATCACGCAATATGCCGACGGGCTGAATTTCGTCGCGGTAGCGGTCGGCGTCTTCGGCGTCGCCGAGATCCTGCGCAACCTCGAGAACGAGCATGAGCGCTCCGTGCTGATCCGAAGAGTCTCCGGCCTCATGCCCACCGGCGAAGATTTTCGGCGCATGGCCGCGCCCATCATGCGCGGAACGATCATTGGTTCGGCGCTCGGCATCCTGCCGGGAGGCGGCGCGATCCTTGCAGCCTTTGCCTCCTACACGGTCGAAAAGCGCGTATCGAAAAAACCGGGGGAATTCGGCAAGGGCGCCATCGAAGGCGTCGCCGGGCCGGAATCGGCCAACAATGCCGGCGCGCAGACCTCCTTCATCCCCATGCTGACGCTTGGCATTCCGGCCAATCCGGTAATGGCGCTGATGATCGGCGCGATGATCATCCAGGGCATCGTGCCCGGCCCCAATGTCGCGACCGAACAGCCGGAGCTGTTTTGGGGCATCATCGCCTCAATGTGGATCGGCAACCTGATGCTGATCATCCTCAACCTGCCGCTGATAGGGCTTTGGGTGAAGCTCCTTACGATCCCCTATTACGTGCTGTTTCCGATCATCATGGCGTTCTGCTCGATCGGCGTCTACAGCGTCAACACCAATGTTTACGACCTCTACGCCGTCGCCTTCTTTGGCTTGCTCGGCTACCTCCTGACCAAGCTGCGCTGCGAACCCGCGCCACTGCTGCTCGGCTTCGTGCTCGGCCCGTTGCTTGAGGAAAACTTGCGTCGCGCCATGATTCTGTCGCGCGGCGACCCGAGCACCTTCGTGACGAGACCGATCAGCGCCAGCCTGCTCTTCATCGCGCTCGCCGTGCTCGTCATCGTCTTCCTGCCCGCGGTCAAGAAGAAGCGTGAAGAGGTGTTTGTGGAGGAAAATTAAGTCATTGAATTTCGTTGCGATTTTCGAATTCGGCGTTTTGGCCGCAGGCGCCGTCGGCTGGCATCATCCGCTACACTCTGCCTAGCTGACACCAATCGCTCGGTCCTCAGTTTCGTCGAGCGGCGCGAGCTCGATCAGCGGCGCCGGCAGGTCGGTGGTCTTTTCCTTGGACTTGCAGATATCGGCGATGACACAGACCGGGCAGTCGGGCTTGCGCGCCTTGCAGACATAGCGGCCATGCAGGATCAGCCAGTGATGGGCGTGCCGCATGTATTCGGCGGGGATGACTTTTATCAGCCCCTGCTCAACCTGTTCCGGCGTTTTGCCGGGCGCCAATCCAATACGATTGCCGATGCGAAAGATATGCGTGTCCACCGCCATCGTGTGCTGGCCGAAGGCTACGTTGAGCACGACATTGGCGGTCTTGCGTCCCACGCCCGGCAGCTTGACCAGCTCGTCCCGATCTTCGGGCACGTTGCTGGCATAGTCGTCGATCAGTGCCTTCGAGAGCGCGACCACGTTCTTGGCCTTGTTGCGCCACAGGCCTATGGTGCGGATGTAGTCGCCGACCTTGGCCTCACCGAGCGCCAGCATCTTCTGCGGTGTATCGGCGACCGAAAACAGCGGCTTCGTTGCCTTGTTGACGCCGGCATCGGTCGCCTGCGCCGACAGCACCACCGCGATCAGCAGCGTGAAGGGATTGACATAGTCGAGCTCGCCCTTCGGCTCGGGCCGCTGCACGGAAAAACGCCGGAAGATCTCATGCACCTCGGCGGGCGTGTAGAGCGAGCGCAGCCCGCCCTTCCGGGACGGCGTCTTTGCTTTCGCACTGCCGCCTGAGGCGGAGGCTGACGGCTTTTTGACGAGGAAGGAGTTTTTGGACTTGGGCGGCGCCATTCCCTTCCTATAATATTTCCCTATGAGCGACACAAACGCCTCGTTCGAAGCCGACAAGCCATTCTTCCAGGCCCTGCTGACGCCGCATCGCTCCCTCGGTCGGACCGGCTTTCTGATATTGATGGGCGCGCTGATGTTCGGCTGGCGATCACCGGCGCGATCTTCCTGGCACATGGCGCATGGCCGGTCTTCGGCTTCTTGGGGCTGGACGTGGTCGCCGTCTACATCGCCTTTCGCGTCAATTACCGGGCGGCCCGCGCCCGTGAGGAAATATCGGTCTCGCGCACCAGGCTTGACATCCGCAAAACGGCGCCGTCGGGCCGCTTCGAGGATCATCGTTTCAACCCGTTCTGGGCCCGCTTTTCGATCGCCCGCCATGCCGAGATCGGCATCACCAACATGGCCGTCGAGGCGCAAGGCGAAAGCGTTTCGATCGGGTCTTTCCTGGATCCCGGTTCCCGCGAAAGCTTTGCTGCTGCCTTTTCGCGCGCACTGGCGACCGCCAGGGCGCGTTGAACTGGCACGGCGCTCCGGCGCCTCGCCGTAGAGCGTCATCAGCAAGGTCTGCCTTACCCCGGTCAAATCTATCTTTTCGCCGGCTGTCATCGCCCTTCGGCTCGAAGCCTGCTCGATCTGGGTAGGGGCCGGAGGAAGGCAAGTTTCGGGTGGTGGCATTGCGCGGGAAGACCGATATTCGCGGCCGAGCAGATAGCCATGGGAGATATTGCCATGAACGCCCAGATGACCATGAATACCCGGATGGAACCGTCAGCGATCCTGCAGAACGACATCACGCCCGTGGGCAGTGACTACGAAATCGTGCGCCGCGCCATCGAGAAGATCAGCCTCGACTATCGCGACCAGCCCTCGCTGGAGGTTCTGGCCGAGGCGGTCGGCGAGACGCCGACGGGCCTGCAGAAACTGTTCACGCGCTGGGCCGGCCTGTCGCCTAAGGCCTTTCTGCAGGCGGTGACGCTCGACCATGCGCGCAGGCTGCTTGATTCCGGCATGCCGCTGCTCGAAACCTCGTTCGAGCTCGGCATGTCGGGCCCCGGCCGGCTGCACGACCTCTTCGTCACGCACGAAGCGATGTCACCCGGCGACTACAAGACCCGTGGCGCCGGCCTGACCATCCGCTACGGCTATCATATCTCGCCCTTCGGCATTGCGTTGATCATGGTCACCGATCGCGGGCTGGCCGGCCTGGCCTTCTGCGACGCCGGCGGCGAGCGGGCTGCCTTCGCCGATATGTCCGGCCGCTGGCCGAACGCAGCTTACGTCGAGGACATGTCGGCCACCCAGCCCTATGCCGCGCGCGTCTTCGATCCGACAAGATGGCGCGCCGACCAGCCGCTGCGTGTGGTGATGATCGGGACCGATTTCCAGCTGCGCGTCTGGGAGGCGCTGCTGCGCATTCCGATGGGCAGGGCCTGCACCTATTCCTCGATCGCGGCAAGCATCGGCGCGCCGAGCGCCAGCCGGGCGGTCGGTGCGGCGGTGGGCGCCAATCCGATGTCCTTCGTGGTTCCTTGCCATCGTGCGCTCGGCAAGTCCGGCGCCCTCACCGGCTACCACTGGGGACTGACGCGCAAGCGCGCCATCCTCGGCTGGGAGTCGGGACAAATGGCGTCCTGAAACCTCGTTTTTTTCCGCGCGCCATTGCGAAAAACCGTGGATCTGAATATAGGTAAGTATAATCGAAACAATACATCCGAAATATCGGGAAATGCAACCGAGGCAACCTCAGGTTTCGCCGGTTGTATTTTTGAATTGTTTGCAGTCGTTATCTTGTTTAACGCTAAATTAACCGCGATAAACGGATGATACCTCTGTATTGAGCCGCATTTGCTAAGGGCACAGATATGCGGAAAGTTCTTCGGGCATCGCAGGTTCTGACGCTTGCAGACGGGCTTCACCTTGCCCGGTGTCACCCTGCCCCAGGGCCAGGACGAGGTTCATGCTTCCGACGGCACGACCTGCCGCTCGGCCGTTTCCGGTAGCGGCGCCTATCTGGACGTCGGCGTCATCCGCGGCAACAGCAACAGCCAGTCGAACAGCGACCTCGCCACTTACGGCCGCGTGGTGGTCCCGATCGGGCGGACGCCGAAGCGCGTCGATTGCGGCCGCCTCTACGAACTCGAGGTCGAGCGCCTGCAGCTTGAATTGAAGCTGCTCAAGATGGGTCTCGGCGCCGACGGCCAGACGGGAAGCGTGGCTGCTCCCAATCCCGCGACCACCTCCGCTGCCGCATCGACTGGATGGGCTAACGAAGGCTGGAGCATCAGCACGATCCTCAACCTGCTCGACTGCTATTCCGTCTCGGCACCGGCGCCGATTGCCTTCACGTCCGCGCCGAGCGGCGGCGACACCGACGTCACCTTCGCCACCGTCTTCCGCCTCGATGGCTCAGGCTCGGACATCCCGGGCAGTTCGCCGCAGCGGGTGACCAACGGCACTCACACCATCCAGGTCGATCTCACGGCCACGAAATCGCCGGGCATCTTCCCGGCCGGCAACTACCAGGGCACGGTGACGGTGCGCTGCGAATGATGCTGTGGGCCGGCGCGGCGCACAACCGGCTTGATCTGGCAATATACGGTCTTTGCGGCTAGCCTCCCGCGCAAGCAACTGCGTAAATGCAAGGACTTGCGGCATCGGCCTTCGATCGAAGGCTCGCCCGCTCGTGCAGGAGGCCTTTCTTGATCATCATCGTCGGCTCGATCAACCTCGACCTGATCGCCAATGTCGACCGTTTGCCTGAACCCGGCGAGACGGTCCGCGGCTCCGGCTTTGCCACCGCTCCCGGCGGCAAAGGCGCCAACCAGGCGCTGGCCGCGGCCCGCGCGGGCGCTGAGGTGCGCATGGTCGGCGCCGTCGGCAAGGACAGCTTTGCCGCCGAAGCGCTGGCGCTGCTGAAGGCCGGCGGTGTCGATCTTTCCGGCGTCGGCGAGAGCTTCGCCTCCACCGGCACAGCGCTCATCCTGGTCGGTGCCGACGGCGAGAATGTGATTGCCGTCGTGCCGGGCGCTAACGATTCTGTACTGCCCGGCGACATCGCGAAGGCGTATCTGAAGAAGGGCGATGTCGTGCTTTTGCAGCACGAGATCCCGCTGCCCACGGTCGAAGCGGCGCTCGATGCAACCCGCGCGGCGGGTGCCGTCAGCGTGCTCAACACCGCGCCTTTCCGCCCCGAGGCGGCGGGCTTTCTCGGCAAGGCCGACTACGCCGTCGCCAACGAGACCGAGTTCGACCTCTATGGCGAGGCGCTGGCGCTCACCGGCCACGACCGGGAGGCGCGGATGCGCGACTATGCTCAAAAGACAGGCCGCGCCATCGTCGTGACACTCGGCGGCGACGGCGTGCTGGCCGCCACTCCCGACCATTTCCTCACCGTCCCGGCACTGAAGATAACTCCGGTCGACACGGTCGGCGCCGGCGACACCTTTTGCGGCTATTTCGGCGCCGGCCTGTCGTCCGCCCTTTCGCTCGAACAGGCGCTCACGCGCGCCGCGGCGGCAGGCTCGCTCGCTTGCTTGAAGCCGGGTGCGCAGCCGGCGATTCCGCTGCCGAAGGATGTCGACGCGGCCTTGGCCGCGCGGTGACGGCGATTCGCCCGTCGACGAAACACGCCGTGCCGCCGGCAAGCGACATCTGTCGCTTGTCCGCCGTAGAACTTACCGACACGATCAGGCAGCGCCGTCTGTCGGCGCGCGAGGTCGTCAGCGCCTTTCTCGACCGCATCGATGCTGTGAACCCGCTGGTCAACGCCATCGTGTCGCTGCGCGAGCGCGCCGATATCCTGGCGGAAGCCGACAGGGCGGACGCCCATTTGGCACGGGGCGGCGCGGCCGGATCGCTGTTCGGCCTGCCGATCGCCATCAAGGACCTCGCCCTGACCAAGGGCTTAAGAACAACCTTCGGCTCGCCGATCTTCGCCGATTTCGTCCCGCAAGAGGACGATTTCTTCGTCGAGCGCCTGCGCAAGGCCGGCGCCATCATCATCGGCAAGACCAATGTTCCGGAATTCGGGCTGGGCTCCAACACCTACAATCCGGTCTTCGGTCCGACGCTCAATGCCTTCGATCCGACGCTCACCGCCGGCGGCTCGAGCGGCGGCGCTGCGGTGGCGCTGGCGCTCGACATGTTGCCGGTCGCCGACGGCAGCGATTTCGGCGGCTCGCTGCGCAATCCGGCGGCCTACAACAACGTCTATGGCTTCCGCCCCTCGCAAGGGCTGGTGCCGGCCGGCCCCGACATCGATGTCTTCCACGCCCAGATGGGCGTCGAAGGGCCGATGGGCCGGAATGTGCGCGACATCGCGCTGCTGCTCGATGAGCAGGCCGGCTATCATCCGCGGGCGCCATTGTCGCATGACAAGCAGGGCTCGTTTCTCGAAGGCCTGCGGGAGAAAGCCACCGGCGGCCGCATCGCCTGGCTCGGCGATTTCGGCGACCATCTGCCGATGGAGCCAGGCATTCTCGACCTGTGCGAGGCCGCCCTTGCCCGCTTCGCGGACGCCGCGTTCCACAGCGAAACGCTGGTGCCGGATGTCGATTTCGAGGCGCTCTGGCAGGCTTTTGTCACCTTGCGCCAGGCGAGCAGCGGCTGCGGACTGAAGGCGCATTATGACGATCCGGAAAAGCGCAGGCTGCTGAAGCCGGAGGCCATTTGGGAAGTTGAGCAGGCGATGCGCCTTACCGCGCCCCAGGTCCATGCCGCCTCGGTCCGGCGCACCTCATGGCACCGCACGCTGCTGTCGCTGTTCGAGCGCTTCGACCTCATCGTGCTACCGACCGCCCAGGTCTTCCCCTTCGAGGTCTCGACGCATTGGCCGCGCGAGATCGTCGGACGGCCGATGGACAGCTATCACCGCTGGATGCAGGTCTCCGCCTTTGCCACGCTCGGCGGTTGTCCGGCGCTCAACGTGCCGGTCGGCTTCGACGGCAAGGGCCGGCCGATGGGAATGCAGTTGATCGGCCAGCCGCGCGGCGACCTGGCGGTCCTCCAGGCCTGCGCCGCCTATGAGGCGACGCTGCCCTGGCCGGCGGGGGCTGCCTGACGGGCTCAACCGGCTGGCGCTTGCGCCCGCGTCAACTCCGTGCATTGATCGCGCTCCGCGCCTGTCGGCGCGATCCTGTTCGAGGGAAAACATGTCGCTGGAACTCTACGCCGCCTATGTCGTCGCCTGCATCGTCATCGTCCTGGTACCCGGGCCGACGGTCACGCTGATCATCGCCAACAGCATCCGCCATGGCTCGCGCGCCGGGCTTGCCAATGTCGCCGGCACCCAGGCGGGGCTCGCCATCATGATCGCCATCGTCGGCATCGGCCTCAACACGCTGATCGCCGGCATGGGTCACTGGTTCGAATGGGTGCGGCTGATCGGTGCGGCTTACCTCATCTGGATGGGTGTGCAGATGCTCCGCGCCAAGGGAGCCCTGAACCCCGATGGATCGGCCAAGAAACCGCGCGGCGGCTTCTTCCTGCAGGGTTTCCTGGTGGCGATTTCCAATCCGAAAACGCTTGTCTTCTTCGGCGCCTTCTTCCCGCAGTTCATCGCGCCACAGGGCAATTACACGCTGCAGATCGTGGTCACGGGCCTGACCGCGATGGTCTTCGCCGCCATGTCGGATTCGACCTACGCGCTTGCCGCCGGCCGCGCCGGGCGCATGCTCTCGGCCAGCCGCGTTAAGCTGATGTCGCGGATCAGCGGCAGCTTCCTGGTCGGCGGCGGGCTCTGGCTGGCGTTCTCCAAGGCGAAATGAGAGCGAATACTCTGGTCGCAATTATTTTTGACGCGTATTGAATTATTGTGCTTGGCAGCACACTTCAGGATGAACAAGTCAAACGTTTCCTTCCGGAATCGCTTGCTTATTTGGCAATATGAGTACAGCGACGCCGTGATCGGCGTCGCTTTCTTCTGCGCATTTGCGGCTATGAAATCCATCGCCATCGTTGAGCTTCAGGCCAATCCGGTCATCGCCACTCAACGCGTGATGGGCGTGGTCGAATACGTCAGGGTGAAGCCCATCAATCCGTACGGCACGATCGGCCACAATCTATACTACACCTACGATCTGCGCCTTGATGCCGACAACACACGGATATCTGTCGACGACGATGTGAGGCGACCCCATCTTGTCGGCTCCGTCCTTCCCATCGAGCGACAAGCACCACAAGCACGGCGCCGACATCTATCGGTTGCTCAACGGATGACGACGTGTGCTTGGTTGGCCGCTTTGACGGTCAGTTGAGCCGCCCCAGCCGCTCCACCAGCAGCGCGAAGAACGCATCGTGGTCGATATCGCGCATGACCATGGCGTTCTTCTCGCGCTTGGTGACGCCCCACCAGTCGATCACCGTCATGCCCATGGTCAGCTCGGAGCTGGTCTCCACGCTGACATTGCAGCGGCGACCCTTGAACAGCTCCGGCTTGATGAGATAGGCGATCACGCACGGATCGTGCAGCGGCCCGCCGTCGGTGCCGTATTTCTCCTCATCGAAGCGCTCGAAGAACTCCAGCATCTCGGCGGTTGCGGTGCCGACCTTGGTGCCGAGCTGGCGGAAGGCCTGGATGCGCTTGGCCGAGGTCAGTGCCTTGTGGGTGACGTCGAGCGGCATCATCACGATCGGAACGCCCGACTTGAACACCAAATCCGCCGCCTGCGGGTCGACGTAGATGTTGAATTCGGCGGCAGGCGTGACGTTGCCGCCCTCGAAAAAGCCGCCGCCCATCAGCACGATCTCCTTGAGACGCGGCGCGATCCGCGGCTCGCGGATCAGCGCCAGCGCGATGTTGGTGAGCGGCCCGAGTGGGCACAACGTGATCGTGCCCGCTTCCTCGCGCATCAGCGTCTCGACAATGAAATCGACCGCGTATTGCTCCTGCAGCGGCATGGTCGGCTCGGACAGCTGGGGTCCATTGAGGCCGGTCTTGCCATGCACGTCCTCGGCGGTGACCAGCTCGCGCGCCAGCGGGCGGATGGCGCCGGCATAGACCTTGACGTCGGGCCGGCCGCCGAGCTCGCAGATCTTGCGCGCATTCTTCTCCGTGAGCTTCAGCGGCACGTTGCCGGCAACGGCGGTAATGCCGACGACCTCCAGCTCGGCGCTGCCGAGCGCCAGCAATATGGCGACGGCATCGTCCTGGCCGGGATCCGTGTCGATAATGATCTTTCGTGACTGGGGCATTTCAATTCCTTTGGGGAGTCTTTTTGGGCGGGGTTTTGACGGCTTGAACTTGATCGCGCGGCGGACCATATCAAGACCATCGGGAAAAATGCCATCCGGGTTTTTCCGGTTTGTGTCGCTCTTAAGAGGACAGTGTAACAATGAGTCGAATGACGCCCTTCTCCAGCCCGCTTCTTCTGGGCTTCGACGCCATGGAAAAGACGCTCGAACGTCTGGCGAAGTCGGGCGACAGCTACCCTCCGTATAACATCGAGCGTCTGGGCGCCTCGGACGGCAAGGCGGAAAGGCTGCGCATCACGCTTGCCGTGGCGGGTTTCGCAGAGAACGACCTCGATGTCACCACCGAGGAAAACCAGCTGATCGTGCGCGGCCGTCAGACCGACGACACCGAGCGCGAGTTCCTCCACCGCGGCATCGCCGCACGCCAGTTCCAGCGCTGCTTCGTGCTGGCCGACGGCATGCGGGTGGTCGGCGCGGAATTGAAGAACGGCCTTTTGTCGATCGATCTCGACCGTCCGGAGGCCGAGCGGCTGGTACGGAAAATAAACATATCGGTGAAAGACTGATCTTTGCCGATGGCTCTAATGCGGGACGGCCGGAAGTGGCGTCCTTGCGCCAAGGAGGCTTGTAATGACCAGAATTGACGAAACCCTGACCATGACCAGCGGCGAATTCGCCCATCTCGGCGAAGGTTCGGTCGCATATCTGAGGAAAATATCGAGCGACGATTTGCGCGGCCGCTTCCCCGGCCTCGGCGAAATCGCGCCCGGGCTGGAACTGTGGGCGCTGTTTGCCGCCAACGGTCAGCCGATCCTGCTTTCCGATGCCCGTGACCGGGCCCTGGCGGGTGCGCTGGAGAACGACCTGACCACGGTCGCCATCCATTGACCCCAATCACTATTTGAATTTGGGGTCGTTGCCTGAATTGGAAAGGGCCGCTCCCGGCGGCCCCTCAAGGTTTTATCCCAAAAACCGGGTTTATCCAAAGACCAGCTTCACCCAAACTTCAGGCCGCGTGCGAGGCTTGAGTGTCCGACAGCAGCGCGTGGATCGCCACTGCGTCGCGCGTCCCCCTGATCTTGGCCACCGTATCGCCATCGCGCAGCACGCGCGCGATACGCGACAGCGCCTTAAGATGGTCGGCGCCGGCGCCTTCGGGCGCAAGCAGCAGAAACACCAGGTCGACCGGCTGGTCGTCGAGCGCCTCGAAATCGACCGGCGCCTCCAGCCGGGCGAACACGCCTGCGATCCGCTTGACCCCTGCGAGCTTGCCATGCGGAATGGCGATGCCGTTGCCGACGCCGGTGGAGCCCAGCCGCTCACGCTGCAGGATAGTGTCGAACACTTCCCGCTCCGGAATGCCTGAAATCGCCGCCGCCCTCTCCGACAGCAATTGCAGAAGCTGTTTTTTGGAATTCGCCTTCAACGCCGGCATGATAGCCGGGACGCTGATGAGATCGCTGAGATCCATGCCTGAAAAATCCCTTGCTCGCCTACCGCGCCGGTCGTCCCCCTCGCGCGGCCGGCTTTCTTATCCCTGCGCGACTTTGGTGGTCGACGGATCGATCCAGCCGATGTTTCCATCCGGCCGGCGGTAGACGATATTGACGTGGTCGTTTCCGGCGTTGCGGAAGACGAAAACCGGGCTGTCCTTGGTATCGAGTTCGATGACGGCAGACGCCACCGACATGGTGCGAAGCGTCACGGTCGATTCGGCGACGATGGCCGGAGCGAAGTTCTCCGGGATTTCCTCTTCGTCGTCGGCGAGCGGCTCCATCACGGCGTAGGCGATGTCGGTGGATTCGCCGTTGCCGTTGCTGGAATTGTGCGACTTCAGCCGGCGCTTGTAGCGCCTGAGCCGCGTTTCGAGGCGATCGGCGGCCGCCTCGAAGGCAAGCGTGGGATCCTGGGCGTCCCCGGTCGCCTGCAGCGAGGCGCCGGAATCGAGGCGGATCATGCAATCGGCCGAGAAGCGCGACCCTGCTTTGATGACCGTTACATGTCCTGAAAAACCCCGATCGAAATATTTTTCAATCGCTTCGTTGACACGATCGTTGATGCGCGTACGGAACGCATCGCCGATGTCCATGTGTTTTCCCGAAATGCGCAGATTCATCTGAAAACTGACCTTCCCTGCTCAGGCTTCAAACTGTCCCAAGTTTATACCCGTGGTGCGCGCGCACAAGCTTTGCGGCGGCACGCGCGCCGATTTTAGACCCGAACTTTCCGGTTGATCACAAGTCGCCTTCTGGCCGTCCGAGGCCTTCGCTTTGACGGAGCCATTCGCGAGGCGGGCATCACGGCCCGGCTCATGCGGGCGGGCTTCTAGACACTTCATTGCAGCTTGTCAATGAAACACGAAAACTGTGAAAAATCGCCATTCCTCAGCTCGGACCAAACTAGGTCAGGCCCGATGAATATCAACTGCCCTATCGCCCGGCGTTGGCCAGCGCCCGCTTCTCCCGGCGCCGCTGCACCGATGAAGGAATGTTCATGCCTTCCCGGTATTTGGCGACCGTGCGGCGGGCGATGTCGACGCCGCTTTCCCGCAGCATGTCGACGATAGCGTCGTCGGAAAGCACGTCGGCGGGCTTTTCCTCGTCGATCAGCTGCTTGATGCGGTCACGCACGGCTTCCGACGAATGCGCTTCGCCGCCTTCCGCCGAGGCGATCGAAGCGGTGAAGAAATAGCGCAGCTCGAACACGCCGCGAGGCGTCAGCATGTATTTGTTGGCAGTGACGCGGCTCACCGTCGATTCATGCATGCCGATCGCGTCGGCCACCGTGCGCAGGTTGAGCGGCTTGAGATGCCGCACGCCATGGACGAGGAACGCGTCCTGCTGGCGCACGATTTCCGAAGCCACTTTCAGGATCGTCTTCGCCCGCTGGTCGAGGCTGCGCGTCAGCCAGTTGGCGTTCTGCAGGCATTCGGCCAGAAACTCCTTTTCCGCCTGGTCCTTGGCATGGCCGGAAACCCGGGCGAAATAGACATGATCGACCAAAACTCGCGGCAGCGTGTCGGCGTTGAGCTCCACCGCCCAGCTGCCGTCGGCAGCGGCCCGCACCTCGACGTCGGCAACGATGGCGTCGCTCGCGCCGCCCGAAAACGCGGTGCCGGGACGCGGATCGAGCGCCCGGATCTCGGCCAGCATGTCGAGAAGGTCTTCCTCGTCGACGCCGCAGATGCGTTTCAGCGTCTGGAAATCCCGCCGCGCCAGGAGTTCGAGATTAGCCACCAGGGCCTTCATCGCCGGATCGAGCCGGTCGCGTGCGGCAAGCTGCAGCGACAGGCATTCGGCGAGGTCGCGGGCAAACAGGCCGGCCGGCTCGAAGGTCTGGCAGACCGCGAGCGCTCGCGCGACCGCTCCCATGTCCGCCCCCAGCCGCGCGGCAATCTCTTCCAGATCGGCGCGCAGATAGCCCGCTTCGTCGAGGCTGTCGGCAAGCTCGCCGGCAATCAGGCGCTCGGCGGGTTTGGAGAAGGCAAGCGCGATCTGTTCGCCGACATGCTCGCGCAGCGTCACGATGGTCGCGGCCATCTCGCCGACGTCGAAGCCTTCCGACGAAGCGCCGCCGGCGCTGCCCGCGGATGCCGACTTCCATTGGGCGGTGAGATCAGGTCCGAGCTTTTCGCTCGTGCCGGGATCGTCGGGAAACAGGTTCTCCAGCGAAGAGTCGAGCTTTTCCGAGATCGCCTCGGCGCTCCATTCCGTCTCGCTTTCGAACCAGTCGTCCCCGGCGGCGGGTTCTGAAGCGGTCTCGCTCTTCTGCGGCTGGTCGCCGCCCGCATCGTCCTGCGGCTCGGCCCGCTCCAAGAGCGGATTGCGCTCGATTTCCTCGTCGATGAAGCGCTCGAGCTCGACATGGGTGAGCTGCAGCAGCCGGATCGACTGCATCAGCTGGGGCGTCATCACCAGCGACTGGGACTGTCTGAGCTGCAGTTTGGCCGCCAGCGCCATGGTTGGATTCAAACGCCTCGTCTACGCATCGAGCTGCCGTTTTTCGGTCGGGCATAGAAACTGGCCCGGCTTTTGCTTGTCAAGGCAAACGCTAGCAGAGACGGCTTACCGGAGCGTTATTCGCGGGCAGAGCAGGCGTAAAGCCGGAAAATTCAGCGAGAAATTGCCGCGGAACCTGAATTTTCGCGTTTAGAGCGTAAAACCCTCGCCGAGATAGAGCCGCCGCACATCGGCGTTGGCGACGATCTCGTCGGCGCGGCCATGCGTCAGCACCTGGCCGGCATGGATGATATAGGCGCGGTCGATCAGGCCGAGCGTCTCGCGCACATTGTGGTCGGTGATCAGCACGCCGATGCCGCGCGCGGTCAGATGGCGGACGAGCTGCTGGATGTCGGCGACCGCGATCGGATCGATACCGGCGAAGGGCTCGTCGAGCAGCATATAGGCCGGCCGTGTGGCCAGCGCCCGCGCGATCTCGAGGCGGCGTCTTTCGCCGCCGGACAGCGACATCGACGGCGCCTTGCGCAGATGGCTGATGTGGAATTCCTCGAGCAGCTCGTCGAGCGTGCGCTCGCGTTCCTTGCGGCTCTTTTCCACCACTTCCAGAACGGCGCGAATGTTCTGCTCGACGTTGAGGCCCCGGAAGATCGACGCTTCCTGCGGCAGATAGCCGATGCCGAGGCGGGCGCGCCGGTACATCGGCATCGAGGTGACGTCGAAGCCGTCGATCTCGATCGTGCCTTCGTCCACCGGCACGAGACCGGTGACCATGTAGAAACAGGTGGTCTTGCCGGCGCCGTTGGGCCCAAGCAGTCCGACGGCCTCGCCGGCCCGCACGCCGAGCGTCACGCCGCTCACCACCTTGCGGCCCTTATAGCTCTTGGTCAGGCCCTTGGCGATCAGGGTGCCCTTGAACTTTGCCTTGTCGGCGCCGATCGTCGCCGGCGCAGACGCTTTTGCGGCCGTCCGCCCCGGGAGGCGGGCCAGCAGCGACGATACGCCGACCATTAGTTGCTCGACGCTCCCTGCTGGGCCGTGCCCTTTTGGGGCGAGCCCTGCTTCTGCGGCGTAATCGACATAATGACCCGACCGCCGGTGCCGCAGCCGTCGACATTGGCAAGGCCGCTTTTCATCTGAACGGTGAGCTTGCAGCCCTTGAGCACGTTGTCGCCCTGCGAGAGCACGACTTCGCTGCCGGAAAGAACGAGCACCTGGGTCTTCATGTCGAACGTGCCCTTGTCGCCGGTGGCGATCTGGTCGTTCGATTTAATATAGACTTTGTTCTCGACCACGAGGTGGTCGATATTGGCTGCCCCGGTCATCGCCGATGCGCCCGCCGCCGCGCCCTTGGGAGCGTTTGGATCCTTGACGTAATAGACCGTCATCTTGCCGGCCTTGAGCAGCGTCGGCCCCTGATTGACGGTGACGTTGCCGCTGAAGATAGCCGCGCTGTCGGCCTGGCGGACCTCGAGCTTGTCGCTTTCGATCTGGATCGGCTGGTCGCCTGACAATTTCAGGCCGGACATCTGGCTGGTGCCGCCGGATTGGGCAAGCGCCGGCGCCGCCCCGAGCAACATGAAGAGAGAGGCCGCCGCTGCAAGCCTTGCCGAACTACTGCGACGCATTCTGCTCTCCGCCCTTTGCCTCTGCCGCCTTCAGACTTGCCGCGTCGATGTTGACGCGCACCCGGTTCTCGAAGACCACGACCTTGCCGTTTTCTTCCACCGACATCGAGTCGGCGGTGATGCGCGATCCGCCGCGGCTGACATCGACCGGATTGTCGGTCTTCATAGAGCCTTTGCCCATGTCTAGGAAGACCGATTTGAACTTGGCTTCCATGCCGTCGCTCGTCGTCACCAGGACATCGCTTGTGAGGTCCATCGTGTTGGCGTCGCGGTCGTAGATGCCATGCGCGGCGTTGACCGCCACCACATTGTCGCTCGCGACGGGCAGCTTGGCATTGATGCCTTCGAGGTCGATGATACCCTGCTTGCCGACATCCTGTGTCGCCCTGGTCGCCGTCAGCGAATAAGGCAGTTTCTGCTTGGTGAAGCCGTTGAGCTTGGGGTTGGCCATCACCAGCTTGCCGTCCGAAAAGGCCGTGCCGTCGGCCTGCACCGAGATCGACACCGGCGCGGCGAGATAAGAATAGACCGGAAAGGCGATCGCAATTGCCGCCGCCAGCAGCGGCACGGCGAATTTCAACACGCGCACGCGGCGCGAATGCCGCTGCGCACGATCGAACGCATCGCCGCGCGTGCCGCTTTCGCCAGCGGCAGCCGATACCGTTTCGGCATCGCTCGTTTCGTCAGATCGCGCCAACATGACTGTTTTCTAATGAGCCCTTGCCCCGCCAAACACCGCCTATAGGTGGTATGCCGGTCCCCGCAAGCAAGCACAAGCGGAGGAAAACTGCAAAAATGTGACGGCTACTACCGTACGACTAGGACGAATCCGGCTGCACTGCCAGCTCTTCATAGCAGATAGGAACGGGCTGCGTTAATTTTTCGTGAGGTCGTCGTGACCGCCGCGTTGCGCCAAGACCTGTTAGGGCCAGGGCGTCAGGAAACGGTAGCCCCGCGCGGATGGTTGATTTAAAAGCGTCCTTTCCCACCGAATGTGAGGCTGACCATGGCAATGAGAGCCGACGACCTGATCGACCGCCGCCGCTTGCGCCGCAAGCTGACGTTCTGGCGCGTGACCGCGTTTGTGATTGTGGCGGCAGCGCTGATCGCGTTTTCGGCATGGATCTATGGTGACGATTTCACCGGTCAGGCGATCGACCACATCGCGAAGGTCAAGATTGAAGGCACCATCACCGAGGACGAGGAGCTGATCAAAAGACTGGAGACGATCCGCAAGTCCGCAACGGTGAAGGGCGTCATCCTGTCGATCGATTCGCCCGGAGGCACCACGGTCGGCGGCGAGTCGATCTATGAGGAAGTACGCAAACTCGCCGCCGACAAGCCGGTGGTGGCCGAGGTCGGCACGCTGGCCGCGTCCGCCGGCTATATGATCGCAAGCGCGGCCGACCACATCGTCGCCCGCAAGACCTCGATCGTCGGATCGATCGGCGTGCTGATCCAGTATCCCGACGTGAGCGGCCTGATGGACAAGCTCGGCATCAAGCTCGAGGAAGTGAAGTCCTCGCCGCTCAAGGCTGCGCCCTCGCCGTTCAAGCCGACCAATGACGACGAGCGCGCCATGGTGCGCAAGCTCATCCTCGACAGCTATGACTGGTTCGTCGGCATTGTCGCCGAACGGCGCAAGATGACCCGCGAGCAGGCGCAGGCGCTGGCCGACGGTTCGATCTTCACCGGCCGCCAGGCGCTCGCCAATCACTTGGTTGATGCCGTTGGCGGCGAACCCGAGGCGATCAACTGGCTGGCGACCAAAGGCGTCGACAGCAAGCTCAAGGTCGTCGAATGGAAGGATACGGAGGGGCACGGCCTCCTGTTTTCGAGAAGCATGACCAAAGCCGTCGCCAACGCGCTCGGCCTGCCGGATGCCGGCGGCGACATCATTCACGAGCTTGGCGCCGACCGCTTGTTCCTTGACGGTCTCGTTTCGGTCTGGCACCCTTGACAACCATTGGGACGAGCCAAATAAAGCAATAAAATCATCCTGATATTTGACCGCAGTGGTTTACGGGGAACGTTCATGATCAAGTCCGAGCTTGTGCAGATCATTGCCGCGCGCAACCCCCATCTTTTCCTCCGCGACGTTGAAAACATCGTCGGCGCGATCTTTGACGAGATCACCGACGCGCTCGCCGAAGGCAACAGGGTCGAGTTGCGCGGTTTCGGTGCCTTTTCGGTGAAAAACCGTCCTGCCCGCACCGGCCGCAACCCCCGCACCGGCGAATCCGTCGAGGTCGAGGAGAAGTGGGTGCCGTTCTTCAAGACCGGCAAGGAGTTGCGCGAAAGGCTGAACGGCGGCAAATAGGCGCCGCGCCGGCAGGTCGGAAACGACGTTTCGGCGTTTAAGCCACCTCCAGGAGATTTGATGTTCAATCGCGTCATGCTCGTCGTGGTCTTCGTGCCGCTGGCCGTCATCCTGATCGCGCTTGCCGTCGCCAATCGCGGCCTCGTCGCCTTCACGCTCGACCCGTTCCACCCTGGCAATCCGGCGCTGACGCTGAATTTGCCGCTCTTCATCTTGCTGTTCCTGGCTTTGGCCATCGGCATGATCGTCGGTAGCATGGCGACCTGGGTGAAGCAGGGCCGCTACCGCAAGCTCGCGCGCCAGCGCGGGCTGGAGGCCGAGAACTTGCGCCAGGCAGTGAGCCGCGCACCCGCTGCGCGGAAAGGACCGGCGCTGCCCAAGCCGACGAACTAAACAGCGCCTTACGGAGCTTTCCATGCTGACTATTTCGGCCGCCGAGGTCGACCGCGCGCTGACCTTTTCAGGTCTGGTCGAGACACTGCGCACCGCCTTCCGCGAAGGCGCCGTGCAGCCGGTGCGCCACCATCACGCGATCGAGCGGCCGGACGGCGCCGCCTCGACGCTTTTGTTGATGCCGGCCTGGACCGACTTCGACGCCGCCGGCACCTCGGCCGGCGGCCATATCGGCGTCAAGATCGTCACCGTCTCGCCGGACAATAACGCGATCGGCAAGCCGGCGGTGATGGGCCTCTATCTGCTGCTCGACGGCGTGACCGGCGAACCCCAGGCTCTGATCGACGGCCAGCGGCTGACGCAATGGCGGACCGCCTGCGCCTCGGCGCTCGCCGCATCCTATCTCGCCCGCGAGGACGCCTCGCGGCTCTTGGTGATCGGCGCCGGCGCGCTGTCACCCTTCCTCGCCAAGGCGCATTCGGCGGTGAGGCCCGTTAAGTCGATCCGCATCTGGAACCGCACGCCGGCCAATGCCGAAAAGGTCGCGGCGGCGCTGCATGCCGAAGGCTTTCCAGCAAGCGTGGCAGGCGACCTCGAAACCGAGCTTGGCGAGGCCGACATCGTCTCGTCGGCGACGATCACGACCGCGCCGCTGATCAAGGGCGCGCTGTTGAAGCCGGGCGCCCATGTCGACCTGGTCGGCGGCTTCACGCCGCAGATGCGCGAGAGCGACGACGATGCCATTTCCCGCGCCCGCGTCTATGTCGATACCCGCGCCGGCGCCACCAAGGAGGCCGGCGACATCGTGCAGCCATTGGCTTCCGGTGTCCTGAAGCCGGAAGCGGTCATCGCCGACCTGCACGAACTGGCGCGTGGCGAGAAACAGGGCCGGCAAAGCGAGAGCGAGATCACGCTGTTCAAGTCCGTCGGCGCAGCGCTTGAAGATCTCGCCGCCGGCATCGCCGTCTACAAGGCGCTCAGCACAAGCAAGTAAGAGGATAGGGTAGTGAGAAGCTCACACCCCTACCGCCATACCGCCCTACTGCCCTGCTGCCTCGTTCGGCCAATAGACACGCAGCCGATGACCGTCGGGATCGAGCGCGACGAACGTGCGTCCGAAATCCATGTCGGTCGGTGCCTGTAGCATTCTCAGCCCCCGTTCCGCCCAGTCCGCATGCGTGGCGTCGACCGCGGCCGCATTCTCCATCGCAAGCACGAGCTCGCCCCCCCCGCCCGCGGCGGCGGCCGCCGGTTCAACCGTGTGACGCGACCACAAGCCGAGCTTGAAGCCGTTGTCGAGGACGAACATGGCGAAGGTGGGCGAGGCCTCTACCGGCTGGCGCCCGAGCAGCGAGGCGTAGAACGCGCCGCTCTTCTCGGGGCTGTCGACATAGAGGATGACGAAATTGGGCGTGGTCATGTCGGTCTCCAAGGTGTTTGAACCTTGGCCAAGCTAGATCATCCCACTGTCAGATTCTGGCAGCAGCGATCAGCCAGTAGGCTCCTGCGCCGTTTTCAGGGCCGATTCATCGAGCGTCGCTCGCCATTCCTTGAGCATCGCCTGGCGGCGGCGCGGATAGCGGATCTCGGTGGCTGTGAGATCGGCCATGCGGTCGGCGCGGAAATGCCGGAAATCCTGGCGCAGCTCGCACCACGCCACCATCACCCGCACCTTGTCGAAGAAGCCGAGCGCGAACGGCCAGACCATGCGCTCAGAGGCCGCGCCGCCGGCGTCGCGGTAGAGGAAGCCGAGCTTGCGCTCGCTGCGGATCGCCTGCCTGACGATGCCGAGATCGATCGCCTCGCCGCTCGCTGAATTCGGCCCGACCAGCAGCGTCGTGGCGTCGAGATCGTCACGCAGATCGTCCGGCAAGACCGCCGCGATCTTGGACAACGCATCCGCCGCCGCCGCGGCCAGCCGCTTGTCCGGCTGTTTCGCCACCCAGCGCGAGCCGAGCACGATCGCCTCGACCTCCTCGTCGGTGAACATCAGCGGCGGCAGCATGAAGCCGGGCTTCAGCACATAGCCCAGCCCCGCCTCGCCTTCGATCGGCGCGCCCTGCCCCTGCAGCGTCGCGATGTCGCGATAGAGCGTGCGGATCGACACGCCCATTTCCTCCGCAAGCGTGCGGCCGCTGACCGGCCGGCGGTGGCGGCGCAGAATCTGGATCAGGTCGAGCAGGCGTTCGGAACGGGACATGACCGGAGACTTGCCCGTTTCTTCGGGCGAGGTCCATCGCATCGCGACAGAACAGCGCCGGACCATGCGGTTGCGAAGGTCAAGGGCCTATGCCAAAAGCGGCGTGCCGTTCCGGAGATTGTTCTTGAAGTCCTTTCGCGACCGAAACCGCGACAACCGTCCGCGCCAGCCGGCGAATCCCCCCAGCCAGTCGCGGCTGCGGGAGGCGGCTTCGGCGGAGAGGTCGGAGCCGCATCATCGTCAGGAAGCAAAACCAGCGCAGCGCCCTCTTGCACGCCGCGAAGGCCCGTTGCCCGCCGAGCGCCTGCCGCTGATCCTCGAGGTTGCGCCCAACGCCGACTATGCTCTGCTGGACAGCGGCGCCGGCGAAAAACTGGAGCAGTATGGGCCCTACCGCATCGTGCGCCCCGAAGGCCAGGCTATCTGGCAGCGGGCGCTTCCCGCCAAGGAATGGCGGCGCGCCGACGCCATCTTCACCGGCGACACCGACGAGGAAGGCATCGGCCGCTGGCGTTTTCCAAAAACGCCGCTCGGCGAGACCTGGCCGATGAAGCATGACGGCATCGACTATCTCGGCCGCTTCACCTCATTCCGCCATGTCGGCGTCTTTCCCGAACAAGCCTCGCATTGGGACCACATGGCCGGCCTGATCGCCGCTGCAGGGCGACCGGTCAAGGTGCTGAACCTCTTCGGTTACACAGGCCTTGCCTCGCTGGTGGCGGCGCGCGCCGGCGCAGAGGTTACTCATGTCGACGCCTCGAAGAAGGCGATCGGATGGGCGCGCGAGAACCAGGAGAGAGCGGGCCTCTCCGACAAGCCGATCCGCTGGATCGTCGAGGACGCGGTTAAGTTCGCCGAGCGTGAGGAGCGCCGTGGCAGCCACTATGACATCGTGCTCTTCGACCCGCCCGCGTATGGCCGCGGTCCCAAGGGCGAGGTCTGGCAATTGTTCGAGGATCTGCCGGGGCTCACCGATCTCTGCCGCTCGATCCTGACGCCGAAGCCGATCGCCGTGGTGCTGACCGCCTATTCGATCCGCGCCTCCTTCTTCGCCATCCATGCCTTGATGCGGGAAGCCTTCGCCGGCATGGGCGGCACGGTCGAATCCGGCGAGCTGATCATCCGCGAGAAATCCGCCGGCCGCGCGCTGTCGACCTCGCTGTTCTCGCGCTGGGTGGCTTGAATGGTCCCGCATGATGGAGCCCGGCCCGTCGGGCAGGTCAAGGAAGTCACCAGCCTCGCCAATCCGCTGGTCAAGGACATCAAGGCGCTGGCGCTGAAGAAGTTTCGCGACCAGCAGAACGCCTTCATGGCGGAAGGCCTGAAGCTGGTCATCGACGCACTCGACCTCGGCTGGTCGATCAGGACGCTCGTCTTCGCCAAGGCCGGGCGCGGCAACGCGGCGATAGAAAAGGTCGCGGCGCGCACTGTCGCCGCCGGCGGCACTGTGCTCGAAGTCTCGGAAAAGGTGCTGGCGGCAATCACCCGCCGGGAAAATCCGCAAATGGTCGTCGGCGTCTTCGTCCAGCAGACGCTGCCGCTGAAGGATATCCGTGCCACGGACGGCGACGTCTGGGTCGCGCTCGACCGGGTTCGCGATCCCGGCAATCTCGGCACCGTCATCCGCACCGTCGACGCCGTCGGCGCCAAGGGCGTCATCCTGGTCGGCGACACCACCGATCCGTTTTCGCTTGAAACCGTGCGCGCCACCATGGGCTCGATCTTTGCCGTGCCGGTCGCGAAGGCGACGGAGCAGGCTTTTCTGGCCTGGCGACGCGACTTTCCGGGCCTCGTCGCCGGAACGCATCTGAAGGGCGCGGTCGACTACCGTTCGGTCGACTTTTCGAGAGGCCCGGTGCTGCTGTTGATGGGCAACGAGCAGCAGGGCCTGCCCGACAGCCTTGCGGATAGTTGCGACCGGCTGCTCAGGATCCCGCAGGCCGGACGCGCCGATTCTCTCAATCTGGCGGTTGCCACCGGCGTCATGCTGTTCGAAATCCGGCGTGGCGCGTTGAAGCTCGACCCCACTGCCGACTCGCGATGAGGGCTGCGAAAACGTGAAATCCTGGTCCCCTTACGCCCTGCTGGTCGTGCTCGCTATCGCACTCGACCAGTGGATAAAACAGCTGGTGGAAAACGGCCTCGCCTTCCAGGAAAAGGTCGATCTTCTGCCTTTCCTGGCGCTGTTTCGCACCTACAACACCGGCATCGCCTTCTCGATGTTCTCGTCCTTCGGCGACACCGGCCTGGTGGCCATCGCCGCGCTTGTCGTCGCCTTCGTGCTGTATCTGGCGGTGCGCACGCCCGCCGGCCACGTCCTTGCCCGGATCGGCTTCGCCCTGATTGTCGGCGGCGCGCTCGGCAATCTGATCGACCGCGCGGTCTACGGCCACGTGATCGACTATATTCTTTTCCACACGCCGGTCTGGTCCTTCGCGGTGTTCAACTTTGCCGACGCCTTCATTTCGGTCGGCGCCGCGCTGGTCGTGTTCGACGAGCTGATCGGCTGGCGGCGGGAAACCAGGTCCCAGGATCCAGGCAATTGACCAAGCGCGGCCACCGCCGCAAATTTGTTTCAAACAAAACGAGGAGACCAAGTGTCCGATACCTTCAAAGCCATCCTCGTTTCGCGCGACGCCGAGAAGAATCAGTCGGTCGAGATCGTCGACCTCACCGAAGCTGACCTGATGGAAGGCGATGTCACCGTCGCCGTCGAGGCGACGACGGTGAATTACAAGGATGGGCTGGCCATCACCGGCAAGGCCCCGGTCGTGCGCCGCTGGCCGCTGGTGCCCGGCATCGATTTCGCCGGCACTGTCATCGAATCTTCGCACCCCGACTGGCGCAAGGGCGACAAGGTCATCCTCAATGGCTGGGGCGTCGGCGAGACGCATTACGGCGCCTTTGCCGCCCGCGCCCGCGTCAAGGGCGACTGGCTGGTGCCGCTGCCCGACGGGATGAGCCCGCATGATGCGATGGCAGTCGGCACCGCCGGCTATACGGCAATGCTCGCCGTCATGGCGCTGGAGCGGCATGGCATCGTGCCGGATCGCGGACCGGTGGTGGTGACGGGGGCCGCCGGCGGCGTCGGCTCGGTCGCCATCTCGATCCTTTCCACCCTCGGCTACCATGTGATCGCCTCGACCGGGCGCAATGCTGAAAGCCCCTATCTGATCGACCTCGGCGCGGCTGAGGTGATCTCACGGGACGACCTCAGCCAGCCGGCCAAGCCGCTGGCCAAGGAACGCTGGGCCGGCGGCGTCGACTCGGTCGGCACCCATACACTGGCCAACGTGCTGTCGATGACGTCCTATGGCGGCGCGATCGCCGCGTGCGGCCTGGCCGGCGGCATGGACCTTCCGACGAGCGTCGCCCCCTTCATCCTGCGCGGCGTATCGCTGCTCGGCATCGATTCCGTCATGGCGCCGAAAGCGGTCCGCCTCGAGGCGTGGCGCCGCATCGGCGCCGACCTCGACCTCCAGAAACTGTCGACCCTGTCGCGCTCGATCGGCTTCGACGGCATCATCGGCGCTGCGCGCGATATTGTGGAGGGCAGGATCAGAGGCCGCGTGGTCGTCGATCTGTAGGGCGATCCCAGGAATAGCGTTCGGCGATTTCCCGTCCGAACTGCCCAAAATCAGGCAAAAACTGCCGGTTATCGGCACGGACGACTAAAATTCGAACGATCCGCCGCAATCTTCCATAATCTCTGTCTGGCAAGGTTTTCCGCATGCTCGCGGACTCCGACTTCAGACAGGACAGCAAAGCCGCAGGCGACGACGGACTGGGTCCTGACGCGCCGAAGCGGCAGGTGCTTGTCGCGCCGCCGCTGGTCCCCGCATTGCAAGCGGACAATCATGAAGGCCTGCCGTTCCTGACGATCGTCGCCATAGTCGTCCTGGCCGGGCTGGCGCATCTCACCGGAGCGCCGATCTTCATCACCATAGGCCTCCTGGCGACGGGTCTGGGCGGCCTGATGATGCATCTGCGCAACCAGCGCGCCGAGCGGCGCACCGCCGCACTTCTCGACGAGACGGCCGCCCGTAGCCGCGCCGAGATCGAGACCCTCGCCGATCGCATGTGGGAGATGCAGGAGAGCGAAGAGCGTTTTCGCGGTCTGATCGATGCGCTCGGCGACCTCGTTGTCCATCGCGACCGCGACGGCCACATCGTCTACGCCAACAAGGTGTTCGCCTCGCTCGTCGAGATCGATCAGCGCGACCTCGCAGGCAAGACGCTTTCCGAGCTCGGCATCGACGTCGGCGTCGTGCCCGAGGCCGCCTTTTCGGATCATGAATGCCTGAGCTCCACCGATGTCGCCATCCGCACGCCGAACGGGCCGCGCTGGTTCTCCTGGATCGAGCTCTCGGTGCGGGACAGGGACACCGGTGCTGTTTCGCACCGGGCGATCGCCCGTGACATCACCGCCCGCAAGCGCGCCGAATCGTCGCTGATCACCGCCCGCGAGCGGGCCGAATACGCCAGCCAGGCCAAGTCGCGCTTCCTTGCCACCGTCAGCCACGAGATCCGCACGCCGATGAATGGCATCATGGGCATGGCGAAGCTGCTTGCCGACACCGACCTGTCGCCCGAGCAGCGTACCTATGTCGGCGCCGTCTCGACTTCCGCAAGCTCGCTGCTGGCGCTGATCGAGGATCTGCTCGACTACTCCAAGATCGAGGCCGGCCGCTTCGATCCCGAGCCGCAGCCGACATCACTGCGTGAGATCGCCGACAACATCATCGAGCTGCTGGCCGCGAAGGCCTTCTCCAAGACCATCGGCCTCGGCTGTCACGTCGAACCCGACGTGCCGCAGATGATCACCGCCGACCCCGGTCGCGTGCGCCAGGTGCTGCTCAACCTCATCGGCAATGCCGTCAAGTTCACCGACACAGGCGGCGTGCTGCTTACCGTCGCGCGCGCCAGCACCGAGAGCACCGACCGCATCCGCTTCACCATCGCCGACACCGGTCCGGGGCTGCGCGAAGAGGATATGGAGCGCATCTTCGAGGAATTCGAGCAATCCGACGGTACTTCGACCAGGGTGCACGGCGGCGCCGGTCTCGGCCTCGCCATCTCCAAGCGCCTGGTGATCGCCATGGGCGGCACGATCTCGGTTTCGAGCCGGCTAGGCGAGGGATCCGAATTCGTCTTCGACATTCCGGCGACCGCGGCAACCCAACCGCCACAGTATCGCCGGGACATCCTCTCGGGCCGGCGCGCGGTGATCGTGTCCAAGAATGCCATCGAGGCCGATGCCATCGCTCGCACCATCCGCGCGCATGGCGGTGCCGTCGAGATCGCGGCCACGCCGGACCAGGCCATTGCGCTCGCCGCCGGCTGCAACGTGCTTCTGGTCGACGCCGCGCTCGAGAACAGCGACGGCCGCCTGCTCAAGCGGCTGCGTCAGAGCGGTTTTGTCGACTGCCAGGCCATCACCCTGATCACACCCGCCGATCGCGGCATGCTTGGCGAATTCCGCGCCAACGGCTACGCGACGTTCCTCGCCCGGCCGGTGCGCGGCGAAACGCTGCTGCGCGTGCTGTTGACCAGCCATGTGCCGGCACCCGCCGAGCCGCGGTCGGAACCGCGCGGCACCGCGTCCGTCCGCCGCCGCGACAAGGGCCTGTCCGTGCTGATCGCGGAGGACAATGACATCAACGCGATGCTTGCCCGCGCCACGCTGCTCAAGGCTGGACATCGCGTCAAGATCGTCAGCAACGGCAAGGCCGCGGTCGAAGCCGTCACCGACGCCGGCCTCAAGCATCGTTTCGATGTCGTGCTGATGGATCTCCACATGCCGGTGATGGACGGGCTGGACGCGATCGCCGCCATCCGCCGCCATGAGGAAGCGCTTGCCGTGCCGCCGATCCCGATCATGGTGCTTTCCGCCGACAGCCAGGAAAAGACGCGCCACACGGTTTTGGCCCACGGCGCCAGCGGCTTCGTCACCAAGCCTCTCGACCCCGATGCGCTCGTCCAGGCCGTCGAGAGCCAGGCAGCGGCGTAACGAATTTTTTAGACTTTCCGGAACGCCTTGGATTGCTTGGCTTTCGCAGCCATAAGATAGCCGGTTGAGGGTATTGCCCAGCCGACGAAGTATTGCCGGGATCGCCGTATCACGGTACTGTCACAATCCTGTTGCACCTACACCGTATCCCCGTGCCAAGAGGGATGGCTCGAAGGAGAATCACTCGTGCATACAGTCATGCCTGAATGCGATACTCGGCCGAACGCCAGCGCCCTTCTCGGCGCGCGTGCCGCCGACGCTTTCGCAAGCGGCGCACCGCTGGGCCGCATCGGCAACCTGGAAGTGCGGCTCGCCCGCAACGGGGCCGAGATCGCCGCCGCCCAGGAAGTGCGTTATCGGGTATTCTATGACGAGCTCGGCGCGAGGAAGGATTTGTTCCAGGCGCAGGATCGGCGCGATGCCGACCGCTTCGACCCGCTCTGCGATCATCTCCTGGTTTTCGACACCTCGCTTCCCGGCCCAGAGCACCGCCGTATCGTCGGCACCTATCGCCTGCTGCGGCAGGAGATCGCCACCGCGGCGGGCGGCTTCTACTCCGAGGGCGAGTTCGAGCTGACCAAGCTGGTGGCGCGCCATCCGGGCCAACGCTTCCTGGAACTCGGGCGCTCCTGCGTGCTGCCGGAATACCGCTCCAAGCGCACCATCGAGGCGCTCTGGCAAGGCATCTGGGCCTATATCAACCACTATGGCATCGGCGTGATGACCGGCTGCGCCTCCTTCCACGGCACCGTGCCGGCGGCGCATGCGGAGGCGCTTACCTATCTCGCCCATCACTGCCGCACCGACCAGGCCTGGGATGTCCGGGCGGTGGCCGGCCGCTACTGCTCGATGGACTTGATGCCGATCGAGGCGGTCAATGCCAAGGCCGCGATCGCCGCCATGCCGCCGCTCGTCAAAGGCTATCTGCGTGTCGGCGCCCGCATCGGCGACGGCTGCGTCATCGACCACGAATTCTCGACCGTCGACATTTTCGTCGTCATGCCGGTCAAGGAGATCGGCGCCCGCTACGTCAACTACTATGGCGGCGAAGGCCAGCGTTTCGCGGCGTGAGTCTGGCGAATAGCGAATAGCGAATAGCGAATAGCGAATAGCGAATAGCGAAGGAACTAACGATAGTAGGCTGACTACAACAGCCCTATTCGCTACTCTCTATTCGCTATTCGCTGTTTGCTATCACGGAATATCCTCCGGCCTTCGCCCGGGCCGGCTCTTATAGGCCGGGAACGACCAGCCGAATTTGAGCGCCCCGCCCCGCACCAGGAAGGCCGCCGCAAAGCCGAGCAGGCTGGATGGCAGGGCCGACATGCCAACGAGATCGCCAACCGTGAAGAGCGCTGCACCCGCAAGCGCCGCGGTGACATAGATTTCGGGCCTGAGCAGCACGGAAGGCTCACCTGCGATCAGGTCGCGCAATATGCCGCCGAAGGTCGCGGTGAGCACCCCGGTGATGACCGAAACGACCGGGGAGCCGGTGATCGCCAGGCCCTTTGCAGCCCCCATCACCGCAAAGGCGGCAAGTCCGATCGCATCGAGCCAGAGCAGCAGCTTGTAGCGGGATTCCACACGATGGGCGCTGAAGAAGACAAGCACTGCCATCACGGCGCAGATCAGCACATAGCCGCTGTTGGCGACCCAGAACACCGGCAGGTTGAGAATGACGTCGCGCAGCGTTCCGCCACCAATGCCGGTGATGCTGGCCAGAAACAGGAAGCCGATGATATCGAGCTCTTTGCGTGACGCGGCAAGCGCGCCGGTCGCCGCGAAGACGGCGACGCCGGCATAGTCGAGCAGCTCGATGGGATTCATGGGCGAGCGAATAGTGATTGGCGAATAGTCAGTGCACAGTGAATATCACGAAGCGGTGCGGTTGGAACCGCCTTCCCTGTTCGCTATTCCCTATTCGCTATTGGCTCCCTTCACGCATCCTTCTCGGCCTGCTCGTTCACCGGACCCGGCTCGACTGGCGCTTCGGCGGCGGCGGCCTTTGGGCCGCCCTTGGAGACGCCGACCATCGCCGGCCTCAACACGCGCTCGCCGATCGAATAGCCGGGTTGCACGACCTGGACCACGGTCCCCGCCGGAACGTCGGGGTTGGGCACCTCGAACATCGCCTGATGGAAGTTCGGGTCGAACTTCTCGCCTTCGGGCGCAAGCTTCTTCACCCCGTGCCGCTCCAGCGCCGCCAGCATGGCGCGCTCGGTGAGGTCGACGCCCTCGATCAGCGCCTTGAAGCCGGCATCGCCGGAGGCCTTGGCCTCGGTCGGAATGGCGTCCAGCGCGCGGCGCAAATTGTCCGACACCGACAGCATGTCGCGCGCGAAATTGGCCACAGCGTAGGTGCGTGCGTCATGTACATCACGCGCGGTACGGCGCCGCAGATTCTCCATTTCGGCAGCTACGCGAAGCGCCCGATCCTTCAGTTCCTCGTTTTCCTTCAGCAACCGCACAAGCGCCTCATAGTCGCCGTCGACGCCGCCTTCCGCACGTTCGCCGGAAGCCCGGGCCTCGGAAGCCTGGCTGGCTTCGATTTCCTCGGGCGCGCGTTCGTCTTTTGCCTGGTCGCTCATCGCCGTTTCCCGTCATTCGGATTGGTTTGGATTTGCGCCCGATATCGAGGTTTAGGGGCCAAAAATCAAGGGGCAAGCACCGATGACGGCCCTTCCGCGATCGTTCCAAATTAATTCAAATTTTACCGTACCGGACGGCTTTGCTTGCCGCTAAGGGCCTATGCGGGAACCATTGGCGGGCTGCGAGAGTTTCGAAGCCGACACAGGATTTTGGGACCATGAAGGGCAACATCGGCGAAAGGCGCGCCAAGCTCGCCGACGATATCAGGCGACAGGTTGGCACCGAAGCGACCAAGCGCCTTCTGCGCACGCTTCCGGCATTTCGCCTGGAAAAAGAAGTGCCCAAGCAGTTCACGGATCTGCTCGACCGCCTGGACGGCGCCGAGACGGACAAGGCGGACGGCCAGCGGCAGCACTAGACCGCCCTTCCCCAGTTCCACAGCGTAAGGCGCTGAGGAGCTATGCGGCTCTGCGCTCGTCGCGCATCAGAGCCTCGCCATGACGGATCTCGGTGCCAAGCACCTTGAGGCACTCCCGCATGAACGACGCAAGGCCGGGCCATCCCTTTGCCGAAACCAGATTGCCGTCGACATGCGCGCCGGTCGGCGACACGTCGATATAGGTGCCCCCGGCAAGCGTCACTTCGGGCTCGCAATACTGCAGCGCCGCCACCTCCCTGCCGCGCACCACGCCGTCGACCGCGATCAGGATTTGCACACCGTGGCAGATGGTGAAGATCGGCTTGCCGGTCTCGTGGAAATGCCTGACCAGCGCCTGCACGCGCTTGTCGATGCGAATATATTCCGGCCCGCGTCCGCCCGCAGCGTAGACCGCGTCGTAATCGGCGGGATTCACCTCGGCGAATGTCTTGTTGAGGATATAGTCGTGGCCGAGCTTTTCCGTATAGGTCTGATGGCCCTCGAAGTCGTGCAGCGAGGTCTTGAGCACGTCGCCGGCCTTCTTGTCCGGGCAGACGACATGGACTGTGTGGCCGACCGCATGCATCGCCTGCTCAAAAACGAAAATCTCGTATTCTTCGCTGAACTCGCCAACGAGCATCAGTATCTTCTTGCCTACCATGCCGTTTCCTCCTTTGCCGGCTGTTTATTTCGGAGCGCGAAATAATCACCATATCCTAAGGGCAAGACGGCAAAAGAGAAAGTGAAATTCGCAGAAGTGGTCTGACCAGATTGTTGCAAAGAGGCGCGTAGAACTGAATCGACTGCGCCAAGACGTCAAAAGCAAGGTGCTTGGTCAGACCAAAGCTGCAGGCTCGCTTGGTTTACCGGATGGCTGCCTTCGGCGGTCAGCGCGGGGACGGCTCAGCCCGGGCGTTTGCGCCGCCAGGAATATTTCGGGCCCTTGGCTTCCGGCTCTACCGCCGGCTGGTAATAGACTGGCAAGCCTCCTGTGCGCCCTTCCTCCAGCCGCTTCAACAGCACCGGATTGGAGACCTCGAACTCGTCGAAGCCGAGCCGCAGCATATGCGGCAATTGATCGACCAGGACCTGGCCCGTGGCGCGCACCGCGCCTTTGAAGTTATGCCGGGTGCGCAGCAATTCGCCCTTGGAGAAGGAGCGGCCGTCGTTGAAGGCCGGGAAGGCAAGCGCCACCAGCGACAGCTGGTCGAGCAGGCCGACGATCTTGTCGAGCTCGTCGCCGGGGAGCAGGAGCACGCCGAGGCGCTCCTTGGCCGACCTGCGGATATCGTCATCGAGCCCGAGAAAGGCCTGCAACGGGAGGATGAAGCGGCCATTGCCGGCAAGCGCTTCGGCGCTCTCGGCATGGGTCCATTCGTCCTCGCGGAAACCGTTCGGGGTCCAGAGGCGGGTTTCCGATTTGGTCGGCTCAGTCATCAAAATTCCTAATGCCCTAAGATCCTAATGCCCTAAGAATGAAAGGATATGTCGCTGTTCAGGTCGGCCCGGAGTCGAAAATGGTGGCTTTCGAGAACGGGAGCGGAGCGTACTTCAACTACGCGAGCTCCGAAAGCGCAGGAACCCGCCATTTGCAGGCCGGCCTCACCTGAGTAGCGGCTGTCCTTAAAGTGATGCGTCGGTCAGCGACTTCTCCAGCCCCGACAGATGGATGCCGCACTCGGTCTTGGCGTGCCCCGCCCAGCGGCCGCTGCGCGCATCCTCGCCTGGCTGTACCGGCTGCGTGCAGGGGAAGCAGCCGATCGACAGATAGCCATAGGCGACCAGCGGGTTTTCGCGCAGCGCATGCGCGCGCATGTAGTCGGCCTGGTCGGATGTCGTCCAATGCGCGAGCGGATTGATGCGGATGCGCGAGCCGACGGCCTCGAAGACCGGGAGTGCCGCGCGCGTCGAAGCCTGGAAGCGCTTGCGCCCGGTGAACCAGGCGCGGAACGGCTCGACGCCACGCGCCAGCGGCTCGACCTTGCGCAGGTTGCAACAGGCGTCGGTATCGGTCTCATACAGCCTGCCGGTCGGATCGACGCGTTCGAGCGCCGCTTCGTCCGGCTTGATCACTCTCACATCGGTCAGGCCGAAATCGGCGACCAGCGCGTCGCGGTAGCCCAGCGTCTCCTCGAAATGCTTGCCGGTGTCGAGAAAGATCACTGGCAGCGAGCGGTCGATCTCGGCAATCATGTGCAGGAGGACTGCCGAATCGGCTCCGAAGGACGATACGGCGGCAACGTCGCCGCGGAAAAATTCACGCGCCGAGCGCTCGATGATCTCGATCGGCTTCAGATGGCCGAGCAGCGCGTCGAGCCCCGCCGCTTCCGCGGCAACGCCGGCCTCGACGCCGCCGATCCGGTCAAGCGGCCTTGGTTTCGCCAGCATAGAGCGCCTCCTTGAACGGCGCGGGACCGACACGGCGGTAGCTGTCGATAAAACGTTCACTGGGATTGAGCCGAAGGCCGAGATAGGTGTCGACGATCTGCTCGATGGCATCGGTGATTTCTTCCGAAGAGAAACCGCGGCCGATGATCTCGCCGACCGACGTGTTCTCGTCGGCCGAGCCGCCAAGCGTGACCTGGTAGAGCTCGGAGCCCTTCTTCTCCACGCCGAGAATGCCGATATGGCCGACATGGTGGTGGCCGCAGGCGTTGATGCAGCCGGAGATCTTCAGCTTCAGCTCACCGATCTCGCGCTGCCGCTCCAGCGAGGCAAAGCGGCGCGAGATTTCCTGGGCAACCGGGATCGAACGCGCGGTGGCAAGCGCGCAATAATCGAGGCCGGGGCAAGAGATGATATCGCTGATCAGGTTGGAATTGGCGGTCGCCAAGCCGATCTCGACCAGGGCGTCATAGACGGCCTTGAGGTCGGCGCGCGCCACATGCGGCAGGATCAGGTTCTGCTCGTGGCTGACGCGCAACTCGTCGAAGGCGTATTTCTCGGCGATGTCGGCGACCGCCTCCATCTGGCTGTCGGAGGCGTCGCCGGGCACCTCGCCGATGCCCTTGAGCGAGATCGTCACCGCCGCATAGTCGGGGTGGCGATGCGTTACGACATTCTGGTCGAGCCACTCCGAAAAACTCTTGGAATCGAGCCGCGTCTGCTTCACCTGCGCGTCGCCTTCCGGCCGGTCAGGCAATGCCGGCGGCGCGAAATAGGCATTGATCGCCTGGATGTCGGCGTCCGGCAGCTTCAGCTCCGCGTCCTTCAACTCCTGCCATTCGGCCTCGATCTGGCGGGTGATCTCCTCGACCCCGGTCTCGTGGACGAGGATCTTGATACGCGCCTTGTACTTGTTATCGCGGCGGCCATAGAGGTTGTAAACGCGCAGGATCGCCGTGCAGTAGGACAACAGCTCGGCTTCCGGCAGGAAGTCGCGGATCTTCTTGGCGACCATCGGCGTGCGGCCCTGGCCGCCACCGACATAGACGGCAAAGCCCAGCTCGCCGGCCGCGTTCTTCTTCAGATGCAGCCCGATGTCGTGCGTCTGGATGGCGGCGCGATCACGCTCGGCGCCGGTCACCGCGATCTTGAACTTGCGCGGCAGGTACGAGAACTCCGGATGCACCGACGACCACTGGCGCAGGATCTCCGCATAGGGACGCGGATCGGCAACCTCGTCGGCGGCCGCGCCGGCGAAATGATCCGCGGTGACGTTGCGGATGCAGTTGCCGCTGGTCTGGATGGCATGCATTTCGACACTCGCCAGATCAGCAAGGATCGCCGGGATGTCGGACAGCGCCGGCCAGTTGAACTGGATGTTCTGGCGCGTGGTGAAGTGGCCGTAGCCCTTGTCGTATTTGCGGGCGATGTGGCCGAGCATGCGCAATTGCCTGCTGTTCAGCGTGCCATAGGGCACGGCGATACGCAGCATATAGGCGTGCAGCTGCAAATAGACGCCGTTCATCAGCCGGAGCGGCCGGAACTGGTCCTCGGTGATATCGCCGGCAAGCCGGCGCTGCACCTGGTCGCTGAACTCGGCGACGCGGGCCTTTACGAAATCGTGGTCGAACTCGTCGTAACGGTACATGCTTCGTCTTTCAGGGCCCGTCCGCCCGCTTTCTTGTGTTCTATGCCGCCCGTGCCGGAGCCGGGCTCGCCTGCTTGCCGAGGTCGGTGCGGATGGTGGGGCCCGCGGCGCGGATCTTCTCGCGCAGCCGCACCGGCTCGACCGCGCCGTTGATCACGGTCACATCGATCAGGTTGACGTCGACGACTTCGTTGTTGGCAGCGGCCGCGGCGCCGATGGCCTCGAGCCGATCCTCCGCCGCCTTGTCATGGGCGATGTCGGCACGAGTGACGGCCTCCGCCCAGCCGCCATCGGCGTACCAGACGGCGATACCGTCCGAGAGCCTGTTCGCGGTCAGAACCTTCATTGCTCAACTCCTTCGGCCGCTACGCCGGCCGTATCTCCACGCGTGTGCGCCGCAAGCGGCTCGGATTGTTCGAAATTGGCGCCGGCGACCGCGTCGCCGATGATGGTCATGACCGGACCGGTAAGATCGGCGCGCGCTTCCAGCGACGGCAGGTCGGCGAGCGTGCCGTGGAAGCGGCGGCGATTGCCAAGGCTGGCATTCTCCACCACGGCGACGGCGGTATCGGGCGACAGCCCGGCTTCGATCAGCCGACCGGCGACCTCGGCTGCGACCGAGCGGCCCATATAGACGGCGACGGTGGCGCCGGAAATGGCAAGTTTTGCCCAATCGGGCAGTGAGTTGCCCTTGAGGTCATGCCCGGTGGTGAACACCATCGAGGACGTCACGCCGCGGAGCGTCAGCGGCAATTCGAAATCGGCGGCCGCGGCGAAGGCGGCGGTCACGCCCGGAACCACCTCATAGGCGATGCCGGCCTCGCGAAGTGCTGCCATTTCCTCGCCCGCCCGCCCGAACACAAGCGGATCGCCTGATTTCAGCCGCACCACGCGCTTGCCGGCGCGGCCAAGCTCGATGAGCAGAGCGTTGATTTCTTCCTGGCTCTTGGAATGGCAGCCCTTGCGCTTGCCGACAGGCAAGCGCTCGGCATCGCGGCGCCCCATGGCGACGATCGCTTCCGGCACCAGCGCGTCATAGACGATCCCGTCGGCCTCCATCAGCAGGCGGTGGGCGCGCAGCGTCAAAAGATCCTCCGCGCCCGGGCCGGCGCCGACCAGAGCGATGTGACCTGCGGTCGGCGCGTCCGAAGTCAGAAGTTCGAGCGCAGCACTATGCGCCCTGGCGAACTCTCCGGCTTCAACCGCCTTGGCCGGGAGGCCGGCGAAGAAATCGCTCCAGAACCGGCGGCGGCGATTGCCCTTCGGCAGCCGCTCGGCAGCAGTGCGAAACGACGACGCCAAGGCTGCCAGCCGGCCAAGCGACGGCGACAGCATGCGATCGATGCGCACCCGCAGCAGCTGCGCCAGCACAGGGCCGGCGCCCTCGGTGCCGATGGCGATGGCGACCGGCGCGCGGTTGACCAGCGCCGGTGTGAAGAAATCGCAGAGCTCAGGCCGGTCGACGGCGTTGACCGGAATGCCCAGCCGGCGGGCGTCTTCGACCACGCGGCGGTCGAGCGCCTCGTCGCCGCTGGCGGCAAACACCATGGCCGCGTCCTCGAGGTGCGCGGCATCGTAGGCGACGTCGACGTGGACAGCGCCGGCGGTTGCAATGAAATTCAGAAGCTCGGGATCGGCATTGTCCGCAATGATGCGCAGCGTCGCGTTTGACTGAGCAAGCAGCCTGGCCTTGGCCAGTGCCTCCTCGCCGTTGCCGACGATGGCCACGGCTTCGCCGTCGACCCGCAGGAAGACGGGGAAGGCGTTGAGCTTGGCATTGGCTGGCGACATGGCGATAAACAGTACGAGAACAGTCTGGCAGTTTTATGCGGGCCTGGGAAAAACCAGAAGGCAAGCACTCGCGCATCCCTTGATGGCAGGCAATCGCTTTTTCGCAGCCGCGAAAGGCAGGAGAAAAAAATTCTACGCCGGAGCTTGAGGTGGTCGGGCACCTCTCCGAGAGCTATTGATCCGGCATAGTTTTTAGCGCCGTGCAGCCGACACGGCAAAACGGTTTTTTCTAAATTCTACTAACTTAGTAGATGAAGACGCGGTCTTGCTGGAGGGTGAGGTCGCTGCCGCCTGCAGCACATCCTCCAGTCGTTGGTTCATCCGGAACTATCATGCTCGGCGGCACGTTTCGCTAACGATCCATCCCGTCGGTCGAGCCGCTCTCGCGGGCTCCATTTGTGCTCAAGGCAAGGAGGAAAATCATGAACATCAAGCTTAAACGCGGTCTCTGGGTGGTCGTGGCCGACGGCGAAAAGGCGCTTTTCCTCCGCAATGAAGGCGACAGCAAGTTTCCGAACCTCGAGGTGGTTCAGGAGATGGAGCAGGAAAATCCCGCCACCAGGGAGCAAGGCACCGATAAACCGGGCCGATACGCCGAAGGGCCACGCAGCGCGATCGAAGAGACGGACTGGCATCGCCTCGGCAAGGAACGTTTCGCAAGCGATATTGCCGACCGGCTCTACAAGCTTGCACATCGGGGTGAGTTCGACCAGCTCGTGCTGATCGCGCCGCCGCAGGTGCTCGGCGAGATGCGGCAGAAGCTGCACAAGGAAGTCAGCGAAAAAGTGCAGGCCGAAATCCCCAAGACGCTGACCAACCATACCGTCTTCGAGATCGAGAATCTGCTCAAAGCGGCCTGAGCGGCACGCAGGAACGCACATTGCAGGGGATTGATGCCCGTGGCCCCCTCATGGCGGCTCGCTCTGATTTTCTCATCCGGCGCCCGATCGCGGCGCCGATTTCCGTGTAGCGGTGGTTGCGTCACCGCCCCTCCCCCGACCATATTGCGAAGGGGCGACGGCCCTCGGGCGGCGCTTATCGACATCGTGAATTCTCGGAAGGCGCTCCATAGACAATGCCGCATGACACGCCCCTGATCGCCACCATCGTCGCCGGTTTGGGGCTTGCCTTCGTTTTCGGAGCATTGGCCAACCGATTCCGCATCCCGCCGCTGGTCGGCTATCTCGTGGGCGGGGTGCTGGTCGGGCCGAACACGCCGGGCTTCGTCGCCGACGCCAGCCTTGCCAACGAGCTCGCCGAGATCGGCGTCATCCTGCTGATGTTCGGCGTCGGCCTGCATTTCTCGCTGAAGGATCTTTTGTCGGTCCGCGCAATCGCCGTGCCCGGCGCCGTCGTGCAGATCGGCTTTGCCACGCTGCTCGGCGTCGGCCTCGCCTGGCTGCTTGGCTGGTCGCTCGGTGCCGGCCTTGTCTTCGGCCTCGCGCTCTCCGTCGCCTCGACCGTCGTCCTGCTGCGCGCCATGCAGGAGCGGCGGCTGATCGAGACCGAGCGCGGCCGCATCGCCGTCGGCTGGCTGATCGTCGAGGATTTGGCCATGGTGCTGGCGCTGGTGCTTTTGCCGGCGCTCGCCGGCGTGCTTGGCGGCCAGCCGCAGGCCGACGACCATGCGAGCCTGCTTTCGCTGCCCGCCAGCCACGGCATATGGGGCGTGGTCGGCATAACGCTGGCCAAGGTCGTCGCCTTCGTCGTCGTCATGCTGGTCGTAGGCCGCAGGGTCATCCCCTGGATCCTGCACTATGTCGCCCATACCGGCTCACGCGAGCTGTTCCGGCTCTCGGTGCTTGCCATCGCGCTCGGCGTCGCCTTCGGCGCGGCGAAGCTGTTCGGCGTCTCGCTGGCGCTCGGCGCCTTCTTCGCCGGCATGGTCATGAGCGAGTCCGAGCTCAGCCACCGGGCGGCGGAAGAATCGCTGCCGCTGCGCGACGCTTTTTCCGTGCTGTTCTTCGTTTCCGTCGGCATGCTGTTCGATCCGTTCAGCCTGGTCAGCAACGGCCTGCCGATCCTGGCGACCTTAGCCATCATCCTCATCGGCAAATCGCTCGCCGCTTTCGTCATCGTCATCGCCTTCCGCTATCCGGTCGCGACCGCGCTGATTATCTCGGCCAGCCTTGCCCAGATCGGCGAATTCTCCTTCATCCTGGCCGAGCTCGGCGTCGGGTTGAAGCTTCTGCCCGAACAGGGCCGCGACCTCATTCTGGCCGGCGCCATCCTGTCGATCCTGCTCAACCCGCTGATGTTCCTGATCGTCGACAGGATGAAGCCGTGGCTGGAAAAGCGCGCCGGCAAAACGGCAGAGCCCGAGGAATCAAGGCCGATCGGCCCGGCGACCGAGCCCGGCCAGGTGGCCTCGGCGGCGGCAGTGTCTGAAAGCGAGAATGGTCTGCCGCCGCGAACGGGACTCACCGACCATTCCATCCTGATCGGCTATGGACGTGTCGGCAGCCTCGTGGGTGCCGCGCTGAAACAAGCCGCCCTGCCCTTCCTGGTTGTCGAGGATGCCGACAAGACGCTGGCGAAGCTGAGGGCCGAGGGCGTCGAAACGGTGGCCGGCAACGCCGCCAATCCGGACGTCTTCGCGGCCGCCAATCCGGAAGGCGCCAAACGGCTGATCCTCGCCATCCCCAACGCCTTCGAGGCGGGACAGGTGGTGCTGCGGGCGCGCGCGGCCAATCCCGGCATCAGCGTCATTGCGCGCGCCCATTCCGATGCCGAGGTCGAGCATCTCGAGGCTCTCGGCGCCGACACCGTGATCATGGGCGAGCGCGAAATAGCACGCGGCATCGTCGAGGCGGTTACCGGCATGTCACCCGCTCGGTTGGACGACGCCGCTGCCGAGATCAGGCCGCGGCCTGCCTGACGCTCGCCCGCACAAACCAAGCGGATCAGGAAACGAATAACGGAAGCGATGTCGCTGAGATGGAAGTCACACGTGCTGGCCGCCATTGATGTGGATTTCCGAGCCGGTCACGTAGGACGCCTGGCCCGAACACAGGAAAAAGATGATGTCGGCCACTTCCGACGTGGCGCCCAGCCTTCTCAGCGGGATCGTCTCGACGATCTTGTCGGTGCCGGGCGACAGGATCGCCGTGTCGATCTCGCCCGGCGCGATCGCATTGACGCGGATGCCGTGCGGCCCGAAGTCATGCGCCATCTCGCGCGTCAGAGAACCCAGCGCCGCCTTCGACGTCGCATAGGCCGTGCCGGCAAATGGATGCACGCGGGTGCCGGCGATCGAGGTGACGTTGACGATCGAGCCCTTGGCGGCGGCGAGTTCCTTGAACAGCCCTCTCGCCAGCATGATCGGCGCGAAGAAATTGACCTGGAACACGTCGCGCCAGACATGCATCGGCGTCTCGATCGAGTTCATCCGGCCGCCGTCCTTGAGCTTCGGCGAGATGCCGGCATTGTTGACCAGCGCGTGCAACTGCCCGCCATGCGCCTCCAGCCGGTGACGGATTTCCGAGACGGCAATGCCGACATCCTCCTGGTCGGCAAGGTCGACCTTGATGTGGTCCTCGGGACCGGCCGGCCATGGGCAGTCCTCGGCAAAGGCCTGTCGCGAGCAGGTGATGACGCGCCAGCCCTCGCGTGAAAAGCGTTTCACCGTCGCATGGCCGATGCCGCGGCTGGCGCCGGTGAGCACGATGGTTTTTCTGCTGTCGATTTCGGCCATGGCTTGATCTCCGGCCGGACATGTAGCCGAAGGCGCCAGCCATTGCGAGAGGCGAGTTGCCGCTCAACCGCCGCTGAGGATGTCGAGGATCGACGTCTGCCGCCTTTTCTTCGGGCCGCCGACATCGCCGGGCGGCACCGGATGCCCGACCGAGGCGGTGGTGCCGCCGTCGCTCGGCATATCGAAACCGTCGGCATCGACCGTCTGGGCTGGACGCGCCTGCCGTGCGGGCGCCTGGGCGACAGGCGTCGACTGGCCGACGGGGGCGGGCGGCGCCGGCTGCGAGTTGTCGGCCGAGGGTATCTCGTCCGGCACGACCGTATCGGGCGGCGTCGATTTCCACGTGCCGGGCAACGGCCTGACCGGCAAGCCTTCATGCGCGGCGACCATGAATTCGTGCCAGGCCTGCGCCGGCAAGGCGCCGCCGGTCACCTTCTTCATCGGGCTGCCGTCGTCATTGCCGAACCACACACCCGTCGTGAGGTTGGCGGTGTAGCCGACGAACCAAGCGTCGCGTGAATTCTGGCTGGTGCCGGTCTTGCCGGCCGAGGGCCAGTTGAAGGCCGCCTTCTTGGCGGTGCCGACTTCGACCGTGCCCGTCATCATAGAGTTCATCATGCCGACGATGTCGGCCTTGAGGACGCGCGGCGCGCTGCCGCCATTGTTTTTGTAGAGCACCTTGCCGCTAGCCGTGGTGACGCGCTGGATGAAATGGATATCCGGCTCGTAGCCGCCATTGGCGAAAGGCACATAGGCGGCGGTCAGTTCCAGCGGCGTCACTTCCGAGGTGCCGAGCGCGATCGAGGTGTTCGACTGCAGGTCGGATTGGATGCCCATGCGGTGCGCGGCCTCAACCACGGCGTCGGGGCCGACCTCCATGGTGAGTTGCGCCGCCACCGAGTTCAGCGACTTCGCCAGTGCGGTGGCCAGCGTCACCTTGCCATAATATTTGCCGCCATAGTTCTCCGGCGTCCATTTGCCTATTCTGATCGGGGCGTCGTTGCGCACGCTGTCCGGTGTGCGGCCTGCTTCCAGCGCCGCCATGTAGACGAAAGGCTTGAAGGCCGATCCTGGCTGGCGCCGCGCTTCCGAGGCGCGATCGAACTGGCTGGTCGAATAGTCGTAACCGCCGACCATGGCGCGAACGGCGCCGGAATCATCGATCGACACCAACGCGCCCTGGGTGACGTTGAGCTTCTTGCCGCTCTCGTCGATCAGCCGGCGGATCGACTGCTCGGCGAGCTTCTGCAGCGTCAGATCCACGGTGGTGTCGATGATGATGTCGCCGCGCACGTCGCCGATCAGGTCGGGAAGCTCCTCCATGACCGTGTCGGCGACGTAATTCTCCGAACCGGTCCAGTAGGAGGGCGAGCGCGTCGCCGGCGCGCTCAGCGCCATTTTGTATTCCTTGTCGCCGATCTTGCCTTCCTCGCGCATGGCGGCGAGCACGAGCTGTGCGCGTTCTTCCGCCGCCTTGGGATCGCGCGCCGGCGAAAGCCGCGACGGCGCCTTGAGCAAACCGGCCAGAAGCGCTGCCTCGGAAAGCGTGACATCGCGCGCGCTCTTGCCGAAGTACCGCCGCGAGGCGGCCTCCACGCCATAGGCGCCGGACCCGAAATAGACCCGGTTGAGATACATTTCGAGGATCTGGTCCTTGCTGTGCTTGTGCTCCAGCCACAGCGCCAGCAGCACTTCCTGCACCTTGCGCTCCAGCGTGCGATCCGGCGTCAGGAACAGGTTCTTGGCCAGCTGCTGCGTCAGCGTCGAGCCGCCCTGCGAGAAATGACCGCCAAGGACGTTGGTGACCATGGCGCGCGTCAGCCCGATCGGGTCGATGCCGAAATGCGAATAGAACCGCCGGTCCTCGATGGCGACGACGGCCTCGGGAATATAGGGCGACATTTCATTGAGGCCGACGGCCTCGCCGCCGCTCATGCCGCGATTTGCGATGAGTTGCCCGTCGACCGAGACGATCTTGATGTTGGGCGCGCGGTCGGGAATCGACCATGTGGTCGCCGCCGGCATCTTGGCGCCGTAATAGACGACGACGCCGGCCACCGCGATGCCGCCCCAGATGCAGAAAACGAAGCACCAGTAGAGCAAGCGGCCGAAGATGGAAAACAGCCCGCGCTGGCTGCGATCGCGCCCCCGGCCGCGCGATTTCGCCTTGGCGGATTTGCGTTTCGCTGCGGATTTACGATTTGCCGGCACGACGCGATCCTCCTCGCTGACCGAAAAGCCGTCGGAGGGTTTCGCCCGCGGCGAGCCCTCGAAGCTCGGTTCGATGCGACTGTCTCTGCGGTTCGCCATTGCGCTGTGCTTGCTGTCCCCGATGCCGATGGCGCTCGGGTTGCAGAGTAGATGCGGCGGTTTAAAGGCGCGTTAAGTGGGGAAAAATTCGAAGTGATTGAAAAGCAAATGTTTGGTAAGCGGCCACCTGACGGAGCGCGATCGGCGTGGGATTCCGGCCGCGCTCCAGCGTTTGCATAGGCGGGCGAGTGTCGGCTCGGGCTAGTCGAGCACGGCACGGACCGAGAGCGCAGCTCTCGATGCCCGCATGACATCGCCGACATGGCAGTAGCAGACGATCTCGTGCAGCTGATAGTCGGTCAGCTCGAAGAAGCGTTTTGCTTCGCCGTAGGTGTCGTTCTTCAAACCCTCGTCGTGCAGAACGGGGTCTTCCAGGGCGACGGATATGGGCGAGCCGGCGCCCCGCATGACATTGCGTTCCCGCGGGGCACGATATTCAGTGCCGATCAGCGCGGTCAGGAGCCGGTTTGGCTCACGTTCGAGAAGCTCCGCCCAACGTGCGAGGCGCTGGGTTCGGCTCATGACGGGTTTGGCGGTGCGGACCTCGGCAACGGCGTGCAGCTGGTCCAGTGTTTGGTGCTTCATGGCAACCTCCTAGAGGCTAGGTTGGTCGGCCCCAAAACTCCCTATACTCAGCATGATATCGCCGAACCGCGCGGACGTCATCCGTTTGCCGCCCACGCCGCCAAGATTTGATGGAGCTGCGCGCGGCCCCTGTCATTCTTCATGCCGTCGCCAGAATATGGAGCCGAAATCACAGGCTTATCCTGGACGTCAAAGAACGCGGAACTCGGGCTCCGCCGCCTTTCGACCGACGATCGACGACAGGCCGTAGAAAGCCAGCGGCTGTTCCTGACAAGTCACCGCCACGACGCTGTTCGACTTGTCTATGTCCAGGCCCTTCGGCCCACCCTCCTCGACGCTGGCCCTGCCGCGCAGAAAGCTTTCGTCGTCGAGCACGGCGACCGAACGCGACGGCGTGCGGCGCCCCTTCCAGCCTTCGTCGCTTGCATAGACGTGAACCATCGGGCTGCCGGCGTCGGCGACAAGAATGTGGCTGCCGTCCTGCGTGAAGCGCAGGCCGTGCGGGTAGTTGGCATTTTCCAGGACACCGGCGGGTCGGGTTTCAGGGCCAAGCGGCGCCGACATGTCGTAGATCTTCACGTCGTTGGTGCCGTGGCTGCTGACGGCGACCCACCGCCCGTCATGGCTGAGCGCGATGCCGTCCGGGATGTCGAGGCCCTGCTCCAGGAGAACCTGATTCCACAGGGCGCGGTATCCCCATCGCCGGTGAATCACATGGCGGGTCACCCGATGCGTGTAGTTGTTACAGACCAGCAGGCTGAGCCGGCCATGCGACTCACGCCTGACGGCGACCGAGCCGGGCGTTCTCAATCTGCAAAATCGGCTGCCTTTGATCACGCGAAGTGGCGAGATTTCGTGCCCTTGTCCGGCCGGTTCGCCTTGCGGCAGGGCGAAGACCGCAACCAGCCCATCGCGATTGGCGACCACAAAAGTCCTGTTGTCGATGAAATCGAGGCCATGCACCTCGCCCATGCTTTCCGATCTGAGCTCCACGAAATCGCGGATAACGATCCTCGCTGCACCGGCCGTCGGCTCTATGTCGATGCGCAGCATCAGGCATCGCCTGCGTCCATATCCGGCGACGGCAAGCAAGCGGTTGTCGGGCGAAAAGCGCAGGTCCTCGGTCCGCCCGATCGCGGCGAGCGCATCGTTCACGGCACCGGTGGCCACGAAATCGATCCGGGGAATCATATCAAAAACCACCACCGCCCCAGCGAGCGGACCCGAATGCAATAGGTGCTATCAGGAGCCGACCGGTCAAGTTCGCGAGATGCGGACGTGGTGAGATCAATTCTGCTGGATCGAAATGCCCTTGTCGTCGATCTTGAGCTCCACGCCCTTCGGCCTGGTCTGCTCGCGGTAGATGTAGATGCCAAGCGCGATGACCACGACGGCCAACGCGCCGATGATGAGGTAGAGCATATTCTGTCTCATCTCGCCCCCTTCTTGCAGCCGAGTCTCGCGCCTGCTTCGAGGCCCTGCGGCGATCGCTCACTGGTCGCTGTCATCATTGGCCGATGCAGGCCGCCAACTGGTCGGCTCGACTTTTTTCTGGGTGTTGCTGTCGGTGTAGACCCACCAGCCGCCGTCGCGATATTGCCCGACGGATTCGTTGACCACGCCGTGCTCGTCGTTCCACAGGATCGTTACCTTCGAGCCGTCCTTCGGCGCGCTCGCTATCGGTTTGCGCTCTGCCATTCATTCCCTCCCATCTCACGCCGACAATGGACCGGCAGGAACGTCGCTCGACGCGCCGGGTCGTCAGCTATGCGCGAAGATATCCTCTTCCGCCCAGCCCATCAGATCGAGCTTGGCGCGCGTCGGCAGGAAGCGGAAGCAGGCTTCGGCCTCCTTAGTGCGACCCTCGCGCGCAAGCCGCGCGGCCAGCACCTCGCGCAGCCGGTGCAGGTAAAGCACGTCGGAGGCGGCATATTCGAGCTGCTCGGGCGACAGTGTTTCCGCCGCCCAGTCCGACGATTGCTGCGCCTTGGAGAGGCCGATACCGAGCAGTTCGTTGCATATATCCTTCAGCCCGTGGCGGTCGGTGTAGGTACGGGTCAGCCGCGAGGCGATCTTTGTGCAGAAAACCGGTTCGGCCATGACGCCGAAAGCGTGATAAAGGACGGCAATGTCGAAACGGCCGTAGTGAAACAGCTTCACCACGGCGTCGTTCCTGAGAAGGCTGACAAGGTTGGGCGCCTCCTTCTGGCCCGGCGCGATCTGGATGACGTCGGCGCTGCCGTCGCCGGGCGAGATCTGAACCACGCAGAGCCGGTCACGATGCGGGTTCAAGCCCAGCGTTTCCGTGTCGATGGCGACCGCACCGACATTGTAGCGGGAAAGGTCCGGCAGATCGTTCTTGTGGAAACGGATGTCGATCATTCTCTTCTCCGGATCGCGGCCAGCGGCGCACCCGTTTTTGGACGCGAAGGCGCCGCGCATTGCGCTATCACGCCCGTCCTTGCCGCGATCCGGAAAAAAATCAACAGAAAGTTGATTTTCGCGGTCCGCCGCGGGTTCACCTCAGCGTGTCAGAGCATCGAGAATGCGCGCCCAGGAACGCTGCCCCTTGTGGAAGGAGGTGAGCTCGTACTTCTCGTTGGGCGAATGGATGCGGTCGTCATCGAGGCCGAAGCCGACCAGCAGCGATTCCATGCCGAGATAGGTCTTAAAATCGCCGACTACGGGGATGGAGCCGCCGCCGCCGGTTGTGACGGCCTGCTTTTGCCATTCGTCGGAGAGCGCATCCTTGGCCTTGGCCAGGAACGGCGAGTCGTAGGAAAGCTGGATCGCCGGCGAGCCGCCATGCGGATGGAATTCGACGGAGCAGTCGCCGGGAATCCGATCGCGCACGAAAGCCTGGAAGGCGGCGCGGATTTTTTTCGGATCCTGCTTGTGGACGAGCCGGAACGACACTTTCGCCGATGCTTCCGCCGCGATCACCGTCTTGAAGCCCTTGCCGGTATAGCCGCCGATGATGCCGTTGAACTCGGCCGTCGGCCGTGCCCAGGTGAGTTCGAGCACGGAGCGGCCCTTTTCGCCGGCGGGAATGGAAAGCCCGACCGGTCCGAGGAAGGTCTCGGCGGTCTCGCCGAGCCCCTCCCAGGATTTCAGCACCTGCGAGGGCGTCTCTTCGACGCCGTCATAGAAGCCCGGGATGGTGATACGGCCGTCTTGATCATGAATGTCGGCGAGAATTTTGGTCAGGATTCGGATCGGATTGGCGGCCGGGCCGCCATAGAGGCCTGAATGCAGGTCGCGGCTGGCTGCCTTGACGGTGACCTCCTCGCCGACCATGCCGCGTAGGGACACGCAGATCGACGGCGTCTCGCGGTTCCACATGCTGGTGTCGCAGACCAGCGCGAAATCCGCTTTCAGCTCGGCGGCGTTGGCCTCGAGGAAAGGCTTGAGCGACGGCGAGCCGGACTCTTCCTCGCCCTCGAACAGGATCGTGACGCGGCAGGGCAGATTGCCGTGCACCTGCCTCCAGGCGCGGCAGGCCTCGACGAAGGTCATCAGCTGACCCTTGTCGTCCGCCGAGCCGCGCCCGGCGATCACCTTGCGTCCGGGCTGGACCTCCTTGATCGACGGCGCGAATGGATCCGTTTCCCACAGCTCGATCGGATCGACCGGCTGCACGTCGTAGTGGCCGTAGAACAGCACATGCGGCGCGCCGGCCGGTCCTTCGTGATGCGCCACCACCATCGGGTGGCCGGGCGTGTCGCGCACGCTGGCGTCGAAGCCGATCAGCTTGAGCTCGGCCGCCAGCCATTCGGCGCCCTTGCGGCAATCGGCGGCAAAGGCCGGGTCGGTGGAGATCGACTTGATACCAAGCAAGCCGAAAAGCCGCTCCAGGCTCTGATCGAGGTTCTGGTCGAGACGGTCAAGGACGGGGGAGAGTCTGGACATTTCTTCAGCCTTTCGATTCTGGCCCGACCCTAAAGGGGCGAGCAGAAAACGCAAAGCCGCGATCGTTGGACCACGCGTTCCGGCGTCGGTAACACGCGGGCTAGGAGACAAAAAAGAACCGCCGTGGTGGAGGGGGAACCACGGCGGTCTTTACTCGAAACGTTGCGGCAGCCCGGAGAGGGGGGATAGGCTGCCGCAGTTGCCCGGGATAGGCGGGGGACGGGCCTTACTCCGGACTTCGGCGAAAATTGCCGATGACAGCTATTTGGGTCTGTGAAAATGGCGATTCAAGGGCACGAAGATTACACTTTTGTAACATGCCCGTGAGCGGCTGAATTTTGTCCGAGACCTGTCTGTCAGGGGTGTTGCCGGAACCGGCCGTTTGCGCAGCCTTTGGCATGGACCGCGAAGCTTGGCCGCGCTATCCCTGCCGGCATGAAAAAAGGCGATCATCTCTTTCTTGTCGACGGCTCCGGCTACATTTTCCGCGCCTACCACGCGCTGCCGCCGCTCAACCGCAAATCCGACGGCCTGCCCACCAGCGCCGTGCTCGGCTTCTGCAACATGGTATGGAAGCTGATGCAGGACGCCCGCAACACGAACGTGGGCATCGTGCCGACCCATTTTGCCGTCATCTTCGACTATTCGGCGAAGACCTTTCGCAGCGATCTTTATCCCGAATACAAGGCCAACCGCTCGGCGCCGCCGGAAGACCTGATCCCGCAATTCGGCCTGATCCGCCAGGCGACCGTGGCCTTCAACCTGCCCTGCATCGAGATGGAAGGCTTCGAGGCTGACGACATCATCGCCACCTATTGCCGCCTAGCCTGCGAGGTCGGCGCCGACACCACCATCATCTCCTCCGACAAGGACCTGATGCAATTGGTCGGCCCGACGGTCGGCATGTACGACCCGATGAAGGATCGCCAGATCGGCATTCCCGAGGTGATCGAGAAATGGGGCGTGCCACCGGAAAAGATGATCGACCTGCAGGCGCTGACCGGCGACTCCGTCGACAACGTGCCCGGCGTGCCCGGCATCGGCCCGAAGACCGCGGCACAACTTCTGGAGCAGTTCGGAGACCTTGACGGCCTGCTGGCGCGCGCCGGCGAGATCAAGCAGGAAAAGCGGCGCGAATCGATCATCGCCAATGCCGACAAGGCGCGCATCTCGCGCGAGCTGGTGACGTTGAAGAACGACGTGCCGCTCAAGGAGGGGCTGGACGACCTTGTGCTGCATGCCCCGGACGGGCCGAAGCTGATCGGCTTCCTGAAGACGATGGAGTTCACCACGCTGACACGCCGCGTCGCGGAAGCGACTGCAACCGAGATCGGCGACGTCCAGGCTTCCAGTGTCACCATCGAGCGCGCCGACACCGCACATGGTCCCGATGTCGGCGCCGGCACGCCGACTGCCTCAAGACCGGCGGCGACGCCGAACGGCGCCGCGAAGCCTGCAGCACCGGTCAGGCCCCAGGATGCCCCACCGCAGGGCGATACGCCTTCCCTGCTCTCCGCGCTGCGGCTGGAGCAGGCGACGGCGCGCAAGATCGATCCCGCGGCCTATGTCGCCATTCGCGATACGGCCGCGCTGAAGGCCTGGATCGCCGAAGCGAGGGAAGCCGGCATCCTTGCCTTCGACGCCGAGACCTCTTCGTCCGATCCGATGCAGGCCGACTTGATCGGCCTGTCCATGGCGATCGCGCCGGGCCGCGCCGCCTACGTGCCGCTCGCCCACACGAGCGGCAATGGCGACCTGCTTGGCGGCGGCATGCTGGCGGACCAGGTCCCGGTCCGCGACGCGCTGGCTCTGCTCAAGCCCCTGCTCGAGGACGGGTCGGTCCTCAAGATCGTCCAGGACATGAAATACGACATTGTCGTGATGAGCCGGCATGGTATCGAGGTCGGCCCGTTCGACGACACGATGCTGATCTCCTACGTGCTCGACGCCGGCACATCCGGCGGGCATGACCTCGCCTCGCTGTCGGAGAAGTGGCTCGGCCATGCGCCAGGCACGAAGAAGGAGCTTGCCGGCTCGGGCAAGGGCGCGGTCGGCTTCGACCAGGTCGACATCGAGCGGGCGACCGCCTATGCCGGCGAGCAGGCCGATCTGGCGCTGCGGCTGTGGCAATTGCTGAAGCCGCGGCTCGCCGCCAAGGGTCTCGTCTCCGTCTATGAAAGGCTGGAGCGGCCGCTTGTGCCCGTGCTCGCCCGCATGGAGCAGCGCGGCATTTCGGTCGATCGCCAGATTCTCTCCAGACTGTCGGGTGAGCTGGCGCAAGGCGCCGCCCGCGCCGAGGAAGAGATCTATGGCATCGTCGGCGAGCGCATCAACATCGGCTCGCCGAAGCAGCTCGGCGACATATTGTTCGGCAAGATGGGGCTGCCGGGCGGCTCCAAGACCAAGACCGGCCAGTGGTCGACCTCGGCGCAGCTGCTGGAAGACCTCGCCGCCGAAGGCCACGAGCTGCCGCGCAAGATCGTCGACTGGCGCCAGCTCACCAAGCTGAAATCGACCTATACCGACGCCTTGCCCGGCTTCATCAATGCCGGCACCAACCGCGTCCACACTTCCTATGCGCTGGCCGCGACGACGACCGGTCGTCTGTCATCCTCCGATCCCAACCTGCAGAACATCCCGGTGCGCACCGCCGAAGGCCGCAAGATCAGGACCGCCTTCATCGCCGAAAAGGGCCACAAGCTGGTCTCGGCCGACTACAGCCAGATTGAATTGCGCGTGCTGGCCCATGTCGCCGAAATCCCGCAGCTCAAGCAGGCTTTTGCGGACGGCGCCGATATCCACGCCATCACCGCGTCCGAAATGTTCAACGTGCCGGTCGCAGGCATGCCTTCGGAAGTGCGGCGGCGTGCCAAGGCGATCAATTTCGGCATCATCTACGGCATCTCGGCCTTCGGTCTGGCGAACCAGCTGTCGATCCCGCGCGAGGAGGCGAGCGCCTACATCAAGCGCTATTTCGAGCGCTTCCCGGGCATCCGCGACTATATCGAGGAAACCAAGGCCTATGCGCGCGAATACGGCTTCGTCGAAACGATCTTCGGCCGCCGCATCCACTATCCGGAGATAAGGTCCTCCAACCCGTCGGTTCGCGCCTTCAACGAGCGCGCTTCGATCAATGCGAGGCTCCAGGGCACTGCGGCCGACATCATCCGCCGCGCCATGGTGCACATGGAAGAGGCGCTGGAGAAGGCGAAGCTGTCGGCCCGCATGCTCTTGCAGGTGCATGACGAGCTTATCTTCGAGACGGTGGAAGCGGAAGTCGAAGCGACAATTCCCGTGGTGCGCCGCGTGATGGAGAACGCGCCGATGCCGGCGGTCTCGATGTCGGTGCCGCTGCATGTCGATGCGCGGGCCGCCGACAACTGGGACGAGGCGCACTGATACCTTCGTCATCCTCGGGCTTGACCCGAGGATGACGACTCGAGGGGCTAAGCCGCCTCAGCTCTACACTTCGCGCAAACCCCGCGAAACTCGATCACCGCCTTCTTGGCGGCGAAGCCGGTCGAGCGCACCCATTCGTCCAGCCGGTGGTCGACATCATGGTCGGACATTTCGGTTACCTGGCCGCAGCTGTCGCAGATGGCGAATGCGGTCATCGAATGACTGTGGTCGTGCGGCTCGGCGCAGGCGACGAAGGAGTTCAAGCTTTCGAGCCGGTGCACGAAGCCCGACTTCACCAGCGTGTCCAGCGCGCGGTAGACCTGCAGCGGCGCCCGGAAGCCGCGCTCGCGCAGTTGATCGAGCAGCATATAGGCGCTCAGCGGCCCGCTGGCGGCTTCGAGCTTCTCAAGCACGCACAACTGGTTCTTGGTCAGCGCATCCCTTGCCGTCATCTTGTCCGTCCGGTCGTCGCGTCGTTTCGCGTGCCGACTGCGCACGCGAACGGCCTTTGGTCCATGAGATAGCGACGAACGCGCATCTTTGCCACTGTTTCCGCAGCTGGCGGCCCGGCGCGGGCTACTTGCGCGGCGGTCCCTTGCGCTCGGCGGATGCCGCCCAAAGATTGATGTCGGCCTCGCGCGCATAGGTGTCGATCTCGGCAAGCTCGGCGTCGCTGAAGTCGAGCGCCTTGAGAGCGCCGACGCAATCCTCGACCTGTTCCGGCCGGCTGGCGCCGATCAGCGCCGTCGTCACGCGTCCCTTGCGCAGCACCCAGGCCAGCGCCATCTGCGCCAGCGTCTGGCCGCGCCGGCCGGCGATGGCATTCAATGCCTTGATGTTGGTGACCGACTTATCGTTGATGAAGGCCGGACGCAGCGACTTGCCCTGGGATGCGCGGCTGCCTTCCGGGATGCCGCCGAGATATTTATCGGTCAGCATGCCCTGCGCCAGCGGCGAGAACACGATCGAGCCGATGCCGAGCCCTTCCAGCGTATCGAGCAGCCCGTCTTCCTCGACCCAGCGGTTGAGCATGGAATAGCTCGGCTGGTGGATCAGGCAAGGCGTGCCGAGCCGCCGCAGGATGTCGGCCGCCTCGCGGGTGCGCTGCGAATTGTAGGAGGAGATGCCGGCATAGAGCGCCTTGCCCGAGCGCACCGCTTGGTCGAGCGCGCTCATCGTTTCTTCCAGCGGCGTCTCGGGATCGAAACGGTGGGAATAGAAGATATCGACGTAATCGAGCCCCATCCGCGTGAGGCTCTGGTCGAGGCTCGCCAGCACATATTTGCGGCTGCCCCATTCGCCGTAGGGGCCGGCCCACATCTCGTAGCCGGCCTTGGTCGAGATGATCAGCTCGTCACGATAGGCCGCGAAATCGGTGCGCAGGATCTCGCCAAAGGCGGTCTCGGCCGAGCCGGGCGGCGGGCCGTAATTGTTGGCGAGATCGAAATGCGTGATGCCGAGGTCGAAGGCTCTGCGCACGATCGCCTGCTTGGTCTTGTGCGGCGTGTCATTGCCGAAATTGTGCCACAGCCCGAGCGAGATGGCCGGCAGCTTGAGGCCGGACCGTCCGCACCGGTTGTAGATCATCTTCTCGTAGCGATTCTCGGCGGCGACATAGGGCATAGGGAATCCTTGGGAAGGCGGCCGGGATCGCCGCTAAGTGACTTGAATCGATGCTCGCCCCGCACCTTTACCCTCTCCCCGCCGAAACGGGGAGAGGGGTTGCCACCTACTTTTTCTTCGCCAGCAGCGCCTTCGCTTCCTTGATGCCGAGCGCCGCCGGCCGCTCGCAGGTCGTCTGCATGGCGACGAACTTGCCGCTTTCGCCGGAGCGCAGGACGCCGGTCATGACATCGACGGCATGCAGCGCCAGCTCCATCGAGCAGCGGTGCGGCCGCCCTTCGCCGATCGCGATCGCCATATCGGCAAGACCTGCCGTGCGGTAGTTGGCCATCATGCCTTGGCTGTGCATCTCATTGGGCACGCCGAACGGATGATCCCACTTGGGAAGCTTCTTCACCGGCTTGGTCGCATCGGTGAAGCGGACTTCGCCGCCGAAGAAATTCGGGTCCGGCACGAAGACGGTGCCCGCCTCGCCGTAGAGCTCCATCGGCGCATGGCCGTGGCTCCAGACGTCCCACGAGGTGTTGAGTGTCACCACCGCGCCGTTCGCGAATTCCAGCAGCGCATGGATGGTGGTCGGCGTGTTGACCGGGATTTTTTCGCCCGCGCGCGGTTTGGAGCTGATGGTGCGCTCCTTGGCCGGCGTCGTCGCGAAAGCCGCGACCTGCTTCACCGGCCCGATCAGCTGGATCAGGTTGGTGACATAATACGGGCCGATGTCGAGCACCGGACCGGCGCCCGGCTGGAAGAAGAAGTCGGGATTGGGATGCCAGTGTTCCATGCCATGGCCCATCACATGGCAGGTGCCGCTGGTGATCTTACCAAGCTTGCCGCTGTCGATCAGATCGCGCGCCAGCTGATGCGCGCCGCCGAAGAACGTGTCGGGCGCCGAGCCGATGCGCAGTCCCTTCTTCTCCGCACGCTTCTTCAGATCCAGCCCTTCCTTGACCGACAGCACGAAGGGCTTTTCCGAATAGACGTGCTTGTCGGCGTCGAGCACCGCCTTCGACACGTCATAGTGCACGGCCGGAATGGTGAGGTTGACGACGATGTCGACGTCGTCATCTTTGAGAAGGTCGTTGACCGTCTCGGCGCGGAGCTTGAACTCCTTCGCCCGCATCTTCGCCGCGTCCATGTTGATGTCCGCGCAGGCGCGCATCTCGATGCCGCGGAAGAGCGGCGCCAGCGAGAAATACGCCTTCGAGATGTTGCCGCAGCCGACGACGCCTACGCCAAGTTTGTTTGCCATGATGGTATGTCCTAGTAATTCTTGACGGATTCGATCGAGCGACGGGCGAAGCGCTCGATGTCGTTGGGGTTGTCCTGCTCCATGACGAAGTACTTCGTCGCGCTTTTCGCGCGCAGCGCCTTGATCAGGCCCGCCCAGTCGATGGTGCCGTGACCGACATCCGACCAGCCGTCCTCGTCCAGCCCCTCCCCCGGCTTCGCCATGTCTTTGACGTGGACGGCACTGATGCGCTTGCCGTGCCTTTCGATCCAGGGCAGCGGATCGGCGCCGCCGCGCACCACCCAGGCAACGTCCATCTCCCAGCCGATGTCGGGCGCAGCCGACAGGATGTGGTCCTGCGGCAGCGAGCCGTCGGCGAGCGGCTTGAACTCGAAATCATGGTTGTGCCAGGCAAAGCCGTAGCCGGCCTTCTTCGCGGTGTCGCCCACCTTGGCGAGTCGCTCGCCGAAGCCGCGCCAGCCGGCGGCATCGCCCGGCCGCGCATCGGGCATGAGGTAGGGGCAGATGAGCAGCGAGATGCCGAGCGCATCGGCAATTCTGCGCACGCCGTCGAAATCCTTCTCCAGCGCATCGATCGAGAAATGCCCGGTCGGCATGGCGAGCCCGTTCTTATCGAGCTCGGCACGGAAAGCCTTGGGATCGTCATAGACGCCGCCGAAACCTTCGACTTCTTTGTAGCCCAGTTCGCCGAGCATTTTCAGCACGCCGTCCCATGGCTGGAAGTTGCGGGCACTGTAAAGTTGGAATGACCAGTTCATCTGTCTGTCCGTTCTGTTGATGGTTCCGGGAGGTTGTGGTCTGGGAGGTTAGAGCCTGCTGTCGGTCTCGGCGTCGAACAGCGAGGCGCGCGCCGGATCGAAGCCGATGCGTATCGCATCGCCGTTGCGCAGCGTCTTGTCGGCTTCGACGCGGAAGGAGAGGATCTGGCCGCCGAGCTTCGTCCACACCAGCGTGTCGGAGCCCATCGGATCGACAATCTCGACAGTTGACTCGGCGGTGAACGGCATGGCCCTCGCCGCTTCGCCAAAAGCGATATGCTCCGGTCGGATGCCGAACACGCAGGGCTTGGCGGCGCGCCCGCCTTCGTTGTCGAACTGATAACGGCCGAGCGGCACCGAAACACCGTCGGCCTTGAACACCGGCGCGTCGCTTGCTTCCAGGTGCCCCTTGATAAAATTCATCACCGGCGAGCCGAGGAAGCCGGCGACGAAGCGGTTGACCGGGCGATTGTAGATCGTCTGGGGCGCATCGAGCTGCTGGATGACGCCGCCCTTCATCACCGCGATACGGTCGGCCAGCGTCATCGCCTCGATCTGGTCGTGGGTGACGTAGATCATCGTGTTCTGCAGCCTGCGGTGCAAAAGCTTGATCTCGACGCGCAATTCCGACCGCAGCTTGGCGTCGAGGTTGGAGAGCGGCTCGTCGAACAGGAAGACGTCGACGTCGCGCACTAGTGCCCGCCCGATCGCCACGCGCTGGCGCTGGCCTCCGGAAAGCGCAGACGGCTTCCTCTGCAACAGCGGCTCGATCTGCAGGATCTCCGCCGCGCGCGCGATGCGTTTGGCGATCTCGTCCTTGGGCACGCCGGCGACGCGCAGGCCGAAGGAAAGGTTCTTCTCCACCGTCATCTGCGGGTAGAGGGCGTAGGACTGGAACACCATGCCGATGCCGCGATCCTTCGGCTCCTCCCAGGTGACATTCTTGCCCTTGATGAAGATGCGGCCCTCGGAGATGTCGAGCAGGCCGGCGATGCAGTTGAGCAAGGTCGACTTGCCGCAGCCGGATGGCCCGAGCAGCACGATGAACTCGCCCTCGGCGACGTCGAGATTGAGCGTCTTCAGCACCGACATGACGCCGAAATTCAGCGACAGGTCCTGGATCGAAACGCTGGGATTGGCGATCGCTGCTGCCATCATCATCCTTTCACCGCGCCGGCGGCGATGCCGCGCACGAAGAGCTTGCCGGAAACGAAGTAGACGATGAGCGGCACAAGGCCGGTCAGGATGGTCGCGGCCATGTTGACGTTGTACTCCTTCACGCCCTGTACCGAGTTGACGATGTTGTTGAGCTGCACCGTCATCGGATAGGTGTCGGGGCGGGTGTAGACGACGCCGAACAGGAAGTCGTTCCATATGCCGGTCACCTGCAGGATGATGGCGACGACGAAGATCGGCAGCGACATCGGCAGCATGATGCGCAGGTAGATGCCCCAGAAACCGGCGCCGTCGACGCGCGCCGCGCGGAACAGTTCCTCCGGCATGGACGTGAAATAGTTGCGGAACAGGAGCGTCAGGATCGGCATGCCGAAGATCGAATGCACGATCACGAGGCCGGTCAGCGTGCCGTAGATGCCGATCTCGCGCAGGATGATGACGATCGGGTAGATCATCACCTGATAGGGAATGAAGGCGCCGACGATCAGGATGATGAAGAAGGTGTCGGCGCCCTTGAAGCGCCAGTTGGCCAAGGCATAGCCGTTGACCGACGCGATCGCGATCGACAGCAGCACCGACGGCACGGTGATGCGCACCGAGTTCCAGAAGCCGCGCGACAGCCCGTCGCAATTGAGCCCGGTGCAGGCCTGCGACCACGCCTTGACCCAAGGCTCGAAGGTGATCTCCAGCGGCGGCGAGAAGATGTTGCCGATGCGGATTTCCGGCATGCCCTTCAGCGATGTGACGATCATCACGTAGAGCGGCAGCAGGTAATAGAGCGCCACGACGATCAGCGTGCCGTAGAGGAAGATGTTGCGGCGCGAGAGCACGTGCCGCGGCTTCGTTCCGCTCGGCCCCGATGCATCGCGCGACGAGGCTTCGCGCCGAAGAGCGTCACCGGAGACGGAGGCAGCAGCTTCAGCCATGCTTCTTGCCTCCGAATTCGAGGTAGGCCCATGGCACGATGACGATCACCACCGAGAGCAGCATCATTGTGGAGGCGGCAAAACCCTGGCCGAGATTCTGGGCGAAGAACATGTAGTCGTAGACGTATTTCGCCGGCACTTCGGAAGCGATGCCCGGACCGCCGCTGGTCTGCGCCACCACAAGGTCGTAGACCTTGACGATGCCGGCGGCGATGATCACCAAGGTGGTGATAAAGACCGGCCGCATCATCGGAATGATGATGAAGACATAGGTCTTCCACATCGGTATGCCGTCAACCCGTGCGGCCTTCCAGATGTCCTCGTCGATGCCGCGCAGGCCGGCGAGCATCAGGCACATGATCAGTCCCGTGCCTTGCCAGAGCGCCGCGATCGAAATGCCGTAGATGACGATGCTGGAATTGTAGAGCGGATCGAAGCTGAAGCTCGTCCAGCCGAGGTCGCGCACGACGCGCTGGATGCCGAAATCGGGATTGAGCAGCCACTGCCAGACCAGCCCGGTGACGATGAAAGAAAGGGCGAAAGGGTAGAGGAAGATCGTGCGGAACGTGTCCTCGAAGCGGATCTTCTGATCGAGCAATGCCGCGAGGATGAAGCCGATCACCAGCGAGAACACCAGCGAGATCACGCCGTAGATCAAAAGGTTCTCGATCGACACCAGCCAGCGCGGCGTCGCCCATAGCCGGTAATATTGGTCGAGGCCGACGAAATTCAGCCGCGGCAAGAGCTTCGAATTGGTGAAGGAATAGAGCACCGTCCAGGCCGTGCCGCCGACGAAGACGACCAGCGCGGTCAGGATCATCGGGATCGATGCGACCTTGGCGTTGAGGTTGCGTAAAAGCTGGTTGGGGCGTTCGCTGTTGCTCATCTCGGCAGCCGGGCTGGGACAATGAGGGCATCACGCTCCCGACCCCGGATAGGCGGGGGCCGGGAGCTGGCGGGGGCGCCGTTGATCAGTCTGCCGACGCGATGATGTCGGCGAAGCGCTTCTGCGCCTCTTCGAGCGTCATGTCGGGCTTGGCGAAGAATTCGGAGAACAGATCCTCCTTCTGCTTCTGGCTGTCCTGCGACAAGAGCTGGTCGGTCCACGGGATCACCGCGCCTTTCGCGAGGATGGCGAGGCCCTTCTTCATGCAGTCGTTCGCCGTGTTGAGGTCGACGTCGCCGCGCACCGGAAGCGAGCCCTTCTTGAGATTGAAGGCCACCTGGGTCTTCGGGTCGAGCAGCGTCTCGGCCAGAACTTCCTGAGCCTTGGCCTTGTCGGCATCCTTAAGCAGCGGGAAGTAGAACGCGTCGCCGCCCGTGGCGATGACCTCGTTCAGGCCGAGACCGGGCAGGCAGGTGTAGTCTTTGCCGGCGGTCTTGCCGGCGACCTGGAACTCGCCCTGCGCCCAGTCGCCCATGATCTGGCCGCCGGCCTTGCCGGTGATAACCAGATTGGTCGCCTGGTTCCAGTCCTGCACATTGGTGTTCTTGGCCATCTTACGGGCGTCGTCGGCGGCCTTGAACACCTTGGCGATTTCGGGACCGCCTGCGAATTTGGCGTCCTTGTCCCTGTAGACCTTGAGGAAGGCGTCGGTGCCGCCGACGGCGGCAAGCAGCACGTCGAAGGCGCCGGACGCCTGCCAGGGCTGCCCGCCGACGGCGAGCGGGATGATGCCGGCTTTTTCCAGCGCCGGCGCAGCCGCCACGAATTCATTCCAGTCCTTCGGCATCGGCACGCCGGCCTTCTGGAAGGCTTCGTTCGACAGCCATAGCCACTGCCAGGAATGTATGTTGACCGGCACGCAATAGATCTTGCCGCCGATGGTGCACGAGTCGAGCAGGCTCTTCGGCCGCACGATTTCCGTCCACTTTTCCTTGGTTGCGAGATCGGTGAGGTCGCGCATCAGCCCGGCCTGGACGAGCTCCTCCGCCTGCCGGCCGTGGTTGAACTGGGTGGCGCCCATCGGATCGCCGCCGGTGATGCGGCTGATCATGATCGGTCGCGCTGTGCCGCCGGAACCGGCGATGGCGCCGTCGACCCAGTGATTGCCGGTCGCGTCGAACGCCTTGGCAAGTTCGGCCACTGCCGCCGCCTCGCCGCCCGAAGTCCACCAATGCGTGACTTCGAGATCGGTCGCGGCCGCCGGTCCGGCGAAGTTCAGCGCGGCCGTCGCGGCGAACGCGGCGGTCAGGAATTTGTATCGCATTTCGGTTCCTCCCAGAATCTGAAACGTTACAGATTTTCGATACGGCAAATGGCCCTTATAGGCAACCCCTCGAATGGAAACGGCATGAGATTTCTTCGGGGCACGAACAAATCCTCTCCAAAGGGCCTGTCGGAGAGTCGCTGGTGCGGCCAATTGATGCAAAAAGCAGAGGTAAATCGAGATTTCCTTATGATTCCAGCAGCTTTCAGCCCACCCCTGTGGCGCTGACCACAACGAGTGCGACCTGCCCGATGATCACGGGCGTTGGCAATCTGTAACGTTTCAGTATATTGCACCGTGTCATGGACTGAAAGCCGCGCAAATGGATGGGCGCGATTGCCGGCCGGCTTCGCGGCTGCTATGCGCCTGATGGGCGGGACGAATGGACAGACGAGCAACCGAGAAGGACGACGACACGTCGGCTAAGGGACGGCCGACGCTGAAGACGCTTGCCTTCATGACCGGGCTCGGCGTCACCACCGTCTCGCGCGCGCTGAAGGACGCCCCGGAGATCGGCGCCGAGACCAGGCGGCGCGTGCAGCTCGTCGCCAAGCAGATCGGCTATCGCCCGAACCGCGCCGGCGTGAGGCTGAGGACGGGCAAGACCAACGTCATCAGCCTGGTGCTCAACACCGAGCACGAGCTGATGAGCTTCGTCTCGGACATCATCTACGGCGTCACCGAGGTGATCGCCGACACGCCCTATCACCTGATCGTCACGCCCTATTCGCGCTCGCAGGACCCGCTGGATCCGGTGCGCTATCTGGTGGAGACGGGCTCCGCCGACGGCGTCATCATTTCACGCACGCAGCCCAACGACCCGCGCGCCCGCTATATGCTGGAACGCGGCATCCCATTTGCCACGCATGGCCGCACCGACATGGGGCTGGTGCATCCCTATCACGACTTCGACAACTATGCTTTCGCCGGCGAGGCGGTGCGCCATCTCGCCGGCATGGGCCGGCGCCGGCTGGCTCTGGTGACGCCGCCGGTCGGCCTCACCTATTACGACCACACGGTGAACGGTTTTGCCGATGCGCTGAGCGAAGTCGGCGCCAGCGAGGTGCCGTTCAACACCGTCTCCATCGACCACACGATCGAGCAGATCAGGATGCGAACCGCGCAGCTCATGCGCCGCGAGAGCCGTCCGGACGGGATCGTCAGCAGCGCCGCCGCCGCTACGCTCGCCGTTGTTGCAGGCATCGAGGACGCCGGCCTGAAACTCGGCCGTGATGTCGACGTGGTGTCGAAACAGTCGTCGGAGCTGCTGCATTTGTTCCGGCGTGAACTGCTGGTCGTGAACGAGAATTTCCGGCTCGCCGGCTCCGAGCTTGCCCGCGCCGTGCTCGGCTGGATCGGCGGCAAGGAACCTGGCTCACTGCAATCGCTGAGCAAACCGAGCGAGGTCCTGCCCTATCGGGGTTGAACTGGCGCGACTTGAGAGTCAGGTCAGGCCGAGTTGGCGGCTTCAGAGAACCGGAAGCGTGCTTGAGTGGCACCGGGAGCGCAGGAAGCCGCCTTTGCACCCTGGCATAACCTGACTCTAGGCGGCGCCGCTTCCCCACGGCCCATGGAACGCCCCCTGCCCGCCGATACGCTCGAAACCGTGCGCGCCGAAGAAATCGCGCTGCGCCTGGATCAGGTTCGAGGTGCCGCGGCCCTGGCGATAGCTGTCGAAATAGGCGAGCGCCGAGGACAGCGCCGGCACCGGTGAGCCGGCCTCGGAGGCTCGCGCCACGATGCGCCTGAGCGACGGATGCGCCTCCTTCATCATGGCGATGAAGGCCGGCGCCATCAGGAGATTGGTCGAGGCGCCGCCTGAGCCGAAGGCCTCCGCCATCGTGTCCAGCATCTGCGAGCGGATGATGCAGCCGGCACGCCATATCTTGGCAATGGTCGGCATCGGCAGGTTCCAGTTGAATTCCTTTGAGGCGCCGCTCATCACAGCAAAACCTTGCGCGTAAGCCGCGATCTTGCCGGCAAACAGCGCCAGCTCGAGATCCTTCAGCAGCGCCGCCTTGTCGCCGGAAATCTTCTCGACGCCAATATCGCCGTAGGCCTTTTCCGCCGCCTGCCGTTCGTCCTTGATCGACGACAGCACGCGCGCCGCGACGGCAGCCTCGATGGCCGTCGCCGGAATGCCGAGCTGCTGCGCTTCGATGACCGACCATTTGCCGGTGCCCTTCTGGCCGGCGCGGTCGAGGATGATGTCGACCACCGGCTTGCCGGTCTTGGGATCGTCGGCTGCGAGAACCTTGGCGGTGATCTCGATGAGGTAGGAGTTGAGCCGACCCTGGTTCCAGCCATCGAAGACCTTGCCGATCTCCTTCGGCCCCATGCCTAAGCCGTCGCGAAGGATGCCGTAGATCTCGGCGATCATCTGCATATCGGCATATTCGATGCCGTTGTGGATGGTTTTGACGAAATGGCCGGCGCCGTCGGTGCCGAGCCAGGCGGCGCAAGGCTCGTCCTTGAACTGGGCGGAGATCGCCGTCAGCACTTTCTCGACACGCTTCCAGGAGTCTTCCGTGCCCCCAACCATGATCGACGGCCCGTGGCGCGCGCCCTCCTCGCCGCCCGACACGCCCATGCCTATAAAGGTCAGGCCGGAGCCCGACAGCTCGGAGAAGCGCCGCATCGTGTCGCGGAAATTGGCATTGCCGGCATCGATGATGATGTCGTTGTCGGAGAGCACGCCGCGCAGCGCCGCGATCTGCTCGTCGACCGGCTTGCCGGCCAGCACCATGATGATGATCGGCCGAGGCGGCCGGATCGCTGCGGCGAGTTCCTCCAGGCTGTAGCAGGGCACAACCATGTCCTTCAGCGGACCGGCGTTTTCGACGAAGGCGCCGGTGCGCGACGGCGTGCGGTTGAAGACGGCGATGCGGTGCCCGTGCTCGGCGATGTTGAGCGCCAGGTTGGAGCCCATCGTGCCAAGGCCGATCAGGCCGATTTCGGCTTTTTCCATCGTTTCTTCCCTGCTTTCGAACTTTTGTTGAAGCCGCGTTTTGGACGGATGATTGACGGGCCTTCGCGACGGCGTCAACCGCCTCGCCGAATTGTGTCGCGGTCTAGGTCAGTCGGCTCTGATATCAATTGGCGCTTCAATCTTCACCATCTCGAAATCGGAAACCAGGATGTCGAGCCGGGCGTTCCAGCGGCCGGGCAGCGGGATGACGAGATTCTCGACGCGCCAGGTGCCGTCGCCGCGTTTCGTCGCCGGCCGTTTGATCGGCTCGATGCCGGAATCCGGCTTCGACAGCACCAGGGTCACCTGCTTGGCATCCATCGGACCGAAATCGCCGGTCATGATCACCATCGAGGAGGCAACCTGGCCGGCATGGCCGGGCGTGATGCTGAGATCGGCCATCGCCTGCAGGGTGTGGATGTGGATCGAGGCCGGCTGCGCTGCGGCGATCGCCAGCGCGCGTGGCGGCGGCGTGAAGCGCCAGCCGGCGGCGACGCCGAAGATGGCAAGCACGATCAGCGTCTCGATGCCGATCGAACGCACCAGCCGCCGCTGCACTTCCGTGTCGCCCGTTTCGGCCGGCGCGGTCAGCGTCCATCGGTTCACGGAGGCAAGGGTGAACAGGAACAAAAGCAGGGCCAGTTTCAGCAGCAGCAGGCGGCCATAGGCGGTGTTGATGAGCGCTGCCGGTTCGCGCACTTGGATGATCGCCAGCACGATGCCGCTTATCGCAAGCACGGCAACCACGGGCAGGATCGCGCGCGAAAACCGGCGCAAGAAGATTTTGGCCTCCGCCGGCTGATAGCGCAACGCAAGGCCGAGCGGCGCGAGCGCGCCGCTCCAGAAGGCGATGGCTGTGCCATGCAGGAAAACGAGCGGCCGCGTCAGCCATTGCGGCTCGGCGGCGCTGGCGTGGCCGCTTGCCGCAAGCGCCGTGCCCACACCGACGAGCCCGGCGAGCGCAAGCAGCTTGCCAAGAGCGCGCGGTCCGGCGAGGGACAGCAAGGCAAGGCCGAGTGCAATCAGGGCGGCAAGCACCGTCCAGCCGAAGCTGGTGGCAAGCGCGGTCTCCCACACGGTGGGCGCCGCAAACCGGGCGAGCGGCGCGCCGAGCGCGTCCAACCCCTGAAATCCGAGCGAGAACGGGGCGGCGGCCAGTCCGCACAGAAGAGCGCCGATAACGAAACCCTGGCCGCAGCGACAGTCTCCAGCGAGCCAGGCGAGCGCGAAGGCGCCGCCGGCGCCGAGGAACAGCCCGGCATAGAGAAGGAGCTTACCGATCCAGATTGCCGTGCGCAGCGACAAATCGACGGCGTCGCCCGCTACCGGCGCAGCACTTGGCGCGCCGACGGAAAACAGCGCCGAGCCGCCGACCGGATGGCCGTCCTCCGAAATCACCCGCCAGCTCAGCACATGCGTGCCGGATTTGAGCGTCTCCGGATTATCGATCTCGACGGTCTGATCGTTGAGCCGGAAGGAGGTCAGCGAAAGTTGCGTGCCGTCCGGCCGCACCAGAGTGAGCACCAGGGGCGAAACCGGCTCGCTGAAGGTCAGCGAGAACCGCGCGGGACTCTGCGACAGCACCGCACCATCGGGCGGATCGGTCGCGACCAAGGCCGCATGCGCGAGGGCGCGGCCGGGTAGCACCAGCAGCAGCACGAGTACGAAAGCCGCGAACAGGCCGCTGGCGACTGGCCCGATGCGCACACCCGTCAGGCGGATTGGGAAAGTTGCTGCTGCGTTCATGCGGTCTTTCGAGAAGGGACGGCGCGCCCGAATGGGACGCGCCATCGAGAGATCATTTCTTCGGCAGCAATTTGATGCCGGGCGCCGGATTTTCCAGTGCATCCTCATCCTGTCCCGCCGCCGGAATCTCGATCCAGCGATCGGCGGCATCGCCGCATTCCTGGACCACCGGGAAATAGAGCATCTGGCCGGCCGGAAGATCGGCGGCGAGCGAAGCACGGAAAATGAACTCGTCATAGAATTCGTCCGGCAGGTTGCCGCCGCTCCAGTCGACTTCCTTGACGCCGGTGGTCAGCGTCTCGCCATAGAGCTGGTAGGATTTCTCGTATCGGCCTTTCTTGGTCTGCAGCGTCCAGCCGGGCTTTGGCATCGGCTTGACCGAAATGACGCCTTCCGGAATCTGCACGCGCACCGCGGTCGTCGCCTTCCCCTCGCAGCCATGCGGCACGCGCAGGACGGCCTTATAGGTCGAGCCGACGGCCGCTTCCTGGGTTTCGAGCGTGATGTGCGCAAGCGTGGCGTTTGTCCCGAGCGCCAGAACCGCGCCCACCGCCAAAAGATACTTCTTCATGAATTGTCCCTCTAATTTCGAAATGATCACTCGGCGTGATCGTCCATGCCGCCCATCTCGCCCATGCCCTCGACGGCGAACTCAACTTTGACGCTGCCGGCCTTCTCGAAGGTCAGCGTGGCCGGGAATTTCTCGCCCTGCTTGGGCTGTCGCTTCAGGCCGATGAACATCAGGTGATAGCCACCCGGCTTCAGTGCGACCTTGCCGCCGGCCGGGATCACGAGCCCGCCGCTCACCGGCCGCATCGTCATGACGCCGTCCTTGACACTCATCTCATGCAATTCGGCCTTGTCGGAGATGTCGGAGGAAATCGACAGCAGCCGGTCGGGCGAGCCGCCCTTGTTGGTGACGGTGAAATAGCCGCCGGCCACCTTGGCGCCCGGCGGCGTTGCGCGCGACCACGGGTGCCCGACCTCCAGGTCACCGGCCTTGAATTCATGCGCCTGGGCGCCGGGAACGCATGCGAACAGAAGAAGAGCGAACACGGCAAGGCCGAGCCGTTCGAAACCGCGCGGACGAGCTTGCGCTCGCGCGGCGGGAAGAAGATTGGACATGGTTGCTCCATGAGTATGAGATCGCGCCGTGATCCGGCCGCGAGCAGTCTGATCTTGGATGAATGCGCCTGCGAAAGGTTTCGCGGGTTTTTGTCAGACTGCGGCCGGCGGCGCGCGCGGATTGGCCGGAGAGCGGTCGCGGGCAAAATCGAGATGCCGGAAGGCCAAAGGCGGGAAAGCGACCGCGTCGAACACCAGCACCCTGACGGGCGCACGGGTATCCGGCGGCGGCAGATGCGCCGGCGAAACCAGGCTGCAGCCAGCCAAGCAGCAAGCCGGCATATGCTGCCGGTGCGGATCGCCGCCCGGAAGCTTGACCGCCCCGTCATGGGTGCAGATGACGTTGCCGAAGGCATCAAGCTGCGAAGGAGCGCCAAAGGCGAAGGCGCCAAGCGCCGACTGAAGCAACAGCAGCAGCGCCGCGACGAACGCGGCCGGCATGCTCCATCGTCTCAGCCGGATATCCAAATGACCTGCCTCTTTCCAGCAATTCCACCGAGCCTAGCATGGGGGCGGCGGCCGGAAAATCGTCAAAACCGGGCTGCGGCAACGCGGCGCGACGCGCCTGATCAGGCGGGCTGCACCTGCCGCCCTTCCGGAATTGAGCTCAACAGCGTCTGGCGCGCCGACTTCAGGTGCTTGCGGCAGGCGGCGTCCACCTTGGCGGGATCGCGCGATTTCAGCGCCGCGATATAGGCCAGATGCTCCTGGACTGCGACCTCGTTGCGCTCGCGTTCCTGCGCCTTGTTCCATTGGTAGTGGTAGTGGAAGATCATCGCGATCACATCGTAGAAATCGACGATGAAGCGGTTGTGCGAGGCGCGGTGGATCAGCCGGTGGAAGCGCTCATCGAGCTCGGAGAATTCGTTGAAGCGCGTCGCGATCTCGCTCGCCAGTTGGCGATGTTCGATCTCCAGCCGGTCGAGATCGGCCCAGACCGCGCTATCCTGCGGCAGCGCGACGAAGGCAGCCGCCGAACGCAGCTCGAACATCTCGCGGATCTCGGTCAGCTCAAGCGCGAAAGCGCGGGTGAAGCCCTTGAGCACCCAATGGCTGTTGCGCCGCTTCTCGATCAGGCCGAAGCGCGAGAAGCGGATCAGGAATTCGCGCACGCTGGTGGTGCCGACGCCGATCTCGCGCGCCAGCTCGAGCTCGTTGATCTGCATGCCTGCTTCCGCGCCGCCGGCGAGCAGCCGGCGCATGAAGGAGCGCTCGATGATCTCGGCCAGCGAGTCGGTCTCTTCCTCGGGGAAGAAATCTTCCGCCTTCGGCGCCCGCAGCACCGTTTTGTTGCGCTTGTTCCAGGCGATCAGCCCGGTTTCTTCCATGCGCGAAAGAATGCTGCGCACCGTGGTGCGGCTGACGCCGAGCAGCGTTCCGAGCTCGGGCTCGGACGGCAGGCTCCTGGTTTCGTCGAGCAGCCGCAGTCCGCGGTTGAAGGCGTCCTTGTAGACGTTGTTGCTCTTCGACATGCCCCGTATCCCCAACGCTTGCGGCGGCCGGCCGGAAGCGCAATATGATCGGTGTTCCTAGCGCAAGCCTCCGAAATGCGGAACGAATTTCGCCGGCTTTATCTAACGGGCGGCCACGCACCCAAGGGCGCGGCGCGCGATGAAAAAACAATTGACGCAAAAATGTTTTTTCACGATAAAAGACATTATCCTCAAACGGGCGCATGTCAATCCGCCCACACTCCCAGGTTTACCCAGGACAGCCGCCCGTGAACGCCGCAAGCACCATTCTTCTTTCCCCCGCCGACAATGTCGCGGTCGCCAATGGCCGCATCGAGATCGGTGCGGCGCTGCCCGGCGGCGCGGTTGCGGTGGCGGCGATCGACCCAGGGCACAAGGTGGCGATCAGGCCGATCGCGGCGGGCGAAGCGGTGGTGAAATATGCGCAGGCGATCGGCCGCGCCACTCAAGCCATCGCGCCGGGCGAGCACGTCCACTCGCACAATCTGGTGTTCGAGAGTGGCCGCCTGCCGGTGGTGCCGCCGAGCGAGGCCGAGCACGCCACCGAAGCGGACCGCAAGCGCACCTTCATGGGCTATCGCCGCGCCGATGGTCGCGCCGGAACGCGCAACTTCATCGGCATCATCGCCAGCGTCAATTGCTCGTCCACCGTCTGCCATGCGATCGCCGACGAGGCCAATCGCACGCTTTTGCCGAAATATCCCGGCATCGACGGTTTCGTGCCCATCGTCCACGGCCAGGGCTGCGGCATGAGCGCCACCGGCGACGGCATGATGGTGCTGCACCGCACGCTGGCCGGCTATGCTCGCCACCCGAATTTCGGCGGCGTGCTGATGGTCGGTCTGGGCTGCGAGGTCAACCAGCTCACCCTTTATGGCCAAAAGGGCGTCGCGGCGGGAAAGCGGCACTTCAACATCCAGGAGGCCGGCGGCTCGCGCAAATCCGTCGAGCGGGCGATGGGCGTGCTGGCCGAGATCGCCGAGGAGGTCGGCCAGTTGCAGCGCGAACCGATCCCGGTCAGCGAGATCGTAGTCGGCCTGCAATGCGGCGGCTCGGACGGCATGTCCGGCATCACCGCCAATCCGGCGCTGGGGGCGGCGGTCGATATTCTGGCCGGCTGCGGCGGCATCGGCATCCTGTCCGAGACGACCGAGATCTACGGCGCCGAGCATCTGCTTGCCTATCGCGCCGCCTCGCCCGAGATCGCAGCCAAGCTCGACGGCTTTGTGAAATGGTGGGAGGACCATACAGCCAAGCACGGCGCCTCGATCGACAACAATCCCTCGCCGGGCAACAAGCGCGGCGGCCTGACCACCATCCTGGAGAAGTCGCTGGGTGCTGTTGCCAAGGGCGGTCAGACGCCGCTCAACGGCGTCTTCGGTTACGCCGAGAAGGTCAGCGGCAGCGGCTTGGTGTTCATGGACACGCCCGGCTACGATCCGGTCTCGGCCACCGGCCAGGTGGCCGGCGGCGCCAATGTCATCGTCTTCACCACCGGCCGCGGCTCCTGCTTCGGCTGCCGTCCGACGCCGTCGATCAAGGTCGCCACGAACTCGACCATGTACCACCAGATGGAAGAGGACATGGACGTCAATTGCGGTGTCATCGCTTCCGGCGAGAAGACGATCGCCGGCATGGGCCGCGAGATCTTCGAGCTAATCATCGAGACGGCGTCCGGACGCAAGACCAAGAGCGAGGCGTTCGGCTACGGCGACAACGAGTTCGTGCCCTGGCATCTCGGCGCGACGCTCTAAATAGTCGAAACGACCGCCGGTCGAACGGCAAAGGGAGGCTTTGATGAACAAACGCCGGATCGGCGCGACCGCGCTCGAAGTCACCGAAGTCAGCTTCGGCGGCGCCGCCATCGGCGGCCTTTATCGCGCCTGTCCGCGCGAGCCCGCAATGGAAACGCTGCAAGCGGCCTGGGACGGCGGGCTGCGTTACTTCGACACCGCGCCCTTCTACGGCTTCGGCCTGTCGGAGCGGCGCACAGGCGATTTCCTGCGTGAGAAGCCGCGCTCCTCCTATATGCTCTCGACCAAGGTCGGCCGCCTGTTCCGGCCGGTGCCGGAGGACCAGGTTCCCGATCACTCCTATGTCGACCCGCTGCCCTTCGCGCTCGATTACGACTATTCCTATGACGGCATCATGCGCTCGGTGGATTTTTCCTACGCGCGGCTCGGCCTCAACAAGATCGACATCCTGTTCGTCCACGACATCGGCGTCTACACGCATGGCGTCGAGAAGACGAAGCTGCATTTCCGTCAGCTGATGGACGGCGGGCTGAAGGCGCTGGAGGAGCTGAAATCGTCCGGCACGATTTCCGCCTACGGTCTTGGCGTCAACGAGGTCCAGATCTGCCTTGACGTGCTTCGCCGCGCGCCGCTCGACTGCATCCTGCTCGCCAGCCGCTATTCGCTGCTTGATCGCAGCGCCGAGGCCGACCTGCTGCCGCTTTGCCGCGAGCGGCGGACCTCGCTGATCATCGGCGGCGTCTTCAACTCGGGCATATTGGCGACGGGACCGGTGCATGGCGCGCATTTCGACTATCTGCCGGCGAGCAAGGATATTCTCGACCGCGTCAGCGCAATGGAGCGCATCGCTATCGGAGGTGGCTATCCGCTGGCCGCTGCCGCGTTCCAATTCCCTCTGCACGAGCCTGTCGTTGCCTCGGTGCTGACCGGCACCGCCAAGCCCGCTAATCTGACGCGCAATCTCGAACTGCTGGATGTCAAGGTAGCGGCGGCGGAATTTGCCAAATACGATCCTTATACGATCGTCCAGCAGCTTGGCTGAGATGCGGAGATCCAGCAGACCGATCAGCTGCCACGCCATCACGCAAACGGCATGAGACACCGCTTGCATCGATCAGGGCAATGCACTATCAAAATCGAGCAAATGTTTTTTATTGATAAAGTTCTGTTTGGCTTGCGCCTATCCAGATGGAGCTTCCGAACCTTCACCGGGCGATTTTAGGGAGGAACCTAATGAAATTCGTAACCAGCCTTCTCAACCGCCGCGCCTTCGTGGCTTTAGCCGCCGCCTCAATGCTCGCCAGTGCGATGCATTCGGCACCCGCCTCGGCGGCCGACGTGACCATCCCAATCATCGTCAAGGACACGACTTCGTTCTACTGGCAAATCGTGCTGGCCGGCGCCCGCAAGGCCGGCAAGGATCTCGGCATCAACGTGCCGGAGCTCGGCGCCCAGGCCGAAACCGACGTCAACGGTCAGATCTCGATCCTCGAGAACGCCGTCGCCGGCAATCCGGCCGCGATCGTGATCGCGCCGACCGAGGCCAAGGCGCTCGGCAAGCCGATCGACGAGGCGGCGACCAAGGTCAAGGTCATCGGCATCGACTCCAGCGCCGAATCCAAGGCCTTCACCTCCTTCCTCACCACCGACAACGTCCAGGGCGGCCGTGTCGCGGCTGACGGTCTCGCTGCCGCGATCGGCGCCGCCAATGGCGGCAAAGTCGAGGGCAAGGTTGCGCTGATCACCGCGCTGCCCGGCGCCGGCTCGCTCGAGCAGCGCGCGCAAGGGTTCAAGGAACAGCTCAAGGCGAAATATCCCGGCCTCGAACTGGTCGCCGACAAATATGCCGACGGTCAGGCCACCACCGGCCTCAACATCGCGACCGACCTGATCACCGCCAATCCGGACCTCAAGGGCATCTTCGCCTCGAACCTGATCATGGCGCAGGGCGTTGGCCAGGCGATCGCCGAGAACAACCTCGCCGGCAAGGTGGCGCTGATCGGTTTCGACAGCGACGAGAAGCTGATCAAGTTCCTCAACGACGGCGTCATCTCCGGCCTCGTCGTCCAGGATCCATACCGGATGGGCTACGACGGCATCAAGACCGCCTTAGCCGCCTCGAAGGGCGAGAAGGTCGAGGCCAATGTCGACACCGGCGCCAATCTCGTGACCAAGGACAACATGAAGGATCCGAAGATCGACGCGCTGCTCAACCCGAAGCTCAACTGATCTTCGCGACATTCGTTTCCGGGGCTTCGCCGCCCCGGAAACATCGCCGCGGACAGTTTGGAAATCCGCCGGCTTACTTTAGGCTCTGCCTTCTAGATGCGCGCCAGACGCATCGCTGCGTATCCAACGGTTGGATCAATCTGGGAGGATTGTTATGACGTCGACGGCGCAGGAACTGCACCCGCCCCCCACGCTGAAACCGGGCAGGACCATCCTCGAGTTGAAAGGCCTGGAAAAGCGCTATCCCGGCACGCATGCGCTGAAGCCGGTGGACCTTGCCTTCAAGTCGGGCGAGATCCACGCCATCGTCGGCGAGAACGGCGCCGGCAAATCGACGCTGATAAAGCTTTTAACCGGCGTCATGCCGCGCACCTCCGGCGAAGTCGTCTGGGAAGGTAAACCCGAGGCGCTGGCCACGCCGCACGAGGCGATGGCGCTCGGCATCAATGCCGTCCACCAGGAGGTCGTGCTTTGCCGCCACCTCACCGTCGCCGCCAACATGTTCCTCGGCGAGGAGAATTCCCGCTTCGGTCTGTTGCAGCAGCGCGCCATGGTGAAAGAAGCGCAGAAGATCATCGATGGGCTCGGCTTCGACCTGCCCGCGCATGTCATGCTGGGCGACCTCACCATCGGCCAGCAGCAGCTGATCGCCGCCGCCCGCGCCACGGTACGCGGGACAAAGTTCCTCATCTTCGACGAGCCGACCGCCTACCTCACCCGCAAGGAGGCCGACCAGCTGTTCCAGCTGATCCGCCGTCTGAAAGGCGAAGGCGTCACCATCATCTATATCAGCCACCGCATGGAGGAGGTGTTCGAGCTTGCCGACCGTGTTTCGGTGCTGCGCGACGGCACCCTCGTCGGCACGCGCAACATAGCCGAGACCAGCGAGCCGGAACTGGTCAAGCTGATGATCAACCGCTCGATCGAGCAGATCTACCACAAGGAGCATTTCACGCCGGGCGCGACGATCGTCGAGACTCGGAATCTCTCCGGCAAGGGTTTCGAGAACGTCTCGGTGACTGTCCGCGCGGGCGAGATCGTCGGACTTTACGGCTTGATCGGAGCCGGCCGCAGCGAGTTCGTCACCACGCTTTACGGCCGCCACAGGAAGTCGGCCGGTCAGATCCTGTGGCAAGGCAAGGAGGTGCAAGTCAACTCCGAGCATGACGCGATAAGGCTCGGCATGGCCCTCGCCCCCGAAAGCCGCCGCGACCAAGGCCTTTGCCTCAACCTGCCGGTCGGCACGAATCTCAACCTGCCGATCTACAAGCGCATCTCGAGCAATCTTCTGATCTCAGGCTCGCGCGAGAAGGCCGAGGCCGATCGCCAGATAGCCGATCTCAGGATCAAGACGCCGACCCGCCACGCGCTGGCCTCCAGCCTGTCGGGCGGCAACCAGCAGAAGATCGTCATCGGCAAATGGCTGGCGCATGGCGCCAAGCTGTTCATCTTCGACGAGCCGACGGTCGGCGTCGATGTCGGCACCAAGGCCGAGATTTACCGGCTGTTCTCGACGCTTCTGTCCAAGGGCGCCGGCATCATCCTGATCTCGTCCTACCTGCCGGAAGTCTACGAGCTCGCCGACACGCTGCATGTGTTCCGCCGCGGCAAGCTGGTCGCCACGCATGGCTTCCGCACCGCCAGCCATGAGGACATTTTGGGCCAAGCGCTGGCCGAGAAACAAGAAAAGACGGGAGGACGAAAATGAGCACCGAGGCGATCCCCGCCGAAAAGCCGAAGCGCAACTACAACGCCTTGTTCGGGCTGACGCTGCTCGGCTTGTTGCTTTTGATGTGGATCGTGCTGGCGGTCGCCACACCCTCCTTCGCCACGACGCTCAACATCACCAATCTTTTGCGTCAGGGTTCGCTGATCGCCATCCTCGCGGTCGGCCAGACCTTCGTCATCATCACCGGCGGCATCGATCTCTCGGTCGGTGCCGTGGTCGGCTTCACCACCGTCATCGTGGCGCTTCTGATCAATGCCGGCTGGCCGATCTGGGCGGCTGTGCTCATTACTTTGCTCGCCGGGGTCGCCATCGGCCTGTTCCACGGCTTCGGCATCGTCAAGATGGGCCTGCCGCCCTTCATCATCACCCTGGCCACGATGACGTCGCTGCGCGGCATCGGCCTCTTGATGACCAACGGCAATTCGATCTCGATCAACAGCGACCCTTTCCAGGCCTTCTCGCGCGGCTCGCTGCTCGGCATCCCCTATCTGTTCTGGATGGTGATCCTAGTCGCCATACCGTCCTACGTGTTCCTGCACCACACGCGCTGGGGCCGCTATTTATTCTCGGTCGGCTCCAATGCGGAGGCCGCGCGCCTTTCCGGCGTGAACGTGCCGCGCACCATCTTCATGGCCTATATCCTGTCCGGCCTGCTCGCGGCTTTCGTGGGTGTGCTGCTTGCCTCGCGCATCGGCATCGGCAACCCGACCCAGGGCGACACCTATGAGCTGCAGGCTATCGCCTCGTCGGTGATCGGCGGCACCTCGCTGTTCGGCGCCATCGGCTCGGTGCATGGACCGCTGATCGGCTCCTTCATTCTTTCGACGATCAACAACGGCGCCAACCTGCTCAACGTCAACACCTTCTGGCAGCGCGTCATCACCGGCCTGCTGATCATCGTCATCGTCTACTTCGACGGCCTGCGCCGTCGCGGCAAATAATCGTTCCTGAAATGACGCGCCGGCCCCGATCGAGCGGGGCCGACGCCCCTTAAACACTGGATCAGCGCATGAAAGCCGTCGTCTGCCGCTCGCCTGGCGACCTTGTTCTCGAAGACCGCGCCGAACCCGGCGCGCCGCCGCCCGGCTGGGCGCGCATCGCAGTCAGCCATGTCGGCATCTGCGGCACCGACTATCACATCTTCGAAGGCAAGCACCCGTTCCTCGCCTATCCGCGCATCATGGGCCACGAGGTCTCGGGCACGGTCGTCGAGCGAGGTGAAGGCGTCGAGCTTGCCATCGGCGAGCCGGTGATCATCAACCCCTATCTCGCCTGCGGCAAATGCGTTGCCTGCCGGCACGGCAAGCCGAACTGCTGCGTGCAGATCGAGGTGCTTGGCGTCCATCGCGACGGCGCCATGTGCGACGAGATCCTGGTGCCGGCGCAAAACCTTTATCCGGCAAATGGCCTATCGCTGGCCGATGCCGCCGCCGTCGAATTCCTGGCCATCGGCGCACACGCCGTGCGGCGCTCGCTGAGTGCGCCCGGCCAGCGCACGCTGGTCATCGGCGCCGGTCCGATCGGCCTTGGCACGGCACTGTTCGCCCGCATTGCCGGCCTCGATGTCAGCCTGCTCGACATGAGCACCGAACGGCTCGGTTTCGCCGAAAGCGAGCTCGGCTTTGCCGCGCTCGACGGCTCGAAAGCACAGGCAGCCGATCTGGTGCGGCAGGCGTCCGGCGGCGAAGGCTTCGACCTTGTGTTCGACGCCACCGGCAACACGCAGTCGGTGCAGTCCGCCTTCACCCATGTCGCGCATGGCGGAGCGCTTGTTTTGGTCAGCGTCGTCAAGGACGACATCACCTTCTCCGATCCCGAGTTTCACAAGCGCGAGATGACGCTGGTCGGCAGCCGTAATGCGCTCAGAGCAGACTTCGACCATGTCGCCGCCTCGATCCGCAACGGCACCGTGCCGCTGGAGAAACTCGTCACCCACCGCACGACCCTTGCCGATACGCCGCGCGATCTAGCGCGCTGGGCGCACGAAAAATCCGGGTTGATCAAAGCGGTTATCGAGGTCGGATAGGGAGGCCCGACCCGCCCGTCGATGACGACCTCAGGGGTTGTCGCCCTTGATGACGACGTCGAAGGCTAGTCGGAGGCGACTGGCGTCCATGAGCGGTTGTTGCGCCATGCGCTGGCCAAGTCCGGCGTGCCGTTCTCGCCGCACAACCCGGCACACACCCACCACTATGCGAAGTCGACAAGACGGCGCGCCAAGACCGATCGTCTCGATGCCGCACAAACCTCGCAGCCCGCTCAGGGTCCAAGAACTGGCCATCATCGCCGTTGCAAGGAAGCTCCTGGTCGTCCTCAATGCCATCATTCGAGACAAAACAGCCTTCGCATGAACACAGTGATGCCGTCCCTAAGCCGTAGAATGCAGCCGGTGCAGAATTGCATCGTGGCGGAGCGTCGACGTCACGGAATGGGTCCTCGGGTCTCGGCGTCCGCTTCGCTCCCGCTCCGCCCGTGGATGACGAATGGAGAGGGCGTTTAAGCGGCAGCCTTCCACCCATCTCTGATATGCCGATACCCTTCGCGATAAACTGCCTCCGGGCTCTCTGCGAAATCCCGCCACACCTTGGTCGCAGCTGCCAGATCCTTCAGTGATCGGCCGAACGACTCGATCGTAAGCCAATCGTCATAGCCGCTCTTGCGGATCGCCGCGAAAGTTTCCTTCCAGGGGACGTGGCCGCGCCCCGGCACGCCGCGGTCGTTCTCCGAAATATGGATATGGACGACATTTTTGCGGTTGCGCGTATAGGCGCCGATCGGATCGGCCTCCTCGATATTGGCGTGAAAAGTGTCGTACATCGCCTTGATGTGCGGCCGGTCGATCGCGTCGACATGCTCGGACAGGTCGTCCATCGTGTTGACCAGATAGCACTCGAAGCGGTTCAGCGCCTCAAGCCCGATGGTGACGCCCCTCTTGCCGGCATGATCGCCAATGGCCCGCTGCGAGGTGACTGAGCGCTTCTTCTCGGCCGCTGTCGGCCCGCTGCCGGAAAAGGCGCCAAGCGTAGAATGCAGCGGCCCGCTCAGCCTGTCCGCGCCGAGCGCCGCGCTGCAGTCGATCGCCCATTTCATGTATTCGATGCCGGCCCTGCGCGTTGCGGCGTCGGGCGAGATCAGGTTCATCGCCGGGTCGCCCATCGCCGAGACCGCGGTGCGCTCCAGTCCGATGCGATCGAGCATCTCGCCGAGCTTCTTGTAGTCATCCGGTTCGCCCGCGAAGACCGGTATCTCGACGCCGTCGAAGCCGGTTGCCTTGATGTCCTTCAGCAGCGCCTCGTGCTTTTTCGAGACGCTCGTCGTCCACAAGAACATGCACATGCCGATTTTCATCGACACCCCTCCTCTGCGACCAACCACTTGCGCTAGCGGGTCACAATCCCCCTCATCCGGCCCGTGCCGTCGCCGAGCCCGCCTTTATAGCCTCGTCCACGCCCCGTTCTTCTTCGACGACTTCACGCACGCCTCGATGAAGGCCATGCCTTCGACGCCGTCCGCGATCGTCGGGAAGGCGACATCCTTGGCAAGCTTGCCGCCCTTTTTTCGGGCCGCGCGGATGGCGCGGGCCGCTTCCTGGTAGATATTGGCGAAGCCTTCGAGATAGCCCTCCGGATGGCCGGAGGGCACGCGGCTGACGCGCGCCGCTACCGGCATCGCACCGGCGCCCGCCCGGGTCAGCAACTGCTTCGGCTGGCCGAAGGGCGTGTACCAGAGATAGTTCGGGTCGGCCTGCACCCATTCGAGCCCGCCCTTCGAGCCGTAGATGCGCAGCTTCAGCCCGTTCTCGTGGCCGGGCGCCACCTGGCTCGCCCAGATCATGCCCTTGGCCGGATGCTCGTTGCCGACCGGCTTGAAGCGCAACAGCACATTGACGTTGTCGTCGAGCTGGCGTCCCGGCACGAAGGCGTCGAGATCGGCCGAAAGCGAATCGAGCTCCAGCCCCGAGACGAAGCGGGCGAGGTTGTAGGCGTGCGTGCCGATGTCGCCGAGCGCGCCGCCGGCGCCGGCCTGCTTGGGGTCGGAGCGCCATGAGGCCTGCTTCTGGCCGGTCGCGGCGAGGTCTTCGGTCAGCCAGTCCTGCGGATATTCCGACTGCACGATGCGGATGTCGCCGAGCATGCCCTTGGCCACCATCTCGCGCGCCTGCCGCACCATCGGATAGGCGGTGTAGTTGTGGGTGAGCACGAACACCTTTCCAGCCTTCTCGACCAGCGCGGCAAGCTTCTTCGCCTCGGCGAGCGAGGTCGCGAGCGGCTTGTCGCAGATGACGTGGATACCCGCCTCCAGGAAGGCTTTGGCCGCCGGCACATGCACATTGTTGGGCGTGACGATCGCCACTGCCTCGATGCCGTCCGGGCGTTTGGCTTCGGCCTTGGCCATCTCGGCATAGGAGCCGTAGCTGCGTGACGGATCGAGCCCGAGTTCTTCGGCCGAGGCCTTCGCGCGCGCCGGGTCCGACGACAGCGCGCCGGCCACCAGCACGAAGTCGTTGTCCATGCGCGCCGCAATCCGGTGCACCGCGCCGATGAAAGCGCCCTGCCCGCCGCCGACCATGCCGTAGCGGATCGGGCCGCCTCCCGTTTCCGATTTCGATGCGCCGACCATGCTTTCGTTCTCCCTCATGTTGGTTAGCTCCCCCTTGAGGGGAGGTCGATCCGCACAGCGGATCGGGTGGGGTCGCCGGGCGTGGATCTCGGCATAAACCGACCCAGCCCGGCCCTTTGGGCCACTCTCCCCTCGAGGGGAGGATAAAGGTGCTAAATCCCCATCATCGCGCGCAGCAGCTTCTTGTCGCTGGTGCCGCCGGCGAAATCATCAAAGGCCCTTTCGGTGACCCGGATGATATGATGCTGGATGAAGGGTGCGCCTTCGGCCGCGCCGTCCTCGGGATGCTTGAGGCAGCATTCCCATTCCAGCACCGCCCAGGAATCGTAGTTGTACTGGGTGAGCTTGGAGAAGATGCCGCTGAAATCGACCTGCCCGTCGCCGAGTGAACGGAAACGCCCGGCACGGTTCACCCAGCCCTGATAGCCCGAATAGACGCCTTGCCGCCCCGTCGGGTTGAACTCGGCATCCTTGACGTGGAAGGCCTTGATCCGCTCGTGGTAGATGTCGATGAACTCGAGATAGTCGAGCTGCTGCAACAGGAAGTGCGACGGGTCGTAATTGATGTTGCAGCGCTTGTGGCCGCCGACCGCGTCGAGGAACATCTCGAAGGTCGCGCCGTCGAATACGTCCTCGCCTGGATGAATCTCGTAGCCGATATCGACGTCGTTCTCGTCATAGACGTCGAGGATCGGCTTCCAGCGCTTGCCAAGCTCGGCAAACGCCTCCTCGATCAGCCCAGGCGGCCGCTGCGGCCACGGATAGAGGTACGGGAAGGCGAGCGCGCCGCTGAAGCTTACCGACGCCTTGAGGCCGAGATTCTTCGATGCTTTGGCGCCGAATTCCATCTGCTCGACCGCCCATTTCTGCCGGGCCTTCGGATTGTTATGCACCTCGGGTGGCGCAAACCCGTCGAACTGCGCGTCGTAAGCCGGATGCACCGCCACCAACTGCCCCTGCAGGTGCGTCGACAGTTCGGTAATCTCGACGCCGGCTTCAGTGCAGATGCCCTTGACCTCGTCGCAATAGGTTTTCGACGACGCCGCCTTTTTCAGGTCGAACAGGCGTCCGTCCCAGGTCGGGATCTGTACGCCCTTGTAGCCGAGCCCGGCCGCCCATTTGGTGATCGAAGCCAGCGAATTGAACGGCGCGGCGTCGCCCGCGAACTGCGCCAGAAACAGGCCGGGACCCTTCATCGTCGTCGGCATCGGCATCCTCCCTCTCTCGTTCTCATGGACCAAGCATAGCGCCGATTGAAGCGAGGGCTAGCCTCTTCGACCGTTCGTCTCGGCGCCGACAAGCAGCGGCATTCTGGTATTACCAAATACGGCTGTTTGGTCAAGCGGCCATAAACAGCTGGAATGCGATCCGCACGATTGCCGAAAGGTATCTAATCTATTCAAATCAAAGCATTGACTGATGAGTTGAGCCCAATAAGTGGTCTCCTTGCCGTTACTGTGAATTTGCTGTAGAGGTTCTGTCAGGCCCAATTGGTCGAACCAGTTTCGAGAAAAAACACTGGAACGCCGTGGGGAGGAGATCATGCGACGGGCTCGGTGGAGAACGCCGCGAAAAACGTGACAGGCGAATTCTGGGAAGGATAGACCATGCACCTTTCGACGCACAACTGGATGCGGGCGGAGCCGCTGGAGGTGACGCTGAAGCGCATCAAGAAGTTCGGCTATGAGTCGATCGAGATTTCCGGCGAGCCCGAGCAGTACAAGACCAAGGAAACGCGCGCGCTCCTGAAGGAGCACGGCATACGTTGCTGGGGTTCGGTGACGCTGATGCTGGGCGAACGCAACCTTGCCGCCAAGAACCAGGGCCAGCGCGAGCGATCGGTACAGTATGTCAAGGACGTGCTGACCATGGTCAGCGAGCTTGACGGCGAGATCATCACGCTGGTTCCCGCCACCGTCGGCAAGGTAGTGCCCGACGGCACGGAGGCGGAAGAGTGGGGCTGGGTGGTGGACGCCACGCGCGAATGCTTCGCGCATGCCAAGAAGGTCGGCGTCAAGATCGCCGTCGAGCCGCTCAACCGCTTCGAGACCTACCTCTTCAATCGTGGTGCCCAGGCGCTCGCGCTCGCGGATGCGGTGAGCCCGGAATGCGGCGTCTGCCTCGACGCCTACCACATCCATATGGAGGAATTTAACGTCTATGACGCCATCCGCCAGGTCGGCAAGCGCCTCTACGACTTCCATGTCGCCGACAACAACCGCTTCGCCGCGGGTCTCGGCCAGATCGACTGGCCGAAGATCGTCGGCACGCTGAAGGAGATCGGCTATGACGGCGCGCTGACCAACGAGTTCGTCGCCCCGGTCGACCGCACGCCGGCCGCCCCCTATCCGGAGATGGTGGAGCGCAACCCGGTCGACATCTCGCCCGAGCAGCTCAAATTCATCCAGGATCACGGCTCCAGCGTGCTCACCGAGAAGTTCTACACCGATCAGATGCGCATCACCGCCGAAACGCTTCTGCCGCTGATCAAGTAGACGTTCCGATTGGGAGCTTAGCCCTACCGTCCTCGCCGGGCGGCGGGCCGGGGATCAAGATGCGTATAAAAAGCGTCCAGGCCTGGTGGGTTCGCATACCGATCGAAGTCGCAAAGCAGCATCGCAGCGACTTCGGTCAGGTGACGACGTTCGACGCCGCCATCCTGCGCGTCGAGACCGACGACGGCCTGGTCGGCTGGGGCGAGGGCAAGAACGCCGCCGGCAGCGCCGGCAGCTATGGCGCGCTGGTCCACCTGCTGAACCACGAGATTGCGCCGCAGCTCATCGGCCTCGATCCGGCCGATATCGGCATCATCTGGGAGATGCTCTACAACGGCGTTCGACACCACACGGCGGCCCATGCCGGCCATGCCATGCCCCAGTTGGCGCGGCGCGGCATGAGCGTGGCGGCGATCAGCGCCGTCGACATCGCGCTTTGGGACATTCTCGGCAAGTCGCTGGGGCAGCCGGTCTGGCGGCTGCTCGGCGGCCGCAAGGTCGAGCGCATGCAAGCCTATGCCTCGGGCGGCTGGGCGCCAGCCGATACCATCGGCGACCAGCTCAAATCCTATATCGCCAAAGGCGGTTTCAAGGCGCTGAAGATGCGCATCGGCGCCATGGACGGCGCCCCGCATATCTCGGCCGCGCGCGTCCGCGCCGCCAGGGAAGCGATCGGTCCTGACGTCGAACTGATGGTGGACGCGCACGGCACCTACACCGTCGCCGAGGCCAAGCGCTTCATCAGCCTCACCGCCGATCTCGATCTGGCTTGGTTCGAGGAGCCGGTGATCGCCGACGACAAGCACGGTATGGCCGAGGTGCGCGCGTCCGGTTCGACCCCGATCGCCACCGGCGAGAGCGAGGCGACCCGCTATGCCTTTCGCGATCTGGCCGTGCTGAAATCGGCCGACATCTTCCAGCCTGATCCCGCCTTCTGCGGCGGCATCAGCGAGGCGATGAAGATCGGCACCATCGCCAGCGCCTTTAACCTGCGCTTCGCGCCGCATCTGTGGGCCGGCGCGCCCTGCTTCTTCGCCGGACTGCATGTCTGCGCGGCTTCCCCCGCGACCTTCATCGTCGAGTATTCGCTGGGCGCCAATCCGATGATCCACGATCTCGTCGAGGAGACTGTCGAAGCAAAGGACGGTATGATAGCGATCCCTGAAAAGCCCGGATTGGGTTTCACCGTTTCGGAGCGATTCCTGGAGGCGCACGCGCTACGCATTTGACGATGAAAGAAAAGAACCTTCTTGCGGAACTCGCCGCCTATCTGTTCTCCAACTCGGACAAGGAGTCGGGCCGCACGCCGTCGGAGCGCGAGCTGGCGGAGCATTTCGCCGTCAGCCGCGGCCAGATCCGCGAGGCGCTTGCCATCCTCGAAGCGATGCGCATCGTCGAGCGCCGCGCCAAGTCCGGCATCTATATCGATACCAAGCAGGCGAGCGTGGAAGCGTTAGCGCTTTTCGCCCGCGCGGGCCTGCCGCTGGATCCGGTGCAGATCTACGAGACCGTCGAGCTGCGCAAGATCCACGAGATCAAGGCGGCCGAGCTTGCCTGCTCACGCGCCACCGAGGAGAATTTCGAGCGGCTGCGCGAGATCCTGAAGGCTTCCGAGGAGCGCATCGCCGCCGGCGAAGGCCTCGCCAAGGAAGACCGCGAGTTCCACCTCGAGATCGTGCGAGCGACCAAGAACGGCGTCTTTCACAACATCTGCAGCGTCTACTACCTGATGGGCGAGCAGCGCCTGCCGATCTATTTCAACGATCTGGAGCGCAGCATGCGCTCGCATGCCGAACACATCCAGATCTACGAGGCGCTGTTGCGCCGCGACGGCAACCTCGCCCAGGCGCTGATGAGTGCGCACCTGCAAGGGGCCGAGAGCTACTGGAAGGGGATCATCGAAGGTCGCTGGACCGAGCCGAAAAGCGCGGCGCTCGAAAGGGCCTGAGCTTCATGCGCAAGATCCTGTCGACGCACCCGCTACATCCGCGCGCGACAAGCATGCTGGCGGGAGCCGGCCGGCTGGTCGTCGCCTCCGCGCTCGATGCAAAAACGCTGGCTGCCGAGGCGAAAGACGCCGAAATCGTCATCGTCCGAGCGCCGCTGCCGCCGGAGCTGTTCGCAGGCGCGTCCCTGTTGCGCGCCGCGATCCGCCATGGCGCGGGACTGGACATGATCCCGGTCGAGGCGGCCACCGCCGCCGGCGTGCTGGTGGCGAACGTGCCGGCCGTCAATGCCCGCTCGGTGGCCGAACATGTGGTGTTCACGGCGCTGGCGCTGCTCAGGCGCTTCCGCATCATGGATCGCGACCTGCGCGCCAAGGGCTGGCTCGCCGGGCGCGAGCACGCCAATTCAACCAGCGAGCTCGCCGGCAAGACGATCGGCATTGTCGGCCTCGGCGCCGTCGGCCAGGCCGTCGGCCACATCGCCGCGCACGGCTTCGACCTCAAGGTCGTGGCGACGACGCGCAGCCTGCGCCCGGCGCCCGAGCGCGTCGGTTTCCTGTCGATAGACGCGCTGGTCGAGCAGAGCGACATCATCGTGCTCTGCTGCCCGCTGACCGAGGAGACGCGCGGCCTGATCAGCCGCGAGCGCATCACCCGCATGAAGCCCAATGCGCTGTTGATCAATGTCTCGCGCGGGCCGGTGGTCGATGACGAGGCGCTGATTGAAGCGCTGCGAAAAGGCCGTATCGGCGGTGCGGCGCTCGACGTCTTTGCGACCCAGCCGCTGCCGCCGAGCCATCCCTATTTCAGCTTCGACAACGTCATCATCACTCCGCATATGGCCGGCATCACCGAGGAATCGATGATGCGCATGGGCGTCGGCGCTGCGAACGAGGCCTTGCTGGTGCTTGCCGACAAGCTGCCGGTCAACCTGCGGAACCCGGAAGTGATCGAGCGTTACCGCCGGCGCTTTCCGGCCGACTGATTGCGCCGCAGCCACCACCTCAACCGCTCAGCAAAGCCTCCACCGCGGCAGCAATTCCGAGCAGACGTCGGTCGTGCCCATGCCTCGCCACCAGCATCAGCCCAGCCGGCAGCTTCGTGCCCGGCATCGGCAGCGAGATCGCACAGAGATCGAACTGGTTGGCGACCTGCGTGTTGCGCAGGAGCAAGCCTTCCGTCCTGTCGCGTAGCGCTTCGTCGCCGGCCATCGCCGCGATCGACGGCGCGACCATCGGCACGGTCGGCAGAGCAAGCGCGTCGACCGCTTGCAGCCGTTCCGTCATGGCCGCGACCAGTTCCGCCCGGCGGCGGATTGTCCTGATATAGGCGGAAGCGGGAACCGTCAGCGCGCGCGACAAAGGCCCGCTGACATGTGGGTCGACGGGCACCGAGGCCCCGGTCGCCAGCCAGTCGGCATGCACCTCCGCACCCTCCATCGACGCGATCGAGGCGCGCATGGTCGCCGCGCGCATCCCGCCAATGAGGTCATCGATCGATAAATCGGCAACGCGCGCCCCTGCCCGCTCCATCTGGCTGGTGCACGCCTCAAAGGCCGCGGCGACGTCGGCTTGCGTGTCATCAAAGAGCCGGCCGCGCGGAACGCCGATGCGCAGACCGGCGAGCGGGATCGGCTGGAGGGGAACTGGCTCCTCCCCCGCCATGATCGCGTCGGCAACCGCGCAATCAGCGACGCTGCGGGCGAGCGGACCGATCGAATCCAGTGTGGCCGACAAGGGAAAGGCGCCGTCCAAAGGCACGCGCCGGGCCGTCGGCTTGAAGCCGACCACGCCGTTGAGCGAGGCCGGGATGCGTACCGAGCCGCCCGTGTCCGAACCGATCGAGATCTGGCTGCTGCCTTCTCCCACCGCAACGCCGGCGCCGGATGAAGAACCGCCCGGGATCAGGCTGGCATCCGCCGCATTGCCCGGCGTGCCGTAGTGCAGGTTGTCACCGATCGCGGTGAAGGCGAATTCGGTCATGTTGGTCTTGCCGAGGATGACCGCGCCCGCCTGGCGCAGCCGGCGCACGATCGCCGCGTCCTGCGCGGCGGGCTGAGCACCGGCGAGCATCGCCGAGCCTGCCCGGGTCGGCTCGCCGGCGACATCGAACAGATCCTTGATCGACACGACCACGCCATCGAGCGGCCCGAGGCAGACGCCGGCTCTTTGCCGCGCGTCGGCTGCATCCGCTGCGGCGAGCGCCGCCTGCGCATAGAGCTTGACGTAGACCTTTTCGTCAGCCGCGCGATTGGCAAGACGTGACAGGATGATTTCGAGACGGTCGCGCACGGATTGCATGTCGATGTCGGACTCCGCAAGGATGCAACGTCTTTTAAGGCAGCCGATTTGGCTAGCGGATGGATAACCCGGCAAGGGTGCCTTTGCACCTGCCAGCGATAGGAAAGAGACTGATGCTGTACAAAGGCAGTTGCCACTGCGGCAAGGTGGCTTTCGAGGTCGCAGGCGAGCTCGGCGGCGCCGTGCGCTGCAACTGCTCGATCTGCGCGCGCAAGGGGGCGCTGCTTTGGGCCGTGCCGCACGCCAGCATGCGCCTGGTTGCCTGGGGCGACGACCTCGGCAAATACACCTTCGGCAAGGGCTTGATCGCGCATCGCTTCTGCCGGACTTGCGGCATCCATCCCTTCGCCGAGGATGTCAGTCAAGGCAGCGAGCGCAGCGCCTACATCAACATCAATTGCCTCGACGGCATCGATCACGCCGCCATCGAGGTATTCGAGTTCGACGGCCGCTCGGCTTAGCCCAGACTGCATCGCCCTGCCGACAAGCCGGCCGTACCGGCTGGCTTGTCGGCGTCCAAGGTTATTCAGCCTGTTTCGGCCCGACGGCGAAAGTCACCAGCGCTGCGAGCAGCGTTGCCATGGCACCGTAGCCGAATGCGCTGGCGACGCCGGCATGGTCGACCAGCAGGCCGCCGAAGACTGCGCCCAGCGCGATCGCCACCTGGAACGTCGCGACCATCAGGCCGCCGGCGCTCTCGGCCTGGTCGGGAGCGGCGCGCACCAGCCAAGTCTGCAGCCCGACCGGCACCGCGCCGAAGGCAAAGCCCCATGCCGCAACTGCGATTGCCGCAATCACCGGTGAAGTGCCGACGGTGAGCATGGCAAGCGCCGACAGCGCGATCAGCAGCGGCGCCAGTCCGACCGCAAGCTTCAGATTGCGCTCGGCCAGGAAAGCGCCGGCGAAATTGCCGAAGAAGCCGCCGATGCCATAGGCGAGCAGAACCAGCGAGATGGTCTCGATCGGCATGACCGGCACCGTCTCCAGGAATGGCCGCACATAGGTGAAGCCGGCAAACTGTCCCGAGGCGACGAGCAGCACGACCAGCAGGGCGATGCGGATCGTCCGCCGCTTCAATACCTCGATCAGCGTGCGAAAGCTCGCCACGGCCGTCGGCGGCAGGCTGGGGATGGTGGCAAGCTGTACAAGCAGCGTCAGCGCGCCGACGACCGCCGCGATCATGAAGGCCGTACGCCAGCCCCAGATGTCGCCGACATAGGCGCCGACCGGCGCCGCGGTGACGGTCGCCACCGATACGCCGGTCAGGATGATCGACATTGCGCGCGGCATCAGCCGCATCGGCACCAGTCGCATCGCCATGGCGGCCGACATCGACCAGAAGCCGCCGAGCGCGACGCCCAGCACCACGCGGGCCAGAAGCAGCATCGTGAGCGAGGAGGCGAAGGCGGCAAGCAGGTTGGAGACGATCAGAAGCAAGGTGAGCAGCCACATGACCAGCCTGCGGTCCAGCCGCTTGGTGACGATGGCCATCGTGGGTGCTGCGATCGCGCCGACGACGGCCGTCGCCGTCACGGCCTGGCCGGCGGCGCCTTCGCTGACGCCGAGATCCTGCGCCAGCCGCGTCAGCAGGCTAGCGGGCAGAAATTCGGCGGTCACCAAGCCAAACACGCCGAGCGCCAGCGAGACCACCGCGCCCCATACAGGCTCGCTTCGCTCCTCGGCTTCGGTTCTATCGAGAACAGCGGCATCGATGACGCCTGTGGCGGGTTCGGTCATGGGAAATCTCCGATCTGTTTTGCGGCGCCATTTGGAAGACCGCCAGTTCGGGATCCACCCGTTACAGGCCTGGCGCGCGACGCTGCAGTGCAACATAGGGAGTGACCGGCTGGAGTTTCCATGCTAGAAACGCCGGAATGAATTACAATTCGTCCAAAACCACATTCCCGGCGTCCGGCGATCCGCTGACCGACATGCTGCGCGGATTGCGGCTCGACGGCGTCGACTATGGCCGCTGCGTGCTGGGCGAACCGTGGGCCGTTTCCTTCCCCGCGCAGAAGGCGGCGCGGTTCCATTTCATCGGCCAACAGGGCTGCTGGCTGTTCTCACCGGCCAAGGAATGGATCGAGCTCTCTGTCGGCGACGCGCTCTTGATCCCGCGTGGCGATGAGCATGTGCTGGCGAGCGCGCCGGGCGTTCCGCCCGTGCCGATCGGCCGCTACACGATCGAGCCGGTCTGCGAGAACATCTATGACGTCTCCAACGGCTGCGACGGCTGCAAGACCTTGCTGTTTTGCGGCAGCATGCATTTCAATCTCGACGGCTCGCATCCGCTGCTCGACATGATGCCCGACCTGATGCAGGCGCATAAGCTGATGGCGAACGCGCCGGGCATCCAGCATCTGCTCGATGCGATGGCTGGCGAGGTGACGATGGACCGGGTCGGCTCGGGCGGCATTCTCGCCCGCCTGGCTGACGTGCTCGCCGCCACAATCATCCGCTCCTGGGTAGAGAACGGCTGCGGCGACGCGACCGGATGGATCGCCGCGGTGCGCAATCCTGACGTCGGCAAGGTGCTCGCCGCTATTCATCTGCAGCCCGACCGGGATTGGACGGTCGGGGCCCTGGCCCGATTGATGGGCGCGTCTCGCTCCGCCTTCGCGCAGCGCTTCGCCACCGTGGTCGGCGAGACGCCGGCCAAATATGTGCTGCGCGTGCGCATGCATCAGGCGCGGCAATGGCTCGCCCGCGACGGCATGCGGGTGTCTGTCGTGGCGGCGAAACTGGGCTACGATTCGGAAGCTTCCTTCAGCCGCGCCTTCAAGCGGGTGATGGGTGTCGCGCCGAGCCATCTGCGCAATGGCGGCGGCGAGCAATCCTGACAGCCGGCGTTCAGGACGCTACCACGCTGGAGGAATTGCCAAGTCTTTTGGACGACGCGTCATTCTTCACCGACAGGGATTGCCTAAGCTGAGCCGAGGAGGAACCGCTCATGGCTAATCAACTCGCAGCGCTTGCGCTCGCCGCGCTCACCATCTCTCCGGGGCAGGCATTCGGCCTTGAAGACAGCTATCTGACGGCCGACAAGATCCCTTATGTCGTCGAAGCGCCGGACCAGCCGCAGCGCCTCGGCCCGCTATGGGGCTCGCGGACCGAGGGCGCGGCCGGCACGCTGCTCAAAGTTCCCGGGAACTGGCGCGCGCCGGTCCACGCGCACACCGCCGACTATCGCGCCGTGGTCATCAAGGGGCTCTGGGCGCATTGGCAGATCCAAGGCGGCGAGGCGACCAAGGTCGAGCTGCCGCCGGGCTCCTACTGGACCCAGAAAGCCAACGAGATGCATGACGATGCCTGCCTGTCCGACACCGAATGCGTGATCCTGCTGATCAACGACACGCCCTACGAGACCTATCTGCCGAAGTAAGTGCGGGCCGATAGCAATCGGCCGGTCCGCCCGCTATCCGGCGTGCCGCAGGCTGACCCCGCTGCCCTTATCGAACAGCACCACCTTGTCCGCGTTCCAGGCAAAGCGGACCGGCTGCTCGATCTCGACCGCGGTTCTCGCCGGCACGGTGGCTCTCAGCATCGTGTCGCCGACCCTCAGCGTCACGATCTTCTCGACGCCGTGGTTCTCGACATCGTGGACCTTAGCCTCGACCGGCGCGCCGCCTTCCAGATAGACGTCCTCCGGACGGATGCCGAAGACGAGCGGGCGACCGTCGCTCGCGCCGCCCGTCTTTAGCCCCCTGGCCCCCCCGCCAACCGGCAATTCGAAACTCATCGGCGCCATCACCGCGCGGTCGTCGACCAGCGTGCCGTCGATGAGGTTCATCGGCGGCGAGCCGACGAAGCTTGCGACATAGGTATCGCGGGGATTGTTGTAGATCTCCTGCGGCGTGCCGGTCTGAACGATGCGGCCATGGTTCAGGACGCCGACCTTGTCGCCCATCGACATCGCTTCGATCTGGTCGTGGGTGACGAACAGGAAGGTGGCACCGAGCTGCATCTGCAGGTTCTTCAACTCCGTGCGCAGCGCCTCGCGTAGCTTGGCGTCGAGCGCCGACAGCGGCTCGTCCATCAGGAACACGCGTGGTTTGCGCACGATCGCGCGGCCGATCGAGACGCGCTGCATCTCGCCACCGGAGAGCCGGTCGGTCTTGCGGTCGAGCAGATGCTCGATGCGCAGCGTGCGGGCGGCGCGCGCGACGCGGTCCTTGATCTCGGCATCCGGCAGCCGGCGAATCTTTGGCCTCAGCGGAAACTCGAGATTCTGCCGCACCGTGTAGCGCGGATAGAGCGAATATTGCTGCAGCACCAAGGCCACGTCGCGCTCGGCCGCGCTCCAGTCGGCGACGTCGACGCCGTCGATGAAGACCTGGCCCTCGGTCGGTTTCTCGAGGCCGGCGATCATCCGGAGCGTCGTCGTCTTGCCGGCGCCGGTTTCGCCCAAAAGCACGAAGAACTCGCCATCGGCGATATTGAGGTTGAGACCCGTCAGCGCGGTATGGCCGCCGAACTTCTTGGTGATGTTCTTCAGTTCGATATGGGCCATTACAGCCTTACTCCCAGCGACTTGCCGCTTGCCGTGTCGAAGAAATGCGCCTGTTCCGGGTCGATGCGGGCATGAACCTTCTCGCCCGGACCCGACACGTAGCCTGCCTTGGTGCGGGCGCGCAGCATCTTGGAGCCGACCTTGAGGTCGACAATGTCGAAGGAGCCGAGCGGCTCGATGATCTGCGCTTCGACCGGCACGTAGCCGGGAGCGGCATCATGCCGGACGAGCACGCCTTCCGGACGGATGCCGAGCGTCAAGCCACCATTGGAATGCCCGTTCAGCCTGGACAGGAGCTCGCGCGGGAACTCGAAACCCGCCGGCGCACCGCCGACGGTGACGGAGGCCGCGCCGGCCAGATCGGCGACGCTCGCCTCGGCGATGTTCATCACCGGGCTGCCGACGAATTGCGCCACGAACAGGTTTGCCGGATGCGAGTAGACCTCGTCCGGCGTGCCGACCTGCTGGATGAAGCCCTCATGCATGATGACGATGCGGTCGGCCAGACTCATCGCCTCGATCTGGTCGTGGGTGACATAGATCGTGGTCGATCCCTGCTTGATGTGCAGCCGCTTGATCTCGGCCCGCATTTCCTCGCGCAGCTTGGCGTCCAGGGCGCCGATCGGCTCATCCATCAGCATCGCCTTCGGCCGCCGCACCAGCGCGCGGCCGATCGCCACGCGTTGCATGTCGCCGCCCGAAAGCGCAGACGGTCGCTTGTCGAGCAGGTCGGTGATCCGCAACACCCTTGCGATCTCGCGCACCGAGGTGTCGACTTCACTGCTGCTCATCCGCGTGGCCCGCAACGGAAAGGCGATGTTCTCGAAGACCGTCATATGCGGATAGAGCGAGAAGGACTGGAACACCATGGCGATGTCGCGGTCTGCAGCTTTCAGATGCTGCACCGCCTTGCCGTCGATCAGGATGTCGCCCTGATCGATCGTCTCGAGCCCGGCAATCGCGCGCAGCGTCGTCGTCTTGCCGCAGCCCGACTGTCCAAGCAGCACGATGAACTCGTTGTCGGCGATGGCGAGGTTCAGATTATGGATGACCTGGACCGCACCAAAGAATTTCTCGATGCCGCGAAGTTCGATCTGCGTCACTGCCCGGCCCCCTCATGCGTCACGGCGCCGGTTTCCTCTCTCTGCTCCGGTGCGATTTTCGACGTGATGTTGAAGCCGATCAGCCCGATCAGGATGATCGTCACCCCATAGGAATGCAGGCTGAGGCTCCATGGCTGGCAGAGCGCGACGATGCCGAGCACCATGAGGATCTGCGATGCCGGCAAAAGGTACTTCTCGTTGACGGCGCGAAAACTCATTTGCGGATCGCTCCGAAAGTCACGCCGCGAAGCAGGTGGTTGCGCAGCAGGAAGGTGAAGATCGCAACCGGCAGCAGGAACAGGAACGTGCCCGCCGCGATCGTGGTCCAGTCCGGCAGGCCGGAGCCGATCTGCGACGGGATGAAGGGCGGCGCCGTCTGGGCGCGCCGGTTGGTCATGATCAGCGCGAAAGCGTACTCGTTCCAGGCGGTGATGAAGCAGAACACGGCGGTGGCGGCGATGCCGGTTGCGGCCTCGGGCAGAACGATCTTGAAGAAGGCCTGCATGCGCGTATAGCCGTCGACAAGTGCTGCCTCCTCATATTCTTTCGGGATCTCATCCATGAAGCCCTTCATCAGCCAGACCGAGAAGGACAGGTTGAAGGCGACGTAGAGGATGATCAGGCCGATATGGGAGTCGTTGAGGCCAACTGCCCGGTACATCAGGAACATCGGGATGGCGACGACCACCGGCGGCAGCATGCGCGTCGACAGGATGAAGAACAGAAGGTCCGCCTCGCCGGCGATCTTGAAGCGCGAGAAGCCGTAGGCGGTGAAGGTTCCCATGCCGACGGCGAGAACGGTGCTGACCACCGCCACGATCAGGCTGTTCATGAACCGGTCGGGATATTGCGAAAGCTGCACGTCCTTGCCGACCTTCAGTACCCGCTCGCCGCCGTCGTAGATGCGCTTTTCCCACCAGGGCGCGGCTTCGTAGACTTGCGGGTCGACGGTCTTCTGCATCTGCACGCGCTTGGTGAAGAGCCGCACGAACGGCGTCACCTCGGGCTCGAACAGCACGGTTGGCGGCACGCTGACGGCAAGTTCCTTCGGCTTGAATGCCGTCGAGGCGATCCAGTAGATCGGCGCGAGGAAGACCAGCGTGGCGATCAGCACCGCGGCGATGGCGACACGGTTGAGCGCGACCTCGGAAGAAGTGCGGACGGCGGCCATCTCAGCGCTCCTTCACCTTGTTCAGATACTTCACGTAGAGGTTGGTGATGGCCAGCACCATGATCAGCACGATGTAGGCGAGCGCGCAAGATTTGCCGGTGTCCCACTGCTGAAAGGCCTGCTTGTAGAGCCGGATCGCGATCAGCTCGGCGGTCGGCTGAGTCGTCATCGTGTAGGCGATGTCGAAGGTCTTGAAGGCTTCCATGGTGCGGAAGATCAGCGCGATCAAAAGGATCGGCGAGACCAGCGGCAACGTGATGCGGGTGAAGGTGTACCACCAGCTGGCGCGGTCGATCGCGGCGGCTTCGTAGAGGTGCTGCGGCACCGCCGACAGGCCGGCGAGCGACAGCAGCATGACGAAGGGCGACCACATCCAGATGTCGGTGATCGCGACGGCGTAGAGCGCGCTGTCGGGATTGGAGAGCCAGGCGAAGTCACCGAGGCCGAAGACATAGTTGATCGGTCCCCAGGACGGGCTGTAGAGCAGCTGCCAGAACAGGCCGACGACCGCCGCCGACATCATCATCGGCAGCAACAGCAAGGTCGTGATCAGGCCCTTCATCGGAAAGCTGCGGTTGAGCAGAAGCGCGAGGCCGAAGCCTACGATCATCTGCCCGGCCACCGACAAGATCACATATTTCGCGGTGATGACGAAGTTCGACCAGATGTGATCGTCGCTGAGCAGCTCGCGGTAATTCTGCAGGCCGACGAATTGCCAGGGCTCGCTGCGGTTCGCGGCGAAGTTGGTGAAGGAATAGCCGAGCGAATAGATCAGCGGAAAAATGTTGAAGACGATGAGGAAAACCAGCGTCGGGATGATGAACATGTTGCGGATGGTCAGATCCGACCAGCCTCGCGCGGCGGCCCTGGATGCTGGATCAAGATTGGTAAGGGCTACCGAAGCCAACGGTCGTTCTCCCTGAAAACAGGAATGCCGGAGGGGAAACCCTCCTCCGGCATTCTGACTGTGACGCCTACTTGTAGCGGTTGTATTTGGTGAACGTCGCCTTCCAGTCGGCGGCGGTCTTGTCGAGCGCTTCCTGGGCGGTGCCCTTGCCGCCGACCACGAACGGATAGATGTTCTGGTTCAGCTGATCGAGCACTTCGGCATATTCAGGCGTTGCCCAGAAGTCCTTGACCATGAACATCGTGTCGTAGAAGGCCTTGTTATACGGCGTAGCGTTCTGGAAGGCCTCCGACTTCAGCACGGCCTGGCTGCAGGTATAGCCGCCGAGCTCGGCCCACTTCTTCTGGGTCTCGTCCTTGATGAACCACTCAAGGAATTTCATCGCCTCGTCCTTGTTCTTCGAGTACGAGACGACGGAGATGCCCTGGCCGCCGAGAGCGGCGAAGCGCTTGCCGTCCGGACCGGCCGGGTTGGCGAAGAAGCCGGTCACGTCGGCATAGGGGTTGGTGGCTTTGTTCACCAGCGGCGGGAAGAAGGCGAAGAAGTTCATGCTCATCGCGGCGAGCCCGCCGGTGATGGCTTGGTTGTCCTCCACGAAGAACGTCTTGCCCCAGCCGGGAGGCGTGAACTTGTAGAGTTCCTTGTACATTTCGAGGCCGGCGACGGCCTCCTTGGAATTGGTGATGCCGTCGACCTTGTAGGTCGCGTAGTCGCCGAGATCGCCGCCATAGCTGAAGATCGCGCTTTCGACGCCCATCGCCATCGCGTCATACGAGTTGTCGGTGTAGATCGCGACGCCGTAGCGCTTCTGGTCCGGACGATGGAAGAACTCGGCGATGTCGCGCAGCTGCGCGTAGGTCTTCGGAACATCGAGGTCGTAGCCGTACTTCGCCTTGAAGGCTTCCTTCTCCTTCGGGTCCTCGAACCAGTCCTTGCGGTAAGACCAGCCGATCGCATCGCCTTCCAGCGGGATCGCCCAGTACTTGCCGGAACCGCCCGGGTACTCGGCATAATATTTAATGGTGGCGGGCGCCATCACATCGCCAAGCTTATGCTTGTTGAAGAAGTCGGTCAGGTCCACATAGTGGCCCTGCGTCGAGCCGGCGCCCAGCCATTGCGAGTCGCCGACCACCATGTCGTAGGCGTCGCCATGCGCGTTGAACTCGGTGAAGGCCTTGGTCTGGAAATCAGGCCACGGCGTGGTCTGCACCGTGACTTTCACGCCCGTCTCGGCCGTGTAGTCGTTGACGAGTTCCTGCAGATAGTTCGCCGGATCCCATTCCGCCCAGAAGATGGTGAGTTCCTTGTCTTGCGCGCGGACGGATGTCCCGCAGGCAAGCGCCAGCCCGATACCAGCGATCACGCTGGTCACTATCTTGCGCATAGTTTTCCTCCCTTGTGCGCCTTCTACCTTGTCATGCGGGCCGGCATTGCGGTCGGCCCTGGCAGTTCCTCCCGTGACGGCACTTTCCGGTTTCGGGCCTCCTCGCCCGGCCGGAAAATCGATCGCAACCTTCACCTTCGCTCCGCTTTACGCGTCCTGATCTGGTATTACCAATTCAAGAGGGACGTCAAGTTCTTTCTTGTGCAGTCCAAAACGGTTCCACAAGCCGCTCAAAGCGATATCCCTCTGTTTTCTATAATTTTTCGTACTCCTTGATATGCGGAGACCTTGTCTCCAGCGATGTATTGCAGTCATTGTTGTTGGTATCCTCTCCAATCTGGTCGAACCAGATTCAGGACATGTCTATTTCAGCTGATGCCGAACCTCCAGTCGCCTTCGCTCCTGATTCCGCCACCGCCGCGCGCACCAGCGCGCCCGCCGCCCACTCGGCGACCGCCATCATGTCACGGCTGTCCAGCCCCCACATATCCTTCAGCACGATCAGCACTTCGACACCGAACATCATCGACAGCGCCTGGGCAAGACGCTTGAACTGGCGCGGCTTGAGCTGACCCTTGAGCGGAGCGATCGCGTCCTTCAGGAGGTCGATCCGATGGCCGCGCTTGAAAGCCGGTTCGGCGCCTAGCGTGCCAGCCTGCCGTCTCGCCCACTGGTCGAGCGAAAGCTTGAGCGCCGCCTTGAACGTCGCCTCGAAAGCCTCGATGCGCGGCATGGCGGAGGCGAAGAGTTCGGCAACCCGCTGTTCCGGATCTTTCGAATTCGATTTCCAGGTCAGGATCGGTCCGAGCCCCTCGTCGACGACCGCCTGCACCAGCGCGGCCTGGCTCGGAAAGTAGCGATAGGCGGTCGCGCGCGACACTTCCGCAGCCTCTGCAACCTCGCTGACCGAAGGCGTCACGCCGGACTGCATCAGCCGCGTCGCCGTTTCCAGCATCAGCCGCCTGGTACGGGCGCGGGCCCCCTTCCCGGCTCTCAGCTGCTCGGCGTCATCGGAAGCGGCTTGTTGACGTGAGACATCCATATCAATACGATACGCGCGTCTCAAAAAATTGCAATGGCCGGACCAAGCGCCAGGCCCGAAGCGGCAGGCCGCACCGCCGAGCAGGCCGGCTAACCGAGGAGACGACGGGGAAAGGCGAATGAAGCGTATCTATGTGGTCGGCACCGCCGACACCAAGGGTGAGGAGCTTGCCTTCCTGGCCGACGCCGTCGCCGTCGGCGGCGGCTCGGTCGTCCGCGTCGATATCGGCACACGCGGCGCGACCGTCCCGGTGGATGTCGCGGCAAGCGAGGTCGCCGCGCATCATCCCGATGGAGCCGGCGGCGTGCTCGGCACTGACGACCGCGGACTCGCCGTTGCCGGCATGGGTGTCGCCTTTATCCGCTTCATCCAATCGCGCGACGACGTCGCCGGCGTGATCGGCATTGGCGGCGGCGGCGGCACATCGATTGTCACCGCCGGCATGCGCGCCCTACCGCTCGGTCTACCGAAGATCATGGTCTCGACGCTGGCCTCCGGCGATACCGCGCCTTACGTCGATGTCTCCGACATCGTCATGATGCCGTCGGTAACCGACATGGCCGGCCTCAATCGTCTGTCGCGCGTCGTCCTGCACAACGCCGCCCAGGCGATCGCCGGCATGGCGGCGAGGCCGGCCCCGTCAACTGCCGGCAAGCCGGCGCTCGGCTTGACCATGTTTGGCGTCACCACGCCCTGTGTCACGGCAATCGTCGAGCGCTTGTGCGCCGACTATGACTGCATGGTCTTCCATGCGACCGGCACAGGTGGCCGCTCGATGGAGAAGCTTGCCGATAGCGGCCTGCTCGCCGGCGTCCTTGATATCACCACAACCGAGGTCTGCGATTTGCTGTTCAACGGCGTGCTGCCGGCGACGGAGGATCGCTTCGGCGCCATTGCTCGCACGAAACTGCCCTATGTCGGCTCGGTCGGCGCGCTCGACATGGTGAACTTCTGGGCGCCGCCGACTATCCCCGACAAATATCGCGGGCGGCTGTTCTATGAGCATAATCCGAATGTCACGCTGATGCGCACTACCGCCGAGGAGAGCCGCCGGATCGGCGAATGGATCGGCGGCCGCCTCGCCCGTTGCGACGGCCCGGTGCGCTTCCTGATCCCGGAAAAAGGCGTGTCGGCGCTCGATGTCGAAGGCGGCGCCTTCTTCGATCCGCAAGCCGATGCGGCGCTGTTCGAAGCCATCGAGCACACCATCAAGCCGACCGGGAACCGTATCGTGACGCGCCTGCCGCTGCACATCAACGATCCTGCATTCGCCAAGGCCGCGGCCGAGGCTTTCCTCGACATCGCCAAGAAGTGAGATCCGACAAACATGGCCGCCATCCCGCGCAAAACCATTCTGGAAAGGTTCCGCAAGATGATCGCCGATGGCGTTCCGATCGTCGGCGGCGGTGCCGGTACCGGCCTGTCGGCCAAGGCCGAGGAAGCCGGCGGCATCGATCTCATCATCATCTACAATTCCGGCCGTTACCGCATGGCCGGGCGCGGCTCGGCCGCCGGCCTGCTCGCCTATGGCAATGCCAACGAGATCGTCAAGGAAATGGCCTATGAGGTGCTGCCGGTGGTAAAGAAGACGCCGGTGCTGGCCGGCGTCAACGGAACCGACCCCTTCGTCATCATGCCGCTGTTTCTCGCCGAACTGAAGACGATGGGCTTTTCCGGCGTGCAGAATTTTCCGACCATCGGCCTCTTCGACGGCACCATGCGGCAGAGTTTCGAGGAGACCGGCATGGGTTTTAGCCTCGAGGTCGACATGATCGCCGAGGCGCACAAGCTCGACCTGCTCACCACGCCTTACGTCTTCAACCCCGACGAGGCGCGCGCCATGACCAAGGCGGGCGCCGACGTGGTCGTAGCCCATATGGGCGTGACCACAGGCGGCTCGATCGGCGCGACCTCGGCGAAGTCGCTGGATGCCTGCGTCGAGGAGATCGATGCGATTGCCGACGCCGCGCGCTCGGTGCGCAAGGACGTCATCCTGCTTTGCCATGGCGGGCCGATCTCCATGCCCCATGATGCGCGCTACATCCTCGAGCGCTGCGAAGGACTGCACGGCTTCTACGGCGCAAGCTCGATGGAACGGCTGCCGGCCGAGGCGGCGATCGCCAGGCAGACGGCGGATTTCAAGGCAGCGGCAATCGGCAAAGCGAAAATGCCAGCAACTAGCAAGGGATGAGGCAATGGCCGACAAGAGCAAGGTGTTCGTTTATCCGAAGGAGGTCAGCGCCTTCGGCTTCGACTGGGGCAAGCTGGCCCTCACGGTCGCGCCGGAAGTGAACGGCGCGGAGCGCTTCTCCGGCGGCGTCGTCGACCTGCCGCCCGGCAAGGGGCACACCCGCCACAACCACCCAGGCGCGGAGGAGATCATCTTCGTGATTTCCGGCCATGGCGAACAGATGGTCGAGGACGAGAAGGGCAATCCGGTGGTCGCCAAGGTCGGTCCCGGCTGCACCGTCTATGTGCCGGAAAGCCGCTTCCACTCGACGCTCAACACGGGCGATCAGCCGATGCAGCTTTTCGTCGTCTATTCGCCGGCCGGCCCCGAGCTAGCGCTGCGTGACCTGCCGGATTTCAAGCTGCTGCCGCGAGAGGCAAGCAATTGATGGCAAATCGCTTGCGGGCGTTATTCGCCCACCGGTTTGCTTCGCAATCACCTCTCCAGGTATGTACGGGGGCCCAGCGAACAGGTGTGCGGAGACATCGCGAACAGTCTCGTGCGAGTTGACGCGAATAGCACCTCCAGGCTAAGCCCAGAATGCATCCCAGGCGTAGAGGTCGTAGAAGTGTTCCCGGCCATCGACTACCTTGCCGGCCCTGATGTCGAAGACGATGCAACAGAGCACATCAAGCTGTTTGCCGTTGCGTTCCCCGGTATTGCGATGGACGCCGACCACACGTCCGTCCTCACTTTCCATGACATGCAGAAGATTCGCCCTGAAGGTGCCAAGGGTTTGCCCGCCATAACGGCCGAACTGGGCAAAAGTCGCCTCACGGCCTTTGTAGTCCCCGGCGATCGGATTCCTTCCCGGGCTATGCCACGTGCATTTCTCGTCGATGATTTGCGCAAGCGTGTCCATGTCTCCGGAGTTGAAGGCGGCGTAACCCCGCCGAATGAGCTCGGAGTTCTGATTTCTTGATGTTACGTCTGCCATAACTTCCTCCTGCTACCGGCCCGACGTAATCGGTCTGGTAGGAGGCGCCGGGCCACAACTCAAGTCAGCAAGATACACCCAGGACGGCGGGCGCGCACGACGAAGCTTGTTTCCCATCAATCCGCAGAAGCCGCCCCGAGGTTTGAACTCGGTCATTCGAAGTGATTGGTTTCCCGAGCGCGCTCTAGGCGACCCCGCCCCTGTTCCACCCACGCCCGCGATCGCCGAACATCGCATAGCCTGTGTCGGTCACCGCCACGGTATCCTCGAGCTTGATGAAGCCGCGCGTCGGGTGGAGCATGGTGGTCTCGACCGAAAGCACCATGTTCTTTTCCAGCGGCTTGGCCGCATAGGTGCCTTCATAGGTGACCGGATGGTTGGTCATCAAAAACGGCGCTTCATGCGTGATCAGCCCCATACCGTGGGCGAAGAAATCCGTGAAGGCCGCGACCTTGGAGGCTTTCAGCACGCTCTCGGCATGCGCGATCATGTCGCCGCCGAGCGTGCCGGCTTTGACCTTGGAGAACGCGGCCTGCTGAACCGACTCGACTTCGGACAGCAGATCCTCGAGCTCGGCATCCGGCTCGCCAAGAATACCCATGCGGCAGAGGTCGCCGATATAGCCGTGATAGTTGCCGCCGGAATCGATCGACAGCACCTCGCCCTGCTTCCACGCCTGGCTCGACGCAGCACGGTTGTGGCTGGCACCCAGTGTCAGCAGACAATATTCGAAATGCGCGCCGCGATTGGTCTCCTCGCGCCGTAACTGCTCGATGATGTCGGTCTTGGTCGTGCCCTCGCGCGCCCAGGCGATGGTCGCCAGCATCGAATCGGTGATTAGTTCCGAGGCGGTGCGCAGCTTCTCCAGTTCGGCCTCGGTCTTGATGGCGCGCATGCGCGCCAGCATGCCGGTGGCATCGATCAGCTTCGCGTCCGGCAGTGCCTTGCGGATCAGCGAGTAAGCGTCCGACGGCAGGAAAGCAGGCTCGATGCCTATGCGAGCAGCTTGCTTGCCGATCTTCTGCAGATGCTCGACGGCAAGGTTGGCGGCGTCGAGCGTGCCCCAGCAGGCCGCATGCAATGTCGGTGTCCAGAACGGATGGTTCTCGTGCTCGCCGCCTTCCATCTTGTTGCCGATATAGGCCGCATGCTCCGGCCCGCCTTTTTCATAGAGGACGATCGGCAGGTAGCGGCTATGGCCGATGGCGTCCATCGCCGCGAAAAAGATGAACTTGTAGCCGCCCAGCAGATATTGCGTGTTGTGCTTGGAGGTGGCGAAAAGCACATCGATGCCGGCCTCCTCCATCAGCCGGTCCACCCGAGCCTGGTCGAACGGGATGCCGCTGGCCTCGGTTTTGCCCGGAGCGATGTTCATCTTTCCCTCCCTGATTTCCTCGGCCGCTCAAGCAGTCAAACATGATGAAACTGCCGTTTGCGACCAAATCTGCACCATCTTGACCGTTTTGGTCCAGCCAGAATTGACAGCATCCGGCTGATCCCGCCCTCTCCTACTTGGCTTGAGGCCGCGTACGGCTTATTCTGGTCCTACCAGATAGTCGCGACCGCAGACCGAATATAACTGGTCCAGCGGACGAAAATTTCAGAGCCAAGCCAGCATGCGCCAAATCCGTCTCTGGCGAAACCTTTGCCAAGGGCCATAATCCCGCTGATTTTGAGGTTGCCCGCGCCGGTCGCGGGTGAAGAGGGGAGCTTGAGGATGTCCGGATTGCCGATTTCACGCCGCGGCCTGCTGGCTGGCTCGGCACTGCTTCTGGCCTCGACCGCGTTGCCGGCCATCGGCCGGGCGCAGACGCCGAAGAAGGGCGGCAGGTTGATCGTGGCCGCCGACTCCGAGCCGCGCAACCTCAATCCGGCTATTGTCGCTTCCAACGGCGTCTTCTTCATCTCCAGCAAGGTGGTCGAGACGCTGGCCGAGGCCTCCTTCGACGGCAAGGACGGGCTTCAGCCGCGCCTTGCGCTTTCCTGGGAAGGCTCGGCCGACGGCCGGTCGGTGACCTTCAAGTTGCGCGACGGCGTCAAATGGCATGACGGCAAGCCCTTCACCTCCGCCGACGTCGCCTTCTCCGCGCTGCAGGTCTGGAAGCCTCTGCAGAATCTCGGCCGCACGGTGTTCAAGGACCTTGAAGCCGTCGACACGCCCGACAAGCTGACGGCCGTGTTCAAATTCGCCAAGCCGACGCCGTTCCAGCTGATCCGCAACGCGCTGCCGGCATTGAGCAGCGTCGTGCCGAAGCACGTCTATGAGGTGGGCAAGATCGAGGACAACCCGGCCAACAACGCTCCGGTCGGCACCGGCCCGTTCAAATTCGCCGAATACAAGGCCGGCCAGTACTATCGGCTTGCGCGGAACGATGCCTATTGGGACAAGGACGAGCCCTATCTCGACGAGATCGTCTACCAGGTGCTGCCCGACCGAACCTCTGCGGCTGCGGCGCTCGAGGCGGAAGAAATCCAGCTCGCCGCCTTCTCCGCCGTGCCGCTCGCCGACCTCGACCGCATCTCAAAGGTGCCGGGCCTGAAGGTCATCACCAAGGGCTATGAGGGGCTGACCTACCAGCTCGTCGTCGAGATCAACCATCGCCGCAAGGAACTGGCGGACCTGAAAGTGCGGCAGGCGATCGCGCATGCCATCGACAAGGATTTCGTCGTCAAGACAATTTTCCTCGGCTACGCCGCGACCGCAACCGGTCCGGTGCCGAAGAACGATCCGCAATTCTACACTGCTGACGTCCCGATCTACCCCTTCGACGTCGCCAAGGCCAACGAGCTGCTCGACGAGGCCGGCTACAAACGGGCCGACGACGGCAAGCGCTTTGCACTGAAGCTGCTGCCGGCGCCGTATTTCAATGAGACCAAGCAGTTCGGCGATTACCTGCGCCAGGCGCTGGCCCTAATCGGCATCGACGCCCAAATCGTCAACAACGACTCGGCCGCCCATATGAAAGCGGTCTATACCGACCACGCCTTCGACCTCGCCGTCGGCCCGCCGGTGTTCCGCGGCGACCCGGCGATCTCGACCACCATCCTGGTGCAGAGCGGCATCCCCGACGGCGTGCCCTTCTCCAACCAGGGCGGCTACAAGAACGCCGACCTGGATGCGCTGATCGCCAAAGCGTCAGAGACGCTCGACACATCCGCCCGCACCGAGCTCTACAAGGAATTCCAGAAAATGGTGGCGGCCGACCTGCCGCTGATCAACGTCGCCGAGTGGAGCTTCATTTCCGTCGCCCGCGACACTGTCGGCAACATCGCCAACAACCCGCGCTGGGCGGTATCGAACTGGGCGGACACCTTTTTGGCGGGTTGATCCGCACTTGCGGATTGCCTGCCTGGGTGCTGAGCTTTGAGAATGAGAGTTCCGTCGCGCCCCCCCTCTGTCCTGCCGGACGCGGCATCCAAGGGTTGGCCCTGATATGGCGTCGCCATGACCCGAGCCCTCACCCTCCTGCGCCGCCGTCTCGTCGGCAGCGTCTTCGTGCTGCTGATCGTCGTCATCGGCAGCTTCCTGCTGCTCGAAGCTGCCCCCGGCGACGCGGTCGACGCCTATATCGTCTCGACCGGCGGCGATGCCGGCATGATCGAATTGCTGCGCCACCGCTGGGGCCTCGACCAGTCGGAACTGACCCGGCTCGCCAACTATCTCTGGGCGCTCTTGCACCTCGACCTTGGCCAGTCCGTCACGTTCTCGCGGCCGATCCGCGACGTCATCCTCGAACGCCTGCCGACCACGCTCATCCTGATGGGCAGCGCAACCGCGCTCTCCTTCGGCCTCGGCTCGGCGCTCGGCATCTATGCCGGCGCGCGTCCCGGAAGCTTTCGCGACCGCTTCCTGTCGATCGGCTCGCTGGCGCTCTACGCCGTGCCGGGGTTCTGGCTCGGCCTTGTGCTGATCGTCGTCTTTGCCGTCGACCTGCGCTGGCTGCCGATCGGCGGCATCGAGACCATCGCATCGGCCAAGACCGGGGTGGCGCGGGCCGGCGACATCGCCACCCATCTTGTGCTGCCGGTCTCGGCGCTCGGCTTCATCTATCTCGCGCTCTATCTGCGCATGATGCGCGCCGGCATGGCGGAAGCCTGGCGGCAGGATTTCGTGCTTGCCGCCCGTGCCAGGGGCTTGCCGCGCCGGCGCATCGTGCTTGCGCATGTCGCCCGCAACGCGCTGCTGCCGCTGGTCACCATGCTCGGCTTGCAATCGGCGCAGATGCTGGGCGGCAGCGTTGTCATCGAAAGCGTCTTTGCCGTCCCCGGCCTCGGCCGGCTGGCGCAGGAAGCCGTCGCCGGACGCGACACGCCGCTGCTGCTCGGCATCATTTTGGTGAGCGCCGTGCTCGTTATCGTCATCAACCTCCTGGTCGATCTCGCCTACGCCTTCCTCGATCCGCGCGTCGGTGCCGGCGAGGCGGTCGCATGAAGAGGCTGCATCGCTTTTTCCAGACGCCGGAAGCGATCGCCGGCGCACTCATCCTCGCCTTGCTCGTCGCGATCGCGCTGGCAGCGCCGCTGCTCTTTCCGGGCGACCCGCAAGCGATCGCCGGCCCGGCCTTGCTGCCGCCGTTGCAAAATTGGTCGCTGCCGCTCGGCACCGACCGGCTCGGCCGCGACGTGCTGGCCGAACTTTTCCACGGCGCGCGCACCTCGCTGGCGGTTGGACTAGCGGCGGCCGCAGCTGCGCTTCTGGTCGGCGCGGTGGTGGGCACGCTGGCCGGTTTCGCCGGCGGCTTGATCGACGAGGTGCTGATGCGCATCACCGACGCCTTCCAGACCGTGCCGAGTTTTTTGCTGGCGCTGGCGTTCGTCAGCATCGTCGGCCCCTCGCTTGGTGCGGTGATCGCGGCCATCGCGCTCGGCGCCTGGACCGGGCCGGCGCGGGTGGCGCGCGCGGAAGTGCTGTCGATCCGCGAGCGTGACTATGTCGCCGGCGCTCGCGTCATCGGCATGCATCCGCTCGAGATTGCCTTTCGCGAGGTGCTGCCCAATGCGCTGCCGCCGGTGCTGGCGCTTTCCTCGGTGATCGTCGCGGCCGCCATCCTCACCGAAGCAGCGCTTTCCTTCCTCGGCCTCGGTGATCCCAACCGCGTCACCTGGGGCGGCATGATCGCCGAAGGCCGCACTGTCTTGCGCACCGCGCCTTTTCTGTCGATCGTTCCCGGTATCGCGCTGGTGCTGACCGTTCTCGGCGTTTACCTCGCCGGCGAGGGCGTGGTGGAAAGCACCGCGGTACGCAGGAGCCTGTCGTGACTGCGCTGCTTTCGATCCGCGATCTGACCGTGCGATATCGGCGCGACGGCGTCGAGGTAACGGCGCTGAAGGGCATCAGCCTTGATGTGGAAGCCGGGGAACGCCTTGCGATCATCGGTGAGAGCGGCTCGGGCAAGAGCACGCTGGCGCTGGCGGTTGCGGGATTGTTGGCGGAAGCGGCCGAGGTTGGAGGTTCGATCGAGTGGCAGAAACCTCGATCGTCTCATTCCCTCACACCCCCCTCCGTCCAGTCGTCCGGCGGGATAGAGGGGGGTGCGCAGGATCGCCAGCCTCCGCATTTTCAGCCCATTGGTGGCCGCGACATCGGCTTCGTCTTCCAGGACCCCTCCTTCAGCCTCGACCCGGTGATGCCGGTCGGCAAGCAAATCGCCGAGGTCGCACGCACGCATCTCAACCTCAACTGGCGCGAGGCCTATGCCAAAGCCAAAACCCTGCTCGAGCGCGTCCGCCTGCCCGACTCCGAAGCCATCTTGCGCGCCTATCCGCACCAGCTGTCCGGCGGCCAGAAGCAGCGCGTTGCAATCGCAGCGGCCATCGCCGCCGCCCCGAAACTGCTGATTGCCGACGAGGCGACCAGCGCGCTCGACACCATCGTCCAGGCCGAGATCGTTTCCCTGATCCGCGGGTTGGTCAACGAGGACGGCCTGACGCTCGCCTTCATCAGCCACGACATCGCGCTCGCCGCCACGCTCGCCGAACGCATCGCGGTGCTGCGTCATGGCGAGTTGGTCGAATTGGGCGACACGGACCAGATCCTTAACGCGCCGCGCCATGCCTATACCCGCACGCTGCTCGATGCCCATCTCGGTCTCGACGCCAGGCCGCTTCTTGACCGGCAAGGCGCCCCGGCATGACCGTGCTCGCCGTCTCCAATCTTTCCAAGCGCTATCGCCGCGGCGGCAAACCCTTTGCGGCCGTCGACGATGTCTCGTTTGAGATCGGCCCGGCTGAAACGCTGGCCCTCGCCGGTCCGTCCGGCAGTGGCAAGTCGACCGTTGCGCGGCTGGTGCTGCGCCTGCTCGAGCCCGACGCCGGGCGCATCCAATTCGAGGGCACAGACTTCCTTAACTTGTCGGGCGCCGCGTTGCGCGCCCGCCGTGCCCGCCTCCAGATGGTCTTCCAGGATCCGCTCGCCGCCTTTAACCAGCGCTCCACCGTGGCGCGTGCGCTGGACGACCCGTTGCGCATCCACGGCATCGCCTCGCGCTCGGAGCGCCCGCGCCGCATCGCAGCCCTCCTGGAGCGGGTCGGCCTCGATGCCGGCCTTGCCGCGCGCGCGATCCACGAGATTTCCGGCGGCCAGCGCCAGCGGGTAGCGATCGCCCGCGCCATCGCCACCCGACCGTCGCTGATCGTCCTCGACGAGGCGGTCTCGGCGCTCGACGTTTCGGTGCGCGGACAGATCCTGGAATTGCTGCTCGACCTGCAAAGACAGGAACGGATCGCCTATCTCTTCATTTCGCATGATCTCGGCGTAATCCGCGCCCTCGCGCATCGCATCGTTCTCCTCGATGCCGGCCGGGTCGCCGAGAGCGGCGACGCCCGCACCGTCATCGCCAGCCCGCAATCGGCGGTCGGCAAGGCGCTGGTGGCGGCAACCCCGAGGCTGAATAGGATCAAAACACCATGACCGACTCCGACGCAGCCATTGCCGAAAAACTGTCGCGCGAGCTCGACTCCGCCTTTCGCTACCGGGGCGATCTCTATCGCCTCTTCCTCGATGAGTTGACCGCCGAGCTTGGCGCCGAGAAGGCCGAAGCATTAATGATCCGCACCATCGAAAAGCGAGGCCGGGAAGTTGCAGCGGCCGCTTTCGCCGGTTTCGGCCCCAATGATGCGCTGGCGATCGGCGAGGCGTTCCTTTCCGTCAGCCCGGATGGCGGGCGCATGTATCCGATCGACGTCGAGCGCAGGCCGGACCGCATCGCTTTCAAGGTGAAGCGCTGCCCGCTGAAGGATGCCTGGATCGAGGCCGGCGTCGGCGAGGAAAAGCTTGCCACGCTCTGCCGCATCGCCGGCGCCTTCGACCGCGGACTGTTCGAAGCAACCGGCGTGCGCTTCGCCAACGTGACCTGGACGCCGGGCCACGGCTCCGGCTGCTGCCACATCGCGCTGACCAACCGCGACACCTAGCGAGCCGACGATTTGACTTTCGGCCGAAGACGTGCAGTTCCGCGCCGGATTCGTCGCTGGCACCGACGGGAAAGTCGGCGCTCAACGCCTGAGTCGATCGCGCATCGCATACCACAGCATGCCGAGCACATAGAGCGGCCCGCGCAGCGCCGTGCCGCCGGGGAACGGCAGCGGCGTCAGCGTCGAGAACAGGTCGAGCCGCGAGGCGTCGCCGGTGATCGCTTCCGCGAGCAGCTTGCCCGACAGCGTCGACAGGATGACGCCCTTGCCGGAATAGCCATGCGCGAAATAGACCTCGCCATAATGCCCGACATGCGGCAGGCGCGACGTCGTCACAGACACGAGCCCGCCCCAGGCATGGTCGATCCGGCACCCCCTAAGCTGCGGAAAGGTCTTTTCCATATGCGGCCGCACGAAGCCGGCAATGTCGGCCGGCGGCGAAGGCGTATAGCGCTCGCCGCCGCCGAACAGCAGGCGGCCATCCGCGGACATGCGGTAGTAATTGACCACGAAAAGCGTGTCCGAAACCGCAGCGTTGGACGGGATGACGTTGCGCGCGCCCAACGGCTCGGTGGCGACGATGTAGTTGCCGATCGGCATGATGCGGCTGTTGACGCGCGGCTCGAGCCCGTTGAGCAGCGCATCGCCGGCCAGCACCACATGCCTGGCACGGACCGAGCCCTTGTCGGTGAACACCCGGATAAAGGGTTCGCGCTCCAGCCGGACGGCGACCGAGTTCTCGTGGATGGTGACGCCAGCGGCAGAAGCGGCCCCGGCGAGCCCCAGCGTGTAGTTCAGCGGATGCATGTGGCCGCCGAGCGTCTCGAAGGATGCACCGAGATAAGGCGTATCGACCATGCGCCGCGCCTCCGCCGCCGACAGGATCTCGACATGCGGGAAGTCCATCACCTTGGCGAGGCACTCGGCCTCCTCCTCGAATTCGCGCATGTCGGAGCCGTTGACCGCGCCGACCAGATGGCCGGTCAGCCGCAAGTCGCACTCGATGCCGTGGCGCTCGATAATGTCGAGCACCAAGCCTCGCGCCTCGAAGGCGAGGTCGAACAGCGCCTTCGCCCGCTCCGGCCCGAACGCTCTGACCAGCTCCTTGGCGCCCTTGCGCAGACCGGGGATTATCTGGCCGCCATTGCGCCCAGAGGCACCCCAGCCGATCTTGCCGCCTTCGAGCAGCACCACTTTAAGGCCGCGTTCGGCCGCATGGAGCGCCGCCGAAAGCCCGGTGCAGCCGCCACCGACGACCACCAGGTCGGCTTCTGCATCGCCGGTAAGCGCCGGATGGTCCGGCGCCGGATTGGCAGTCGCCACATAATAGGATTTGCCGATATCAAGACCGGAATTGAAACCCGTCGAAGCCATGGTCACACTTTGAGCAGCAGATGGTCGCGTTCCCACGACGTCACCACGGTCTGGAACAGGTCGAGCTCTACGCTTTTCACGCGCAGATAGGTTTGGCAGAAATCCTCCCCGAGCAGCACCCGCACCGGCTCGCAGGCGGCGAAACGGTCGAGCGCTTCCTCCATGGTCTTGGGCAGCGTGCTCTGGCTGCGATAGGCGTTGCCCAAGGCCTCCGGCGAGCGGGCCAGCTTCTCCTCGACGCCGAGATATCCGGCGAGGAGCGAGCCGGCCATGGCGAGGTAGGGATTGGCGTCGGCGCCGGGCAGCCGGTTCTCCACCCGCCGCGCGGCGCGCCCGCCCATTGGCACCCGCAAGCCGCAGGAGCGGTTATCATGCGACCATTCAATATTGGCCGGCGCGCTGTGGCCCGGCCGGATGCGGCGATACGAGTTCACGTTCGGTGCAAACAGCGGCATGATTTCAGGCACGTATTTCTGCAGGCCCCCGATGAAGTGCGCGAACATTTCTGTGTCCTCGCCGTCTTTGCCGGCAAACAGGGGCTCGCCGCGCTCGTCGAGGATGGACATGTGAAGATGCATCGAGCTGCCGGCCTGCGTCGCGATCGGCTTCGCCATGAAGGTGGCGTGCATACCGCTCGCCTGCGCCGCCTGCCTGGCCATGCGCTTGAACAACAGCACCTTGTCGGCCAGCGCCAGCGGGTCGCCATGGAGGAAGTTGATCTCGAGCTGCGCCGTGCCGGATTCGTGGATCAGCGTGTCGAGGGGCAGGCCGGCGGCCGCGGCGTGGTCATAAAGGTGACGCGTCACCGCTTCGAACTCCTCCAGCGCCTGCATGTCATAGGGATGCTGCACGCTTTCCGGCCGTCCGTTGCGCCCGACTGGCGCGGTCAGCGGCCGATCCGGATCGGGATTTGGCGCCGTGAGGTAGAATTCGAGCTCCGGCGCCATCACGGCGTGCCAGCCGCGCCGGCGGTAAAGATCGAGCACGGCCCTCAGCACATGGCGCGGCGAAGCCATCCACGGCCGGCCGTCCATGTGAAACGTATCGGCAAAGACATAGGCCTTGCCGGCTCCGCCGCCCGACGCAACGCTGAGCGTCGACAGGTCGGGCACCATGCGCATGTCGGGGTCCTGATAGGCGAACCCTTCATCGATGGAGCCGGAATAGCGGCCGTCCATCGCGACCAGGAAAGCGCTGCTGGGCAGGTAGAGCGCACGGTCCTCGAGCGACTTCAGGAACTTGGCCGCCGGCAAGGCCTTGCCGCGCAGCACACCGTTGACATCGGGCACGAGGCACTCGACCTCGCTTATTCCATGCGTGGTCAGCCAGCTTTGCGGATCGGTGCTGGGAAATGAGGAATTCAGTTTGTCAGGCATCAGTCATGTCCGTACGAAGGAGAAATCGCTTCGGCGGGCACGTCCGTTTCGGTTTGAGCGCTGAGTAAGCTACGTGATCTGAACGACGGACGCCCGCCTGATGGCCGGCCAACAGGCCGGATCGAGCGCTCCGCATACCCCCTCGGTCCAGCCGTCGCGAACGACGTGGGAACCGACCTTGGTCTCCTCCGCGCGTTGCAGATTCTCGTGCCGGCAACAGCGCATGACTAGTGATGCCCCGCCGAAAGACGGTTTCTTGCGGCCGAAATTGAAAACAGCCGAGAGCCGGAGCGTCTTTTTGCCATTTGCGCGGCAAACCTCTTCAAGGAACCTGGCCTATGGTTTGACCGATCGTTGCTTCCGGCGCAAGCCCGCCCGCTGGGGCCGCTCCGCGCGTTGCCCGCCCGAAGGAACTCGCTGCCGGTTTTGATGTTCCCACTGAGCACGCCACCGGCGCACAGCGCGGCCGACGGAATTCAGCACGATCAGGAGCGATGGGATGGAAGGCAGGATCGAAACGGGGGCATGTTTTTGCGGGGCGATCGCGGCCGAGATGCAGGGCGATCCGTTCTGGACCTGCTTCGACCATGATGACGACTGCCGCCGGGCGATCGGAAGCCCGCTGACCATCTGGATCGGTTACCGGCCGGACCAGATCCGCTTGACCCGCGGCCAGCCCAGGGAATTCTCGAAGACCCGGGGCATCGTCCGCAGCTTCTGCGAGAAATGTGGCACCTCGATCGCCTATCGCGACGAGGGACTGAACGACGAGCTTTATGTCACGATCGGCTTCTTGGACCATCCGGAGCGGTTTCGGCCACAAGCCCACGCCTATTGGCGGCTGCGTCTGCCCTGGCTGGAATTCTCCGACGATCTGCCGCGTATCGACACCTACTCGCGACGTCGCGATCCGGCATTCGGAAATCCAGTCGACCGGTAGATCGCTCGCCAAGCGCGCCTCAGCCGATGCTTTCCCCGCCGTCGACGACCAGCGCCTGGCCGGTCATGAAGGACGAGCGGTCGGAGACCAGGAACAGGATTGCTTCGGCGATTTCCTGCGCGCTCGCCCAGCGCCCCATCGGGATCTTGGTCCGGACATAGTTTTCGATCGCGTTGCGTCCGCCCATCTGGGTGATGAACGGCTCGTTGAACGGCGTGTCGACCCAGCCCGGACAGAGCGCGTTGATGCGCACATTGTGCTTGGCGTAGTCGAGCGACATCTGCCTGGTCATCGCCACCACCGCATGTTTGGACGTGGCATAGGCGATCATCTCGCGATCGTAGAAGACGCCGGAATTGGACGCAGTGTTGAGGATGACCCCGCCGCCCTGCGCGATCATTGCCGGCATGACGGTCTTCGCCGCGAGGAACTGCGCCCGCACATTGATCCGCCACGACGCGTCCATGCCGTCGGTGCTGACTTCCGTCAGCGTGCCGCCGACCTGGATGCCGGCATGGCTGTGCAGGATATTGATCCGGCCGTGCTTGCCGAGCGTTCCCGCTATGAGGTCCTCGACCGCCGTGTCGTTGCCGACATCAGTCGCAACCGCTTCGGCGCGGCCGCCGGCTTCGCGGATGGCGGCCGCCGTGGCCTCGCCTGCCGCCGGATCCCGGTCGGCGATCACCACGACAGCCCCTTCCCGCGCCATGATCATGGCGCCGGCGCGCCCGATGCCCGACCCGGCGCCCGTCACCACGGCGATGCGATCTTTCAAAATCATGGATCTGTCTTTCACGGCGATGGTTTTCGTCGGCCGAGCTGCCATTGCGCGAGCAGGACGAGCAGCACCGAGGCGGCGAGCACGATCGTCGCGATGGCGTTGATCTCCGGCGTCACCCCGCGTCGGATCGAGGCAAAGACATAGATCGGCAAGGTCGTCTGCGCGCCGGCGACGAAGAAGGCGATGATGAAGTCGTCGAAGGAGAAGGTGAAGGCGAGCAGGAAGCCGGCAATCACAGCCGGCATGATCTGCGGCAGCACGATCGAGCGGAACGTCGTCAGCGGTGTTGCATAGAGATCGCTCGAGGCCTCGACCAGGTTGCGGTCGAGGCTGCTGAGCCGCGTGCCGACGATCATCGTCACCAGCGCCATCGAGAACAGGCCGTGCGCGGCGATGATCGAGCCGTAGCCGAGCGCCAGGCGCGGCGGCTGGTCGGTCGGCCAAACCGAAGCGAGGAACGGGTTAACGACGGCGAAGAGCTGCACCAGGGCCACCAGCGTCGAGATGCCGATGACGACGCCCGGCACAACGATCGCGGCACCCAGCAACGCGTCGAACATGCCCCTTGTCCGCGCGCCGACACGCTGCAGCCCGAGCGCCGCGGCCGTGCCGCAGAAGGCCGCGAGCAGCGCGCTGGTGGTGGCGATGAACAGGCTGTTCTTCAGCGCCTCGACAAGGAACGGGTTTGACAGCGCCTTGCCGTACCATTGCTCGGAGAAGCCGGTGAACTCGCTGGCGTGGTGGCCCGCATTGAACGAGAACAGCACGACCAGCGCGATCGGCAGATAGAGGAAAGCAAAGACGGCAACGACGAAGGCGCGCATCAGATCAGGTCCACGCGGCGGGCGCCCGAAAGCCGAGTCGAGAGGCGGTTGGCGATGATCAGCACCACGACCGAGACCAGCACCAGCGTGATGGCAATCGCCGATCCGAACGGCCAGTTGCGTGACTGCAAGAAGAGGTCGACCAAGGCGTTGCCGATGAAGAACACCTTGCCGCCGCCAAGCAGCGTCGGGATCAGATACTCGCCGAGCAGCAGGATCATCACCAGCGAGAAGCCGGTCATCACGCCCGGCAGCGACAGCCGGAGCGTAACGCCGAGGAAGGTCGATAGCGGCGTAGCACCCAGATCGGCGGACGCCTCGAGCAGCCGCCGGTCGAGCCGTTCGAGGCTGACATAAATCGGCAGGATCATCAGCGGAAGATAGCCATAGACGATGCCGAGCAGCACGGCGCCGGGCGTGTTGATCAGCCTGAGATCCTCGATGCCTATATAGGCGAGCAGGGCGGGAATGCCGCGCCCGCCAAGGATGTACATCCAGGCATAGGTGCGCATCAGAAGGCTGGTCCAGAACGGGATGACGATCAGCGCGAGCAGGATCAGCCGCCAGCGCTGCGGCGCGCGCAGCGCCAGGTAATAGGCGACGGGATAGGCAACGAGGAGGCAGGCCAGCGCGCCGACCGGCGCCAGCACCATCGTGTTCCAGAAGGCGGTCGCCCGAGCCGGCAGGTTGGCATATTGAGCGAAGGTGAACGCTGCCTGGTAGCCGCCCTCGGGTGCCCGCTCCCCGACGCTGAAGACGGCGATGGCGACGAACGGCAAGACGAGGAACACGACGAGCCACAGCGTCGCCGGAGCGAGCAGCACGGCCGTCAAGAGATTTTTGCGAAGGAGACTGCCGCGCATTGAAAAAGCCGCTTCGGCGCCGGCGGGCCTCTGCCCGCCGGCGGTAAGAACTTGACCGGAGTTGGTGCCCTGATTCACGCGGCCTTGAAGCGCGCCATCAGCTCGGCGCGGCCCGGATCGGTGAGCGTCGCGGCGGCGCCGAACTCGAGCGGCTTCAGAAGCTCGGCGGCCGGATAGAGGATCGGGTTCTCGAGCACCTCCTTCGGCAGCAGCGCATTGACCCGCGCGTCGGTCGAAGGCGCGCCATTGGCCAGATGCTCCTTGACGGCGACCTTCGGGTTCATCAGGTAGTTGAGCAGCGCATAGCCGGCCGGCTTGTTCGGCGCGTCCTTCGGGATGGCGTAGAAGTCGGTCCAGATCTCGCCGCCCTCCTTGCCGAGCACATAGGCGATTTCTGAAATATCACGATGAAGCTGCGCGCCGTCATTGGTCCAGCACATCGTCATCCAGGCGTCGCCCGAGCGCATCGACGGCTGATAGTCGCTCGACACCGCGAAGAGATGCGGCTTGACTTTGAGCAGCAGTTCCTCGGCCTTGGCGAGCTCGTCCTGCTTCAGCGAGTTGAACGAGTAGCCGTGATATTTCAGCGCATTGCCGATCGTGGTCAGCTGGTAGTCATGCACCATGGTGCGGCCGTCGCCTTCCGCCATGGCCGTGTCCCAGAATTCCTTCCAGCTCGACATCGGCTTGGCGAGCTTCTTGGTGTTGACGGCAAAGCCGGTCGTGCCCCAGTTCTTCGGCACGGCGTAGATCGTGCCGTCGATCGTGCCTTCCGCGGTGAAGCGGGCATCTTCCTTGCTGCCGTCGAAATTGCCGAGCTTGGCCATGTCCAGCGGCTCGATGATGCCGAGCCTCTTATAGGTCGAGATGGTGTAGTTGGTCGGCACGAACAGGCTCCAGCCCGAGCCGCCGGCCTGCAGCTTGGCCAGCATCTCTTCGTTCGAACCGAAGACGTTGACCTCGACGGCCACGCCCGTCTCGGCCTTGAAGTTCTCGAAGGTCTGCGGGTCGTGATAGTTCGGCCAGGTGGCGATCGACATGCGGTCGCCGAGGTTCTCGGCAGCGAAGGCCGGTGTCGGCATGATGCCGAGCTCGCGCGCCATCACCGCGGTCGCGACACCGAGGCCGGTGAGGCCAAGGAAGTCGCGCCGGCTGATCGAGCCGCGCTTCAGGCGCATCAATTGGTCGACGAATTTTTCGGGGCTTATCGGCAGTCCGTCACGATAGGATTTTGACATGTTGGTCTTCCCTCTGGTTGGTCCCGTTGTTCTTAGGTTGCGGAAACGCCAGCGGCGCTCCGGCGGCGAAGCCGATGGCGACGGGTTCGCCCGGCTTGAAAAGGTTGCCCCGGCCAGTCACGTGATCGGCCTTGGTAAGCAATGATCCAATGCCCTGCACTTCGATCGCGTATTCCGCGGTCGAGCCAAGAAAGATGCGGTTACGGACAATGCCCTTGAGGCCGCCGCCTCCGGGCGCCGAGAGGCTGAGCGATTCCGGCCGAAGGCTGACGGATACGGCCTCGCCCCGGCTGAGCGGTACCCGCTTGCGCGCCGAAATCACCGTGCCGTCGGCGAGCGCCACGTCGACGAGGTCGCCGGAGAGCCCGGCCACCTTGCCGCTGAGCAGATTCGTCTTGCCGACGAAATCGGCGACGAACAGATCGGCCGGCTCGTCATAGATCTCGCTCGGCTGGCCGATTTGCACCACGCGGCCGCCATTCATGACGCACACGAAGTCGCTCATCGACAGCGCCTCCTCCTGGTCGTGGGTGACCAGAACGAAGGTGATGCCGATTTCGCGCTGCAGGTTCTGCAGCTCGATCTGCATGTCTGTGCGCAGCTTCTTGTCGAGCGCCGCCAGCGGCTCGTCGAGCAGCAGCACCGCAGGCTTGTTGACCAGCGCCCGGGCGAGCGCGACGCGCTGCTGCTGGCCGCCGGAAAGCTCGTGAATCTTGCGGCGTCCGTAGCCCGCAAGCTGCACCATGGCCAACGCCTCGCCTGCCTTCAGGCTGATCTCGCGCGATGACAGACGCGGCCTTGCCTGGCGCAGTCCGTAGGAGATGTTCTCCTCGACATCGAGATGCGGAAACAGCGCGTACTGCTGGAACACCATGTTGACCGGACGCCGGTAAGGCGGCGTTCCGGCCATGTCGCGGCCGCGGATCAGCACCTGCCCGTCGCTCGGCTGCTCGAAGCCGCCGATCATACGCAGGCATGTCGTCTTGCCGCAGCCGGATGGTCCGAGCAGGGCGACGAAGGCCGCGGGCGGGATGGCAAGGTCGATGCCGCTGACCGCCGTGACGGCGCCGTAGCGCTTGGTGACCGCGCGAAACTCGATATCGGGCACTGCAGTCAAGCCACGGGCTCCAGCGACAGCGTGAGGCAATCTTTGCAAAGCTAGCAGAGCCAATGGCGCCTAGTATATACCTCACGGGTGGTATATTTAATTGATTTTAGCATTTCGAGGGGTATGAATTGAGCGCCTCCCGCAGCGACGACTACAACGCGCTCGGCGCCGTGATTGCCGCGGCGCGCGAGACCGGCGATCATTTCGGCAAGGCGATCGTCGGCTGGCTGCGCGGGCATGTCCGCTTCGATCACTGCGTCGTCTTCGGCTATCGGGGTGCTGCGCGGCCGCCGCTTCTGTTCGAGACCTTCTCGCCGGCCGAAAGCCACATCTTCGTCGCGCTCTATCAGGAAGGGCCCTATCTGCTCGACCCCTTCCATCACGCCGCGGTCGAGCGCAGGGAAGGCTTCTGGCGCATGCGCGAGTTGGCGCCGGACCGCTTCTATGCCAGCGAGTACTACCGCTCGTACTACAGCCAGACCCGGCTCGCCGAGGAGGTCGGCTTCTTCGTTCCGCTGGCCGGCAAGGATGCGCTGGTGCTGTCGCTGATGCGGCTGCGCGCCTCGGGGCCGTTCGGAACAGCCGACGCTAGGCTGTTGCGCGACATGGCTCCCGCGGTGGTCGGCTTCTGCCGACAGCGCTGGCCAGCCTTGCCTGTCGAAGAGACCACGGTTGCGCCGCCGGGCGAAGCCGCGGCGGTGACCAATGAGCTGGATCGCGCCCACATCTGGAAGAGCCTGTCGCTGACCTCGCGCGAGAAACAGGTCGTCGACCTGGTGCTCCAAGGTCACTCGACGGAATCGATCGCCAGGGCGCTCAGGATCGTCCCAGGGACCGTGAAGGTCCATCGCCGCAACATCTATCGCAAGCTCAAGATCAGGTCGCAGGCCGGCCTCTTCGCGCGCTTCGTCGAGATCATCGACGCGCGCATCGGATAGTGCGTCTCCAGCTAACTGGAACCGCTCCACGGCGCGCATGCCCAGGGGCGCCGTTCGGGTCAGGCAGGGAAGGCCGCCCCTGCCTCACTTGCGGCGCCGCGCGTTAACCGTCTATCGTGCGATCGAGGGCCGCCGGCCAAGTGTCGTGGTTGCAGACAGAGCGGCTAAACCAGATTTCAGGGACGGACGAAGTAGCGCATAGCCAATGGCCGACAAAACACAATTCGGACTGACTGCCCTCGACACAGTACCGCTGCATGAGAAAGTCTATCTGGAACTGGTGCGGGCGCTGATGTCGGGTCAGCTCCAGCCCGGCCAGAAGCTGACCTCGCGCAAGCTCGCCAAGGAGCTCGGCACCAGCGACATGCCTGTGCGCAGCGCCTTCATGCGGCTGCAGGCGCTCAGGGCGCTGAGCCCGATGCCGAACGGCAGCGTCGAGGTGCCGATGATTTCGGCGGACCGTTTCCAGCAGCTCACCGACGTGCGCACGGTCCTGGAAGGCACGGCCACTGAGCTCGCCACCGGCCTCATCAACGGCAACAACCTGCGCGCCATCCGCCGTCATTGCGCCGAACTCACCCAGGCCGCCCGCAGCGGCGACATCGACGACTACCTGCGCAAGAATCACGACTTCAAATTCTCGATATACCGCCACTGCGGCAACGAGCAGATGATCTTCCTCATCGAGACCGTGTGGATGCAGGTGGGCCCCTTCCTCCGCAACCTGCGCATCGGCTTCGAGGACGACCTCGCCGGCATTCTCGGCATCGACTATCATGAAGAGGTCGTGGCGGCGATCGAGGTCCAGGACGGCGAACGAGCCCGCGCGGCCATCGTGCGCGACATCGACGAGGGCGCGACGCACATTCTCAAACAGATCAAGTTTCCTGAATTGCGGCACTAATGCCAGCGTAGATCGAGGGATTGCCCTCGGCCATCACGATACCGGCAGCCAGCTCACCGTTGACCGCGCAAATGCCCCCTTGGCTTTCCCCTAGCGGCCAGCTATGTTGCGATCGCAGATCGCAGCTATGGACCCAAAATGCCGCCCGATATCCCAGCTAGTGAATTGAAAAAATGAAGGAACATCGCCTGGAACCATCCGTGGCGACCTTCATAAACTCACAAGCTGTAGAATGGATATCGTAGCCGGAACGGCTGCAGCACCTCCGAAAGAACAGGGGCTGGAAATTGGGCGATGCAATTGCGGACGTTTTGAACTGGCTTGAAAGCAGAAGCGACATCCAGAGCCTGCGGGCCGCGGTGTGCGACCTGAACGGCATCATGCGCGGCAAGCGCATCCCGGTCGAGCAGGCGCGCAAGGCGCTCGAAGGCAAGCTGCGCATGCCTTATTCGCTGATCGGGCTCGACATCTGGGGAGAGGACATCGAAGGCAACGCCCAGGTTTTCTCGACCGGTGACGCCGACGGGCTTTGCCATTGGACCGGACGCGGCATCCTGCCCGTCAACTGGACGGCGCATCCGACGGCGCTTTTGCCCCTGTGGCTCGCCGACGAGGCCGGCGCACCCTATCTCGGCGATCCGCGCCGCGCGCTCGCCCGCATCCTCGACCGCTACGCAGCGCTTGGTCTGACGCCGGTTACCGCGACCGAGCTTGAATTCTATCTCGTCGATCCGACATCGCAGCGTCCGGTCGGTCCTGTCTCGCCGGTCACCGGCCGGCGTCTCGATTCCGATGCGGCGCTTTCGATCGACGAAATCGACGATTTCGAAGGCTTCATTCACGACATCTACGAAGCCTGCCGCATGCAGGGCATTCCGGTCGATACGGCGATCGCCGAGAACGGCGTCGGCCAGTTCGAGATCAACCTCAACCACGTTCCGGATGCCTTGCGCGCCGCGGACGACGCCGTGCTTTTCAAGCGCACGGTCAAGGGCATCGCGCGCAAGCACGGCTTTGCCGCCTGCTTCATGGCCAAGCCCTATGGCGAGCGCGCCGGCAACGGTTTCCATGTTCATTTCAGCGTGCTCGACAAGGACGGCCGCAACATCTTCGACGACGGCAGCGACCAGGGCTCCGACACCATGCGCCACGCCGTCGGCGGCCTGCTCGCGGCCATGGCCGAAAGCACGCTGGTGTTCGCGCCGCATTTCAACTCCTACCGCCGCTTGCGCCCGCGCTCCTATGCGCCGACGGCTGTCGCCTGGGGCTACGAAAACCGCATGGTGGCGATCCGCATTCCAGGCGGCCCGTCTGCCGCGCGCCGCATCGAGCATCGCGTTTCCGGCGCCGACGCCAATCCCTATCTGGTGCTGGCGGCGATCCTGGGTGCCGCGCTGATGGGCATCGAGCGGCAGCTGTCGCCTGGCGAGCCGACCGGCGGCGAGGGACAGGGCCTCACGCTTGCCAAGCTGCCGCCTGACTGGGCCTCGGCGATCGCCGCCTTCGAGACCGGCAAGCGCGTCGCCGAAATCTTCCCGGCCGTGCTGCGCGACGCTTTCATCGCCTGCAAACGCCAGGAGTTGAACACCTTCGCGCTCAATGTCAGCGACTTCGAGATCGAGACCTATCTCGAAAGCGTCTAACCCCGCGCGGGGCTATTCTCCCGACCGGGCCCGCTGGCGCTCTTGCACGATGACGGCCAGGATCAGCAGCGCGCCCTTGGCGAGCAGCTGGTAGAAGGTCGGCACGGAGGTCAGGATCATGCCGTTGTTGAGGACGCCGATGATCAGCACCCCTAACATGGCGCCGATGATCGTGCCCTTGCCGCCCTGCAGCGCGCAGCCGCCGAGGATCGCGGCGGTGATAGCCTCTAGCTCCAGCCCCTGGCTGCCGGAGGCGGGCTGTCCGGACATGGTGCGGCTGGCCAGCACCAGTCCCGCCACCGCCGCCGCGAAGCCGCTCATCGCATAGATCGAGATCTGGTAGCGGCGGATCGGGATGCCGGCGAGCCGCGCCACCGTCGGATTGCCGCCGAGCGCGTAGATGTTGCGGCCGACGACCGTCTCACGGGTGAAGACGATGAAAGCCGCCATCGCCGCGATCAGCAGCCAGATGGCGAAGGGCAGCCCGAACAGCGTGCCGATGCCCAGCGCGCGCAGGCTGTCGCCGGTGATCGGTATGGAATTGCCGTTGTTCATCAGATAGGCGAGGCCGCGGAAGGCCGACATCGTGCCAAGCGTCGCGATCACCGCATTGACCGGCCCGTAGACGATGATCAGCCCGTTGACTGCGCCTGCCAGCAATCCGGCGAGCAGGCCGGCGAGGATGCCGGCGGGGATCGAGCCGGTTTCCTGGGCGGCGACGGCCAGCACCATCGTGCTCAGGCCGACGATCGACCCGACCGAGATGTCGAGCCCGCCCGATACGATGACGACGGTCTGCGCCATTGCCAGGATGCCGAGAATGGTGACCGCGAGGCCTATGTTGATCAGGTTGCGCGGCGTGAAGAAGACGTCCGGCCTCAACACGCCAAAGATCGCCAGCAGCACGACCAGAGCGATCAGCAGGCTGATGTTTTGCGCGCCGATGCGGCCAAACAGGCTGGCCGGCGCGCGCTCGCGTCCGGCGGTCGCGGTATCGGTCACGACACCCTCCTTTCGATTGCTTTCTTGTCCGAGCGCATGGCCAGTGCCAGCACCGCCTCCTCGCTCGCCTCTTGCCACGGCAGCTCGCCGCTGATGCTGCCGCTCTGCATGACCAGGATGCGGTCGGCAAGGCCGAGCAGCTCCGGCATCTCCGAGGAGATGAGCAGGATGGCGAGGCCCTGGTCGGCCAGGCTTTCGATGAGCCTGTAGATCTCCGCCTTGGCGCCGACATCGATGCCGCGCGTCGGCTCGTCGAGGATCAGGACCGCCGGCCCCCGTGCCTGCCAGCGCGCGAAGACGACTTTCTGCTGGTTGCCGCCGGACAATTTCCCGACGGCCTGCTCGATCGACGGCGTCTTGACCCGGAGCTCGGCGACATGGCGGGCGACCAGCGCGCGCTCGCGCCTGCGGCTGAAGAAGCCGTAGCGCGACACCTTGTCGGGTACCACGAGGCTGACATTGTCGCGCACCGCCTGCATCAAAAGCAAGGCCTCCTGCTTGCGGTCCTCCGGCACCAGCCCGATTCCGGCGGCAACCGCATCCGCCGGCTCGCGCGGCCTGTAAGGCCGGCCGCCGACGGCCATCCGCCCGGAGAGCAGTGGATCGGGGCCGACGACGGCGCGCGCGACTTCCGTCCGTCCCGCGCCGACCAATCCGCCCAGGCCGACGATCTCGCCTGCCCTGACCTCGAAGCTGATCCCGTCGACGCGGCGTGTCGTGACGCCTTCGAGCGCCAGCCGGACCGGCCCGAGCGCGCGCACTTTTCGGTTGAACAGGTCGCTTACCGGCCTGCCGACCATCAGCCGCACCATGCGCTGCTCGTCGAGCGCCGCGATTGGTTCGTCGGCGACGCGGCTGCCGTCGCGCATCACCACGCACCGATCGGCAAGCTCGATGATCTCGCGCAGCCGGTGCGAGATGTAGATCACCGCGACGCCGTCGGCCTTCAGGCGCCGGATGACGCGGAACAGCCGTTGCGCCTCGTCCTCCGTCAAAGACGAGGTCGGCTCGTCGAAGGCAAGCAGCCGCGCGCCCGGCCGCAGCGCGCGCATGATTTCGATCAGCTGCCTGAGCGCCGGGCTCAGGCCATGGCAGCGCTGCCCGGGCGAAAGCACGTCGACCACGCCAAAGGTGCGCAACAGGTCGAGACTGCGTCTTTCGAGATCAGCGCGGTCGAGAAAAATTGCGCCCCGCGCCTTGATGTCGCCGATGAAGATGTTTTCCGCCACCGTAAGCTCCGGGATGATCTCCGGCTCCTGGTGGATGACGCGGATGCCCGAGCCGTGTGCGGCGCGCGGCGAGCTGAGCTGCACCGGCTGCCCGTCGACCAGGACCCGGCCACTATCCGGCCGATGCTCGCCCTCCAGCACGCGCATCAGCGTCGACTTGCCGGCGCCGTTCTCGCCGATCAGCGCGGTGATCTCGCCGACGTTGAAAGCGACCGACACGTCGCGCAGCGCCTGCACGGCGCCGAAGCGCTTGCTGACGCCTTCGACGGCAACGACGGGCACGGTCATGGGCGGGAGACTCCCTTTGAAGCCGCCCGCCCAAAGGCCATCCGCCCCGAGCCCGAAAGGCAGCCTAGGACTTGCAACCGAGAGTGTCCTTGAACTTGGCGAAGTTCTCGCCGCTGATCAGCGTGGCGTCCTGGAAATAGTCCTTCTGCATCTCCTTGCCGGTAGCTTGGTCGTAGAGCGCCTGGATAGCGGCGGCGCCGTGCTTGGCGCTGTCCAGCCACATCGTGCCGCGGAAGCCCGTCGGCTTGCCGGAACCGAAGGCCTCGCAGGAGCGGGAACCGTCGATGCCGATGCCGATGACGTTCTCCGGCTTCATGCCGGCATTCTCCGTGGCGCGCACGCCGCCAAGCACGCCGTCGTCATTGCAGGAGTAGAAGATCCACTTCTCGGCGTCCGGATTGGCTGTCAGCGTCGTCGACACGACATCGATCGAGTTAACCATCGTGTTGTCATAGGGAATCGAGACGATGCGCGACTTGATCTCCGGGATCGCTGCGACCAGCGCTTCCTCCGCGCCCTTGTTGCGGCGCATGCAGGTGTCGGCCTTCTGGTCCTCGATCGAGCCCACGCGCACCTTGGAGAGGTCCTTGTCCCAGCCTTCGGCCTTGACGATGCGGGCAATCTCGCCGCCGACCTGCTTGCCGATGTTGAGCGCGTTCATGCCGACATAGGCGACCGGCGTGCCGTCGGCGAAGGCGATGTCGTCGTCGACAGCAATCAGGCCGATCTTGGCGGCCTTTGCTTTGTCGGCGACGACCGGGCCGAGCGAGCGGTCCGGCACCACCACGGCGATGCCCTTGACGCCGTCGCCGACATAGGTGTCGAAGGTGGTGACGGCGAGGTTGGCGTCGAACTGAACGTCCTGGACAAGCAGGTCGACGCCGAGCTCGGCGGCCTTGTCCTTGGCACCCTTCACCTCGCGGACGAACCAGGGATGGTCGCCCATCTTGTTGATATAGCCGAACTTCATCTTGTCCTGCGCGCCGGCGCCATGGACCGTCAGCGCGACGGCTGCGGTCGCGGCCACAGCAAGCCACGTCCTGATCATGCGTTTCATGGTTTCCTCCTCAATATCGATCCCGGCCGGCGGGAGTCCTTTTTGCTTGAAGACGTTTCCGGCGACCGGCCGCCGGTGCGAAACCTCATTCGTGGTAGAGAACCGAGCGCCCGCCATCGATGACGATGCAGGCCGCGTTGATGAACGGGGCCTCGTCGGAGCCGAGGAAGACGGCAGTCATCGCCACCTCCTCCGGCCGCCCGATGCGGCGCGGCGGGTGCAGGTCGTAGGTGCGCTGGCGCTCCGCCTGCGGATCAGGAAAGGTGTTCCAGTAGTCGACCGCGATCTGCGTCTCGATGTAGCCGGGTGCGATCGCGTTCACGCGAACACCTTCGGCCGCGTATTGAACGCCGAGCGATCGTACCAGGCCGAGCAGTCCGTGCTTGGCAACCGGATAGGGAAAGGTCGAGGGGATGATCGCGAAAGAATGGCACGAAGCGATCGCCACGATCGAACCCTGCGTCTGAGCCCGCATCGCCGGCAGCACGGCGCGCGCCGAATACCACACCCCGTCGAGATCGACGGCAAAGCAGCGCCGCCATTCCTCTTCCGTGGTTTCCAGCGGCTCGTGGAAAACGTTGATGCCGGCATTGGCGACCAGCACGTCGATGCGGCCGAAGGTGGCAAGCGCTTGCTCGGCCATCGCTTTGCAGGATGCGATATCGGCGACGTCGGTCTCCACGAACAGCGCCCGAGCGCCGGCTTCGACCAGCGACGCGGCAACGCTCTTTCCGCTGAGCGCATCCTTTTCGGCCACGACGATGGCCGCACCCTCGGCGGCCATCGCGCGCGCCGTCGCCTCGCCGATGCCGCGCCCGGCGCCGGTGACAATCACCACCTTGTCCTTCAGTCGCCCGGCCATGGTCACCAGTCCACGATGGTGCCGTCGGCAAGGACGGCATTGGTGGTGTGCATGACCTCCGGCCTGTAGGGATGCCGGTCGGCGACCGCTTCGTCGACCTCGACGCCGAGCCCGGGCGCATCCGGCACCTGCCAGCAGCCGTCGATCATGCGGATCGGCCCCTTCACCACCTCGAAATACCAGGGCACGGCACCGACCATCTCTTCCTGGATCAGGTGATTGGGCGTGGAGACCGCGAAATGCAGCGCCGCCGCGCCGGCGATCGGACCGAGCGGATTGTGCGGCGCCACACCGACCGAGACCGCCTCGGCCATGGCGGCGATTTTCTTCGCCTCGAGCAGGCCGCCGCAGTGGCAGATGTCCGGCTGCACGATGTCGACCGCCCTTGCCCGGAAAAGGTCGTCGAATTCGGGACGATCGATCAGCCGCTCGCCGGTGGCGATCGGCACGCGCGATTTGGCGACGAGCTGCGCCAGCGCGCCGGTCTCGCCCGGCGGCAGCGGCTCTTCGACGAACATCGGTCGGTAGGGCGCAAGCGCGTCGATATAGGCGAGCGCGGTGGAGGCCGAGGCGGGACGGCCGTGGAAATCGACCATGATCTCGACTTCGGGACCGACTGTCTTGCGCAGCGCCTCCATTAGGCGGCCGACCTTGTCGACCTCGACGAGCGGCGCATGATAGTGGCTGTAGGGGATGAAGACGGCCTTCAGCGCGCGATAGCCCGTGGCAACCACTTCGGAGGCGCGCCGCACCAACGGCTCGGTCTCCAACGTTTCGTAGACGGCGCGCATGTCGCCGAGGCCGAGATGCGTGTAGACCTTGACCCGGTCGCGCACCTTGCCGCCGAGCAAGCGCCAGACCGGCTGATCGAGCCATTTGCCAAAAATGTCCCAGAGCGCCAGCTCGATGCCGGAAACCGCCGACATGCCGATGACGCCGAGCCGCCAGAACGAGTGCTTTTTGAGGATGCGCACCGCCTGCTCGATGTCGCGCGGGTCGCGGCCGACCAGAAGCGGCGCGAGGTCATTGACGGCGCCGACGACGGCCTGGGTCTTCCATTCCAGCGTCGCCTCGCCCCAACCGTAGAGGCCCGGCTGGTCGGTCTCGACACGCACGAACACCCAGTTGCGCATATCCGCGTTCACGACGCGCGTGGTGATGGCCACGATCCTCAAGCGCAACACCTCCCATGACGCTAATTAGATCATATGAAATTGAAATATCATATGATAAAAAATGGCGTCAAGCCGGAAACGTCACCCTCTGGCGTGAAGATCGTCGGCGGCGATGTCAAGCAGCCTGTTCATGGCGCCGCGGGCGCCGGCGGTATCGCGGACGCGGATCGCCTCCAGCACCGCGACATGCGCCGACAGCGCGCGCGATTGCGCCTCCATCAACGGATTGGTGACCAGGAAAGTGGCGCGCAGGGCAGCTTCCAGCATGCCAACCAGCCCCTTGAGCACGACATTATGGCTGGCGGCGATGACGCCCTTGTGGAAGGCAAGGTCCGCCTGGCAGACCGCGTTGAGGTCGCCCGGGATATTGTCGCGCATGCCGACGACCGCGCGTTCGATTTCGGCGAGATCGGCGGCGCTGGCGCGCCTTGCCGCAAGCTCGGCCGCCGCCGGCTCAAAGATGCGGCGCGCCTCGAGCAGGCCGGAAACCAGCTCCTCGTCATCCTGGATGGAAGGGTGCCAGCCGAGCACCACCGGGTCGAGCAGGCGCCAGCTGTCGCGCGGCAGCACGCGCACGCCCGCCCGCCGCCTGGCCTCGACAAGACCTTTCGCCGACAGCACCTTGACCGCTTCCCGAACCGAGGTGCGGCTGACGCCCAGCATGGCGCAGAGCTCCTCCTCGCGCGGCAAGGCTGCACCGGGAGCATAGTCGCCGCCCAGGATGCGGCTGCCCAGCACGCTGACGACGGCGTTGTGCACGCTTGCGCCGCCCTGGTCGACCGAAGGCATCCACCCGGTTGCGTCCGAAGGAACGATATTTTCCACGCAATCCTCTCCCGATAGAGCAAGTTGCTGCCGGCAGTTGTATGAAAGCTTACGTCTTATGTAAATCACTCATTCATACGATCTGTCATGATCATAGGAGCGGGTCGGTGATGCTTTCGGTTCGGGAAATCCGGCCGCCACCGGCGTCAGCCCGCACCGACGGGCGCGCTCAGCGCGCCGCCCACACAAGTCCGCGGCGCAGGATGGTGCGCATCTGCGGCACCTCGAATTCCTTGGCCGCGTGGCCGAGCGACGAATAGAACACCCGCCCTTTGCCGTGCCGGCGCCTCCAAACCACGGGCATGACAACGCCGGCGATCCACGGCGCGTGCTCGCCCGAGAAGGTGGTGGTCGCCAGCACGTCGTTCGATGGATCGACATGCATGTAATATTGCTCGGAGCGGTATTGGAAATCGTCGATGCCTGCCACGATCGGGTCGTCGCGCCGCACGATATTCACACGATAGTCGATGATGTTGCCGGGATGGGCAACCCACTGGCCGCCGCACATGAACTGGTAGTCCGTCGATTCGCGAAACGCGTCGCCCATGCCGCCGTGATAGCCGCCGAGGCCGACGCCGTTTTCGACCGCTTTGGTGAGGTTCGCCTCTTCGGCCTTGGCGAGCTTGGACATGGTGTAGATCGGCACGATCAGGCTGAGGTCGGCGATCGCCGGGTCGGCGAACACCGCGGTCGTATTTTCCAAGCGCACGGCAAAGCCTTCCTCCTCAAGCATCGCTTTGAGGAGGCGCGCCCCGGCTTCGGGTTCATGCCCTTCCCAGCCGCCCCATACGATCAGTGCCTGCCGCATCTTCCGCTCCTTATGCATTTGGCCGCGCGGCCGGATATAGGGCAGCGAGGCGCCGGGCTGACCATCGCCGAGTCGAGCTTGAAGGGAAAGTGACGCGAACGAAAACGGCCCGCGCGACGCCCGATCGCCCGACGCTCGTCCTGGTTCAGCGGAAGCTCTGCGCCAGTTACCGAGCTGATCCCTGCGATCCTGCCGCGGGGAGATCAGACCGTGTCGAAGTCGAGGAGCTGCGTGGCCACGGCACGTTCCTCGTCGGCCGGAATGACAAGAACATCGACGCTGGACTCTCGCGCGCTGACCAGCGCTTCGCCGCTGCGATTTAAACCATGGTCGACCACGACACCAAGCCAGGCAGCAGCCTCGCAGATCTCTTGCCGGATCTGCCATGCATTTTCGCCGATGCCGGCGGTGAACACGAGCGTGTCGAGGCCTCCAAGCGCGGCCGCGAGCGATCCGATCTCACGTCCGGCGCGATAGACGAAGAGCGCGACGGCACGCGCCGCCGCCGGGTCTTTCGACCCAAGCAGCGCCTGCATGTCTCCGGAAATGCCGGATACGCCCAGCAGGCCGGACTGCTCGTAGAGCAATTCGGTCACTCGGTCGGCCGACAGCTTGCGCTCCTGCAGAAGGTGCAGGATCACGCCAGGATCGATGGCGCCGCAACGGGTGCTCATGACGAGGCCGTCAAGCGTCGAAAAACCCATGGTCGTGGCGAGGCTTACTCCTGCCTTCATCGCACACAGGCTCGCGCCGCTGCCGAGATGGGCGGCAATCGTTCGGCCACCGGCAGCGTCGCCGTAGCGCTCGCGGAGCTTCGCTGCGATGTGCCTGTAGGAGAGCCCGTGGAAGCCGTAGGAGACGATGCCCTGTTCCGACATCTCTCGCGGCAAGCCATAGAGCCTGGCAAGCTCCGGCCGCGCCGTGTGAAAGGCCGTATCGAAGCAGCCGACCTGCTTGGCTTCGGGCAAAAGCCGACCGGCCAGTTGGACGATCTCCAGGTTGATCGCCTGATGGATCGGTGCGAGCGGCTCAAGCCTATGCAGCGCGTCGAGCGTGCGCTCGTCGAGCAAGGTCGCTTGGGTAAGTTCTTGCCCGCCATGGACGATGCGGTGCCCGACCGTGCCGATCCGGCGCAAAAGAGCGTGATCCTCGAGATAGGAAACTATGGCCTCGAACGCCTTTGCTATCCCGATCGGTTCGTCCCCCAGGCTCCTGTCGATTTCGCGTGACAATTCTGAGGGCGCGACATGCAATCGTGGATGATGTCCGATCGACGACACGCTGCCGCGCACCAGCAGGTGAAGCTCGTCTTGCTGCTGAAACACGGCGAACTTCAGGCTTGAGGAGCCGCCGTTGAGGACGAGAATGGCATCGGTCATGGTCGGCCGGTCCCGGCCAATCGTGCGCTCGTCCATTTGGCCTGGCGCTTCGGCATCGACTACTGCTCCCATTTCCAGCCGAGGACCTCGGGCATGTCCTGCCCATGCTCGCGGATATAGGCCCGGTGCTCGATCAGCTTGCCTTCCATCGCCTGCTTCAGCCGGATATGCGCGCCGGCCGGGTCGGGAATGCGGTCGAGCACGCCCAAGACGAGATGATAGCGGTCGAGGCCATTGAGGACGGTCATGTCGAAGGGCGTCGTCGTCGTCCCTTCCTCATTGTAGCCGCGCACGTGGATGTTGTCGTGGTTGGTCCGCCGGTAAGTCAGGCGATGGATGGTCCATGGATAGCCGTGATACGCGAAGATGACTGGCTTATCGGCCGTGAAAAACGCGTCGAATTCACGATCCGACAGGCCGTGCGGGTGGTGTTCCTTGGGCTGCAAAGTCATCAGGTCGACTATGTTGACCACCCGCACCTTGAGGCCGGGAACGTGGCGTTTCAGAATTTGGACCGCGGCCAGCGTCTCGAGCGTCGGCACGTCGCCGGCGCAGGCCATCACCACATCCGGCTCTGCCCCGCCGTCGGTCGACGCCCACTCCCATATGCCGATACCGGCCTTGCAGTGGACTTTCGCCTCGGTGATCGACAGCCACTGCCACGAATTGGCTTTGCCGGCGACGATCACGTTGATGCGGTTCCATGTCCGAAGCACATGATCCGTCACGCAAAGCAGGCTGTTGGCATCCGCCGGCAGATAGACGCGCACGATGTCCGCCTTCTTGTTCAAGGCGACATCGATGAAGCCCGGATCCTGATGGCTGAAGCCATTGTGCTCCTGCTGCCAGACATGGCTCGACAACAAATAGTTCAAGGACGCAATCGGCCGCCGCCACGGCAGCTTGCCGCAGGCATCCAGCCATTTCGCATGCTGGTTAAACATGGAATCGACAATGTGCGTGAAGGCCTCGTAGCAGGAGAACAGGCCGTGCCGGCCGGTAAGCAGATAGCCTTCCAGCCAGCCCTGACAGGTATGCTCGGACAGGATTTCCAGAACCCTGCCTTCGCGGCCGAGATGCACATCTTCGGGCAGAATCTTTTCCATCCAGGCGCGCTCGGTCACCTCGAAGACGTCCTGCAGCCGGTTCGAAGCCGTCTCGTCGGGACCGACAATGCGGAAGTTTTTGGCGCTTTGGTTCAATGCCATGACGTCGCGCAGGAAACCGCCCATCACACGGGTCGACTCTGCTTTCACGCCGCCGGGCTGCTGGACAGATACGGCATGCTCTTGCAGGCTTGGCAGTTGGAGGGAGCGGCGCAGCAGGCCGCCATTGGCATGCGGATTGGCGCTCATGCGTCTGCCGCCTTGCGGGGCAGTGGCGCGGATCATGGCCACTGGCGCGCCCTCGGCATCGAAAAGCTCTTCGGGCCGATAACTTCTCAGCCACTCCTCGAGCATCTTCAGATGCGCAGGGTTTTCGGCGAGACCGGAGAGCGGAACCTGATGCGCGCGCCAGAATCCTTCGGTCTTCAGCCCGTCGACCTCCTTGGGGCCTGTCCAGCCCTTCGGGCTTCTAAGGATGATCATCGGCCATTTCGGCCGGCCGTCGGCAGTCTCTCCGCCGCTGCGCGCCGCCTGCTGAATTGCCTGGATGCGGTCCAGCGCATCGTCGAGTACGACGGCCATCCGCTCATGCATCAGGGGCGGATCGTCACCCTCGACGAACAGCGGTTCGTAGCCATAGCCGACGAATAGCGCCCGCAATTCTTCGTCAGAGATGCGGGCGAGAATGGTGGGACTGGCGATCTTATAGCCGTTGAGATGGAGGATCGGCAGCACCGCGCCGTCCTGCGCCGGGTTGAGGAACTTGTTACAGTGCCAGGATGTGGCGAGCGGGCCGGTTTCCGCCTCGCCGTCGCCGACGACGCAGGCGACGATAAGATCCGGGTTGTCGAAGGCCGCGCCAAAGGCATGCGAAAGCGCGTAGCCGAGCTCGCCGCCTTCATGGATCGACCCGGGCACATCGGGAGCGGCATGGCTCGGGATGCCTCCCGGAAAGGAAAACTGCCGGAAGAGCGTCCTCATTCCGGCCTCTTCGAGGGAAATATCCGGATTGCTCTCGCTATAGGTGCCTTCGAGATAGCTGTTTGCAACCATGGCCGGTCCGCCATGGCCGGGGCCGCAGATGTAAATGACGTTGACATCGCGAAGTCTGATCGCGCGGTTGAGATGCGCGTATATGAAGCTGAGGCCCGGCGAGGTTCCCCAATGCCCAAGCAGCCTGGGCTTGACGTGCGCCAGCCGAAGCGGCTCGCGAAGCAGCGGATTGTCGAGCAGATAGATCTGCCCGACGGTCAGGTAGTTGGCGGCACGCCAGTAGGCATCGATGTCGTGCAGCTCCTGTGCGGACAAGCGATTGGTGCTGGGATGCGTGGTCATTTCCGACTCCTTCGCTGTTCCAAACTCACCCGGCTGAGACACAACGCATGGACGTCGCCGCCGGTTCATGACCGGTCGGCGCCGCGAGCGGGCCCCATTGCGACACGCGGCCCACTGCCAGCACATGAACTGGTAGCGTCGATGCGCGAAACGCGTCCGGCAATGCCGCGTTATAGCCGCCAAGGCCAGCGCCGTTTCGACCGCTTTGGTGAGGTTGGCCTCTTCAGCTTTGCAAGCTTTGCACCATCAGGCCGACTTCGGCACCGCCGGCTCCACGAAGGCCCCGGTGGTGCTTTCCACGCGCACGGCGAAGCTCTCCTCCTCGAGCATCGTTCCGACGACGCACGCCCGGGCGACCATCGCAGCAAAAAGTCGAGTCGAGCTTGAGGGCAATGTAGGGCCGCAAACGCAAACGGCCTGCGTTGGCGGGCCGTGGATTGGTGTGGGGGACAGGATTTGGCTTTTCTGCCGGCGCTGCGTCGGTTCGCTGCTTGCGGGCCTGATGACCGCTCACATCAGCCGGCCAGTATGGCCAGATACAAAAACGCCCGCACGAGGCGGGCGTTTTTGGATTGGTTGCGGGGACAGGATTTGAACCTGTGACCTTCAGGTTATGAGCCTGACGAGCTACCGGGCTGCTCCACCCCGCGTCACCATAGAGGTAAGTTTGCGCTTACCGTATTCAAGGGACCGCCCAATGAAAGGGCCGCTTGCGCGGCCCGGGATCCCGTTTGGCGGGCCTCATGCATGTCGCTCAAAAGTGTTAGCGGTTTTGAGGCAACGACATGCATCACAACAATCGCAAGGAGAAGATTTGTCTGCATCCGGATCCGGATGTGAGATGAACGTGCGCTTGGCAGACCTGGCAGCGACCTACTCTCCCGCGTCTTGAGACGAAGTACCATCAGCGCTGGAGCGTTTCACGGCCGAGTTCGGAATGGGATCGGGTGCAGCCGCTCCGCCATAACCACCAGGTCGGCGAAACGCACGTTCAAATCGAGAAGCTGTTCAAGCGCGATCCGAGGATCGTCGCCAAGCGCGATCCAAAGGATCGTCGTTTTGTGCCAAGGCGACGTCTGCGTTTTGCCTACGGGCGAAGCCCGCAAGCGCGACTGCGCGTCGCCGGTCGTCCGGCGCCCTCGCGGAGCATAGGCCCGTAAGGGCCGCTCATGCGTGAGCGCTGGCAGACCATCCGACTTTGTCGGATGGATATTAGGAATGAGAACGATCAAGCCGATCGAACTATTAGTACCGGTAAGCTTCAAGCGTTGCCGCTCTTCCACACCCGGCCTATCAACGTGGTCGTCTTCCACGGTTCTCAGGGAATACTCGTTTCAAGGTGGGTTTCCCGCTTAGATGCCTTCAGCGGTTATCCCGTCCGGATATAGCTACCCTGCAATGCGGCTGGCGCCACAACAGGTCCACCAGAGATCCGTCCATCCCGGTCCTCTCGTACTAGGGACAGATCCTTTCAATATTCCTACACCCACGGCAGATAGGGACCGAACTGTCTCACGACGTTCTGAACCCAACTCACGTACCGCTTTAAATGGCGAACAGCCATACCCTTGGGACCTGCTCCAGCCCCAGGATGCGATGAGTCGACATCGAGGTGCCAAACAACCCCGTCGATATGGACTCTTGGGGGTCATCAGCCTGTTATCCCCGGCGTACCTTTTATCCGTTGAGCGATGGCCCTTCCACACGGGACCACCGGATCACTATGACCGACTTTCGTCTCTGCTCGACTTGTCAGTCTCGCAGTCAGGCAGGCTTATGCCATTGCACTCAGCGAACGATTTCCGACCGTTCTGAGCCCACCATCGCGCGCCTCCGTTACTCTTTAGGAGGCGACCGCCCCAGTCAAACTACCCACCATACATTGTCCCGGACCCGGATAACGGGCCGCGGTTAGACATCCATAGTGATAAGGGTGGTATTTCAAGGGTGGCTCCACCTGAGCTGGCGCCCAGGCTTCAAAGCCTACCACCTATCCTACACATGCCACTACGAATGCCAATGTAAAGCTATAGTAAAGGTGCACGGGGTCTTTCCGTCTAACCGCAGGAACCCCGCATCTTCACGGGGAATTCAATTTCACTGAGTCTATGCTGGAGACAGCGGGGAAGTCGTTACGCCATTCGTGCAGGTCGGAACTTACCCGACAAGGAATTTCGCTACCTTAGGACCGTTATAGTTACGGCCGCCGTTTACTGGGGCTTCGATTCAGAGCTTGCACCCCTCCTCTTAACCTTCCAGCACCGGGCAGGCGTCAGACCCTATACGTCGTCTTGCGACTTCGCAGAGCCCTGTGTTTTTGATAAACAGTCGCTACCCCCTGGTCTGTGCCACCCTCCTCTGCTTGCGCAAAAAAGGGTCACGCTTCTTCCGAAGTTACGCGTGCAATTTGCCGAGTTCCTT
>NZ_LYTP01000001.1:297500-300000 GCF_001672435.1 Mesorhizobium sp. AA23
AGCCGCGAGACCTCGGCTACTCGACTAGCCGCTCAGGCCTTGACCCAGCCAGCGTCGCCGGCGAGCGCGTCGAGATCCGCCGAACTTAGGCCCTCTTGTATGATCGTCAGCGTTCTACGTGCCATGCAGCGGGGAAAGGTATGAGAGCTCCCTCAGCCTCGGGCCGCAGCTCCGCGCCGTGCGGTGCACAGACCGATCTCGTCATGGGCGGCGTCAATCGCGGCACCACTTCGTTCAGCCGCTATCGGCGAAAACCGGTGATCTCGCGCAATGGCCAGGATGTCCCAACAGGCGCTCGAGGTTTCATTGATATCCTTCGATCGAGCGAGGGGTGTCCAACTGCGCTACCTGCGGGACGCCGCCGTGCTTGTTGCTCCCGAGGACCTCGCTGGCGGCTTCGCATCCAGGCGCGCCGCCGCAAACGCGAACGGCCTGCGTTGGCGGGCCGTGGATTGGTGTGGGGGACAGGATTTGGCTTTTCTGCCGGCGCTGCGTCGGTTCGCTGCTTGCGGGCCTGATGACCGCTCACATCAGCCGGCCAGTATGGCCAGATACAAAAACGCCCGCACGAGGCGGGCGTTTTTGGATTGGTTGCGGGGACAGGATTTGAACCTGTGACCTTCAGGTTATGAGCCTGACGAGCTACCGGGCTGCTCCACCCCGCGTCACCATAGAGGTAAGTTTGCGCTTACCGTATTCAAGGGACCGCCCAATGAAAGGGCCGCTTGCGCGGCCCGGGATCCCGTTTGGCGGGCCTCATGCATGTCGCTCAAAAGTGTTAGCGGTTTTGAGGCAACGACATGCATCACAACAATCGCAAGGAGAAGATTTGTCTGCATCCGGATCCGGATGTGAGATGAACGTGCGCTTGGCAGACCTGGCAGCGACCTACTCTCCCGCGTCTTGAGACGAAGTACCATCAGCGCTGGAGCGTTTCACGGCCGAGTTCGGAATGGGATCGGGTGCAGCCGCTCCGCCATAACCACCAGGTCGGCGAAACGCACGTTCAAATCGAGAAGCTGTTCAAGCGCGATCCGAGGATCGTCGCCAAGCGCGATCCAAAGGATCGTCGTTTTGTGCCAAGGCGACGTCTGCGTTTTGCCTACGGGCGAAGCCCGCAAGCGCGACTGCGCGTCGCCGGTCGTCCGGCGCCCTCGCGGAGCATAGGCCCGTAAGGGCCGCTCATGCGTGAGCGCTGGCAGACCATCCGACTTTGTCGGATGGATATTAGGAATGAGAACGATCAAGCCGATCGAACTATTAGTACCGGTAAGCTTCAAGCGTTGCCGCTCTTCCACACCCGGCCTATCAACGTGGTCGTCTTCCACGGTTCTCAGGGAATACTCGTTTCAAGGTGGGTTTCCCGCTTAGATGCCTTCAGCGGTTATCCCGTCCGGATATAGCTACCCTGCAATGCGGCTGGCGCCACAACAGGTCCACCAGAGATCCGTCCATCCCGGTCCTCTCGTACTAGGGACAGATCCTTTCAATATTCCTACACCCACGGCAGATAGGGACCGAACTGTCTCACGACGTTCTGAACCCAACTCACGTACCGCTTTAAATGGCGAACAGCCATACCCTTGGGACCTGCTCCAGCCCCAGGATGCGATGAGTCGACATCGAGGTGCCAAACAACCCCGTCGATATGGACTCTTGGGGGTCATCAGCCTGTTATCCCCGGCGTACCTTTTATCCGTTGAGCGATGGCCCTTCCACACGGGACCACCGGATCACTATGACCGACTTTCGTCTCTGCTCGACTTGTCAGTCTCGCAGTCAGGCAGGCTTATGCCATTGCACTCAGCGAACGATTTCCGACCGTTCTGAGCCCACCATCGCGCGCCTCCGTTACTCTTTAGGAGGCGACCGCCCCAGTCAAACTACCCACCATACATTGTCCCGGACCCGGATAACGGGCCGCGGTTAGACATCCATAGTGATAAGGGTGGTATTTCAAGGGTGGCTCCACCTGAGCTGGCGCCCAGGCTTCAAAGCCTACCACCTATCCTACACATGCCACTACGAATGCCAATGTAAAGCTATAGTAAAGGTGCACGGGGTCTTTCCGTCTAACCGCAGGAACCCCGCATCTTCACGGGGAATTCAATTTCACTGAGTCTATGCTGGAGACAGCGGGGAAGTCGTTACGCCATTCGTGCAGGTCGGAACTTACCCGACAAGGAATTTCGCTACCTTAGGACCGTTATAGTTACGGCCGCCGTTTACTGGGGCTTCGATTCAGAGCTTGCACCCCTCCTCTTAACCTTCCAGCACCGGGCAGGCGTCAGACCCTATACGTCGTCTTGCGACTTCGCAGAGCCCTGTGTTTTTGATAAACAGTCGCTACCCCCTGGTCTGTGCCACCCTCCTCTGCTTGCGCAAAAAAGGGTCACGCTTCTTCCGAAGTTACGCGTGCAATTTGCCGAGTTCCTTCAGCATAGTTCTCTCAAGCGCCTTGGTATACTCTACCAGACCACCAGTGTCGGTTTCGGGTACG
>NZ_LYTP01000001.1:305000-709664 GCF_001672435.1 Mesorhizobium sp. AA23
GCAGGCCAAGACGACAAGGCTGGTCGCGCCGCGCCAGATCGCCAGGGCCAAGGACCGCCGGCGCATGGAAGTGTCGATGGTCACCAAGGTCGGCGACCGCGACGTCATCCACACCATGCCGTTCGTGCAGATCAAGATGGCGCTCGCGGCCGGCCACACCACCAGCCGTCCTTACCCGCCATTCGACCCGATGCAGGTCTTCGGCGACGACGGCGACGACAACGCTCAGCCGGCTTCCGCCACGGCGGTCGCCGGCCAGATCTATGGCGCCAAGGTCGAAAGCGAGATGAGCCTGAAGACGCTCGACTTCCCGATCGAGACGGCATCTTTTGACGAAAAGAGCGACCTCTCCGCCGACGAGGTGGAAAAGGTAGTGCGCGAAGCCGGCAACGGCCTGAGCGACGGCGCCGTCCAGGTTGCGGCGCTTCATTATGTCGACCCGCAGCGCTTCGGCGACGCCTTCGCCGAGAGCATGGCGGGTTCCTACGACGTCAAGATCACGCCGGAGAACGTCTCGGTGGCGCCGCGCGCCACGCCGGACGACCAGACGCCGGCCTTCGCCGAGGAAATCATCCCTTTCACCGAGGACACCGATATCACCGAGGCCTTCGCTGATTCGGGCTACACCGGCGATGACGCCACCGGCATGTCGGAAGCGATCGGCAAGCTCTTGAACGCGACGGCGCTCAAGGCCGGAACGGTGCTGCGCGTCGGCCTGGAGGTGCGAGGCGACGTTGCCAAGGTGGTCCGCACCAGCGTTTACGACCGCACCACGCATATCGTGACCATCGCGCTCGACGATCGCGGACAGTTCGTGCCGGCGCAGGAGCCGGAGCCCAATCCCGAGTTGCTGACGGCGTTCGATGATTCGCAGCCGGTGGTGGTGCGCGGCAATCTGCCCAACGTCTATGACGGCATCTATCGAGCCGCCTATTCCTACGGCATGTCGAAATCGATGACCCAGAAGCTGATCAAGCTTCTTGCCTCGGACGTCGACTTCCAGTCGCGGCTTTCGCCGTCGGACCGTCTCGAGGTCCTGTTTTCGCAGCCCGACGGCGACGACCAGACCTCCGACAGTTCTGAGCTTCTCTACGTCTCAGCCACCTTCGGCGGCCAGACGCGCAATTTCTACCGCTTCCAGATGCAGGACGGCGGCACCGACTATTTCGACGAGAACGGGTCGAGCGCCGAGCAATTCCTGCTGCGCAATCCGCTGCCCGCCGGCAAGTTCCGCTCCGGTTTCGGCGCGCGCCGGCACCCGATTCTGGGATATGTGCGCATGCACACCGGCGTCGATTGGGCCGCGCCCATCGGCACGCCGATCATCGCCGCCGGTAACGGTGTCGTCGAAAAGGTCGGCTGGGCCGGCGGCTACGGCAAGCAGATCATCATCCGCCACGCCAATGGCTACGAAACTTCCTACAATCACCAGAGCGCTTTCGCCAAAGGGATCGAGCCGGGCGTGCGCGTGCGTCAGGGCCAGGTCATCGGCTATCTCGGCCAGACCGGCCTCGCCACCGGCCCGCACCTCCACTACGAGCTGATCGTCAACGGCACCAAGGTCGACCCAATGCGCGTCCGCCTGCCGGTCGGCAAGGTGCTGAAGGGCGACGATCTCGTTGCCTTCAAGCGCGAGCGCGAGCGTATCGACGACCTGCTCAAGCAGGAAGACGGAAATTCGCTGAAGGTCGCCAGCGCCAAGACCGATTCGCAGCTTCCCAACTAATCCGGCGAATCGCCCGTCTGCCGTGGCCAGGGCAGCGCCTGTCCGGGCACGGTGAGCCAGGCGAGGATCGACGATAGCAGGCAAAGCAGCGTCGTGACGGCGGCGACCGCGGCAAAGGCCGAATCGCTTGCCGCAATCCTCAACGCGTCGAGATTGGCCGCGAGCCCGGACGCCGGCGGTTCGCCGAAACCGGGCATGCCGGCAGGGCTGCCGGTCGATCGCGCATAGACGAAAGCCGCGAGCGAGCCCATCGCCGCCACCGCGATCAGGCCGCCGATGCGCGAGACGGCATTGTTGATGCCGGATGCCGCGCCCGTGTCCTTGTCCTCGACGGAGGTCATGATCGCCGTCGACAGCGGCGACACGACGAGCGCCATGCCGAGCCCCATCACCGCCATCAGCGGAAAGGTCCCGGTCCAGAAATTGTGGATCCCGGCATGGGCGAGCAGGGCCATGCCGGCAAAGGCGATGGCGACGACCAAGCTGCCGGCGGCGATCGGCAGGCGCGGGCCGATCTTGTCGGACCACTGGCCGACCGGCCCCGACAGCAGCGCGATCAATGCCGACAGCGGCAGGAAGATGAAGCCGACCTCGGCCGAACTCAGGCCCCAGCCCGCGATCAGAACCATGGGCAGGTAGAACAGGTTCGCCGACAGCGCGAAATAGAGGAAGAAGGTCGCGAGATTGGCGCCGGCGAAGGCCCCGATGCGAAACAGGCCGAGATCGATCATCGGCTCGCGCTGCCAGCGCTCATAGAGAATGAAAATGAAAAGCAGGACGACGCCGGCGACGATCGCCGGCCCGGCCATTATCCCGCCGCCCTCGGCGTTCATCGCCGTCAGCCCATAGGCCAGCGCCCCGAAGGCGAGCGTGGCGAGCGCGGCGCCCCCGAGGTCGAGGCTGCGCTTTTCGGTCGGCTGGTCCGCCGGTATCTTGGCGAGCAGCAGATAGATCGAAACCAGTCCGAGCGGCAGGTTGACGGCAAAGATCGTGCGCCAGACGCCGTTGCCGAAAGTCGATAGCACGAAGCCGCCGAGCACCGGCCCGAGCGCCGTGGTAAGCGCCGAGGCCGCGGCCCAGATGCCGATCGCCCGGCCACGCTCCTTTTTGGGGTAGGCCTTGGCGATGATGGCGAGGCTGCCCGGCACCATGATGGCGGCGCCGACGCCTTGGATGGCGCGGAACACGATCAGCATTGCCGGATTGGGCGCCAGCGCGCAGGCGAGCGACGCCGCGATGAAGACCGCTATGCCGGTCACGAATGCGCGCCTGAGGCCGAATCGGTCGCCGGCGGCGCCACCGGCCAGAATCAGCGCCGAAAGCGTCAGCGCATAGGCGTTGGAGATCCATTGCGCTTGCGCCAGGCTGGCGCCGAGATCGACGCGCAAGGCCGGCATGGCGATCGCCAGGATCGAACCGTCGATGAAGCCGAGCGCCGAGGCCAGAATTGCCGCGACCAGCACGAACTTGCGCTGCGTCTGCGGGCAAAAGGTGCCGTTCGCGCGCGTCGCGGTCGAAAGCGAATCGGCTGTGGCTTCACTCGAGGAAGGCATGAAAACCTGCTTAGCTCTCCGGCGTATCGGTAACAACGAGCCAGAAGATTGCAGTTCTGAAACCAGTTTGGTCTGACGGCATGGCCAGGAAGGTAGCCATCGTAAATGCAAACGAGCCGTCGCGTGGTAGGTTCCGGCCCGTCATTCCAGAAGGGGAAGAGCCAGCCTATGCCTCATCACCCGCTGCTCAGCGCGGGTTCATCCTGGCGATGCAGCGGATCTATGCAACCGCCCTGCGCGGCTCATTGCTGCGCAAAATCATCGACTGAAGACCCGCCGACGAACTCGACCGTCACGCCAGGCGACACCAGCTTGGCGAGCTCTCGCGCATCCCAGTTGGTCAGGCGCACGCAACCGTGGCTTTCGGTCTTGCCGATCTTGGAAGGATCGGGCGTGCCGTGGATGCCGTAGGTCGGCTTGTCCAGCGCGATCCAGACCGAGCCGACCGGACCGTTCGGCCCCGGCGGGATGGTCAGGATCTTGTCGTTCTGGCCCTGCTTGAAATTGATGCTGGGATTATAGGTGTAATTGGGATCGAGCGCGATGCGCGACACGGTGTGGATGCCGGTGGGCGACGGTGTGTCGGCCGAACCGATGGTGGCCGGATAGGCCGCGACCAGCTTGCCGGCCGCGTCATAAGCGAAAACTTCCTTCTTGTCCTTGTCGGCGACGATGCGGGCAACCGGCGTCGACACAAGCTGGCCGAAATTGGCGACCTTGACGATGGTCCCGGGACGGTTGAAGTCAAGGCCTTTGTTGATCGACTTCAGATAGCCTTCGTCCATGTGGAAGCGCTCGGCGAGCGCCTCGGTGACCGAGGTGTAACCCATGCGGTCGAGCTTGGCCTTCTGGCTGTAATCTTCCGGAATCGAGGCGACATAGGGTCCGGCCACGTCCTCGGGCGTGATCGTGTAGGAGGCGAAGGCGTCGCCCCCCGACTGGGCGAGCGCCGCCTTGATGGCGGCCGAGTCGGTCGATTTCAGATTGCTGCCGGTGATCTGGTTGTAGGCGGCCAGGGCCTTGTCGACATTCGAGCCGAAGCGGCCGTCGATGACTCCCGGCGAGGCGCCGGCGCGGTCGAGCAGCACTTGGAGTTCGGCCACGTCCTGGCGCACGCCGAGCGAAAGCGACGGATCGACGGTCGCCTTGCCGCCCGTGTCCGGCGGCAGCGCGGCCTGGGTCTCCGGATTGACTTGCAGCACGTCCCCCTGCCCAGGGTGCGGTTCGATCGATGCTTCGTTCAGCGGCTCGCGCTTGATGGTGTCCGACCTTGGCGCCTCCGGATAGGTTGTGGCATACCCTTCGTCGCTCGGCGCCGGCGGATAGGCCTCGACGGAATTGCCGCTGTTGGAATCGTAGTCGTCGACCGGCGGCGGGATATACCGGCCGTTCTCGTCCAGCTGCCTGCGGCGGAAGCGGGCCATGTCGTCGGGATCGTCGAGATAATAACGGTCGTCGTCCTCGACGGGCGCACGCCCGAGCTCCTGCATCCGCAGCTGACGGCGCAGCGCCCGGCGATCGAGCCGGGTCTGCGGCGGCTGGATGGCGATCACCTTTCCGGTATCGGCATCGACAAGCACCCGGTTGCCCCTGGCATCGTAGTAGATGTCGATATTGCCGTCCTGGGCGAGCAGGAGCGCGCCGTGCTGAGCGGACCGAACCGTCTTCTGCGCGCCTTCCAGACTCGGCGCTGCGAGCGCGCCGGAAGCCGCCAGCCCGGCCGCGAGTGCCGAAAGGGAAAAGATCGTGCGCAGCATGTGGGTCAGGCTCTCCGGTCGGCTCGGTCTTGCTGGGCGAACCCTTCGCCAGCAAACCAGTTACCAAAACTAAGGTTCCAATATGAACCGGGCATGAAGATGGCGGATTTCCGGCGTTTCACCATGGTCCCCAACCGAATGTCAGTGCAGCCCCAATTCGCTGCGCGCCAGTTTCGTCAGCTTCAGCACGACCAGGCGGTGGCTTTCGCGCAGGTAGTCCTTCAGCGCGGCATCATCCACGCTTTGGCTTGTCTGGCGCTGGATCCATTTCATGCCGCGCGACGCGAGATAGGGCGCGGGCCGACAGCCCGGCTGTTCCTTCAGCACGTCAAAGGCCATGTCGGAGCATTTGAAGGTAACGAAGACCTCGCCTTCCCGGTCATGGCCGCCGATCGCGAACACCTTGCCGGCGACCTTCCAGACGTGAGCCCCGCCCCACTGCACGACATGGGTCGTGGCGGGCAGCGTGGCGCAGAAGCCGTTATAGTCCTCGAGCTTCATTGGAATCGGCCTCCGGGAACCGCAATCAAGCCCGGTTCTGCAGCAGGGCGCTGTGGAAAAGCAAGAGCGCGCCGCCCCTGCCGGATGCGACGCGCTCCTCGTATCCTTGTTTGCGCAATTCGGACGGAAAACCGCCAAGCGCTTTTCCTGGAATTGCTCCGGTCACATGCCCCGGCTCGACTCAGGCGGCGGCTTCAGCCGCCACCACCGTCGGCTTCGAACGGAAGTTCAGGCGATCGGAACCGGCGGTGACCTTGACGGTCGAGCCGTCGAGGATTTCGCCGAGCAGGATCTTCTCCGCCAGCGGATCCTGCAGTTCCTTCTGCATCACCCGCTTCAGCGGCCTGGCGCCATAGGCCGGATCGTAGCCCTTGCCGGCCAGCCACTCGATCGCATCGTGATCGAGCGACAGCGTGATCTTGCGATCGACAAGCAGGTTCTCCAGCCGCTTGAGCTGAATCTCGACGATGCGGTCCATATCCTGGCGGCGCAGCCGGTGGAACAGGATCACCTCGTCGACGCGGTTGAGGAACTCCGGACGGAACGAGGCTCTCACCACGCCCATCACCTCGTCGCGCACGGCATCGACGTCCTGGTCGTCGCGGAGATTGACCAGATATTCGGCGCCGAGATTCGACGTCATGATGATCAGCGTGTTGCGGAAGTCGACCGTGCGGCCCTGACCGTCGGTCAACCGGCCGTCGTCGAGCACCTGGAGCAGCACGTTGAACACGTCCGGATGCGCCTTCTCGATCTCGTCGAACAGCACGACCTGGTAGGGCCGGCGCCGCACCGCTTCGGTGAGCGCGCCGCCCTCCTCATAGCCGACATAGCCGGGAGGCGCGCCGATCAGCCGGGCGACCGAGTGCTTCTCCATGAACTCCGACATGTCGATGCGCACCATGGCGCTCTCGTCGTCAAACAGGAAGGCGGCGAGCGCCTTGGTGAGCTCCGTCTTGCCGACGCCGGTCGGACCCAGGAACATGAACGAGCCGATCGGCCGGTTCGGATCCTGCAGACCCGCACGGGCGCGCCGCACGGCCTTGGAGACCGCCTGCACCGCCTCGCCCTGGCCGACGACGCGCTTGCCGATCTCGTCCTCCATACGCAACAGCTTCTCGCGCTGTCCCTCAAGCATCTTGTCGACCGGAATGCCGGTCCAGCGTGACACGACATGGGCGACGTGGTCAGGCGTGACCACCTCTTCCACCATGCCGGCCTTACCGTCCTGGGCTTCGGCTTCCTTGAGCTTCTTCTCCAGCTCCGGGATCTTGCCGTAGGCAAGCTCGCCGGCGCGCTGGAACTCGCCCTTGCGCTGGGCAATCGCCAGCTCGTTGCGCATCTCGTCGAGCTGCTTCTTCAGGTCGGCGGCAAGGCCGAGCTTGTGCTTTTCGGCCTGCCACTTGGCGGTCAGCTCGGTCGACTGCTCCTCGAGGTCGGCCAGATCCTTCTCCAGCTTGGTCAGCCGGTCCTTAGAGGCGTCATCCTTCTCGACCTTCAGCGCCTCGCGTTCGATCTTGAGCTGCATGATGCGGCGGTCGATCTCATCCAGCGCCTCGGGCTTGGAATCGACCTGCATCCTCAACCGCGATGCGGCTTCGTCCACCAGGTCGATCGCCTTGTCCGGCAGGAAACGGTCAGCGATGTAGCGGTTGGAAAGCGTCGCGGCCGAAACCAGCGCCGAATCGGAGATGCGCACCTTGTGGTGCTGCTCGTATTTCTCCTTCAAGCCGCGCAGGATCGAGACAGTGTCCTCGACCGTCGGCTCGTCGACGAAAACGGGCTGGAAGCGGCGGGCGAGCGCCGCGTCCTTCTCGACATGCTTGCGGTATTCGTCGAGCGTAGTCGCACCGACGCAGTGCAGCTCGCCGCGCGCCAGCGCAGGCTTCAAAAGGTTCGAGGCGTCCATCGCGCCATCGGCCTTGCCGGCACCGACCAGTGTGTGCATCTCGTCGATGAACAGAATGATGCCGCCTGCGGCGGAAGTGACTTCCGACAGCACGGCCTTCAGCCGCTCCTCGAACTCGCCGCGATACTTGGCGCCGGCAATCAGCGCGCCCATGTCGAGCGCCATCAGCCGCTTGTCCTTCAGCGATTCCGGCACGTCGCCATTGACGATGCGCAGCGCCAGGCCTTCGGCGATCGCCGTCTTGCCGACGCCGGGCTCGCCGATCAGCACGGGATTGTTCTTGGTGCGGCGCGACAGCACCTGGATGGTGCGGCGGATCTCGTCGTCGCGGCCGATGACCGGGTCGAGCTTGCCCGCCCGCGCATCCGCGGTCAGGTCGCGGGCGTATTTCTTCAGCGCGTCGTAGCCCTGCTCGGCACTGGCCGAATCGGCGGTGCGGCCCTTGCGGACATCGTTGATAACCTGGTTCAGCGCCTGCGCGGTGACACCGGCCTTGGCCAGGATGTCGGCGGTCTTCGCCGACTTCTCCATGGCGAGCGCCTGCAGCAGCCGCTCCACGGTAACGAAGCTGTCGCCGGCCTTCTTGGCCAGTTCCTCTGCGGTCGAAAACACCTTGGCAAGCGGCTGGGCGAGATAGAGCTGGCCGTTGCCGCCTTCGACCTTGGGCATAGCCTCCAACGCCGCCTCGACGCCGAGCTTCACGTCGCGAATGCTGCCGCCGGCGCGCTCGATCAGAGACGCGGCAAGGCCCTCGTCATCATCGACGAGCACCTTGAGCATATGTTCGGGAGTGAATTGCTGGTGGTTGCGCGAGAGCGCCATGGTCTGCGCGGACTGGATGAAACCGCGCACGCGCTCGGAATATTTCTCCGTATTCATGTATGTCTCCTTCCATCACCGGCCCGCTTTGCGGCACCGGATCAGATTGCGGTGACGGACCCGCTCATTCGAGCCGAGTCCTGTTCAGCCGAGATATGGTGTATCAGCTCAGGTCTCTCAAGACGCCCTGATCTCGGTCAGCGCAGAATATTCTAGGGCCTGGTCGCCCGAAGCGCGCAGCGGTTTTGGGCGAATATTAGGCATTAAAACAAGGGCTTAAATGCTGCGGCTGCGTGACGCGCGACATCGACGGCTTCATGATCGTCCACCGCTCGCGCCCAGGGTGACGAGAAGCTCGTCCAGTTGCCCGAACGTCTCGCCCATCGCCTCCGCCGCACCGGTGCCGGCAGCGTCGAGAGCCTCCTTCGAGGGATAGAGCTCGTGCAGGACCAGCAGCGTCTTGCCACCTTTTTCCTCGAAGGTCACCGTCGTGACGGGTCCACCCTCACCGCCTTCCTCATTGGTCCAGACGAGGCGCGACTGCGGTGTCACTTCGATGTACCTGCCGAAGAACTCGTCAAGGTTTGAGCCATCGTGGCCGAACGCCAAACGGTACCTGCCCCCGACACGGACATCCATCTCGCAGGAACGCAGCACCATTCCCATCGACTTCGGCGCCCACCACTGCTTGAACAGCTCAGGCTTGGTCCACGCCTCGAACACGATGCGCGCCGGAGCGTTGAAGGTTCGCGTGACGACGAGCTCGCGGTCCGACGTCCGTTCCACAGTCGTGCGGTTCTGCATCGGTGTGGCCTCACTCGCTTTGCTTGCGTCCATCGACCTTCTCCTTTCGTTTCAGTTCCTCGACCACCTTGTCCAACCCGTCGAAGCGTGCGTCCCAGAGCTGGCTGTACCTCTCGATCCATGCCGCCTCTTGCTCCAGCCCGCGCAGGCCGAGCTTGCAGGTCCGCACACGCCCGACCTTTTCCGTGCTGACGAGCCCCGCTTGCTCCAAGACACCGACGTGTTTCTTCATGCCCGTAAGGGTCATGTGGAACTGCTCGGCCAGTTCCGTGATCGAAGCGTCCGCACGGCCGAGCTGCTCCAGCACGCCGCGTCGGGTGGCATCCGAGAGCGCGGCGAATGAAGCATCGAGGCGGGTCTTGATATACTGAACCATATGGTTCAGTATTAGCGCACAAATTACCGCCATGCAAGGAAACGAAAGCGCGTCGCGCTGAAACGGATTCAGGCGACGTGCTTTAGGCACGCACAACGAGAAACGGCGGAGAAACCTCTCCGCCGTTCGAATTGCCTGGAAATAGACCTGCGGTCAGCTATCTGCGTCGGCGACTGCCGGCTCGCCGGCGCCGCCTGCCGGCTCACCGGCGCCGTTCTCGCTCGGCGCTGCATTTGCCTCTTTGGCGGCAGTCGCGCTGCCGCTGTCCGCGACGTTGCCGCCATCGGCGGCGCTGTCCGCCCGGCCGGCATTGCTTTCATCGCCATTGCCCTGCTCGGCGCTATGGCCCTGCTCGGCATTGCCGCGACCGCGACGTGGACGTCTCTGCCGACGCCCACCGCCATTGTCCGTGCCGGCTTCGTTGCGCTCGGCCTGGGCAGCAAGGCCCGCAGGCGAGAAGCTGTCGAACAGCGGAGCCTGCTCGGCCGCAACGCCGTCTTCGGCGGAGCCCTCCGGCTTGGCCTGCGCCTCATTGCGGCGGCTCTGATCGATCTGCTGGCCGCCATGTTCGCTGCGCTCTCGCTGACCATTGTCGCCGCGCTGACCATTCTGACCGTACTGGCCATAGCCGCCATTGCGGCGGTCGCGGTGCCTGTCACGACCATTATTGTCGCGCCGGTTGTTGTCGCGGCCGTTTTCCTGGTTGTAGGCGAGTTCCGCCGGCGTGCCTTCGATCACCGGCTGCGGCCCGGAACCGTTCGCGGCGGCCTGCGACTCGCCGGCATTTGCGTTGCCGACCGTGTCGAACTCGTCGCGATCCTCATCGACGTCGTCATCGAAGTCGTCGCGGTTCTGCTGGGCGTTCTGGATGGGCATCTGCGCCTGCGCGGCCGCGATGATGCGATTGTAGTGCTCGGCGTGCTGGAGATAGTTCTCCGCCATCACCCGGTCGCCGGAGCTTTGCGCGTCACGGGCGAGTGCGGCATATTTTTCGGCGATCTGCTGAGCCGATCCGCGGATCTTCACGTCCGGACCGTTGCTCTCATAGTTGCGCGTCAGGGGATTGGGCCCCTTGCGGTTGTTGTTGCCACCGCCGCCATTGTTGTTGCGACCGCGCATGCGCCTGTTCTGCTGTTGTGGCCTCATTCGACTCTCTTCATGTGAATTTTCTAAAACTCGTCGCGAACGGTGGCGCTCATGCAGCCGACCGTTTCGTTTTTTCACCGGCGTTCGCCCGCATCGATTGCGTTGGCGCCACGTGCCATCCTGTTCCGGTTACATCACTTGCCGGACGATTCCCGCACGAAGCATGGGCGTCGTTTGCGCAAGGAGGCAGCTATTTCCAAGGAAAACCGAATCGCTAAGAGCACTGCCTGCTTCGTCTCATCCGGTTAAGCCGGAACCTAGCTGCATTCCCTAATATTGCCAAGCGTTTTTTCGCACTGCATCAGGGCTTTCAACGCTCAAACACCAGAACCCTGTCGTTTCCGCCAAGATCGCGTCGCGCCTCCGACAGCCTGTAGCCGGCTGCCGCGAAGATTGCGGTCACCTCGCTTTGCTGCGTATGGCCGATCTCGACCGCTACCTTGCCCTGCGCTTCCAGAAATCCTTCCGCCTCTCCGGCGATGATCCTATAGGGGATCAGCCCGTCCACACCGCCATCGAGGGCCTGGCGTGGATCGAAATCGCGGACCTCGTCCTGCAGATTTCCAATGTCTCGACTGGGTATATAGGGTGGATTCGCGGCAATTAAATGGTATCGGCCCGAAACTTTTTCGAACCAGTTGGAATGCAAGGCCTTGAAGCGCCCGCCGAGCCCCAGATCCGCGGCGTTTCGCGTAGCGGTCGCCAGCGCGCCGGGTGAAATATCGACGCCGGTCGCGGTCGCCGCCGGAATCGCGCTGAGCAGCGCCAGCGCGATTGCGCCGGTTCCGGTGCCGAGATCGAGGATACGGCACTGGCCAAGCCTTTCGGCCGTCGACTTGGCGAAGGGCAGGATCGCGTCGACCAGCGTCTCGGTATCGGGGCGCGGCTCCAGCGTGTCCGGCGACAGCGACAGCCGCAGCCCATAGAACTCGCGATAGCCGAGAATGCGATGCACCGGCTCACCTGCGACGCGACGCCTCAGGGCCGCCTCGATTGCCGCAAGAGCCGCAGAATCCACCGTTCGGCCCGGCTCCGCGATAGCCTGGGTGCGCGTGGTTTCGGAAAAATGCTCGACGATCAGCCTGGAATCGAGCGCCGGATCGGCAATGCCGGCGGCAGCGAGCCGCTCCCTCGCCGCGTGCAGCAGCGGTCGAAGTGCCGAGGGCAAAGGATCAGCCATCAATACCCATGTCAGCGAGCAGCTTCGACTGATGGTCGGCGATCAGCGCGTCGATCACCTCGTCGAGCTCGCCCATCATCACCCGGTCGAGCTTGTAAAGGGTGAGGTTGATGCGGTGGTCGGTGACGCGTCCCTGCGGGAAATTGTAGGTGCGGATGCGCTCCGAGCGATCGCCCGAGCCGACCTGCGATTTTCGCGACGACGAGCGCTCCTCGTCCGCGCGGCTGCGTTCCAGGTCATAGAGCCGCGCCCGTAAAATCTGCATGGCCCGCGCCCGGTTCTGGTGCTGCGACTTTTCCGCCTGCACCACCATGATGCCCGTCGGCAGATGCGTGATGCGCACCGCCGAATCGGTGGTGTTGACGTGCTGCCCGCCGGAGCCGGACGCGCGCATCGTGTCGATGCGGATGTCCTCTGCCCGGATATCGATATCGACCTCCTCGGCCTCGGGCAGTACGGCGACCGTCGCCGCCGAGGTATGGATCCGCCCGCCGGCCTCGGTTTCCGGCACGCGCTGCACGCGATGCACGCCGGATTCGAATTTCAGCTGCGCGAACACGCCCTTGCCCGACACCGAGGCGATGATTTCCTTGTAGCCGCCGACTTCGCCTTCGCTCGCCGAAACGACCTCGAAACGCCAGCCGCGCGAGGCGGCGTAGCGCTCATACATGCGAAACAGATCGCCGGCGAACAGGGCCGCCTCGTCGCCGCCGGTGCCGGCGCGGATTTCGAGGATGGCGTTCCTGTCGTCGGCGGCATCCTTGGGGAGGAGCAGAATCTGGATATCCTTCTGCAGCACCTCGATGCGCTCCTTAACCTCCGGCAGGTCGGCCTCGGCCAGCGCCCGCATCTCGGCGTCGATGTTCTTGTCGGCGAGCATCGCTTCGAGGTCGGCCTGTTCCTGCTCGGTGGCGCGCAGCGCCCGGATCTTGCCCACCATCTCCTGGATATCGGCATATTCGGAAGCCATTTTGACGTAGGCATCGGCCGTCGGCCCTGCCGACATCTGCGCTTCGAGCATGTCGAAACGCTTGACGACTTGGTCCATGCGGTCGCGGGGCAAGTTGATCATGGGCTCGGGACTTCGATGGAATTCACATCAGGACGAGTCGAAACTGGCGAATTTCGAGAACCGGAGCGGAATGTACATTTAGGTCCATGAGCACCGGAAGCGCAGAAAATCGACATTTGCAGACCGCCCTCACGTGAATCTAGAGCGGAATGGAGCGGTCGTCGGCAAAGGCTTGCAGCAGCGCCCGCATTGGCGTCCCTTGGACGGGGGCCATCAGATTGTCGTTGAAGAAGGCTTCCAGCTCCTGCAGCGGCAATTCGGTCAGCATCGCCTTGACCGGGCCGATCGAGGCCGGCGACATCGAGATCGAGCGGAAGCCGACGCCGATCAGCGCCATCGCCGAGATCGGCTTGCCCGCCAACTCGCCGCACAGCGTCACCGGCGTATGGTTGCGCGCGCCGGCGTCGGCGATCTGCTTCAGCACGCGCAGGAACGGCGCCGACAGCGTGTCGAAACGGTCGGCAAGCTGCGTGTTGCCGCGGTCCACCGCCATGACGAACTGGAAGAGGTCGTTGGAGCCGACCGAGACGAAGTCGACCGCCTTCATCAACTCGTCGAGCTGGAACAGCAGCGACGGCACCTCCAGCATCGCGCCGAGCTTGAGGCTCGTCGGCAAATGATGCGCAAAACGCGACAGGTGCCGGACTTCGCGGTCGATGATCTCGCGCGCCTGCGCGATTTCCGACAGTTCCGTCACCATTGGCAGCATCAGCTTCAGCTCACGCCCGCCACAAGCCTTGAGCAGCGCGCGGATCTGTGTCCTGAGGAGGCCGGGGCGGTCGAGAGTGAGGCGGATCGCCCGCCAGCCGAGTGCCGGGTTTTCCTCTTGCACCGCGCCCTTGAAATAGGGCAGCACCTTGTCGCCGCCGATGTCGATGGTACGGAAGGTGACCGGCTTGCCGCGAGCCGCCTCGAGTACATCGCGATAGAGCCGCTCCTGCGCCTCGGCGCGCGGAAAGGTCGAGGCCACCATGAACTGCAATTCGGTGCGGAACAGGCCGATGCCGGCCGCTCCCGATTCTGAAAGCTGCGGCAGGTCGACGGCAAGGCCGGCATTCATCAGGAGATCGACGGGGACGCCGTCCTTGGTCAGCGACGGCTTCTTGCGCAGTTCGCGATAGATTTCCTGCCGCCGAGCTCGGAAGCGGACCTTTTCGGCATAGGCGGCCTCGAGGTCGGACTGCGGCCGCAGGTGAATGGTGCCTTCCTCGCCGTCGACGATGATGGCATCGCCGTTTTCCGCCATGGAGACGGCGCCCTTGACCTGGCCTGCGACCGGAATGCCCATGGCGCGCGCGACGATGACGACATGGCTGGTGGCGGCGCCGTCCTCCAGCACCAGGCCGCGCAGCTTGTCCCTCGGATAGTCGAGCAGTTCGGCCGCACCCATCGAGCGGGCGACGATGATGGCATCCTTTGGCAGCGAGGCCGCGACATCCTCCGGACCGCGCCCCATCAGCTGGCGCAAGAGCCGGTTGGCGAGATCGTCGAAGTCGCTCATGCGCTCGCGCAGATAGGGGTCCGTCATGTGCAGCATGCGTGCGCGCATGTCGCTCTGCACCTTCTCGACGGCCGCTTCCGCAGTCAGGCCGTTGCGGATCGCCTCTTCCAGCCGGCGCACCCAGCCGCGGTCGTTGGCGAACATGCGATACGCCTCGAGCACCTCTCGATGCTCACCCTCGAAAGCGACGTCCCGGCGCTCGAGCATGTCGTCGATCGACAGCCTCAGCGAGCCGAGCGAGCGGTCGAGGCGACGCACCTCCTCCTCGCTGTCCTCGTTGAACAGATTGGTGACGACGATGCGCGGCTCGTGCAGCACGACATGGCCAAGCCCGACGCCTTCGTTGAAGGCAAGACCGGTGAAGCTTGCCGGACGGCGCAGGTCAAGTTCGAGCCCCGGCCGGGTGAGGCGGGCAAGATCGCCGGTGGCGACCATCTCGGCGATCACCATCGCCGTCGTTTCCAGCGCCTCGACCTCGTCGTCGCGATAGTGGCGCATGGTCTTGTTCTGCACCACCAGGACGCCCAGCGTGCGCCCTGCCCGCAGCACCGGCACGCCGAGGAAGGAATTGTAGATCTCTTCGCCCGTCTCCGGCAGGTAGGCGAAGGCCGGATGCTCCTGCGCGTTGGAGAGATTGAGCGGCCGCGCGCTGGCGGCGATGGTGCCGACCAGGCCTTGCCCGAGCCTCAACTGCGCCAAATGGACGGCGGTGGGGTTCAGACCTTCGGTGGCGTAGAGCTCCAGCACCGAATCGGCGCGCAGCACATAGAGCGAGCATACCTCGGCGACCATGTTGGAGGCGATGTCGCGCACGATACGGTCGAGCCGCTCCTGCGGCTCCAGCGGCTCCTGCATGAGCTCGCGGAGCCGTCTCAGCAGAACGCGCGGGCCACCGGCCATGTCACGCATCGCGGCTTCTTCTCCAATGGGCACGTTGCCCGCCGTAGCTTCCGCCACGGCGGGCGCTCACGCAATAACGGACTCAGTTCTTGCTATTGCTTATCGAGCCCGTAGACGGAATGCAAAGTACGAACTGCAAGTTCCGTATAGGGACCGTCGATCAGTATCGAGATTTTGATCTCGGAGGTGGTGATCGCCCGGATATTGATCGCTTTATCGGCCAGCGCCTTGAAGGCGGTGGCCGCGACGCCGGCATGGCTTCGCATGCCGATACCGATGACCGAGACCTTCGACATGCCGGCTTCCGACTGCACGACGTCGTAGCCAACATCGGCCTTCAGCCGCTCGAGCACTGCCAGCGCCTTGTCGATGTCGCCCGACGGTACCGTGAAGGTCATGTCGGTGAATTTGCCGTCCTCGGAGATGTTCTGGACGATCATATCGACATTGATGTTGGCCTCGGCCAGCGGGCCAAAGATGCCGGCGGCGACGCCTGGGCGGTCGCCGACGCGGCGCAGCGAGATCTGCGCTTCGTCCTTGGCATAGGCAATTCCGGTGACGACCTGCTGTTCCACGATCTCTTCCTCGTCGCAAATAAGCGTTCCGGGCGGATTGAGCAAATCCCCCATTCCGGGCGCGTCGGGATCGTCGAAGGACGACCGCACAAAGGTACGCACCCTGTGCACCATGGCAAGCTCCACCGACCGCACCTGCAGCACCTTGGCGCCGAGCGAGGCCATTTCGAGCATTTCCTCGAACGAAATCTTGGCCAACCGCCGGGCTTTCGGCTCGATGCGCGGATCAGTCGTGTAGACGCCGTCGACATCGGTGTAGATGTCGCAACGGTCGGCCTTGACCGCTGCCGCGATCGCCACGGCGCTGGTGTCGGAGCCGCCGCGGCCGAGGGTCGAGATGCGGTTGTCCGGGCCGATGCCCTGGAAACCGGCGATGACCGCCACCTGGCTCTCGCCGAAGCGCTTGATCAGGAACGCGCCGTCGATGTCGAGGATGCGCGCCGCGCCATGGGCGTTGTCGGTCTTGATCGGGATCTGCCAGCCCTGCCAGGAACGGGCATGGACACCCATGTTCTGCAGGGTTATCGCCAACAGGCCGGCCGTGACCTGCTCACCGGAGGCGACAACGGCGTCATATTCGCGCGCGTCGTGCATGGGCGAGGCCTCGCGCGTCCAGCCGACCAGCTCGTTGGTCTTGCCGGCCATGGCCGAAACCACCACGGCGACCTCATGGCCGGCATCGACCTCGCGTTTGACATGGCGCGCCACATTGCGGATGCGGGCGATGTCGGCGACCGAAGTTCCGCCGAATTTCATCACAATGCGCGCCATGGAAGCGAGATGCCTTTGACTAAAGCCGGCTTGGGGCCGGAAAACGGAAAATGCGCCCGGACCAGCCGAGCCGCGGAAATGCGCGGCCTCCTTAGCTAAAACAGCAAGGCTTCGCAAGCGAGGGCGCAGGAGAAGCGGCCTTGGCGCGATTTTGAAGTCTCCTGGCGGATTCCTGCCGCGCAATGCGATAAACTTGGAAAATCGGATGGAGGAATTCATGACCGAGACGCTGGAGATCGTGACCTTCCGCCTCAAGCCGGATGCTGCGGCTGGTTTTGTTGCCCAAAATGGCGTCGTCACCGACTGGCTGGCGCACCAGCCCGGTTTTCTCAGCCGCCATCTCGGCGAGCGCGACGACGGAAGCTGGGTCGACGTCGTGCGCTGGCAGAGCCTCGAGCAGGCCCAGGCGGCGGCACAGCGCATCATGGCCGAGATCGGCGATTGCGAGGCCATGCGGGCGATCGAGCCGGCCAGCGTCGCCATGAGTCATGCCGCGGTCGCGCTGTCGGCCTAGGCTCGACTGTCCCTCGTCCCGCTGCGGCTGGTTAGCGGCAACGGAAAAACCTGCCTTGACTTTCGCTGCCGGGGACCCGACTTCCTAGCGTTCCCCGACTTGCTGGCGTTCGAGGAGACCCGCCCCATGCCTGAGCCCCGCCGATCAACCATAGATGCCGGAGAAGTCGAACGCTTCTCCGCCCTTGCCGCCGAATGGTGGAACCCGAACGGCAAGTTCCGGCCGCTGCACAAGTTCAACCCTGTGCGGCTTGCCTATATCCGCGACCAGGTGGCGGCGCGCTTCGGCCGCGATCCGCGCGCGGCAAGGCCATTCGAGGGGCTGCGCTTCCTCGACATCGGCTGCGGCGGCGGGCTCTTATGCGAACCGATGGCGCGGCTTGGCGCGGAAGTGGTCGGTGCCGACGCCTCGGCCACCAACATCGAGGTCGCTAAGCTGCACGCGGCCGAAGCCGGCGTAAATGTCGACTATCGCGTCACCACGGCCGAGGCGCTGGCCGACGCCGGCGAGACATTCGACGTCATCCTCAACATGGAGGTGGTCGAGCATGTCGCCGATGTCGATCTCTTCGTCGCCAAATGCAGTGAGATGGTCCGGCCCGGCGGCATCATGTTCGTCGCCACCATCAACCGCACGCTGAAGGCGCTTGGTCTTGCCATCATCGGCGCCGAATATGTTCTGCGCTGGCTGCCGCGCGGCACGCATCAGTTCGGCAAGCTGGTGCGGCCGGAGGAGTTGGCAAAGGCGCTTGGCGCGGCGGGGCTGACCATCGTCGACCGGACCGGCGTGATCTATCATCCGTTGGCCGACCGCTGGCAGAAATCCAGGGACATGGACGTCAACTACATGGTGCTGGCCGAAAAAGCCTCGGTCTAAGCGGCCAACTGAAGCGTTTACGCCGCCTGGCTTTGCAGCTTCGGGCTTGGCTGGCTCTGCGCCTTGGTGGTGATGAGCACGCCGGCGGTGATGATGGCCGCGCCCAGCCAGGTCAGAAGCTGATAATGCTCGCCGAGGAAGATCGTGCCGGCAAAGAGCCCGACCGCCGCCGCCACATAGCCGATCTGGCTGAGATAGACCGGCCCGCCGACCGCCTGCAGCCGGAAGAAGCAGGCAAACATCGCCGAAGCCGACGCCACCTGTGCGGCGACCACCAGCGGCACGCCGCCGAGCGGAGCAAATGCCTGCCAGCCGAGCAGCGTCAGGATGCCGATGAGAAGCAAGGTTGCCGACGCCAGATGGCTGCCAACGGCGAGCTCGATCGGACCGGTGTCCTCGGGCCAGTCGATGGTGCGGTAGATGTTGCCGGCGGCGAGGCTGACGGGGATGAGAAGGCCGACCGCCACCCAGAAATATTCGGCCGGCTGGCCGGCCTCCCCACGCGTCAGCGCGACCATCACCGCGCCGATAAAACCAACGATAATGCCGATGATGCCGAGCAGGTTCGGTCGCCGCACCCCAAGCAGGATCGAGAACACCAGCGTGATGACCGGCGACAGCGTGAACATGATGCCCGTGTAACCCGCGCCGAGATGCGGGATGGCCGAGAACATCAGCAAGTTAGGAAGAGCGTAGGAGATGGCTGCGGTGATGAAGAAATAACGCAGCTTGTGCGCCGTGAGCCGGATGCGCTGACCTAGCAGCAGAAGCGTTGTGAGCAACACGCCGCCGGCGCCGAACGAGATCACGAAAGCCCAGACCATTGCCGGGGCGCCGGCCGCCGTTGCCAGCTTGCCGAAGGGGAGCGTCATGCCGAGCAATCCGCCGGTGACGATCAGAAGACCCAGTGCGGAGTCCCAGAGCAATTTCATCTGCGTGATCCTGTGGCTACGCGGCCAAGCTTGGCGGCCGCTGCAACTTGGGATAATATAGCGAAAGATTCTCAATATCAAGATACTTTACGGTGAGGCACATGGACCGTGCGGCAAGAGCGATGGAGCAATGGCGCAAGGAACGGCCGGATCTCGACGTCTCGCCGATGGGAGTGATCGGGCGGTTGAATGAAGCATCTTTGCTGATCGCCCGTGACCACCTCGCGCCAGTGTTTGCCCGTTTCGGCCTGCAACAGGGCGAATTCGACGTATTGGCCACGCTTCGCCGCTCCGGCGCGCCTCACGCGTTGACGCCGACCGAGCTCTACGAGGCGACGATGGTCACCTCCGGAGCCATGACCGCCCGGCTGGACCGGCTGGAAAAGGCGGGCCTGATCCAGCGCGCGCCGCATCCCGGCGATCGCCGCGGCGTTGTGGTGCAACTCACCTCGAAAGGCCTCGAACTCATCGACGAGGCACTTACCGCCCACGTCGCGAATGAGCATGAAATCCTCGCCGGTTTGGCGCCAGAGGACCGGAAAATGCTCGCGACACTGCTGAAAAAGCTGATCGGAACTCTTAGTTCCGGTCCTCCGGAAAGCTCGGGATCGGCATGAATTCGACGCCGTCCTCGGCGAGGCTTTTCGCCTCGTCCGGCGTAGCCTCGCCATAAATGCCGCGCGGATCGGTCTCGCCGAAATGGATCTTGCGCGCTTCCTCGGCGAACTTGTCGCCGACATAGTCGGCATTCTCCCGCACCTTGTCGGCGAGCGCCTTGAGCTGTGCCAGCGCCTGTTTCTGCGCGTCGCCCATGGCCAGCGCCATCTTCTCCTGCTTGCGTGAGGTGGAGACCGCCGGCGCCATCAGCGCCTTCTCGACCTTGTGCGAGCCGCAGATCGGGCAATCGATAAAGCCGCGTTTCTTCTGCGTGCCGAAGTCGTCATTGCTGCGGAACCAGGCTTCGAATTCGTGCTCGTGTTCACAGATGAGCGAAAAGCGGATCAAGAGGCTGCACCCCTGAGACGCGGCGCCTCGCCGGCATTGACGGTGAAATCCCGCGCGTTCTTGAGATTGGGAATCTTGCGACGCGCCGCAGCCGACTGCGCCGGGTCGATCTCGGCGACGATCACTGCGGGCTCATCATGCGAGGCCTCGGCGATGATGCGTCCCCACGGATCGACGATCAGCGAATGGCCGTAAGTCTCGCGGCCGTCCTCGTGCAGGCCGCCCTGCGCGGCCGCGATGAGATAGGCGCCGTTCTCGATCGCGCGTGCCCTGAGCAGCACGTGCCAGTGCGCCTCGCCGGTCTGGCGGGTGAAGGCCGCAGGCACCGAAAGCACCTGAGCCCCCGCCAGCGCTTCGGCACGGAATAGCTGCGGGAAGCGCAGGTCGTAGCAGACGGCGAAGCCCAGCTTCACGCCGTTGATCTCGGTGACGACGCCCTCTGTTCCCGGCTCGTAAGAGGCGGATTCGCGCCAGCTCTCGCCGTTGTCGAGGTCGACATCGAACATGTGGATCTTGTCGTAGTTGGTGATCATGGCGCCGTCGGGCGCGAACAGGAACGCCCGATTGGCGAGCTTGCCGTCGGCGCGCAGGATGGCCGTCGAGCCGACATGCAGGAAAATGCCGAGTTCCTGCGCAAGTTTCCGCGCCGTCGAAACGACGACATCCTTGTCTTCGCTGGTGAAAGCGGCGGCACCAGCCTGTTTGTCGCGGATGAGCGCGCCGGTCATTTCCGGCGTCTGCACGTAGGTGGCGCCCTGCTGTGCGGCCTCGCGGACCAGCTTTTCCATGTCGGCCGCGTTGCGCTCCGGGCTGGTGCCCGAACGCATCTGCACCGCCGCCGCCTTGAAAACGCTCATGATCAAACCCTCGCCCCGTTGGCAAGCAACACGTCCAGCCGGCCCTCGGACTCCAATTCATGGAGGTCGTCGCAGCCGCCGACATGCGTGTCGCCGATGAAAATCTGCGGAAAAGTGGTGCGCCCATGCGCCCGCGAAATCATTTCCTGGCGCAATTCCGGCGAGAACGACGCGTCATGCTCGGTATAGGCTACACCCTTGCGCTCGAGCAACCGCTTGGCTGCGGTGCAATAGCCGCACATCATCCGGGTATAGATCGTCACATCAACCATCGATCAGCAATCCTGCCTGCGCCCATCGCCCAGCGGTTATGCGAAAGCGACATGCACCAAAACAACAACTTAAGCCCTATATAGTTGCAGACTCATCGGCCCGGAAGTCCCCCGGCAGGACGCGGGCAAAGGTCAGCACGTCGACCGCTCCGGCGCCGCCTTTCTTCAGCGCCTTGGCCACCGACCGCACGGTGGCGCCGGTGGTGAAGACGTCGTCGATGACGAGCACCCTTCGGCCGGCGATCTCGATTTCCGCCTCGGGCGGGACGCGGAAGGCGGCGCGCACATTCTCCTCGCGTTCGTGCCGCTCCAGCCCGACCTGCTGGCGGGTGAGTTTTACGCGCCTCACCGCAGCCGGCGCGAAAGGCAGGCCGCTCAGCTTCGAAACCGCCCGTGCCAGCTCCGCCGACTGGTTGAACTGCCGCCGGAAGAAGCGTCGCCAATGCAGCGGCACCGGGACCACGACATCGGCTTCAGCGATCAGTTCGGCGCCGGCGCGCATCATCCAGCGCGCCATCCAGGGCGCGAGATCGGTGCGATCCTGGTATTTCAGCCCTTGCACCATCTGGCGCGCGACCCCTGAATAGACGACCGCCGCCCGCGCCCGCTCGAAAGGCGGCGGATCGGCAATCGCTTCGGCGGAAAGAAAACCGTCGCCCATGTCATGCGTAAACGGCGTGCCCATAACCGGACACCAAGGCTTCTCCAGCAGCCGAAGCTTCGGCCAGCAGGCGCCGCACAGCACGCCAGGCTGCGAGACGTGGCGGCGGCAGCCGGCACAGACCGGCGGAAACAACAGGCGCGCCGGCCAGCCCAGAGCCTGCCGCGCCATGTCCTTCATCGCAATGGTCTTGATCTTGCGCACCGGATCGGCCACGTGAAGCGAAACCCCGCGCCACCATAGCATCGGTCCGGCATGCGCCGACAACAGGAATAACCCATTGCAGCCTTTGATTGACACGGAGCTCTGGCTTGCGCACAAGCGCCGGGCGCTGATGCACCCGGTCGACGGAGCCGATTTCCTGATACGGCGGGCAGCAGAGGACCTTGCCGACCGGCTGGGCGCCGTCGAGCGCAAATTCGGCAAGGCGGCGGCGCTGTTTTGCCAGACATCGGCCGCGACCAGGGTGCTCGCCGGCAGCGGCAAGGTGGCCGACACAGTGCGCGTGGAAACAGACGGTGCCTTCCTTGCCGGAGAAGCCGGCATCGTCGCCCCGGCGGAGACCGTGCCGTTCGAGGCCGAGAGCCTCGATCTTGTCGTCTCGCTGCTATCGCTGCAGGCGATGAACGACATCCCCGGCGTGCTGGCGCAGATCCGCCGCGCGCTGAAGCCCGACGGACTGTTCCTCGGCGCTTTGGCCGGTGCCGGCACGCTTTCCGAGTTGCGCGAGAGCCTGCTTGCCGCCGAGACCGAGCTTTACGGTGGCGCGAGCCCTCGCGTCCTGCCGTTCACCGATGTGCGCGACGCCGGCGCGCTGCTGCAGCGTGCCGGCCTGGCGCTGCCGGTCGCCGACGTGGAGACGGTCACGGTGCGCTACGATTCGCTGTTCGGACTTGCCGCCGACCTGCGCGCCATGGGCGAGACCAGCCCGCTTTTGGACCGCAGCCGGCGTCCCGCCACCCGGCGGCTGTTCGCCCGCGCCGCCGAAATTTATGCTGATCGGTTTTCCGACCCGGACGGCCGCATCCGGGCAAGCTTTTCGATCGTGTGGATGTCCGGCTGGGCGCCCGACGCCTCACAGCAGAAACCGCTGAAGCCTGGCTCGGCCAAGGTCTCGCTGAAGACGATCCTCGAGAAGCCGACGGGGCACTGACCGATGCGCGCCGCGGTCTGACCGATGCGGTCAGTGCTGGGCAAAGGCGTTGGCAAGCCTGCTGTTGTTGTCGGAGAACAGCCACTGGATCGCGTCGGCGGCCTTGCCGACGCCGCCGACGATTACAAGCGACAGCACGGCAACGATCAGGCCATATTCGATGGCCGTGGCGCCCGATTCATCTTCTATGAATTGCTGCAGCAGGTTTTTCATGGTCATCGATCCCTCTTGGCGGGAACCATAGCGCCTACCCGTTAAGAAAGGTTAACGGCAAAAGCTTAACGGGCGGTGAAATAGCGGTTTCTTGCTGAATTTATTAACCAATTAGCACTCGCCGTAGCGGCTGCCATCGTTGCGGATTACGCAAACGGAACTTGGCAGCGGCTGCAGCACGCTTCGCCGCAGGGTGTAGGTATCGCGGCGACCGATCGAACCGGTGCTGCTTAGGTCGAGTCCGCCGGTCAAACTCTCGCGCGCGCCCTGCGGACGCAACTGGCTGTCCAGGAAAGGCGTCGCGATCAGAGCCAGCGCCACCGCGGCCGACCCGAAAAGCAGGGTGATCCGCAAGATACCCATGCCGGCATCGGCGGCGCGGAAAGCGCGGTCGGGCCGGATCGAGTCCCATTCTCTGTCGAGGCTCATGGATTGGCTCCAATCAAAATCGGCATGCCGCCGCGCGGACGATTCGCGTCAATTTTCCATGTCGAGATAAATCTTCCATTAACGCTGCCTAAAGCAGACGGAGCAAACGGCAGCTTGGAGCAATTCCGGCCGCAGGTCGCCAAATCAGCATTTTGGTGGAAACGCCGAAGCGGCTGTGACGATCACAAGAGATCGATGAGGAACTGGATCAGCGGCGCGTCCGCCGGCGGCATCGGGTAGTCGCGCATCTGGCGCGGCCTGACCCATTTCAGCCCCTGCCCTTCCCTCGGCTGCGCAATGCCGCGGAAGCGCCGGCAGATGTAGAGCGGCATCAGCAGGTGGAAATGGTCATAGCTGTGGCTGGCGAAGGTGAGCGGCGCCAGGCAGGGGATCTCGGTCTCGATACCGAGCTCCTCATGCAGCTCGCGCACCAGGCATTCCTCGGGCGTCTCGCCTGGCTCGACCTTGCCGCCCGGAAACTCCCAAAGGCCGGCCAGCTGCTTGCCCTCGGGACGCTGCGCCAGAAGCACGCGTCGGTCGGCGTCCACCAGCGCGCAGGCCGCGACAAGAAGCAGGCGCTTTCCAGCTGGCGTGATCTCGCTCATGCGTCCGGCCGCCGGCGATAATGGTAGCGATAGACTTCCTCGAAGCCGAGCGACCGGTAGAGCGACAGCGCCGCAACATTGCCGGCTTCTACCTGCAGCCATGCTTCGCGCGCGCCGCGCAGCCTGGCCCATTTCAGCGCCGACAGGATGAGGTTGCGGCCGTGGCCCTTTTTGCGCGCCGATTTTTCGGTGGCGACCTCGAACACGCCGGCGAGATCGCCGTCGTGGACGCAGATCAGCGTTGCCAGCGGCTCATTGCCGTCCTCGAGCGCAAACAGCCCCGCCTCAGGCTGGATTGCGCCGATGACTTCCGAGAGGCCGGCTCGCAGCGAGGCGTCCGAGCCGTTCGTCCTGATCGCCGCGCCGATGAAGCGGCTGATGTCTTTCAGCGGAATCTGGTCCATCGCGGCGTCGAGTTGCGCCTCCTTGAGCGGCAGACGCATCACCACCGATTCGTCGAACCGGCTCCAGCCTGCATCGTCGAGATGCGTCGACAGCACCTGCCCCGAAAGCGGCGACATACGAAAGGTCAGCGGCCGGCCGTAAGCCTCGAAGCGACGGCTGGCGCGCACGATGCGTTCGGCAATGGCATGCGTGTCGCCGGGATCGAGCGGATTGACCGAATTCAGGCGCTTCGCCGGATGGCCCGCCGTCAGCCGCACCAACCATGTCCCGTCATAGTGAACGGCCGCCGCCGGCCAGGCGCGAAAGCCCGCCGCCTCGTAGCGGCGCACGATCGCGAGCACGCTTGCCGGATGCGTCGACACCGGTGCCATCAGCTCCGGTAGTCGCCATTGATGGCGACATATTCCTTGGTGAGGTCGCAGGTCCACACCGTCGCCTTGCCGCGGCCGATGCCGAGGTCGGCGCGGATGCGGATGTCGTCGCGCTTCATATAGGCCGAGGTCGCTTCTTCCGAGTAAGCCGGATCGCGCTCGCCCTCATGCGCCAGCCGGTTGTCGCCGAACCAGATCGACAGCCGGTCGCGGTCGGCCGGCTCGCCGGCCTTGCCGACGGCCATGACGACGCGGCCCCAATTGGCGTCCTCGCCGGCGACCGCCGTCTTGACCAGCGGCGAGTTGGCGATCGAAAGCGCGACGCGCTTGGCCGAACGCGCGGATTTGGCGCCGGTGACGGTGACCTCGACCTGCTTGCGCGCGCCTTCGCCGTCGCGCACCACCTGCAGCGCCAGCGACTTCAGCACCTTGCCGAGTGCGCGGCGGAAGGCGCCGAGCCGCGCATCTTTCGGGTCGCTGATCTTGGGCGCGCCACGCGAACCAGCCTTGCCGGTGGCGAAGAAGAGCAGCGTGTCGCTAGTCGAGGTGTCGCTGTCGACGGTGACCGCGTTGAAGGTCTTTGCCGTGCCGCGCGACAACAGATCCTGCAGCACCGGGGCTGCGATCGGCGCGTCGGTGGCGATAAAGGAGAGCATCGTGGCCATATCGGGCGCGATCATGCCGGCGCCCTTGGCGATGCCGTTGATGGTGACGTCGGCGTCGCCGAGCTTCACCGTCTGGGACGCCACCTTCGGATAGGTGTCCGTGGTCATGATGGCCTTCGCCGCCTCGGTCCACAGGTCCGGCTTGCCGTCCTTCACCAGGCCGGCGAGCAGATGGCTGAATTTGTTGGTGTCGAGCGGCTCGCCGATGACGCCGGTCGAGGCCAGGAACACTTCGCTCTCGGAGCATCCGGCGGCCTTCGCCGCCGCCTCGCCGGTCAAAGCCGTCGAAGCGCGGCCCTTCTTGCCGGTGAAGGCGTTGGCATTGCCGGAATTCACCACCAGCACACGCGCCTTGCCGGCGGACAGGTTCTGGCGGCAGTAATCGACCGGCGCCGAGGGGCATTTCGACTTGGTGAAGACACCGGCGACCGCCGTTCCGGGATCGAAGACCATGGCAAGCAGATCGGTGCGATTGCGATATTTGATCCCGGCCTCGGCGGTAGCGATGCGCACGCCCTCGATGACCGGCATCTTGGGATATTTCTTCGGTGCGAGCGGCGAAATCGTTGCGGACATGTGACCCCGGAGCGGCAGAACGCAAATAGGAGGCCGGTTTGCCCGATAGCGCGCGCTGGCGCAAGAGCGTTCTGGCCGCGCTTGATGGGCTCTCTCGGGGTGCGCGGCATAGCGCGCGCCTGAAATGCGAAAGGGCGCCCGAAGGCGCCCTTAGCAGCATCTTTCAGGCTGGCCGGCTTACTTGCCGCTCTCCAGCGTGTCGACCGCCGACTTCAGCTTCGCGTCCGGGATCTCGATCTTGGCGGCGCCGCGCAATTCCTTGACCATGGCGAAATACTTGTCGCGGATGACGGCCTGCTTGGCCTGGTCCTTTACGTCGTCGAAGGCCGGCGGCTGCTTGGCGCGCTTGTCCTCGACCTTGATGACATGCCAGCCGAACTGCGACTGCACCGGCTCCTTGCTGTACTTGCCGACATCGAGCGCAAACGCGGCCTTGTCGAACTCCGGCACCATCTGTCCGGGACCGAACCAGCCGAGGTCGCCGCCATTCGACTTGCCGCTCGGGTCGCTGGTGTGCTCGTTGGCGAGCTTCTGGAAATCGGCGCCGCCGTCGAGCTGCTTGATGATCGCCTCGGCTTCTTCCTTCGTCTTCACGAGGATGTGACGGGCGTGGATCTCATTGACCGGCGGCGTGTTGGCGATTTCCTGGTCGTAGCGGGCGCGGACATCTGCATCCGTCACCTTGTCGACGACTTCCTTCTCGACGACCTCGCCGTGCAGGGCGCGCTGCTGCAGGAAGGCCATCCGACGCAGGAAATCGGCATCCTTGTCGAGGCCGCTGTCGACCGCTTTCTTGGCCATGACGCGGATTTCAATGGCCGCCGAAAGAGCAGCGGCGCGGCGCTGTTCCGGCGGCAGCTGCGCGAACTGCTGCGACAGCTCGCCTTCGGCCAGCGCGAGGTCGGCCTCGGTCAGCTTCTCCCCGTTGATGGTGGCGACCACGGCGTTGGGATCCACGGGAGCGGCTGCGGGAGCCGCTGCGCCCGGCTGGGCGGGCTTGGTTTCCTGCGCCATCAGCGGCGACAGCGAAAGAGCCGAGAGCCCGAAGGCCAAGCCAAGGCTGGCGAGCGACGCGCGGCGGAACGACAGGGACATCAAGATAACTCCAATGGGGATTGCCGATAAGGATCGCTTGAACGGGAAGGTTCCAGATCAGTCCGATTGTGGCGGAATTTGGCGCTGCCCATAGGGCTAACGCGGCGTTGACATCAGTTGAGCCCCCTCTTATCTGTCCAACGACTTGGCGTCCAGAACCGTTTTCCGGGCGCTTTTTGCGTTTGTCCGCATTCACGCGGATTTGATGGGCCCGCCAGGCGCCTGTCGCAAACGGCTAAAATTGCTATCGAAAGGACCATTGGATGGTCAGTCTCGGCGCTCTCGCGCGTAAGGTTTTCGGCTCTTCCAACGACCGCCGAGTCAAGGCGACCAGGCCCCGGGTCGAGGCCATCAATGGGTTGGAAAACGAGATGCGGGCGCTCTCCGATGCCGAGCTTGCCGGCCGCACCGAGAAATTCCGCCAGGACTTCGCCAATGGCGCCTCGCTCGACGACCTGCTGATACCGGCCTTCGCAACAGTGCGAGAGGCGGCCCGCCGCGTTCTCGGCATGCGTCCCTTCGATGTCCAATTGATCGGCGGCATGGTGCTGCACAATGGCGGCATCGCCGAGATGCGCACCGGTGAGGGCAAGACGCTGGTCGCCACCTTGCCGGTCTATCTCAACGCCCTCGCCGGCAAGGGCGTGCATGTCGTCACGGTCAACGACTATCTTGCCAAGCGCGACGCCGAATGGATGGGCCGCGTCTACAAGTTCCTCGGCCTCACCGTCGGCATCATCGTTCATGGCCTCTCCGACGACGAGCGCCGCGAGGCCTACGCCGCCGACGTTACCTACGCCACCAACAACGAGCTCGGCTTCGACTATCTGCGCGACAACATGAAGTATGAGCGCTCGCAGATGGTCCAGCGCGGCCATGCCTACGCCATCGTCGACGAGGTCGACTCGATCCTGGTCGACGAGGCGCGCACGCCGCTGATCATTTCCGGTCCGCTCGAGGACCGCTCGGAAATGTACAACACCATCGACGCCTTCATGCTGAAGCTCGGCCCGGCCGACTACGAGGTCGATGAAAAACAGAAAACCACGATCTTCACCGAGGACGGCACCGAGAAGCTGGAAAACATGCTGCGCGATGCCGGCCTGTTGAAGGGCGAGTCGCTCTACGACGTCGAGAACGTCGCGATCGTCCACCACGTCAACAATGCGCTGAAGGCGCACCTGCTGTTCCAGAAGGACAGGGACTACATCGTGCGCAACGGCGAGATCGTCATCATCGACGAGTTCACCGGCCGCATGATGCCCGGCCGCCGCTATTCGGAAGGCCTGCACCAGGCCCTCGAGGCCAAGGAGCATGTGCAGATTCAGCCGGAGAACCAGACGCTGGCCTCCGTCACCTTCCAGAACTATTTCCGCCTTTACAAGAAGCTCGCCGGCATGACCGGCACGGCGCTGACCGAGGCGGAGGAATTCGCCAACATCTACAATCTCGAAGTCACCGAGATCCCGACCAACCTGCCGGTCGCCCGCAGGGACGAGGACGACGAGGTCTACCGGACGGTGGAAGAGAAGTACAAGGCCATCGTCAAGGAGATCCGCGACGCCCGAGAGCGCGGTCAGCCGATCCTGGTCGGCACCACCTCGATCGAGAAATCCGAGCAGCTGGCCGAGCGCCTGCGCAAGGAAGGCGTCAAGAATTTCGAGGTGCTCAACGCCCGCCACCACGAGCGCGAGGCGGCTATCGTCGCCCAGGCCGGCAAGCCCGGCGCCATCACCATCGCCACGAACATGGCTGGACGCGGTACCGACATCCAGCTCGGCGGCAATGCCGACATGCGCATCGCCGAAGAACTGGCGGATATGCCCGCCGGCCCGGAGCGCGAAGCGCGCGAACAGCAGATCCGCGGCGACGTCGCGCAGCTGAAGGAAAAGGCGCTGGCCGCCGGCGGACTCTACGTCTTGGCCACCGAGCGCCATGAATCGCGCCGCATCGACAACCAGCTGCGCGGACGTTCCGGCCGCCAGGGTGATCCTGGCCGTTCGAAATTCTTCCTGTCGCTGCAGGACGATCTGATGCGCATCTTCGGCTCCGAGCGCATGGACGGCATGCTGCAGAAGCTCGGCCTCAAGGAAGACGAGGCCATCATCCACCCGTGGATCAACAAGGCGCTGGAGAAGGCGCAGAAGAAGGTCGAGGCGCGCAACTTCGACATCCGCAAGAATCTGCTGAAATACGATGACGTCTCCAACGACCAGCGCAAGGTGGTTTTCGAGCAGCGCATCGAGTTGATGGATGGCGAAGGCCTGTCGGAGACGGTCGCCGAAATGCGCGAGGGCGTCATCGAGGAAATCGTCGCCAAGAACATCCCGGAAAACGCCTATGCCGAGCAGTGGAACGTCGCCGGCCTGAAGGAGGAAGTGGCGCAGTACCTCAATCTCGACCTGCCGATTGACGACTGGGTCAAGGAGGAGGGCATCGCCGAGGACGACATCCGCGAGCGCATCTCGGCCGCCGCCGAGGCAGCCGCCAAGGAACGCGCCCAGCGCTTCGGCGCCGACGTCATGAGCTATGTCGAGCGTTCGGTCGTGCTGCAGACGCTCGACCATCTGTGGCGCGAGCACATCGTCAACCTCGACCATCTGCGTTCGGTCGTGGGCTTCCGCGGCTATGCCCAGCGCGATCCGCTGCAGGAATACAAGGGCGAGGCCTTCGAGCTGTTCCAGGGCATGCTCGGCAATCTGCGCCAGGCCGTGACCGCGCAGCTGATGCGCGTCGAGCTGGTCCGCCAGGCGGCTGAAGCGCCGCCGCCGTCGGCGCCGGATATGTTCGGCAGCCATATCGACGGCACCACCGGCGAGGACGACTTCCAGGGCGGCGAGACGGCGTTGTTGGTCCGCCAGGAATCCCATGCCATGGTGGCACCCGAAAATCGCGATCCGAAGAATCCCGCGACTTGGGGCAAGGTCGGCCGCAACGAGGCCTGCCCGTGCGGCTCCGGCAAGAAATACAAGCACTGCCACGGCGCCTTCGCCTGATCCCCTTCACTTCTTCTTCCCGGATATGACGGGGAGAAGGAAGCCCTCCACCCAACCGTTTCTTAATGTGTTTCGCATACACCGAAACCTTGGAAACAGGCGGAAAACGGAGAGTATTCGGGGTGCGCTTTTCCGCGGCGACGACTGCCGGGCGGTTCTTGCCGCAGCGCTGGGCGCTGCGCATGGGGCCGCTGCTTGGCCGCATCGACGCCGTGCTGTTCAGCGCCGACGAACGCGGCGAAGCCGGCCGCATGTCGCTGATCGCATTCACCATCCGCATCGTCAGCGCGGTCATCGCCTTCGTCAGCCAGGTGCTGATGGCACGCTGGATGGGCTCCTTCGAATACGGCATCTTCGTGCTGGTCTGGGTAACGATGGTCATCGTCGGCAATCTCGCCTGCCTCGGCTTCCACACCTCGGTCATCCGTTTCATTCCCGAATATCGCGAGCGCGGCATGCTCGCCGAGCTGCGCGGCATCGTGCTGGCGAGCCGGCTGTTCGTGCTTGTCGCCTCGACGGTGATCGCGGGGCTGGGTGCGCTCGGCGTGTGGCTCGCCTCGCCCTGGATCGAGAACTACTACGTCATTCCCTTCATCCTCGGCGTCATCTGCCTGCCGATGATCGCGATGGGCGACCTCCTGCAGGGACTGGCGCGGGCGAACTCATGGGCGCTGTTCGCGCTGTCGCCGACCTATCTGGTGCGGCCGGTGCTGATCCTGGTGTTCATGGCGCTTATGCTCGCCATGCACTACGTGCCGGATGCCAAGACCGCGATCTTCGCCTCGATCGCCGCCACCTATGCCACGACGCTCGGCCAGCTGATGGGCGTCACCTCGCGCATGGACAAGCAGATCCCGGCCGGGCCGATGACCGTGCATTTCGGCCGGTGGTTCCTGGTCTCGCTGCCGATCTTCCTGGTCGAGAGTTTTTTCTTCCTGCTCACCAATGCCGACGTGCTGATGGTCGGCGCCTATCTCGAGCCCAATGACGTCGCCGTCTATTTCGCCACCGTGAAAACGCTGGCTCTGGTGCATTTCGTCTATTTCGCCGTCAAGGCGGGCGTTGCCCAGCGCTATGCGCAATTCACCCATGGCGAGCCGGAAAGGCTCGCCGCCTTCGCCCGCGAGACCGTCTCCTGGACCTTCTGGCCCTCGCTTGCGATGGCGCTGCTGGTGCTGGCGCTCGGCGAGCCGATGCTGGTGCTGTTCGGCCCCGAATTCACCGCCGGCTATCCGCTGCTTTTCCTGCTGGTCTTTGGCGTCGTCGCGCGCGGCGCCGTCGGCCCCTGCGAAAGCCTGCTCACCATGAGCGGCAACCAGAACATCTGCGCCGCCGTCTATGCCATGACGCTCGCCCTAAACATCGCTCTCAATGTCGTCCTGATCCCGCACTTCGGCCTCTGGGGCGCGGCGATCGCCACCAGCCTCGCCATGGTCTTCGAGGCCGGCGCGCTGTCCTTCACCGTCTGGCGCAAGCTCGGCATCGTCATGGCGATTTTCGTGCCCGCAAACAAGGAAGTCGCCTGATGGCCGCCATTCCGCTGCTTGAAGAGACCAGCGGCGGGCCCGCCGGCGCCATGGTGTCGGGCCTTGCCGGCCTCGTGAGGGAGGCCGATCCCGCCCATATCGAGCTGTTCGCCAACAACCGGCCGGAGCGCAAGCTCGCGATCTATCCCGCCTCGGCCGGCTTCGACCTAGTCGAGGAGCTCGACTATCTTAGCGCCCGCACGATCGAGCCCAACGTCTTCTTCAACCCGCGCTTCCTGGCGCCGGCCATGCCGAGGCTCGAGGACCGCGAAGTGCGGCTGGCGGTGATCCGCGACGGCGACGAGTTCCGCAACCGGCTGCGCCTCCTTGTGCCGTTCTCGGTCGAGCGCCCCGCAATTCCGCTCGGCGTCCCGGTCATGCGCACATGGTCGAGCCCGTTCGGCCCGCTCGGCACGCCGCTGGTCGATCGTGACGATCCGGTCGGCGTCATCGAGGATTTCTTCTCGATGCTGTCCAGGCCGCATCTCAAATTGCCGAAGGTCTTTGTGCTCCCCGACATCAAGCTGGACGGCCCGGTGGCGAGCCTGCTCACCTCCTTTGCCGACAGCCGCGGCCTGACCCTGGTCGTCACCGGCAAGGTCGAGCGCCCCGTGCTGGAAAGCGAAGCCGACGGCGACGACTACCTCAAGGCCTCGTTGCGCGCGCATCACTACCGTGAATTCCGCCGGCTGAAGCGGCGTCTCGCCGGCCTCGGCAAGCTGGACCATGTGGTGGCGCGCGGACCGGAAGAGATCCGCCACGCCATCGAAAGCTTCCTGACACTGGAGGCGGCCGGCTGGAAGGGCCGCGAGCGCACGGCCATGGCGATCGACCGCTACCGCGCCGCCTTCGCCCGCGAGGCGGTGCACAGGCTCGCCGAGCACGACATGTGCCGCATCCACACACTGACGCTCGACGGCCGCACGATCGCTTCTCTCGTCGTCTTCGTCGAAGCGGGCGTCGCCTACACCTGGAAGACGGCTTATGACGAGACGCTCTCGGCCTATTCGCCGGGCACGCTGCTGATGATCGAGGTGACCAAGCAGCATCTCGATGATCCCAATGTCGCCACGACCGATTCCTGCGCGGTGCCCGACCATCCGGTGATGAGTCGCCTTTGGACGGAGCGCAAGCCGATGGGCACGCTGGTGGTCGGCCTGACGCCCGACGCCGACCGGCCGGCCCGCCAGGCGGCCTCGCAGCTCCATCTCTACCGCGAGACCCGCAACATGGCGCGGCTCCTGCGCAATCGCATGCGGAGCCTCTTGAAAAGGCGCTAGCTGAAAGGCCGCACACCGGCTATGGCATCCGGCGGCCGGATCCGGCCTGCCTCTTCACAAAGCAATCCAGATGTTCGAAACCTTCCTGCGCTTCGCCCGCCTCTGTGCGCCGCTTGTCCTGCTCGCCATGCTCCCGGCGCGAGCCTTCGCCGAGTCCTGCCCCGAGGATTGCTCCGAGCCTGCGCCCGTCGACATCTACAGCCACACCACCGCCGGCCATATGGCTCCAGCCGCGGCAGCTGCGTTGCCGCGCGTCTATGTGCCCAACCGTTCCTCGAACAGCGTTTCCGTCATCGACCCGGCGACGCTGAAGGAGGTCGACAGGTTTGCGGTCGGCAGCAAGCCGCAGCACGTCGTTCCTTCCTGGGACCTGAAGACGCTTTGGGTGGCCAATAACGGCACCGGCAAGAACGGCAGCCTGACGCCGATCGACCCGACGACCGGAAAGCCCGGCAAGCAGGTGCCGGTCGACGACCCTTACAACATGTATTTCATGCCGGACGGCAGCGCCGCCATCATCGTCGACGAGGCCCTGAGGCGGCTCGATCTGCGCGATCGGCGGACCATGGCGCTGCAAGCCGTCATCCCGACGCCGGCCTGCCCCGGCATCAAACCATGCCGATTTCGCGGCCGACAATTCCTATGCGATCTTCACCTGCGAATATGGCGACGGCGGACTGGCCAAGATCGACCTGAAGAACCGCAAGGTGCTCGGCCATCTCGACCTGTCGAAGATGGGCATGCCGCAGGACATAAGGCTCTCGCCCGACGGCAAGGTCTTCTACGTCGCCGACATGATGAATGACGGCGTCTTCCTGATCGATGGCGACAGCTTCAAGGAGATCGGCTTCATTCCGACGGGCATTGGCGCGCACGGCTTCGTCGTTAGCCGCGACGGCAAGCGGCTCTATGTCTCGAACCGCGGCTCGCACAAAATGGAACAGGGCCGCGCCGACGGGCCGGGCAGCGTGACGGTGATCGACTTCGCGACCCGCTCGGTCGTCGCCCAATGGCCGATCCCCGGCGGCGGCAGCCCCGACATGGGCAATGTCAGCGCCGACGGCAAGCAGCTCTGGCTCTCCGGCCGCTTCGACAGCGAGGTCTATATGATCGACACGACGTCGGGCGCTGTCACGAAGATCCGCGTCGGCGTCGAGCCGCACGGCCTGACGGTGTGGCCGCAGCCGGGGCGATACTCGCAGGGGCATACGGGGAATATGCGGTAGGGTGTCGGTGACCTGCACATGCTGACGACCTCAATCTCAATGGAGCCTTGTCACCATGTCCGCCGACCTTCCGCGACGGCTCGCTGCCGATGAACTTGGAACTCGTCAGACCGTATTTCGATCATTTTCGAAATAGGAGTTGACCGGCGGCGGCGGAGGGTGCAGTCTATTTCCATGAAACTCGAACAAGCCGCAAAACAGCTCGAAGCCATCGGCAACCCGACACGGCTCAAGCTCTATCGCACACTGGTCAGAGCCGGCGAAGCTGGCCGGCCGGTGGGGTACTTGCAGGACACCCTTGGTATCGCGGCCTCGACGCTGTCCCATCACCTGCATCGCCTCATTCTGACCGGCCTCGTGACGCAGGAGCGTCAGGCGACGACCCTCATCTGCCGGGCCAACTATCCTATCATGCGCGACTTGATCGGCTTCCTGGCTGACGAGTGCTGTGCTGACGCAGCTTGCGGCGCGACGGAGAGCGACGCGGCGGCATAGCCTCTTTTTTTGCATCGTATTTCGATGATCCCGGAAGGATGGAAAAAATGTCGATGAACGACCCTGACGCCCTCCCTGTCGCCGTCATCGGAGCCGGCCCGGTCGGCTTGGCGGCTGCCGTCCAGCTCATCCAAAGGGGGCTCCAGGTGAAGGTCTATGAGGCCGGCGTTGGCATCGGCACAAATCTCAAGGACTGGGGCCATGTCCGGGTGTTCACGCCTTGGCGCTACTGTGTTGATCAGGCGTCCCGAAAGCGTCTTGAGGAGAGCGGCTGGACGATGCCCAAGCCCGAGGCGTTCCCCACCGCTGATGAACTGATTGCCCGCTACCTCGAGCCGCTAGCAAGGCTCCCTGAACTCTCCTCGTCCATCGAAACCAGTGCACGCGTGATTGCTGTTTCGCGCTGGGGCGCAGACAAGGTCTTGAGCAAAGATCGAAAGGCGCGACCGTTCATGCTGGTGGTCGAAACCAGGGAAGGCATCAGGCGCGACAGTGCACGAGCCGTCATTGACGCCTCAGGCACGTGGCAGACGCCAAATCCACTTGGGGCCGGTGGTGTCCCGGCGGAGGGCGAAGCGGAGTTCGCAGACAAGATTGCCTATGGCATTCCCGACATTCTCGGCCGCGACCGCACCCTTTATGCCGGCCGCGCCACGCTTGTTGTCGGTTCGGGTCATTCGGCCGCCAATGCCCTGCTCGATCTCGATAGGCTGGCTGCGGTTGAGCCGGGAACCACTTTTGTCTGGGCGACACGCGGGACCGATCTGGTTCGCATTTACAGCGGCGGAGACTTGGATCAACTGCCGGCCCGTGGCGAGCTTGGTTCTGACGTTCGCGAACTTGCGGAGAGCGGGCGCACAAAGCTCGTCACTGGGTTCGCAACGCTGGCCATCCGCCGCTCAAACGGCCGCCTGGCAGTCGAAGGTCAAACGAAGGATGGCCTACAAACTCTCGGGCCTTTCGACTGCATCATCGCGGCGACCGGCCAGCGGCCCGATCTGTCCCTTACGCGCGAGCTTAGGCTTGATCTTGACCCATGGCTTGAGGGCGTAAAGGCGCTGGGGCCTCTGATCGACCCCAACGAGCACTCCTGCGGCGATGTTCCCCCGCACGGTTATCGCGAACTGAGCCACCCCGAGCCCGACTTCTACACTGTCGGCGTTAAGAGCTACGGCCGCGCCCCGACCTTCTTGCTGCTGACCGGGTATGAACAGGTGCGATCGGTCGCGGCAGCCCTCGCTGGCGACATGGCGGCTGCGGATGCGGTGCAACTGGTGCTACCCGAAACCGGCGTCTGCACGGTTCCCCAGTCGACCATACGCGCGACCGCTGGCGGATGCTGTGGTGGTCCCGCTTCTTCAGAGGCTGCCGCCTGTTGTGTCGCCGATGCTGAAGCGAAGGCCGCTGGCAAGGGTGGCTGCGGGTGCGGGGTGGCAGCCTAATCGCACCACGCCCGATGGAACGCAGTCGCCGAACGATCATCACCGTCCTCGGCCTGACCCAAATCATGGCCTGGGGGTCCACCTATTACCTGCCGGCGGTGATTGCACCAAAGGTCGCCGCCGACATCGGCTGGCCGCTGCCTTGGGTCGTGGGTGGATTGTCGCTTGGCCTGCTCGTCGCCGGACTGATCTCACCTCGCGTCGGCTCGTCCATTGAGCGCCACGGCGGCCGGAACGTTCTTGCGTTCAGCGCCGGCTGCATCGGCATCGGCCAGATCGGGCTCGCTGCCTCGCCGAACCTTGCCGCCTACATCGCAGCGTGGCTCGTTGTTGGGCTTGGAATGGGGGCGGGCTTGTACGATGCCGCTTTCGCGACCCTCGGCCGGCTCTACGGGCATAGCGCGCGCTCGGCCATCACAACCCTTTCGCTGTTCGGCGGCTTCGCCAGCACGTTCTGTTGGCCGATCTCGGCCTTCCTGATGGGCGAGACGGGCTGGCGCGGCACATGCCTCGTCTATGCTTCGGTCCAGTTGTTCTTCGCCCTGCCTCTGTATCTCGGAATGTTGCCGCGTGGGATACCGCTGCCGAGCGTCACAGATCGGCCGGGAAAGGAGCAGGTTGGCACCCCAGTTCAGCCGGCCTCAGTTCCGATCATGGTCGTCCTGGCCACGCTGACCTTGGCGGCGGTCATTTCGTCGACTGTGTCGGTTCATCTCCTCACCATCTTGCAGGCCAGCGGCATGGCGCTCGCCGCTGCCGTTGGGCTCGGGGCACTGGTCGGCCCCGCTCAGGTGTCGGCGCGTGCCGTCGAGATGATCATCGCCCGCTACCATCATCCCATCTGGACCAAGTTCGCGTCGGTGAGCTTCGTCGCCATCGGCATTGGTGCGCTCTGGGCCGGGGTTCCGGTGGTGCCTGTGGCGCTGGCGTTCTACGGTGCAGGCATCGGCCTCGAAACGATAGCGCGAGGCACGCTGCCGCTCGCTCTGTTCGGTCCGTCGGGATACGCGAGACTGATGGGGCGACTTGCCATGCCCAGCTTGATCGCTCAAGCAGCAGCGCCGTCTGTCGGAGCGCTATTGTTGGAGCATGTGGGCGCTCACGGCACTCTAGCAGCTCTCGCTGGCTTGGCGCTGCTGAACGTCGGACTGGCGTGTAGCCTTGGCTGGCTGATCTTCCGTCGTCGAACCTTAGAGGTACAGGCGCAGTGATGCTTTGTAACCGGCCGGTAGCCCTGTGAAGTGGTTGGCCAGCCCATGAACCTCCGTCACTTCGGCAACTGCCTGGTTGATGTCAAAGAGACCAATTGGTGCCCCTAGCCGGGATCGAACCAGCACTCCTTGCGGAACTCGATTTTGAGTCGAGCGCGTCTACCAATTCCGCCATAGGGGCTCAGGCCGGGCGGCCTGGATGGGCGCGGACTATACGGGCGGACGGGCTTTCGTCAACTGGCCTGTTGCCGATTTGCAGGCGCTGCCTGCACCCGGCCATGCCTTTCAGTCTCGTGCAGGTGCCGCCATTGTGCGGCGCGGAAAATCTTTCTAGACAGGGGATGCGTTGAAGCGCCTCGGATCCCAAAGGGTGGATGCGGCGCTTTGAAACCTTGTCTTCCTGCCACCCGGTGTCCAAAACCACTGCGCGCTTTTCAGGAGAGCCGATGCTTCGCGGACTTTACGACTGGACCATGTCCCTGGCGGCAAGGAAATCGGCCGAATGGTGGCTGGCCTTCATCGCCTTCGTCGAAAGCTCCGTCTTTCTGGTGCCGGCCGACGTGCTCTATCTGCCCATGGCGCTGTCCAAGCCGGAGCGCGCCTATCGCTACGCGCTGGTGGCAACGGTGGCCTCGGTGCTCGGCGGCGTCGCCGGCTGGTTCATCGGCCACTACGCCTACGAGGCAGTCGCCAAGCCGATTCTGGAATTCTACGGCAAGTATGACGAGTTCGAGCAGCTGCGCACCTCATCCGGCGTCGGCTTCATCGTCCTGATGCTGATCACCTCGGGCGCGGCGCATTTGCCGCCGATCAAGGTCGTGACGATTCTGTCGGGCGTCATCGGCGTCAACCTCCTGCTGTTCATCGGGCTGGCGATCGTTGCGCGCGGCGCCCGTTTTCTGCTGCTTGCCTGGCTGCTGCGCCGCTACGGCGAGTCGATCAGGGAGTTCATCGAGAAACGGCTGGGCATGATCGTCAGCGCCGGCGCCGCTGCCCTTATTTTGCTCTATATCGCGGTCAGATACGCTCACGGATAATGCATGTCGCCCAAAAGTGCGCAGCGGTTTTGGGAGAACGACATGCATCGAAACAAGACTCAAGCGCGGCGCCTGAATTCATTTCTGCGCGACGCGCTTTAGGTGCCAAGCGAACGGATCACGACCGATGACAGCGACCATGACCGCCGACACTGGACGCCAGCGGACGCGTGCCGCGCTGTTCCTGGCCGTCGCCATGGGAGCGACCGTCGGCTCGGCGCTCGCCTTCCAGTATATTGGCGGCTACATCCCCTGCCATCTCTGCCTGGAACAGCGCACGCCCTATTATATCGGCGCGCCGCTGATGCTGGTCGCGGCCGCTGCCTCGATGATGCGCGCGCCGGCCTGGCTGACGCGCAGCCTGCTGGGGATCGGTGGCCTCTTGATGCTGTATGGCCTCTATCTCGGCGTCTACCATTCCGGCGTCGAATGGGCGTGGTGGCCTGGTCCCGCCGACTGCACGGCTGGCGCCGGTCCGGTCGACACCGGCGGCAAGGGCGTGCTCGATGCGCTGGACAAGTTCGTGCCGCCCTCCTGCTACAAGGCCGCGCTTCGCATCCTCGGCTTGTCGCTCGCTGGCTGGAACGCCATCGCCAGCCTCATCCTGGCCGCCGTCGCCTTACGCTGCGCGCTCGCGCGCGACTGAGCTGCCACGAAAGCGCCAACGCGAGATCGTTCAAAGAATTCGGCGCGCCGAGTCGAATGAAGTGAGCGTCGAGAACCGGAGCGGAGCGGACTCCCGCATGTGCCGGAAAAGTGGTTTCGGTTTTCCGAAAAGGACATGCGGCAGCTACAAAAAGCACGTGAGCACCGGAAGCGCAGACGCTTGCTTCAGGCAGCCAGCCTCCCGAATTATCGAACGATCTCAAGGCTCCAATTCGACATCCCAGTAGAGATAATCCATCCAGCTTTCATGCAGATGGTTGGGCGGGAACAGGCGGCCGTTGTTGTGCAGATCGTGCACGGTCGGCTGATAGGGTTTTTGCAGCGGCCACATCTTGGCCTGCGCCGGCATCATGCCGCCTTTCCTGAGATTGCAGGGCGAGCAGGCGGCCACGACGTTCTCCCAGGTCGTCGCCCCGCCGCGATGGCGCGGGATGACATGGTCGAAGGTGAGATCGTCGGTCGTGCCGCAATACTGGCACTGAAAGCGGTCGCGCAGAAAGACGTTGAAGCGGGTGAAAGCAGGATGCCGCGACGGCTTCACATAGGCCTTCAGACTGACCACGCTCGGCAGCTTCATCGAGAAGGTCGGCGAGGAGACGGCGTGTTCGTATTCGGCGACGATATTGACCCGGTCGAGGAAGACAGCCTTGATGGCGTCCTGCCACGACCAGAGCGACAGGGGGTAATAGCTGAGCGGACGGTAATCCGCATTCAGCACCAGCGCGGGAAGCCCATCCGGAGATACGGCAACCGTCACGTAGTTGGCCTCCTTCGTTCCAAACCGAACGCCACGGATACTGTAAGCCCGACATGACAGGGATGTGAAGCGGATTGTCGTTCGGCGAAACGTTCAAAAACGCATGATTTTCATGCTTTTTCGGCCATCTCGACAGGTGGCGCCGCGTCCCTGCCCTTCAATTCCCGATAGTAGGCCCAGAAAAGCCGCGACGCGACCCCTCGCCACGGGCTCCATGATTCGGCCAGTCGAATCAGAGTTTTCTCCGGCGGACGAGGGTCGATGCCCAGGGCATGGCCGACCGCCGTCTGCAGCGCGACGTCGCGCGCGGGAAACACATCGGGGTGGCCGGCGGCGAACAGCAGGTAGCACTCCGCCGTCCACGGTCCGATGCCCGGCACCGCCGTCATCGCCGCGATCGCCTCGTCGGCATCGAGCGAGCAGAGATGGTGGAGGTCAAGCCCGCCGGCCACGGCTTGCGCGATGGCGATCAGCCCGCGCTGCTTCGGCCGCGACAGGCCGGCCTCGCGGAAAATATCCTCGCCGGCACAAAGGATGCCTTCCGGCGTCAGCGGATCGACCAGCCTGATCAGCCGGCCGAAAATGGCATCGGCGCTGGCGCGGGACACCTGCTGCGAGACGATGATCGACGCGAGGCTGCCGAATCCGGGCTCGGAGAGCCTCAGCGGCACCTCGCCGGCCATGCCGCGTACCTTCTCCAGCCGTGGATCGAGCTGGCAGAGCGCGTCGAGTCCTGCCGCAATGTCGTCGAGCGAGGCGATGCGTTGCACGTTTGCTTGTTCCCAGGGCGCTCATGAAGTGGCAATTGATGGCTAACTATCAACCGGCGGAAGCGCCTTTCAACCCGAATGCCGTCCGAGACATGACGCTCCTGACATTCCGCTTCGCGCCGAGCCCCAATGGCGAGTTGCATCTCGGCCATGCCTATTCGGCGCTGCTGAACCGGCAAATGGCGGCGCGGGCGGGAGGACGGCTGTTGCTGCGCATCGAGGACATCGATGTCATCCGCTGCACGCCGGAATTCGAGGCCGGCATATTCCGCGACCTGGAATGGCTGGGGTTCGAATGGGAAGAGCCCGTGCGGCGCCAGTCCGAACATTTTTCCGAATACAGGGCCGTGCTCGACCGGCTGATCGCCGAGGAACTCGTCTATCCCGCCTTCATGAGCCGCGGCGAGATCCGCGCCTTCATTGCCGAGACCGAGAAACGCGGCCGCGACTGGCCGCGCGACCCCGACGGCGTGCCGCTTTACCCGCCGCTCGACAAGGCACTTCCGTCTAAGGAGCGCAGGCGGCGCATTGCCGAGAACACGCCTTTTGCCTGGCGGCTCGACATCGAGGCAGCAATGGCACGCGTGCCGGGCGCCTTGTCATGGGTCGAGTTCACTGACGAGGCTATGGCCGCGACGCACACGGTCGACGCAACGCCGCAGGCCTGGGGCGACGTCATCGTGGCGCGCCGCGATATCCCGACCAGCTACCATCTCGCAGTCGTCGTCGACGACGCGCTGCAGGGCGTCAGCCATGTCGTGCGTGGTCAGGACCTTTACGCGGCGACCAGCGTGCAGCGCCTGTTGCAGGACCTGCTCGGTCTGTCCGCACCGCGCTACTTCCACCATCGGCTGATCCTCGGCTCAGACGGCCGCAAGCTGTCCAAGAGTTTCAAGGACACCGGCCTTGCCGCACTCAGGCAGGCAGGCGTGTCGCCGCAGGATGTCGTGCGGCTGGTTGGGCTTTGACTACAAGCGAGCCAGTCCGGCCTTGATCAGCGCCATCACGCTGATGAAGACGAAGGCGCCGCTCAATCCCCATGCCACAGCTAGCTTGATATCCCGGAAGGTGATGCCGTGCTCGTTGGCGATCATCACCGCAACGAAAAAGCCCAGCGTGAAGAGCAGCGTGTTGCCGGTCGAGCCGAAGCCGTCATCCTTCATGATGGCATCGAGCGCGGTGCCGAAGAAGAATCCGAAGACCGCGACGGTGGCGACCGCGAACAGCAGCCATGTCGTCCCGAGATGCAAAAGCATGCCTGCTCATGGCGTGCCTTAACGCCATGCCCCTCTTGGCACCGTTTGTTGAATTCGGATGAGCTTATGGATCAACCGTTTCGTTTTGCTTGCCGAATTGATCGGCATTAGAGCAATTGCCGACATCAACTTTTCACGCGCAGCCAGAGCCCTCCTTCCAATGCACAGCATCAAGCGGTTCATCCCCGCCTCTTTCGTCGTTCTGTGGGCGACCGGCTTCATCGGCGCGCGCTATGCAATGCCATGGGCGGAGCCGTTCACCTTCCTTGCCATCCGCTTCGTGCTGGCGGCGATCCTGTTTGCGGGACTGACCGTCCTTATCGGCTCGCGACGGGCCACCCGCGAGGAGGCGCTTCATGCGACGGTGGCCGGCGTCCTAATGCACGGCGTCTATCTGGGCGGCGTCTTCTGGGCGATCCACAGAGGCATGCCGGCCGGGCTTTCGGCGCTGATCGTCGGCCTGCAGCCGCTGATCACGGCGGTGCTCGCCGGCAAATTTCTCGGCGAGGCGATCCTGCCGCGCCATTGGGCGGGCCTTGCCGTCGGGCTTCTGGGCGTCGTCATCGTGCTGTGGCCGAAGCTCGGCATGATTGGCGGCGGCGTTACCGCGGCAACGCTGACGGCCTCGCTGGTCTCGGTGCTCGGCATGGCCGCTGGTACGATCTGGCAAAAGCGCTTCGCCTCCGGCGGCGACCTCGTCTCGGCGACCATGTGGCAGTATGTCGGAGGCTCGGTCGTCACGATCCTGGGGTCGCTCGCCTTCGAGACGCGCACCATCACCGTCAACGGCGAGCTCATCTTTGCCATGGCATGGCTGGTCCTGGTGCTGTCTCTCGGCGCCATCTTCCTGTTGATGGTGATGATCAGGGACGGCGAGATGTCGAAGGTCGCATCGCTGTTCTATCTTGTGCCCGCCGTAACCGCCGTCATCGCGTGGGCTCTGTTCGGCGAAGAGCTCACTCTGCTGCAGATCGCCGGCATGGCGATCGCCACTTTGGGCGTCGGGCTCGCGACCGCCCGTCAGGACAGAGCTCAACCCACGCGGGCGCGCGCCTCGAGATAGCGGCTGATCGCGGCATTGAGCTCGCCGCCAAGGATGAAAATGGCCGAGATGATGTAGAGGAACACCACCGCGATCATGATCGAGGCCAACCCCGCATAGGTCGTCACATAGGACGAGAAATGGTCGAGATAGGTGGCGAAGATGGTCGAGCCGGCCAGCCACGCGACCAGCGTGAAGACGATGCCCGGAACGATGGAAACGAAGCGGCGCTTGCCGGCCGGCAGCCAGATATGCACCGCGAACAGGCCGATGACGATGACCGTCGAGGCGATCACGTAACGCCATATGGTGATCGTGCCCATATAGGGCTTGATCCATTCCAGATGCGCCTCGGCCAGCCGCGCGAGCAGGGGCGCGAGCACCAGAAGCACGCTGACGGCGAGAAAGCAGGCCGTCGCGATCAGCACGAAAACGATGCTCTGCACCCGGCGGTGGATGATGCCGCGCGTCTCGGTAACGCGATAGGCGCGGTTGAGCGAGGTCCTTAGCGCCTCGATGCCGTTCGAGGCGAAGTAGGCGGCTAAGAGCACGCCGTAGGTCAGGAGGTCGCTGCGCCGCACGGTGAGCACATTCTGCACCTCGCGCGCGATCGGCTTGGCAATCTGCTCCGGCCAGGTGTCGAAGACCAGATGCACGGCCGTGTCGGCGAAGGCGCGCGCGCCGAGAAAGCTGGCCAGCGTCGTTGCGAAGATCAGGAACGGAAACAGCGCCATCAGCGAGGTGATCGCCAGATGGCTGGCCATTGCCCAGCCATCGTCGGTGGTGAAATGGCCGATCGCATCGTAGAGCACGCGCTTGACCGCGACGATATTCCTGAGCAAGGACCCGCGCTCCGCTCGATTGTGTCGACGCCGCGAATATGGGAAGGGATTGCGGCAAATGGCAACCCCAGGTCCCACAACGTTGCCCACCGCTGAACAGTTGCGCAGCATCATCGTCACCGGCACCTCCTCCGGCATAGGCGCCTATTGCGCGCGGGCATTGAAGGCGGAAGGCTGGCGCGTGTTCGCCACGGCCCGCACACCGGCCGACATCGCCGCGCTCGAGACGGAGGGCATCGAAGCCTTCTATCTCGACTATCGCGAGCCTGAGTCCATCGCCGCCCTGGCCGAGGCCGTGCTGGAGCGCACGGGCGGCACGCTCGACGCGCTGTTCAACAATGGCGCCTACGCGCAGCCCGGTGCCGTCGAGGACCTGCCGGTCGAAGCGCTGCGCGAGCAGTTCGAAGCCAATTTCTTCGGCTGGCACGACCTGACCCGCCGCGTCGTGCCGGTCATGCGTCGCCAGGGCCACGGCCGCCTCGTCCACTGCTCCTCGATCCTGGGGCTCGCCCCGGTCCGTTTTCGCGGCGCCTATTCGGCGTCGAAACATGCCGTCGAAGGCCTGATGCTTTGCCTGCGCCAGGAGCTCGAAGGCAGCGGCATTCATGTCTCGTTGATCGAGCCGGGGCCGGTGACCTCGAAGATCGCCAGCAACGGCCTGGCATGGTTCTTGAAGAACATCGACGTCGAGAACTCCGTTCACCGCGCCGACTACCAGGCGCAGCTCGCGCGGCTCAAGGCCGGCGGCAGCGTCTCGCGTCTGAAGCCCGGACCTGAGGTGGTCCATGCTGCCTTGCGCCACGCGCTTCTGTCACAGCGCCCGCACCCGCATTATGTGGTAACGGTGCCGGCCAGAATCGGCGTGGCGCTCAAGCGCATCCTGCCGGCCTCGATGCTCTACCGCGTGCTCGCCAGGCGGGCCTGACCGAAACCCAACTGGAGCCAGCACCATGGCAACCGTCTTCAACATCCTCGCCATTGTCGTCATGGCTGCCGTCGTGGTCGTGCTGATCCGCGGCCTCGTCAACATGATGCGCGGCGGCTCAGGCTTCACCTCCAACAAGCTGATGCAGGCCCGCGTACTGCTGCAGTTCATAGCTCTGGTGCTGATCATGCTGACCGTCTACTTCACCCGCAAGTAACGGGCCGGGGAGGAGAAGGTGGTCAAGCTCAACAAGATATATACCCGTACCGGCGACGACGGCACTACCGGTCTGGGCAGCGGCGAGCGGCGCCTGAAGTCAGATCTGCGCGTCGAAGCCTACGGCACGGTGGACGAAGCAAATGCCTGCGTCGGCATGGCGCGCGTCCACACCGCAACCGATCATCCGGCGCTCGACGCCATGCTCTCCCGCATCCAGAACGATCTTTTCGACCTCGGCGCCGACCTTGCGGTCCCGGACGATGGCAAACCGCTCGGCTACGAGCCGCTGCGCATCGTCGCCGCGCAGACCGGGCGCGTCGAAAAGGACATCGATGCTCTCAACAAGAACCTGCAGCCGCTGAAATCCTTCGTGCTGAACGGCGGCACGCCTGCCGCGGCAGCCCTGCATCTTGCGCGCACCGTAACACGGCGCGCCGAACGCCTCATGGTGGCGCTGGCGCAGGACCCGGCCGAGCACGTCAACCGCGAAGCGCTGAAATACGTCAACCGCGTCTCTGACTTCCTGTTCGTCGCCGCGCGGGCGGTCAATGACAACGGAAATGCCGACGTGCTATGGGTTCCCGGCAAGAACCGCTGACAACCGGGTATGGCGGGAGGGTCCGATGTTCATCCCGCTCTACGATACCAACAGGCTCCGCCACATCCGCCTACAATATGTGACGATCGGCCTGATCGCCGCGAATGCCTTGGTCTATCTCGCGACCACGCTTGGCGGCGAGAGCTTCACCAATGCCGCAGTGCTTGGCCTCGGCTTCATCCCCTCTGTCGTCCATGACAAGGTGGAGCTGTCGCCCGAATTCGTCGTCATTCCCGAAAGCCTCAGCTATCTCACCTATTCCTTCCTGCATGCCGACATCTTCCATCTCGGCGGCAACATGCTGTTCCTGTGGGTGTTCGGCGACAATGTCGAGGACGCGCTCGGCCATATCCGCTACCTGATCTTCTACCTCGCCTGCGCGGCGGCGGGCGCTTTCTTTCAAGGCTTGGTCGGCTGGGATTCCCAGGTGCCGCTGATCGGCGCTTCCGGCGCCATCGCCGGCGTGGTTGCGGCCTATCTGGTCCTCTATCCGAAGGTTAAGGTGTGGGTATTGGTCTTTGCGCGCATTCCTCTGCGCATCCCCGCCTTCATCCCGCTCGTCCTTTGGATCCTGTTCCAGATCGTGATGTTTGCCGCCGGCGGAGAGGATCAGATTTCCTGGGCCTGCCACATCGGCGGCATCATTGCCGGCGCCGTTCTCGTCCTGGTGCTGCGCAGCCGCGGCGTGCCGCTGCTTGCCGGCGCAGACGGCGAGCCGGACCCGACGCCGAAGGTCCAGAACGTCCCTCTCCCGATCGAGCCCGGACCAGCGCCCGAGGCGCCGGCACAGACGGCGCCTCGATGGGGCCGCGGCGCGGCGTCGCCGCCAGACTGAACCGATTTGAGTGCGACGTGCATATTGACGCGCCGGATTGCCGCCACTACGGAACGCCACCACAGAGCATGATCCCGAAAAGTGGGAACCGCTTTTCGGAACGATCATGCTCAACCGAAACATCGGGGTGGAACTGCTTCTTGGCCGTTGGAGACCAGAATTCCGCCCGGAATGTCGGCTTTCGACAACTCTGACAAGGCGCACACTGCTATAGCGCGCCCGACTATCTCAGGAGAGGTGACAGGAAAATGAAGATCCTTGTGCCCGTGAAGCGGGTTGTGGACGCGAACGTCAAGGTCCGCGTCAAGGCTGACGGACTGGGCGTCGAGCTTGCCAACGTCAAGATGGCGATGAACCCGTTCGACGAGATCGCGGTCGAGGAAGCGATCCGGATCAAGGAAGCCGGCAAGGCCGAGGAGATCATCGTCGTCTCGATCGGCCCGCAGCAGGCGCAGGAGACGCTGCGCACCGCGCTCGCAATGGGCGCCGACCGGGCCATCCTGGTCAAGACCGACGAGCAGACCGAGCCGCTGGGTGTCGCCAAGGTGTTGAAGGGCGTCGTCGAGGCCGAGAAGCCCGGCCTCGTCATCCTTGGCAAGCAGGCGATCGACGACGACAGCAATCAGACCGGCCAGATGCTGGCGGCGCTGCTCGGCTGGGCGCAAGGCACCTTCGCCTCCAGGATCGAGCTCGCCGGCGATCATGCCAAGGTGACGCGTGAGGTCGACGGCGGCCTGCAGACGGTTGAGCTGAAAATGCCGGCGATCGTGACCGCCGACCTTCGCTTGAACCAGCCGCGCTATGCATCGCTGCCCAACATCATGAAAGCCAAGAAGAAGCCGCTCGACGAAAAGAGCCCGGCCGACTACGGCGCCGACGTCAAGCCGCGCCTGAGGGTGATCAAGACCGAGGAGCCCGGCGGCCGCAAGGCGGGCGTCAAGGTCAAGAGCGTCGCCGAGCTGGTCGAGAAGCTCAAGAACGAAGCCGGCGTGCTCTAAGCGGTCAGGAAAGGAACAGGAAAATGGCAATTCTCCTCATCGCCGAACACGACAACGCAAGCCTTTCCGACCAGACCGCCAAGGCGCTCGCGGCGGCCCTGCAGATCGGCTCGGATGTCGATGTGCTGGTCGCCGGTAAAGGCGCCAAGGCGGCAAGCGACGCGGCCGCCAAGCTGAAGGGTGTTCGCAAAGTCCTGCTGGCCGAGGCCGACGAGCTCTCCGAGCGCCTGGCGGAGCCGCTGGCTGCGCTCGTCGTCTCGCTCGCCGGCTCCTATGACGCGATCGTCGCCCCCGCCACCTCAGCGGGCAAGAACGTCGCGCCGCGCGTGGCGGCCCTGCTCGACGTCGCGCAGGTCTCGGAGATCATCGAGGTGGTCTCGCCCGACACCTTCAAGCGGCCGATCTATGCCGGCAACGCCATCCAGACCGTGCAGTCGACCGACGCCAAGAAGGTGATCACGGTGCGCACCGCCTCCTTCCAAGGAGCGCCCGAGGGCGGCTCGGCTTCGGTCGAGACGGTGAACGCCGCCGCCAATCCCGGCCTCTCCTCCTTCGTCGAGAACAAGCTCTCCGAGAACGACCGTCCCGAGCTGACTTCGGCCAAGATCATCATCTCGGGTGGCCGTGCACTCGGCTCCTCGGAGAAGTTCCAGGAGGTCATCCTGCCGGTCGCCGACAAGCTCGGCGCTGCCGTCGGCGCATCCCGCGCCGCCGTCGACGCTGGCTATGCGCCCAACGACTGGCAGGTCGGCCAGACCGGCAAGGTGGTCGCCCCCGATCTCTACATTGCGGTCGGCATCTCCGGCGCCATCCAGCATCTTGCCGGCATGAAGGATTCCAAGGTCATCGTCGCCATCAACAAGGACGAGGAAGCGCCGATCTTCCAGGTTGCCGACTACGGTCTCGTCGGCGATCTCTTCGTCATCCTGCCGGAACTGCAAAAGGCGCTTTGACGCTTTCTGCTCTGGCATATTAAAATCGGAAGGGTGGGGTAGACGAAGTCGCCCCGCCCTTTTAGTTTGCACTGCACAAAAAGCAGGCCGGTAAAGGCCTGCGCAATTCCAGGAAAAGTCCGTAGCGGTTTTCCCTCCGGAATTGCGATAAACAAAAAGAGCAATTCCAGGAAAGTGCCGAGCCACTTTGCGTCCGGAATTGCGGGAAACAAAGAGAAGGGAGCGCTTCCGTGCCTCGCAGAAGCGGAAATGCTCCAGACGGGATTGGGGTAATGAGCAAGATCGAGACGATCGGCATTGTCGGCGCAGGTCAAATGGGGGGCGGTATCGCCCACGTCTCGGCGTTGGCCGGCTACAAGGTCCTGATCCACGACATCTCGTCCGACCGGGTCGAGAAGGGCATCGCCACCATCAGCGGCAACATGGCCCGCCAGGTCGGTTCGGGAAAGCTAGAGGAGAAGGCGCGCAACGAGGCGATGGCGCGCATCTCATCGGCGTCCGCCATGGCCGATCTAGCCGCCGCCGACCTCGTCATCGAGGCGGCGACCGAGGATGAGACGGTCAAGCGCAAGATCTACGCCCAGCTCTGCCCCCAGCTCAATCCGGAGGCGATTCTCGCGACCAACACCTCCTCGATCTCGATCACCCGGCTCGCGGCGCAGACCGACCGGCCTGAGCGCTTCATCGGCATACATTTCATGAACCCGGTGCCGGTGATGAAGCTGGTCGAGCTGGTGCGCGGCATCGCCACCGAGGACCAGACGTTCGAGGCCGCCAAGACCTTCGTGAACCGGCTCGACAAGACGATAACCGTTTCGGAGGATTTCCCGGCCTTCATCGTCAACCGCATCCTGTTGCCCATGATCAACGAGGCGATCTACACGCTCTATGAGGGCGTCGGCACGGTGGACGCCATCGACACCGCCATGCGGCTCGGCGCCAACCATCCGATGGGGCCGCTGCAGCTGGCCGACTTCATCGGTCTCGACACCTGCCTGTCGATCATGCAGGTGCTGCATGAGGGCCTATCGGATTCCAAGTATCGCCCCTGCCCGCTGCTGGTTAAATATGTCGAGGCCGGCTGGCTCGGCCGCAAGACCGGCCGCGGCTTCTACGACTATCGCGGCGACCATCCGGTGCCGACGCGCTGAGCCCCACGACTGAACGCTCACTGCGCGGCGTTCAGGATGCCGCGGCAAGCGGCAGGGGCTCTGCCTCGTCCTTCGAAACTTCATCGGGTGCTGCCGAAACGCAGCCGCGGCCGGCCGCCTTGGCGGCATAGCAGGCGGCATCGGCGCGGGCGATGATCTCGTCCACCTCGCCGCAGCCGGCGCGGATCGGCGCAAGCCCGATGCTGGCGGCGATCGAATGCGGACGACCGTCCCAGCTGAAGCCCAGGTTGCGGATGGCTTCGATGATGCAACGCGCCGCGACCGTCGCTCGCGCCGGCGCGCCCGATTTCAGCACGACCGCGAACTCGTCGCCGCCGAGACGGGCGACGATATCTTCCGGACCGAGCACGTTGCGGATGGCGTCGGCGACGCGCTTCAGCAGCGCATCGCCCGCCGCGTGGCCGCCAGTGTCGTTGACCGCCTTGAAGTGGTCGAGGTCGACGAACATGAACTGATGCTCGCCGCCATTCAACCGGCACCGATCGACCAGCTCCTCCATCGTGCGGATGAAGCTTGGGCGGTTGGCGAGCCCGGTCAGCGCGTCATGGGCCGCGGCATAAGCGAGCTGGCGCTGCAGGGCGCGCGCGTCGGTGAAATCCTGGAAGACGATGACCAACCCGCAGAACTCGTCGTGGTCGTTCATAATCGGCGACACCATTTGGCGGATGCTGCAGCGCGTGTCGTCGCGCCTGATGAGCACGGCGCGGGCGTTCTGATCGCAATGATGGCGGTCGGCGGCCGAAGGTCGTGTCAGGCCGATCCTCTGCCCGGTTTCCTCGTCGACCGCCCAGTAGACATCGCCGAGCACCTTGCCAAGCGCCTCGCCGCTGGCAATGCCGGTCAGCTTTTCGGCGACCGGATTCATGAAGGTGACGCGGTTCGCGGCATCGGTGCAGATCACCGCGTCGCCGATCGACTGCAGCGTCACCCTGAGCCGCTCCCTTTCGTCGGCGAGCATCGCCGCCGAGACCTTGCGCCGTTCTTCGGCCTCCTTGCGCTCCGTGATATCGGTCAAGCTGCCGATCGCCCGGATCAGCCGGCCCTCGCCGTCGCGTTCGATCGCCTTGCCGCGGTCGAGGATCCAGACCCAATGGCCGTCCTTGTGGCGCATCCGGAACTCGGCCTCGAAGAAGGCCGTCTCGCCGTCAAGATGCGCCCGGTCCGCCTCGGCGACGATTTGGCGGTCGTCCGGGTGGATCATCGTCAGCCAGCGGTCGGGGTCGCCGTCCAGCTCGCCATCGTCATAGCCCAGCATTCTGACCCAGGTTTCGGAGTAAGTCGTGCCGCCCTTGCGCATGTCGAGGCTCCAGACGCCTTGTCCGGCGCTGGTCAGCGCGAAATTCCAACGCGTCTCGGCTTCGGCGATGCGCGCTTCGGCCTGCTTGCGCGCATCGATGTCCTCGATCTGCGACACAAGATAGAGCGGCTTGCCGGTCTCGTCTTCGCGAATGACCGAGCCCGCGAGCTGCGCCCAGACCGGAGTGCCGTCCTTCTTGAGGTAGCGCTTCTCGAAATGAAAGGAATCGATCTTTCCCTCTTTCAGCGCGATCATCGTCTCACGGCCGATCTGCAGATCGTCGGGATGCGTGATCTGGAAGAAGGTCAGCGCCTCGATTTCCGCCCGGCTGTAGCCGAGCATCGCCGCGAAGGCGGGATTGGTCTGAAGGATGCGGCCGTCGAGGCCGACGATGGCGACGCCGATCGCCGAATCTTCCATCGCGCGGCGAAAGCGCTGCTCGCTCTCGGCAATCTGCCGGCGGTCGTCGATGATCCTGCGGATGAACAGCGCCGAGACAAAGAGCGTCACGGCGGTGACGGCGACCGATATCTGTAGGCAGAACTTCAGCGCGTCCGCACCGAGCTCCAGCGCCGGCAACAGGACCGATGCCATCAGGGTGATAAGCCCTGCCGCCATCAAGGCGAGCACAGCGCGCTTGCCGGCCCGCGGACCTTTCCAACTCAACCACGCCACAATGCGATCCCACCCCATGCGCAACTGCCACAACCCTGGCGGATCGATTTTAAGGAATGGTTGTAAGCTGCGGCGGCCACGCCGCTAACCGGCAAAGCAATTGCCGGCATGATTAAGGATCGGTGTGTAATCCTACCAGCGGACGAAAAACCGTCCGCCAAGCGCGCCGAGCGCGGTGAGAAACGCGATCGCGATCGTGTACCAGGTGGCAACGAACAGCGGCGAATCGTCGAAGCAATGCGCGGCATAGAAGGTCGCCGCCAAGCCGCCCGCGAACAGGCCCGCGACCGCGCCGGCCAGCACCGGCCGCGTCGGCGCGCCATAGCGCAGCATGCCGAGGAAGATAGCCAGGGGACCGATGCCGATCAACGGGATAAAGCTCATGCAGATCATCATGTTGGAACCCACGAGCCGCCTGCCCCAGTCCGCCTCCGGCACGACGAAAAGCTCCAGGATGACCGCGATCACGACGAGCGCGGGCGCGGCGAGCGTCCATAGTTTCGCTCGCCTGCTCGCCGCACCGGGCGTCGACAGCGCTCGGATCAGAGCGAATGCGCTGGTCGTGAGCGCCAAGGTGAAGACGAACTTCGACATGAAGCGCATCGTATGCATGGCCGGCATGATGTCCGGGCGCGGACCGATGGTCATGAAAAAGACCACCGCCGCGACCGCAACCGCCACGCCGACGGCCAGCCACCAGGCGAGGCCAAGCGGCATCGCCTTGTTGCGGGCATCGGCGTCGAGCGCCTTTATGAGGTCCTCGGTTCTCATGTCACTGTCGTCCGAACCTTTTGGCGATCGCGGCAAGGCCGCGATGCAGCGACACGCGCACCGCCGTCTCGCTGATGCCGAGCTTGACCGCCGTTTCGCCGATCGAATGGCCGTCGACCGAGATCGAGGAAACCACGGAACGCTGCGAGGGCGGCAAGCCGTCCAGGGCCCGGTTTATGTCGCGCTCGCTCACCGTCTCCGCTTCCGGCTCGGCGAACGTCTCTGCGATCTCGTCGATCTCGACCTCGATGCGACGGCCGCGCCTGCGGAATGCATCGATCAGCTTGAAGCGGGCGATCGCATAGACCCATGGCAGCACCGGCGCGTCTTCTCGCCACGTGTGCCTTTTGACGTGAATGGCCAGCAAGGTTTCCTGCACGACATCCTCGGGGTCGACCCCGCCCTGGACGATCTTGCGCCGGACGAAGCCGCGAACGAGAGCGGCTATCCGGTGAAGAAAGTCGGCGTAAGCCCTTTCGTCTCCCGCGATCGCGGCCCTGAGCAGCCGGGAAAGCTCGGCCTCGTCCTTGCCGGTCACAAGAGTTTACCCCCGATGTTCGCGTCTCGGCCCTGGTTTGTTACGTGTCCGGCGAAATAATGTCCAAGCCAAAGTACCGGAAAATCACGAAAGTTTGCGGCACGGCGACCGATTGAAGCAGGCCGGAATGTTGACTATTGTAATCAGGTATTTATAGGTGCGCCTGAGCCCGAACCCCTGTCTGCAGATTTGAGGACGATGCCCATGAAAACTGCCTTTTCCACTCTTGCCGGCGCCGCCGCGCTGGCGCTCGGCCTGATTGCCGGACCGGCCATGGCGGAGGATGCAGGCATCATCGTCTACAACGCCCAGCATGAAAGCCTGGCCAAGGAATGGGCGAAGGGCTTCACCAAGGAAACTGGCATCAAGGTCACGCTGCGCAATGGCGGCGACAGCGATTTCTCCAACCAGATCGTCGCCGAGGGTGCTGCCTCGCCGGCCGACGTGTTCCTGACCGAGAATTCGCCGGCGATGGCGCTGGTCGAGGCGGCCGGCCTGTTCACGCCGGTCGATGCCGACACCCTCGCTCAGGTTCCGCAGGAATACCAGCCTTCGAGCGGCAAATGGGTGGGCGTCGCCGCGCGCAGCACCGTCTTTGCCTACAACAAGGACAAGCTCAAGGAAGGCCAGCTGCCCAAGTCGCTGCTCGACCTTGCCGATCCGAGCTGGAAGGGCCGGTGGGCCGCCTCGCCGTCCGGCGCCGATTTCCAGGCCATCGTCAGCGCGATGCTCGAGCTCAAAGGTGAAGCCGCGACTTCCGACTGGCTGAAGGCCATGAAGGAGAACTTCACCGCCTACAAGGGCAACAATACGGTGATGAAGGCGGTCAATGCCGGCGAGATCGATGGCGGTGTGATCTACCACTACTACTATTTCGGCGACCAGGCGAAGACCGGCGAGAACAGCAAGAATGTCGGCCTGCATTATTTCAAGAACCAGGACCCGGGCGCGTTCGTGTCGATCTCTGGCGGCGGCGTGCTGGCCTCGAGCAAGCATCCGAAGGAAGCCCAGGCTTTCTTGAAGTGGGTCACCGGCAAGGCCGGCCAGGAGGTTTTGAAAACCGGGACCTCTTATGAATACGCGGTCGGCAAGGATGCCATGTCGAACCCGAAGCTCGTGCCGCTGGCCGATCTGCAGGCGCCCAAGATCGATCCGACGCACCTGAACTCGAAGAAGGTCATCGACCTGATGACGCAAGCCGGCTTGCTTTAGTCCGCGTTCGTCCTAAAAGGACAACCGACCGTGCTCCCGCCGGAATTCGCTTTCCGCGGGAGCGCTTTTGTTTTGGAGATGGCCTCGTCGATGACGATCATCTGCGTTTCCGACCGCGTTCGCGGTTCATCAGATCGTCTCCAGGCGGTGCATTCCGGCTGATGTCCGCGATCGACCTCACGCATTCGGGGCCGCCGGCTGCCGCAAGGCAGAGCCGGCGGTCCACGTCGTGGATTACGCTTGCGGCCGCCATCGTCTCGCTGATCGCTCTCCTGCCGCTTGCCTTCATCGTCTGGGTGGGCATCCAGACGGGATGGGACACGGTGGTGGCGCTGATCTTTCGGCCTCGCGTCGGCGCGCTCCTGGTCAACACCATCCTGCTTGTCGTCCTGGCCGTCCCGATCGCCATCGTGCTGTCGGTGGCGCTTGCCTGGCTGACCGAGCGCAGCGACCTTCCCGGCAACCGTTTGTGGTCGTGGCTGTCGGTAGCGCCGCTGGCTATCCCGGCCTTCGTCCACAGTTACGCCTGGATCAGCCTGATCCCCGGCCTGCACGGGCTCTGGGCCGGCGTGCTCGTCTCCGTCATCGCCTATTTCCCGTTCCTCTATCTGCCGATCGCAGCGGCGCTGCGCCGGCTTGACCCTGCGCTGGAAGATGCCGCCGCAGCGCTGGGCCTCGGACCCTGGCGCGTCTTCGCGCGCGTCGTGCTGCCGCAGTTGAGGCTGGCCATCTGCGGCGGTTCGCTGCTGGTTGGCCTGCACCTGCTTGCCGAATACGGGCTTTATGTCTTCATCCGCTTCGATACCTTCACCACCGCGATCGTTGACCAGTTCCAGTCGACCTTCAACGGCGCGGCGGCGAACATGCTCGCCGCCGTGCTGGTCGCCTGCTGCTTCGTGCTGCTTGGCGTGGAGGTGATCGTGCGTGGTGAGGAGCGTTATGCCCGCGTCGGCTCCGGGGCGGCGCGCCAGCAGCAGCGTGTCGCCCTCGGCCGCGCCACGCTGCCTTGCTCGCTGCTGCCCGCCGGGACTGCGCTGCTCACGCTCGGCGTGCCCTTTGTGACCGTCGGCCGCTGGCTGCTTGCCGGTGGCGCCGACGTCTGGCGTTGGGACGAGATCAGCCTGGCGCTCGGCCAGACGCTGGTCCTCGCCGTCGCCGGCGCGCTGCTTGCCACGGTCGCCGCAATGCCCATGGCCTGGATCTCGATCCGTGCGCCCGGCCGCTTGCAGCGCCTGCTCGAGAGCTGCAACTACATCGTCGGCTCGCTGCCGGGTGTGGTCGTCGCGCTGGCGCTGGTGACCATCACCGTACGCATCGCCTTGCCGCTCTATCAGACGCTCTTCACCATCCTTTTCGGCTATGCGCTGATGTTCCTGCCGCGCGCGCTGGTCAGCCTGCGCGCCTCGATCGCCCAGGCGCCGGTGGAACTCGAACGCGCGGCTTCGAGCCTCGGCCGCCCGCCGCTCAGGGCGCTATGGTCGACCACGATCCGGCTGTCGGCGCCGGGCGCGGCGGCCGGGATGGCGATGGTGGCACTCGGCATCACCAATGAATTGACCGCCACGCAGATGCTGGCGCCAAACGGCACCCGCACCCTTGCGATGGCGTTCTGGTCCTACAGCGGCGAGATCGACTACGCCTCGGCCGCCCCTTACGCCTTGATCATGGTGGCGATGTCGCTCCCCATGACCTGGGTGCTCTACATCCAGTCAAAGCGGATGGCCGGCCGATGAGCTTCCTCGAGCTCCGCGACGTAGCAAAACATTATGGCCCGGTGGCAGCACTTGCCGGCGTCGACCTCACCGTCGAAAGCGGCAGCCGCACCGCGATCGTCGGACCCTCCGGCTGCGGCAAGACCACTTTGCTGAGGCTGATCGCCGGCTTCGAGGCGCCAGACCGCGGCCGCATCGCGCTCGACGGCAAGCTGCTCGCCAATGGCGGGGCGGCGGTGCCGGCGCATCGCCGCGGCATCGGCGTGGTGGCGCAGGACGGCGCCCTTTTCCCGCATCTCACCATCGCCGACAATATCGGCTTCGGCATGCCCCGAAGCGCCGAGAAGCGCGCCGAGCACATTGTCGAGCTCGCCTATATCGTCGGGCTCGACAAGGCGATCCTGAAGCGCCGTCCGCACGAGCTTTCCGGCGGCCAGCAGCAGCGTGTCGCGCTTGCCCGTGCCATGGCGATGAAACCCCGGCTGATGCTGCTCGACGAGCCGTTCTCGGCGCTCGACACCGGCCTCCGGGCCTCGATGCGCAAGGCTGTGGCCGAGCTTCTGGAGGATGCGGGCATCACCACCATCCTGGTCACCCACGATCAGGCCGAGGCGCTGTCCTTCGCCAGCCAGGTGGCCGTCATGCGCGACGGCCTGTTCTCGCAGGTCGGCACGCCGCGCGAGCTCTACTTCCAGCCCAGGGACAGGATGGTTGCCGAGTTCCTCGGCGACGCCATCATCGTGCCGGCCAAGATCGCCGACGGCTTTGCCATATCGCCGCTCGGCCGCATCGCGGTCGACATCACCGAGCGGCGCGACGTCGCCCGTATCATGCTCAGGCCCGAGCAGGTGGTGCTTAAACGAACCTCCCGCGAAGGCATGTCGGGGACGCCGGACATGCTGTTCGGCGAGGTGACGGACTCCGAATTCGCCGGCTCGGTCTGCACCATCGCCGTGCGGCTGCTCAATAGCCCGGATCCGCCGGATGCGGCCGCGATCGGCAACACACCGCTCGTCCTGCGCAAGACCGGCATGGACGTGCCGGAGGTCGGCGAGATCGTGCGCCTCACGGTGACCGGCAAGGCGCATGTGTTTGCCTGAAGCTGAGTCAAGAGGAGGGGCTTACGCTGCCGAGGCGCCTGCCGCCCCGATCGAACCAGTGCAACTTCTCGGCTGTGGCGGTGATGCGCAACTTGTCGCCGGGCTTTGCCGCCGTGCGGCCGCCGACCCGTACCACGATATTATTGCCGGCAGCCGAGCAGTGCAGGAAGGTTTCCGCGCCGACCGGCTCCACGGCCTCGACCGTTGCGGGCAGCATCAGCGCCCCGGATCGGTCCTCGGCATCGGCGACGAGTTCGGCGTCCTCGGGCCTGAAGCCTAGCATTGCCGCCTGCCCGCCGGGCGGGGCAAGAACAAGCAACTTTCCTTCCAACTCAGTTGCAGAACTTTCTGTGCTCAGTGAGAGCAGGTTCATCGGCGGCGCGCCAATGAAGGACGCGACGAATGTCGAGGCCGGCTTCTCGTAAATGTCGAGGGGAGCGCCGATCTGCTCGACCAGCCCCGCATTCATGACGACAAGCATGTCGGCTAGCGTCATCGCCTCGAGCTGGTCGTGAGTGACATAGACCGAAGTGACGCCGAGCCTGCGCTGCAGGCTCTTGATCTCGACCCGCATCTGGCCGCGCAGCTTGGCGTCGAGGTTGGAGAGCGGTTCGTCGAACAGGAAGACTTTCGGATTGCGCACGATCGCCCGGCCCATGGCGACGCGCTGTCGCTGGCCGCCGGAAAGCTCGCGTGGGCGCCGGTCGAGCAGTCCCGACAATTCCAGCACCTTGGCGGTCGAACGCACTCTGCTGTCGATCTCGGCTTTCGGCGTGCCGCGATTGCGCAGGCCATAGGCCATGTTGTCGTAGACCTTCATATGCGGGTAGAGCGCGTAATTCTGGAAGACCATGGCAATGTCGCGTTCGGTCGGACCGACGGCATTGACGATCTTGCCGTCGATCGCAACCGTTCCGGACGAGATGGTCTCGAGTCCGGCGATCATCCTGAGCAACGTCGATTTGCCGCAGCCGGAGGGACCGACCAGCACGCAAAGCTGCTTGTCCGGAATGGCGATCGAAACGCCTTTCACGGCCTCGACGCCGCCGGCATAGACCTTCCTCACATCATTGAGATCAACCGTCGCCATCGCTCCTCACTTCTCGGATTCGACCAGGCCGCGCACGAACCAGCGCTGCATCAGCACCACGACAAGGATCGGCGGCACGATGGCCAGCATCGCGGTGACCATCACAAGGTGCCACTGGGTATCGGCATCGGCGAAGGAAACCATCTTCTTCAGCGCGATGACGATGGTGTTCATGTCGTTGCTGTTGGTGACCAGCAGCGGCCACAGATATTGCGTCCAGCCATAGATGAAAAGGATGACGAACAGCGCCGCGATGTTGGTGCGCGACAGCGGCAGGAGTATATCGAAGAAGAAGCGCCACGGCCCGGCGCCATCGACGCGCGCCGCCTCGATGAGCTCGCCCGGGATGGTCATGAAGAACTGTCTGAACAACAGCGTGGCCGTGGCCGAGGCGATCAGCGGGATGATCAGACCGGCATAGGTGTCGATCATGCCGAGGTCGACCATCACCTTGTAGGTCGGCAGGATGCGGACCTCGACGGGCAGCATCAGAGTGATGAAGATCAGCCAGAAGAAGGTCATGCGCAGCGGGAAACGAAAGAACACGATGGCATAGGCCGATAGGATCGAGATGAAGATCTTCCCGACCGCGACGCCGAGCGCCATGACCGTCGTGTTGAGAAGAAGCCTGCCGACGCTGACGCCGCCGATGCGCCCGACACCGCCGAACAGGGCCTCGCTGTAATTGTTCCAGAGTTGGTCACCGGGCAGCAGCGGCAGGGGCGGCTTGAGGATCGTCTGCAGCGTCTGTGTCGAGGCCACGAATGTGTAGTAGATGGGAAATGCAACGATCAAAATGCCGAGAATGAGAGCGGCATGGGCGATCAGGACACGCAACGGGGACTGGCCGATCATCGCTTGCCTCAGCCGTAGTGGACCTTGCGTTCCACATAGCGGAACTGGATGGCGGTGAGCGCGATGACGATGACCATCAGGATCACCGACTGCGCCGCCGAGTCGCCGAGGATCAGGTTGACGAAGCCGTCATTGTAGACCTTGTAGACCAACGTCTCGGTGGTCTTGCCCGGTCCGCCGCCGGTGACGGCATGGACGATGCCGAACGTGTCGAACAGGGCATAGACAGTGTTGACGACCAGCAGGAAGAAGGTCGTCGGCGCGAGCAGCGGGAAGATGATGGTCCAGAAACGCTTGGTCTCGCGAGCGCCGTCCATCGCCGCCGCCTCGATCAGCGTCTTCGGCACCGCCTGCAGCCCGGCGACGAAGAACAGGAAATTGTAGCTGATCTGCTTCCATGCTGCGGCGGAAACCAAAAGGATCATGGCGTGACTGCCGTTGAGCAACGGATCCCAGGCTATGCCGAGACTTCTCAGCACGTAGGATAGCGAGCCGATCGAAGGGTTGAACAGGAACAGCCACAACATGCCGGCGATCGCCGGCGCCACCGCATAGGGCCAGATCATCAGTGTGCGGTAGAGCGCTTTCCCGCGCACCACTTTTTCCGCCATTACGGCAAGCAGCAACGCCACTGCCATCGCCACGATTGCGGTCGCAAGCGAAAATACCACCGTTACCTTGATCGAGTTGAGATAGGCCGGATCGGCAAGCACTTTGCGGAAATTGGCAAACCAGACGAACTTGCTCTTTAGCCCGAATGGATCCTGCCTGAGCATGGACTGGTAGAGCGCCTGCCCGGCCGGCCAATAGAAGAAAACCAGTGTTATGGCGAGTTGCGGCGCCACAAGCAGGTAAGGCAGGACTTTGTTGGGGAAAACGACGCGCGGGGTCAGCTTGGTTTCCTCGTCAAGCAAGGATCGCCCGCGCCGATCCGCGCGGGCGACGTTTCATCCTCGGCCAGGTTTAGTTGCCCAACGCGTCCTTGATCGCCGCGTTGCCGCGCGAGACGGCATTGTCGAGCGCCTGCTGGGCCGTTTCCTGGCCGGCCAGCATCTTCTCGAACTCCTCGTTCTGGATATCGCGCACCTGAGGCAGGTTGGGCAGGCGCACACCCTTCGAATTTTCGGTCGGCGCCTTGCCGGTCATCTGCAGGATCGGTGTCTCGCGGCCCGGGTTCTTGTCGTAGAAGCCGGACTTCTTGGTCGCCTCATAGGCTGCCAGCGTCACCGGCAAGTAGCCCGACTTCTGGTGCAGATATTCCTGCACCTCGGTCTTGGAGAGATAGGCGAAGAAGGCCGCGACGCCCTTGTACTCCGCATCGGATTTGCCGCTGAAAACCCAGAGGCTTGCGCCGCCGGGGGTCGTGTTCTGCGGCGCACCCTTGGCATCGCTGTCATACGGCAGTTGGCCGATGCCGTAGTTCATACCCGACTTGACGATATCGCCGAGCCCGCCCGACGACTCGGTAAAGATGCCGCATTCTCCGGCGAGGAAGATCTGCTTGGCTTCGGAGGTTCGCCCGCCATATTTGAAAGTGCCATCCTTGGCGAGGTCAGCCAGCGCCTGAAAGTGGTTGACGAAAATCGGCGCATTGATCTTGAGCTCGACGTCGCCGCCGGCCAGTCCGTTCTGCTGGGTCGCCCAGGAAACATTATTCCAGGCGGCAAAATTTTCCAGATGGATCCAGGTCAGCCAGGTCGAGGTGTAGCCGCAAGGGGCCGCGCCGCTCGCCTTGATCTTCTTCGCCGCTTCCCAGACCTCGTTCCAGGTCTTAGGCGGGTTGTTCACGTCGAGGCCGGCCTTCTGAAAGATGTCCTTGTTGTAGTAGAGGATCGGCGAGGAGGAATTGTAAGGGAAAGACAACATGGTGCCGTCCGGCTTCGAATAGTAGCCGACAATGCCGGGCAGATACTGGCTCTTATCGAACGTCATCCCCGCGCCCGTCAAAACTTCGGCCACGGGTTTGATCGCGCTCTCGGCCGCCATCATGACGCCGGTGCCGACATCGAACACCTGGATGATGTCCGGCGCCTGGCCGGCGCGGAACGCGGCGATGCCTGCATTCAGCGTCTCGGGATAGGTGCCCTTGAAGACCGGAACGATCTGGTAGTCGCTTTGGCTGGCGTTGAAGTCCTTCGAGATCTTGTCGACGACTTCCGCATTGGCGCCCGTCATCGCATGCCACCAGCTGATCTGCGTGACAGCGAAAGCGGACGTGGTGGAAAGCAGGGTCAAGGTAGCGGCAACACCTGCCGCGAAGCCGAAGAGCTTCATGTTTTCATCTCCCGTTGTGATTGGCGAAAGGGGGGCTTCCGCAGAACCAGTATGTGTTGCGCATGACAATCGGACAACGGTTTTGTTATGCGTCGATGAACATCATCTGATCCTAAATTAACGTGCATCGGTCACGGCCGGGCAGATTGCTTGCCGGCTTAGGATTTGAGCGACTCCAACCATCGTATTGCGACAGCCGGCCCAACCTTATCCGTCCTTTACAACCTGAGGCACACGCGTCGGTTGCAGGTCCACTAATCGATTCTTCAGCCGTCGGGGCTTAAGCAATCTTAACTTGATTGATGCGGGAAGATCAGGTGGGGCCAAATGTTGACCGTCTATAATTGCATCGTGCACGAGCACGATCTGAGGTTGGTCGCACTTGCGGCGCTCATCTGCGGAATTTCCTCTTTCTCGGCGGTCAATCTTCTTCGCCATGTCGAGCAATCGACCAGTCGAAATCGCTACGCATGGCTGTTGATTGCAGCCACGGCGACCGGATTCGGTATCTGGGCGACACATTTCGTCGCCATGATCGCCTTCACGCCGGGAATACCCAACGCCTATAACGCGGAGCTTTCCGCGCTTTCGCTGGCCGCCTCCGTAGTTCTGACAGCGGCCGGAATGTGGATCGCCACCATCCGCGGCGGCATTGATCACTATCTTGTCGGCGGCGCCGTGCTCGGCGTCGGCATCGCCGTGATGCACTATACCGGCATGGCGGCGTTCGAGGTCCAGGGCAGGATCGTCTGGAACGAGCTGCTCGTCGCTCTTTCGCTGGCGGCGGGCGTCACGCTTGCCGCGCTTTCGCTGCTCGTCGTGCTTTGCCGCCCGTCGACGCTTACGACGATCGCTGCCGCCGTCTTGCTCACACTGGCCATCTGCACACTGCATTTTATCGCCATGGCGGCGGTCTCGATCTATCCGGACTCCTCGATAGAGATCTCAAAATTCACCATCGCGCCGATGTCGCAAGCCTTTGCCGCTGCGGCGGCAAGCCTGGTCATTCTGGTGCTCTCGGCCGCGGCGCTCCGCATCGACCTGCGGTTCCGCCGGCATCAGGCGGAAGCGCAGCGCATGCACGGCCTGGCCAACGCGGCGGTCGAGGGGCTGATCGTTTGCGACGGCAGCCGCATCGTCAGCGCCAACGACAGCATCGCGGCGCTGAGCGGCATCGCGCCCGGCACGCTGAACGTGATGACGCTCAGCGACCTCTTCGGCGAACGCGTTGCCTCAGCCATCGCCGGCGGCAGCGGTCAGGCGCAGGAAGCCGAGCTGCGCAGCCAGGACGGCACCCGCATTCCGGTCGAGCTGATCGCCCGCAGCATCGACTATTGCGGCAAGCCTCACGACGTCGTCGCCGTCCGCGACATGCGCGAGCGCAAGAAGGCCGAGCAGGAGATCCTTCGCCTGGCGCATTTCGATCCGCTGACCGGGCTTGCCAATCGCCGCAGCTTCACCAGCCGGCTCGAGGCCGAGATCGCCACGGCGAGCGGCAAGGACGGGCAGCTCGCGCTGATGCTTCTCGATCTCGACCGCTTCAAGGAGGTCAACGACCTCTTCGGTCATGCGGCCGGCGATGCAGTGCTGCAGAGGGTGGCGCAATGCGCTTCGGGCGTGCTCCGCCATGGGCAGATGCTCGCCCGCCTCGGCGGCGACGAATTCGCCATCATCGCGCCGAACCTTCCCGACCCGCAGGCCGCCGGCCGTATCGCCGAGGCGGTGCTTTCCAAGCTGCGCCAGGAAAGCCAACTGTCGCCCGGCGGCGAGCTGGTGTCGGCAAGCATCGGCATTGCTCTTTACCCGCTGGATGCCGACGACCAGGCGGCGCTCGTCAGCCATGCCGACACTGCGCTCTACCGCGCCAAGGCCGAGGGCAAGGACACTTATCGCTATTTCGAGGCTTCGATGGGTGCCGAGACGCGCGACAGGCGCGCCATGGAGCACGATCTGCGCCAGGCGGTTGCGCGCGGCGAGTTCCGGCTGGTCTATCAGCCGCAAAAGGAGATCAGCAGCGGCAAGATGATCGGCTTCGAAGCCTTGATCCGCTGGCATCATCCGGAGCGCGGCAACATCCCGCCGTCGGTCTTCATCCCGGTCGCCGAAGACAGCGGCGCCATCGCCCAGATCGGCGAATGGGTGCTGGCGACGGCCTGCGAGGAAGCCGTGCGCTGGAAAACTCCGCTGACCATCGCCGTCAATGTCTCCGCGGTGCAACTCCACAACCCGAATTTCAGCCGCAAAGTGCACGAGATCCTGCTGCGTTCGGGACTTCCGGCCGGACGGCTGGAGCTTGAAGTGACCGAGACGGCCCTTATCAAGGATATGCCCCGGGCGCTGGCGACCCTGCGGCAGGTCAAGGCGCTTGGTATTCGCGTCGCGATGGACGATTTTGGAACCGGCTATTCATCGCTTTCCAATCTCCGCGCTTTCCCTTTCGACAAGATCAAGATCGACGGCTCCTTCATCAAGTCGGTCGACAGGAATGGTCAGGTCGCGGCCATCGTGCGCGCCGTGCTGGGGCTGGGGCGCGGCCTGGGCCTGCCTGTTCTGGCCGAAGGCGTCGAAACGCTGGACGAATTGCGCTTCCTCGATGCCGAGGACTGCGAGATCGGCCAAGGATACTATCTCGGCAGGCCAGGCCCGATCGAAACCTTCAGCGAGCTGACCGGCGTGCCGGCGGCGATGGATGCTGTCGAGGCCCGCGGCGGCCGCATCCTCATGCTCGAGCCCGCCGCCGCGCGCTCAGCTTGACGGACCGAGCGCGGCTTCCACCAGTCGCTTGGCGTCGGGACTCGACCATTCCGCCGGTCCGTTCATATGTGCGATCAGGCAGCCTTCGCCGTCGATCAGCATCGTCACCGGCAGGCCAAGCGCCAGCCCGCGCGTCTTGGCCTCGTTGAACAGGCCCATTGTCGCATCCCGGTAGTAGCCGAGCGTCTCGATGCCGATCTCCTTCAGGAACTTTTTCGGCTTGGCGTCATCGCCGGTGTCGACATTGACCGCGACGACCTCGAAAGTGTTGCCGCCTTTTTCCTTCTGCAACGCATCGAGCGCCGGCATTTCGGCGCGGCAGGGCGCGCACCATGTCGCCCACAGATTGAGCAGCACCGTCTTGCCGGCATGGCCGGCGATCGTCGTCGGCTTGCCGTCGGGTCCGTTGAAGGCGAGTCCCTTCAGCGATTGCGGCGGATCCGCCGGCTGCAGTGCCGCGACCTGACCGACGGCCTTTGCCGCAACCTGCTTGGCCCGTTCGGCCTTCGCCTTGCAAGCGACGTCGTCCTTGCCGGTGCTGGCCGCGGCAACCTGATCCGGCGCGTTGTTGCCAGAACCGCTCTCGCTGACATATACCGCGACCGCGCCGGCCAGCACGCCCGCTACAAGCGCGGCGAGGATGAGGCGCGGGGCCGGGAAGAATTTATTGCCGTCTGCCATTTTCTTAAAAACTGCTCCGGAGCACGGGTTATAGCGATGAGCGACAAGAAGGCCAGCAACCAGATGTGGGGCGGACGTTTTGCCTCGGGTCCGGCCGCGATCATGGAAGCGATCAACGCATCGATCGCCTTCGACCGCAAACTCTACGCGCAGGACATCCGCGGCTCGATCGCCCACAGCGAGATGTTGGCTGAAACGGGCATTATTTCGGCCGCCGATCAAGAAAAAATCGCTCACGGCCTGAACACGATCCTGAAAGAGATCGAGGCCGGGAAATTCGAATTCTCGACCAAGCTCGAAGACATCCATATGAATGTCGAGGCGCGTCTGGCCGATCTGATCGGGTCGGCTGCCGGCCGCCTGCATACCGCCCGCTCGCGCAACGATCAGGTGGCGGTCGATCTGAAACTTTGGGTCAAGGAGGAATGCCAGCGCGTCGCCCAGGCGCTGAAGGACCTCATCGGCGCCTTTCTCGAGCGCGCCGAGGAGCACGCCGCGACGGTAATGCCCGGCTTCACCCATATGCAGGCCGCGCAGCCGGTGACCTTCGGTCATCATTGCATGGCTTATGTCGAGATGTTCGGCCGCGATCTGTCACGTGTCCGCGACGCCATCGAGCGCATGGACGAAAGCCCGCTGGGCGCCGCCGCGCTGGCCGGCACGAGCTTTTCCATCGACCGCCATATGTCGGCGAAGGCGCTCGGCTTCCGCGAGCCGATGCGCAATTCGCTGGACAGCGTGTCGGACCGCGACTTCGCGCTCGAATTCCTCTCGATCGCCGCGATCTGCGGCACGCATCTGTCGCGGCTGGCCGAAGAGATCATCATCTGGTCGACGCCGCAATTCGGCTTCATCCGGCTGTCGGATTCATTCTCCACCGGCTCCTCGATCATGCCGCAGAAGAAGAACCCCGACGCCGCCGAATTGGTGCGCGGCAAGACCGGCCGCATCAACGGCCATCTGGTCGGGCTGCTGACGGTGATGAAGGGCATGCCGCTGACTTACGGCAAGGACATGCAGGAGGACAAGGAATCGGTTTTCGACGCCGCCGAGACGCTCGACCTGATGCTGGCGGCGACCGCCGGGATGGTCCGCGACATGACCGTCAACGCCATCTCCATGAAAAAGGCCGCCGGTGCCGGCCATGCCACTGCCACCGACCTCGCCGACTGGCTGGTGCGTAATCTGGGCCTTCCCTTCCGAGAGGCCCATCACGTCACCGGCCGCGCCGTCGCGCTCGCCGAGGAGAAGAAGGTCGGCTTGGAAAAGCTCTCGCTGGAGGACCTCCGCTCGATCCATTCCGGTATCACCGACGGCATCTTCTCCGTGCTTGCCGTGCAGAATTCGGTGAAGAGCCGGACCAGCTTCGGCGGCACCGCGCCGTCGGAGGTGAAGAAGCAGATCCGCTATTGGAAAAAGCGGCTCGCCAAGGCGTGATGCCGGGATGCAATGCGCCGAAAACTCGGCTAAAAGCGCGGCTGGACAAAACAGTTTCGAACGGATGGATAAATGACCCGAGGCAGGATTTTGATGACGCTCGCGCTGCTGGCGGCGGTTGTCACCGTCACGGCCTGCGGCAGGAGAGGCGGCCTCGATACGCCTTACGAGGCTGCCGTGCAGGCGCGCAAGGATGCGGAGCGAGCCAAACAGCCGCTGCCGCCCGAGCCTGAGAAACCGGTCAAGGACAAGAAGTTCATTCTCGACCCCTTGCTCTAGAGCCGAGGAGATCATCCGATCTCATCGCGCTCCAATTTTCGGACCTCTCCCCGTGAACCATTTCGACTACCGCGACGGCGTTCTCTACGCCGAGGATGTGGCAATCCCCGGCATCGCCGCCAGCGTCGGCACGCCGTTTTACTGCTATTCGACCGCGACCCTGACCAGGCATTTCCGCGTCTTCAAGGAAGCTTTTGCCGGTCTCGACGCGCTGGTCTGCTACGCCATGAAGGCGAATTCCAACCAGGCCGTGCTGAAGATCCTGGCAAGACAAGGCGCCGGCGCCGACGTGGTGTCGGAAGGTGAACTGCGGCGCGCTTTGGCCGCCGGCATCCCCGCGAGCAAGATCCTGTTTTCCGGCGTCGGCAAGACCGCGCGGGAAATGGACTTCGCCCTCAATGCCGGCATCCTCTGCTTCAACGTCGAGTCCGAACCCGAACTCGAACTGCTGTCGGCGCGCGCCACAGCGCTCGGCAAGGTGGCACCCGTCTCGCTGCGCATCAACCCGGACGTCGACGCCAGGACCCACAAGAAGATCTCCACCGGCAAGGCCGAGAACAAGTTCGGCATCCCGTGGCAGCGGGCGCGCCAGGTCTATGCCCGCGCGGCGGAGCTGCCGGGCATCAAGGTCACCGGCATCGACACCCATATCGGCAGCCAGATCACCGAACTGCAGCCTTTCGACGACGCTTTCGCGCTGCTGGTGGAACTGGTCGGCGTGCTGCGCGCCGACGGGCATTCAATCGAGCATGTCGATCTCGGCGGCGGCCTCGGCATTCCGTACCGCGTCGACAACAGTCCGCCCCCCTTGCCCGACGCCTATGCCGAGATCGTGAGGAAGCATGTCACCCGGCTCGGCCTGAAGGTGATGTTCGAGCCTGGCCGGCTGATCGTCGGCAATGCCGGCATCCTGGTCTCGGAAGTGATCTATGTGAAGGAAGGCGACGCCAAGAACTTCCTCGTCGTCGACGCCGCCATGAACGACCTGATCCGGCCGACGCTCTACGACGCCTTCCATGATATCAAGCCGGTGGTGCAGCCGCCGGCTGCCACGCCGCGCATGACAGTCGATATCGTCGGGCCGGTCTGCGAGACAGGCGATTTCCTCGGCCTCGACCGCGACCTCCCCAGGCTGAAGGCCGGCGACCTCATCGCCGTCGCCACCGCTGGAGCTTACGGCGCCGTGCAGGCCGGCACCTACAACACAAGGCTGCTGGTGCCGGAAGTGCTGGTCGACGGCGACCGTTTTCACGTCGTGCGGCCGCGCCCGACCCATGAGGAGTTGATCGGGCTGGATTCATTGCCCGAGTGGCTGAAATAGAAGCACGAGGGTCCCGCGCTCAAAGGAGCAAGCCATGCTGGAGACTGGAGCTATCACGCGCGGACGCATCGCCGCGGTGGAACCGCACATCCGCCCGTTCGTCCGCCACACGCCGGTGCTGCGCGTCGACATGGCTGACTTCGGCCGGCCGGCCTTTCCGGTCGATCTGAAGCTCGAATGTCTGCAGCATTCCGGCTCGTTTAAGGCGCGCGGCGCCTTCACCAACCTGCTCGAGCGGCAGGTGCCCGCAGCGGGTGTGGTCGCCGCCTCCGGCGGCAATCATGGCGCCGCCGTCGCCTATGCCGCCATGAAGCTCGGGCACAGGGCCACCATCTTCGTGCCCGAGGTCAGCCCGCCGGCAAAGCTCGAGCGCATCCGCGGCTACGGCGCCGAGTTGGTGGTCGGCGGTGCGCGCTATGCCGAGGCGCTGGCTGCCAGCGAGGATTTTGCCGAACGAACCGGCGCCCTGCAGATCCACGCCTTCAACCAGGAAGAGACGCTAATCGGCCAAGGCACTCTCGGGCTCGAGATCGAAGCCGATCTGCCGCAGATCGACACACTGCTTGTCGCGGTCGGCGGCGGCGGCCTGATCGGCGGCATCGCCGCCTGGTTCGCTGGCCGCATCCGCATCATCGCCATCGAGCCCGAGGGCGCGCCGACGCTTCACCGCGCCTTCGAAGCCGGCAAGCCGGTCGATGCACCGGCCGAGGGCATCGCCGCCGATTCGCTGGCGCCGAAGCGCGTCGGCGAAATGATGTTCCCGATCGCGAAAGCTTTCGTCGAGCGCTCGATCCTGGTCAGCGACGACGACATCGTGGCGGCGCAGAAAGCGCTCTGGGACCGGGCGCGAATCATCGCCGAGCCGGGCGGAGCCGCTGCCTTTGCCGCGATGCTTTCCGGCCGCTACGTGCCGGCTCCCGGCGAGCGCGTGGCTGTCCTGGTCTGCGGATCCAACACGAATCCCGCGAATTTCTGATCGTAAAGGCGGCGAACCCGCCACAGATTTTGGAACCCGCCTCGCCTTCGCCGTGTTTGGTGTTATCCTCTGCTCATGAGGTCCGGGCGATCCTGCCCGGGCAGGAAGGGCCGATGACGGAACGACCCATTTCCAGCGGCGAACGCGGTCTGGCCGGGCGCCTTGCCTTGAGCCGGCTGGCGACGCGGGCCTCGATGATCTTCGAGCGCGGCTGGCCGTTGCTGTTGCCGCTGGCGGTGGTCGCCGGCCTGTTCCTCAGTGTCTCGTGGCTGGGCTTGTTCCAGCGCCTGCCGGATCTGGCGCGGATCGGCCTCCTGATCCTCTTCTCCATCTCGGCGCTCGCCGCGCTCTTTGCGCTGCGCTTCTTCCGCATTCCGTCCGCCGCCGAGGTCGACCGGCGCATCGAGGCAGCGAACGAGCTGCTGCACAGCCCCGTGCAGGTGCAGACCGACCGGCCGAGCGGCGCGGACAGCCTCTTCTCGCAGGCGCTGTGGCGCGAGCACCAGAAGCGCATGGCCGAGCGGCTCTCCGACCTGGGCGGCGACAGGCCGCGCACAAGCGTGCCGGATTACGACCGCTGGGGCCTGCGGGCTGTGGTGGGGCTGCTGTTCGTCACCGCTTTTGCCTTCTCGTTCGGACCTTTCGGCGGCAGGATCAGCGACGGCTTCGTCGCCAGCGCCGTGCGCGATAGCGTGCCGCCGCGCATCGATGCCTGGGTGACGCCGCCTTCCTATACCGGCAAGCCGCCGCTGTTCTTGACCGCCGACGTCAACCAGGCCGCGCAGGTCTTCAGCGTCCCTGAGGGCAGCGACGTCTCGCTGCGCGTCACTGGCGGAACCGGCGAAGAAACGCTGAGCTATGCCGACGCGAACGGCAATGATCGCGCCATCGAGCCGGTTGCGCCGAAGGGCGCCACGCCAGCCGCGGCACAGCCGGGGTCCCCAGCCGGGCTCAAAGTGCGCCAGTTCTCCGGCAAGCTGAACAACAACGGCACGCTGCGGCTCAAGACCGGCGAGGACGATCTCGGCCACTGGGCCTTCGCCATCATCCCGGACAAACCGCCGACGATCCGTTTCGTCGGCGAGCCCAAGCGTGCCGTCAATGGCGCCGTCGAGCTCAACTACCAGATCGACGACGACTATGGCGCGGCCTCCGCCAAGGCCGTCTTCGAGCTGTCTGAGCCGCCGCCGGCCAGTGCACATCCGCTCTATGGCCCGCCCGACATGCCGCTGACGCTGCCGCGCCGCGGCGGCAAGGCGAACGCCGCCAAGACGACCAAGGATCTGACCGAGCATGTCTGGGCCGGCAGCACCATCAAGCTGACGCTGACCGCCACCGACGATGCCGGCCATACCGCCACCAGCGAGACCAGGACGCTGGTGATGCCGGAGCGGCCCTTCTCTAATCCGCTGGCCCGCGCTGTGATCGAGCAGCGCCGCCTGCTGGCGCTCGACGCCAACGCCAAGCCGCGCGTGCTCGACCTGATGGACGCGATCACCCTGCGCCCGGAGGATACTTTCGACAACATGTCGCATTACCTCGCGATCATGAGCGCCAGGAGCCGGCTGAAGCTTGCCGAGAACGACGACCAGCTGCGCAACGAGGTGGCTTATCTGTGGGAGATCGCGCTCGGCATCGAGGAAGGCAATCTGTCGGCCGCCGAGCGTCGGCTGCGCCAGGCGCAGCAGGCGCTACAGGACGCCATCAAAAACGGCGCCAGCGACGAAGAGCTCGAAAAGGCGATGAAGGAACTTCGCGAGGCGATGAACCAGTTCCTGCAGGAATTCGCCCAGCGCGCCCAGCAGAACCCGAACGCGCCGCAGATGCAGCAGAACGGTCGGGAACTGCGCCAGAGCGACATCAACCGGATGATGGACGAGATCGAGAATCTCGCCAAATCCGGCGACCGAGACCGGGCCCAGCAGTTGTTGTCGGAACTGCAGGACATGATGAACAACCTGCAGGCCGGGCGCCAGCAGCAGGCCGGCGAGCAGGACAGCGAGATGCGCCAGCAGATGGACAAGCTGGGCGATATCATGCGGCGCCAGCAGGAGATGATGAACGATACCTTCCGCCTCGACCAGATGCAGCGCGGCGATCGGCAGCGCGGTGCAAATCGCGACGAGCAGCTGGGCGAGGATGGCGAGCAGTCGCAGGATGGGCAGAAGCCCGGTGATGACCGCGACCCGCTCGGCCGGCCGAAGCAAATGACGCCGCAGGAATTCGCGGATGCGCTGAAGCAGCTGCAGGAAGGTCAGGGCCAGCTGCAGAGCGAGCTCGACAAGCTGAAGAAGGGCCTCGAAGGCATGGGCATGCAGCCCAATGAGGGCTTCGGCGAGGCCGGCAAATCCATGGGCGATGCCGAGCAGGCGCTGGGCGAAGGCGAGGGCGACGAGGCGGTCGGCCACCAGGGCCGTGCGCTGGAGGCGCTGCGCCGCGGCGCCAAGGAGATGATGAAGCAGATGCAGGCCATGCAGGGCGACCAGGGCGGCAGCGAACAGGGCGGACGTCAGCAGGACGCTGACCGCGACCCGCTTGGCCGGCCGCGCGCCACGAAGGGCCCCGACGACGGCAACTCCGTCAAGGTGCCCGACGAGATCGACGTGCAGCGCGCCCGCCAGATCCTCGAAGCGATCCGCAAGCGCCTCGGCAACGCGCTCAGCCCGGACATCGAGCGCAGCTACCTCGAACGCCTGCTCGAACTGAAATAGCGCCCACACCGGTCACCGCCGACATGCCGAAGCTTGGAACCGTCACCCCGATTCTGCGCATGTTCGATATCGTCAAGGCGCGAGAGTTCTATCTCGACTTCCTCGGTTTCGAGGTCCGCTTCGAGCATCGCTTCGACGACGACGCGCCGCTCTATATGGGCGTCGCCCGCGACGGCTGCGAGCTGCATTTGAGCGAGCATCATGGCGACGGCTCGCCCGGTGCCAATATACGCATCGAAGCGACCGGCATCATTGAGCTGCATCGCGAGTTCAAGGCCAAGAACTACCGCTTCAACAGGCCGGGCCTCGAGACGACGCCTTGGCAGACGAAGGAGGTCACGGTGATCGATCCGTTCGGCAATCGCCTGACCTTTTTCGAAAGAGACTGAGGTAGCGGGCAGCCGCAGGTCGCTCTCGCCACACGCATTGCAGGCCGCGCTGCCTGCCGGTATCGTCATCGTCAAGGGAGAATGGCGATGATCGACTTCTGGTTCTCCATCGGCAGCACCTACACCTATCTTTCGGTGATGCGTCTCGCCGAGGTTGCGGCTGAGACCGGCATCGAGTTCCGCTGGCGACCCTTCAATGTGCGCGCCATCATGATCGAGATGGACAACATTCCCTTTGCCAAGAAGCCGGCGAAGGCCGCTTATATGTGGCGCGACATCGAGCGCCGAGCGGCGATGTACAGGATGGTGCCGAAACTGCCGGCCCCCTACCCGCTGGCCGAGCTCGAACGCGCCAATCGCGTGGCTCTCATCGCGGCGCGCGAGGGCTGGTGCGAAGCCTATGCCCGGGAAACGTACCGGCGCTGGTTTGAAATGGGTGAGCCGGCTGGTAGCGAGCCAAACATTTCGGCTAGCATCGAGAAAGCCGGACAGAAAGCAGAGCCGGTTCTTCGGCGGGCCGACAGCGATGACGCCAAGGCCGAGCTCGCGGCCGCGACGGAGCAGGCCAAGGCGCTCGGCATCTTCGGCTCGCCGAGCTTCGTCGTCGACGGCGAATTGTTCTGGGGCGACGATCGCCTTGAGGATGCCATGCGATGGCTCAAGCAGATGGAGAGCGGACCGCCGGATTGAGCGGACCGTTTCGTACGTCAAAGACTGGCTGTTGCCTGTGCCCGCCTGGTCAGCATGAAAGCCTCGCGGATCGCGTTTTCCATCCCGTCGATCGCTTCGCCCGTCGCCAGCGGATTGCGGTGAAGCACCACATTCGAGGAATCGATGTCGCCGAAGCCGTCGGCGGCGGTCAGTTCGCGGCAATCGGGCGGGATGTTGCTGCGCGAGATCGGTGCGATCGCCAGGCCAGAAGTGACCGCCAGCGTCAGGCCGCCATTGGTGTCGCTGGTGTAGGCGACGCGGTAGTCGAGGCCGCGCTGCTGCAGCGACTTGATCGCGAAGTCCCGACACCAGCCATTGCGGCTGTAAAGCGCGATCGGCACCGGCCGTTCCTCATGCATGTGATGCAGCGTTGACGTCACCCATACCGTGGGATCGTGCATCAGCACATCGCCGCCGGAAAAACCTTCCCACTCGAACACCACCGCAAGGTCGAGTTCGCCGGCCGCAAGCGCCCTCACCTGCGAGTCGGAATGCGCGTAACGCACCGTGACCTCCACGCGCGGGTGGCGTTTGGCGAATTCGCCAAGTGCCCGCGACAAGGTTGACCGCCCGTATTCGGCAGGAATGCCGATGCGCACCAGCCCGCCGAGCGGCGGCGCGACCAGCGATGCCGCCGTCTCGTCGAGCAGCGAGACGATGCGGCGGGCGTTGGTGATGAGCTCGCCGCCGCGGCGTGTCAGCGCCACCCCGCGAGAGCCGCGCTCGAACAGGCTGTCGCCCACCATGTCTTCCAGCTTTTTCATCTGCATGGACACCGCCGACTGGGTGCGTCCGGCCTTTTCCGCCGCCTTGGTGAAATTGCCGGTCTCGGCCACCGCCACGAAGGTGCGCAGGAGGTCGCTGTCGAGGGTGGGCTTCATCGATGCCGCCATAAGAAATTTTGATTTCTGGTATCATTCCAATTCGTTTGCAACATGTCAAACGTCGCAGGATAGTTGCTCTACCCATTGGATATGCGGCCGTGAGATTCGGCAGCGGACCAATTCGAAGAGTCCTCACTCGTGCCCGCTGCCCGAAACGGTGGCGGGCTCTTTTTCACTGGAACGAACATGCAGAACCGGATGGTGCTTGGCATTTTGAGCCTCTGCCTCGGCGTTCTTGTCTTTTCGTTGCAGGACCCGCTGGTGAAGGCGGTTTCGGGCAGCTATCCGGTGACGGAAGTGATGGCGATCCGCGCCCTCGTGGCGCTGCCGATCCTGGTCGTTATCGTCCAGGCCGATGTCGGCCTGACGGCCTTGCTGTCGAAACGAGCGGGCATGCTGACGCTGCGCGGCTTCATCCAATTCAGCTCCTACACCGTCTACTATCTGGCGATTGCCGCCCTCTCGCTGGCCGACGCGATAGCGCTCTATTTCATGGCGCCGCTCTTCATCATGTTGCTTGCCGGGCCTTATCTCGGCGAGCACGTCTCCGGGCGGACGCTGACGACGGTGCTGATCGGCCTCGTGGGCGTGGTCGTGATGTTGCGTCCGGGCGCCGGATTGTTCGACTGGGCGGCACTGCTGTCGCTCGGCTCGGCATTCCTCTACGGGTTCTCGCAGCTGATGGCGCGCCGGATCGGCGAGACCGAATCCTCGACGGTGATGGCCTTCTACCAGAACGGCGCCTATCTCACCGGCGCTGTGGCGGTCGCCGCGGTGTTTCATCTTGCCGGCATCACCCATGCGGGCCACCCGAGCCTCGACTTCCTGGTGCGGCCCTGGGTCTGGCCGGCGCTGCCGGACTTCCTGAAGATGGCGGCCTGCGGCTTCGTTGCCTCCGCCGGCATGATCTTGCTGTCGCAGGCCTACCGGATGGCGCCCGCCAACCGGGTCGCAACCTTCGAATACACGGGCATCCTCTGGTCGCCGCTGTGGGGCTTCCTGTTCTTCGCCGAGGTCCCGCGGTCAACGACGGTGCTGGGCGCGGCGCTGATCATCGGCGCCGGTCTGGTTGCACTGAACGGTGAGCGCCGACGCGGCGCAGCACCTGCAATCGCAGCGACCGGCGATGCCGTCTAAACGATCAAGCGAAGCAGCTTAATGCCCGTCCGACGCGGGCGCGTATTTCGGCAAGCGTGAACGGCTTCTGCACGACGTCGAGGATGATGCCGTTCAATTCCTCGGCGCGCTCGCGCTGGTCGGCATAGCCGGTCATCAGCATGATCTTCATGGCCGGAAACTGTTTTGCCGCCGCGGTCGCCATCTCGATGCCGTCCATCTCCGGCATGCGGATATCGGATACAACGAGATCGTAGCTGCCGCGCTGCTGGCGGATCAGGGTGAGCCCCTGCGCGCCATCGGCGGCGATGGTGACACTGTGCCCATCACGCTCCAGCGCGCGGGCAGCGAGGGTGCGGACGGATTCATCGTCCTCGACGATCAAGAGCTTTGCCATGCCGAGATAGATGCCGCCGAAACGTTGACTTTTTCTGAAAATTTGAAACGTCTATGCGGCCTCTTTCGGCGCGACCTTACTTGTCGCCTTTCACGACCCCGACAAACGGCAATTCCCGGAAAGCATGCGCGACGTCCATGCCGTAGCCGACGACGAAGTAATCGGGGCAGTCGAAGCCGACATAATCGGCGTTGAGCGTGGTCTGGCGGCGCATGCGCTTGTCGAGCAGCACCGCGATGGCGCAGCTCCTGGCGCCGCGCGACAGCATCAGGTCGCGGGTGAAGGAAAGCGTCTTGCCGGATTCGAGGATGTCGTCGATCAAAAGAACGTCGCGGCCGGCGACCTCGTTGTCGATGTCGCGCAGCACCTTGACCTCGCCGCTTGTGGTGCCGGCGCCGTAGCTGGAGATGAAGATGAATTCGACCTCGGGCGACAGGCCGACGTCGTGCATGGCGCGGATAAGATCGGCGGCAAAGACGAACGAGCCTTTCAGGATCGATATCACAAGCAGGTCGTGATAGTCGCGCCCGGCGATTTCCTTGGCGAGCTCGAGATTGCGCCGGGCGATCGCCGACGCCGAAAACAGGACCTCGATGTCCTTGCCGCGTACAACTGGCATAGCTTTTTCCTTCAGAATCGCCTGCAACGCCGGAAGGGCTAGGTTCATCAATATTCAGGTCAGGCCGAACCCAAAATAGCGGGTTCCGAGAACCGGTGCAGAGCGTACTCAAGCACGTGAGCACCTAAGCGCAGGAAACCACTAATTGCAGGCCGGCATCACCTGAATATCGATGCACTTACCCGGCGAAGGTGACCGATACGGCCTTCACGCCGTTTCTAGGGACATCGAACCGGCTGGAAAAGCCGAATCTTTCGCCGGGCGCCAGCGAGCGGTTGGATGTCCCCAACCTGTAGCGGATGACATTGCTGGCATTGTCGGTGACGCGGATCTCGAGCGGCGGCAGCGACTCCGCCCGTACGCCGTCATTGGCGGCCTCGCCGTCGATGAACAGGATGGGCTTCAGCCCCGAGGCATCGATTCGCGACGTCACACCGGAAATGCTGAGCGCGCTTGCCGGCTGCGCAGCCGCCCAGAAGGGGCTCTGACGCACCAGGGCATGTCCGCCCGACACCCAGAAAGCCACGAGTGCGGCGCCCACTCCGGCGGCCCAGAAGATTGGACCGCCACGCGAGGCCGGCCGCGCCGGCGCAGCCTCCGGTTTGCGCAGCATGCCCATGCCAGCGATGGATGGCGTCGAGGGCGCTTGCGGCGGCAACGGCGCCGCAATCGGTTCCGAACGGGCGGCGAATCGCGGCAGCACCACATAGTCGGCATCGACGACATCGGTGTCGAGGATGACGCGCTCCGGCGCGGCCTTTGTCGCCGTGCCGGTCATGATTTCGCCGGAAACAGAGCGCGCGGTTCTATCCTCAGCCATTGGCCCCAGTGCAATCTTCGTTGCTTTTGGGTAAACGCAAATGGTTAACGCTTCCCCACCGGAACTGCTGTGAAACGTCGAAAGCGCGCAGAAATTAACCAACGATTAACCATGCCGGCCGATGGTCTTGGCAGAGAACAGGCTGGCGGGATGCCGCCTAAGGTTTCAGGTCGCCGAACGTGATCCGCTTCGAAAATGTCGGCCTCCGCTATGGCATGGGTCCGGAGATCCTCCGCGACATTTCCCTGCACATTCCGGAGCGCTCCTTTCAGTTCCTGAGCGGCCCCTCGGGCGCCGGCAAGACCACCTTGCTGCGCCTGCTTTTCATGTCGCTGAAGCCGACGCGCGGCCTGATCACCATTTTCGGCAAGGATCGTTCGCGCATCTCGCGCGGCGAGTTGCCGCTGCTCAGGCGCCGCATCGGCGTGGTGTTCCAGGATTTCCGCCTGCTTGACCACATGACCACTTACGAGAACGTGGCGCTGCCGTTGCGCGTGCGCGGGCGCGAGGAGGCGAGCTATCGCACCGACGTCACCGAACTCCTGAAATGGGTTGGCCTCGGGGAGCGCATGCATGTGCTGCCGCCGGTGCTGTCGGGCGGCGAGAAGCAGCGTGCTGCGATCGCGCGCGCGCTGATCGAGCAGCCGGAGATCCTGCTTGCCGACGAGCCGACCGGCAACGTCGATCCGCCGCTCGCGCGCCGGCTGCTGAGGCTCTTCATCGAGCTCAACCGGCTCGGCACCGCCGTGGTGATCGCAACCCACGACCTCGGCCTGATGGAGCAGGTCGATGCCCGGCGCATGATTCTCGCCGGCGGAAGGCTGGACGTCTATGACTGAACTTCCGGCCGATCACCTGCGCGAGGAAGCCGTCGAGACGACGGCTGCCGTTCGCCGGGTTCAGCGCAAGATGGCGCCGATCGTGCCGGCGCAGAACATCGCCGGCCGGGCGCTGGTGCTGGTCATCGCCATCATGACCTTCCTGTCCTGCCTGACCTTCGGCGCCGTGACGCTGGTGCGCGACACCGCCTCGGTGTGGGAGAACCAGATCTCGCGCGAGGCGACGATCCAGATCAAGCCCGTCGAGGGCCTCGACATGGAAGCAGCCCTCGCGCAGGCCTCTGAAATCGCCAGCGAGTTCCGGGGTGTGAAGGGTACGAGGATCGTCGACCGCGATGCGACGGCGCGCCTTTTGGAGCCGTGGCTGGGCACCGGCCTCAACATCGATGAACTGCCGGTGCCGCGCCTCATCGTCGTCACCATCGACGAGGCCAATCCGCCCGACTTCGCGGCCATGCGCGCCGCGATCACGCCCAAGCTGCCGAGCGCCGCGCTCGACGACCATCGCACCTGGGTCGACCGGCTGGTCGCCATGGCGCATACGACAGTGACGATCGGCTTTGCCGTTTTGGCGCTGATATTATCGGCGACGGTGCTGACGGTGGTGTTCGCCACGCGCGGCGCCATGGCCGGCAACGGCCACATCATCGAGGTCCTGCATTTTGTCGGCGCCGAGGCCCGCTTCATCGCGCGCGAATTCCGTTGGCATTTCCTGGTCACCGGCATGAAAGGCGCCGCCGCCGGAGGTGCCGCCGCTATCATGGTCTTCATCGTCTTTTCCTGGTGGTCGTCGCGCAACATGGCGACGCCTGAGGCCGACCAGGCGACCGCGCTGTTCGGCAATTTCGCGATCGGCTCCACCGGCTATCTCGGCGTCGCCCTGATGGTGCTGGTGATCGGCGCGCTGACCGCTGCGACCTCGCATGCCACGGTCGTCGCCTATCTCAGCGAGATCGACATCCGGCAGCCGGAGGCGGTCTGATCATGACGCGTAGCCAAGGGTGGCGCGAATGCAAGAGGTGGCAAGTTGGGTTTCCAATGCGATCCGGACTCCACAAGTGCATGATCACGCAAGGGAAACTGCCGTAACGCAATGTGCGCCGTGCTATCTATGAAAGGCGACGTTTCAGAGTTAACCATTGGATGTTTTCAGGATTAACCTGGGGATGATGGACGCGCGGGACTCGATCGGAACGGCTGGACGGATGCCAGCGGCGCTTACGCGCGGTGCTGCGTCTGCAAGAACCGGTCGTCTCAGATTTGCGCTTCGTCTCTGCGGTTTCTTCGTGCTCGCCCTGCTGGCGCTTTTCGCCGGCGGCTTCGGCTGGTTTGCCGACAAGGTCAGCAACATGACGACGCCGGTCAATCCGGCCAGGGCCGACGCAATCATCGTGCTCACCGGTGGTCAGTCGAGGCTCGACGCCGCCATGGATCTGCTGGCATCAGGCAAGGGCGAGCGGCTCTTGATCAGCGGTGTTCACCCCACGGCGAGCCGCCGCCAATTGCAAGCGGCGATGGGCGGCGACAAGCAGTTGTTCTCCTGCTGCGTCGACATCGACCGCGCCGCGCTCGACACGATCGGCAATGCCGAGGAGAGCGCCAAATGGGTGGAAAGCCACGCCTATGGCAGCATCATCGTCGTGACCAACAACTACCATATGCCACGCAGCCTGCTCGAGATGGGCCGGCTGCTGCATGGCGCGCGGCTTGAGCCCTATCCGGTGGTCAACAACAAGCTCGGCAATGGCAGCTGGCTGACCAAGCCGGAAGCGCTGCGCGTGCTGCTCACCGAATACAGCAAATATGTGCTGGCGCTGGCGCGCGGCATCGTCCCGCTTCGGCCGACCACCGAGGGCGTCACGCTCGCCGAAGCCTCTACGGTGAGCAAGAACTAAGCTTCGCCAGACCCGCTGTTGCGCAGGCGTGCGATCTCCTGCTCCAGACCGGCAATGCGTCTATCCCGCTCGGCAAGCGCCGCAGCCACATCCGCCGCCTCGACGCGCTGCGGAATGTGCTGCGGGCAATTTGCATCCCAGGCCGTGACGCTGAACAGGATCGCCTGCTCCGGCCGCGCCTTGTAGTTGGCCGGCATCAGCCTCGCCGTCAGCTCCGCATCGTCCTCGACGACGCGCGCTGTGCCCCAGATCTTGATGCGCTGCCGAAGCATGTAGTCGATCAGGAACAGGAAAGCCTGGGAATTGTCCGCAAGATTGCCCTGGGTGATGAACTGCCGGTTCCCCGAGAAATCGGCAAAGCCGATCGTATGCCCGTCCAGCACCTTCAGGAAGCCGGCTGGCCCGCCGCGATGCTGGACATAGGGTTGACCTCCGCCATTGGCCGTCGCCAGGAACACGCTGGTCTGCGCCTCGATGAAGGCGGCGAGGTCGGGCGTGATCGTCGCCCGCCAGCCGCCGCGCTCCTCGACACGAGCATAAGATGCGCGCGAGCCCTTGCGGGACTGGATGGCCTTGACCGTAGGGGTAAAGGCGACATCGCTGGTGAAGGCGTCCATGGCGGCGGTCCTCTGCCAAAGTGGAAGGACATGTAGCCTCTTCCGAAATCCGGAGGTAGAAGGCATATTTGCAATCTATCCCTCCACATTTCGGAAGAATAAATGGACCGCCTCGACGCCATGTCCTTGTTCGTAGCCACCGTGGAGGCCGGCAGCCTTTCCGCCGTCGCGCGACATGCCGGCGTACCGCTCGCCACCGTCAGCCGCAAGCTCTCCGAACTGGAGAGGCACCTCAAGACGCGTCTGCTCAACCGGTCGACGCGGCGCCTCACCTTGACGGACGCTGGTCGTTCCTATCTCGCCGCCTGCCGCCGTATCCTCGATGAGGTGGGCGAAGCCGAACGAGCCGCCGCTGGCGAATGTTTGAGCCCGACCGGCGAGCTGGTGATCACTGCGCCGGTCGTCTTCGGCCGCCTGCATGTGCTGCCGGTCGTCACAGATTTTCTGGCCGCCTATCCCGACGTCGACATCCGCCTGACGCTGTCCGATCGGATCACGCAACTGATCGAGGAGCATATCGATCTTGCCGTGCGCATCGGCGAGCTGCCGGATTCGGCCATGGTCGCAGCGCCCGTCGGCCAGATCCGCCGCATCGTCTGCGCCAGCCCGGCATATCTTGCGAAGCATGGCACGCCGTTCGAACCGCGCGACCTTTCAGGCCACAACTGCATCACCTTCGAAGGGCTTGCCTCTCCCGCGACGTGGAGCTTCGGCACCGACAAGAGCGAAACCGTGGTTCCGGTCCGCTCGCGGCTGCAGCTCAACACCGCCGAGGCAGCAATCGATGCGGCGATCGCCGGCCTCGGCCTGACGAGGGTGCTCTCCTATCAGGCGGACGCCGCGGTGCGCGCCGGCGCGCTTCATGTCGTGCTCGAGCCGTTCGAGCCGCCGCCATGGCCGGTCAATCTCCTGCATGCCGGTCAGGGCCTGCTGCCGGTGAAGCTGCGCGCCTTCCTCGATTTCGCGGCGCCCCGCCTGAAGGAGCGGCTGGCGCGCTCGCTGTGATGCGCCCCACCGTCGCGCCGTTTCCTTTTTGCCCGCGCTTGGTGTAACCAACGCTCACTTCCACACCGGGCCCTTTCCCGCATGCTCATTATCCGCTCGCTGGCGTTCAACCTAGCCTTCTATCTCAGCCTGGTCGTTCAGATGATCTTCTGGACGCCCTTCTATTTCCTGTCGCCCCGCCACCGCGCCTGGTTCGTGCCGAAATTCTGGTCGCGCACCTCGATGTGGCTTTACGACAAGATCGCCGGCACCAGGAGCGAAATCACGGGTGCCGAGAACCTGCCTGAGGGGTCCTTCATCCTGGCGCCCAAGCATCAGTCCTTCTGGGATGCGATCGCCTTTTTTCCTTATCTCGACGACGCCTTGTATATCCTGAAGCGGGAGCTGACCTGGATCCCCTTCTTCGGCTGGTACATCATGAAGATGCGCATGATCCCGGTCGACCGCGGCAGCCGCTCCAAGGCGCTGAAAGCTGTCGTTGCCGCGACAAGGCAGGAGATGGCGCGCAATCCGCGTCAGCTTATCATCTACCCGGAAGGCACTCGTCGCCCACCGGGCGCCGAGCCGTCCTACAAATACGGCATAGTCGAGCTCTATACCCAGCTTGGCGTTCCCGTGGTGCCGGTCGCCCATGTCGCCGGCCTCTACTGGCCGCGCCGCAAGTTCATGCGTTATCCGGGCACCATAAAGGCCCGTTTCCTGCCGCCGATTCCTCCGGGGCTCGACAAGGAGGAGTTCATGCAGCGGCTGATCGGCGAGACCGAGACCGCCTGCGACGAGCTGCTGGTCGAGGCCTCGCGCGCGCCGAGCCCGCCGCCGATGCCGCCGACGGCGGTGAAGCGGCTGGCGGAGCTCGGCGCTGCGGCGAAGGCCTGAGCTCCCCTTACGGCAGCCCCGCCAGTGCAGTCGTCAGCACCAGCGTCGCCGCGAAGACGAGATTGATGATCCGCGACGCCAATGGATCGCGCAGCAGCCTCGCGAAAATCGTCCCAGCGAGAAGCCAGAGCACATGAATGGCGACGATCATCGCTGCCAGCACCAAAAGTTTGGCCGAAATCCCGAGCCCGTCGACCGTGGATGAAGCTCCCGCGAAGACCGCGCCGATCGCCACATAGGCTTTCGGGTTGGCGACGGCGAGCATGAAGCCGCCGAAGAAGGTGGGACGCGCCGCCGCATTGCCGCCTTGGGCAAGCGGCGGCGCTGTCGCGATCCTGAAGGCAAGGTAGAGGATATAGAGGGCCGAAGCGACAGTCAGCAACGGTGCCAGCCCCGGCACCGAGGCGAGCATGCCGAATATCCCGGCGGCCACAACCAGGAGCACGGCCGTCGTTCCAAGCACGATGCCGGACGTATAACCCAGCGAAGGCCGCAGCCCGAAAGCGGCGCCGACGGCGGTGACGCTGATCGTCGCCGGACCTGGGCTACCCATGACAACGGTCGCCGCCATGACCAGCGCCAGCACCTGCTGCCAGGGCTGCGCTTCGGACAAAACTTCTCCGACCATGCCGAACCTCAATTCCTGCCGCGATCGGGTAGGAATTATCGCGAGGCTATCTGCAAGGTCTTGGACGATCGTGCGGGGGACCTGCTGCACTAACGCATGTTGGATCCAGGTCAGGCCGGCATCCGCCTGAATTTCGACACGCCTTAAGCGCTGGCGCGATCGAGCGCTGCGATGTCGTCGGCGGAAAGCTTGAGCGATGCGGCGCGGATCAGGCTTTCCATCTGTGCGGGCGTCGTGGCGCTGGCAATCGGCGCGGTGATGCCCGGCCGCGCCATGATCCAGGCGAGCGCCACTTCGGCCTGCTTGGCTGAATGGCGCCCGGCCGCGGCATCCAGCGCGGAGAGAATGCGCATGCCGCGTTCGTTGAGATACTCGGCCACGTCTTCGCCACGCTCGCTCCGGCCAAGGTCGGCCTTGCTGCGGTATTTGCCGCTGAGGAACCCCTTGGCCAGGCCGAAATAGGTGATGACGCCGAGGCCTTCCGCCTTGCACAGGTCGAGCAGCGGGCCGTCCAGCGAAGAGCGATCGTACAGATTGTATTCGGGCTGCAGAACCTCGTAACGCGGCAGGCCCCGCAGGCTGGCGACATCCAGGGCCGCGCGCAATTGCCCCGCATCGAGATTGGAGCAGCCCGGATAGCGGATCTTGCCCTTCTCGAGCAGGCGCTGATAGGCGCCGAGCGTTTCCTCGTAAGGCGTGGCCGGGTCCGGCCAGTGCGACAGATAGAGGTCGATGACGTCGGTCTGCAGCCGCTTGAGCGATTGGTCGACCGCCTTTTCGATATAGGCTGCGGAGAGGTCCCGCCTGCCCTGTCCCATGTCGGAGCCGACCTTGGTGATGACGACGATGCTGTCCCGGTTGCCGCGGCTCTTCATCCAGTTGCCGATGATGGTTTCGGATTCGCCGCCTTTGTTGCCCGGCGCCCAGCGCGAATAGGCGTCCGCCGTGTCGACTGCGTTGAAGCCGGCCTCGGCAAAGCGGTCGAGCAGGTCGAACGAGGTCTTCTCGTCGGCGGTCCAGCCGAAGACGTTGCCTCCAAGGACCAGCGGCGCGATGGAAAGGTCGGTGCGACCGAGACGGCGTTTCTGCAAGACTGATCTCCGTGATGCTGGGAAGGGCCTGGGTGCCCAGAGGATGGATTGCGGCTAAGCTAGGTCGTGCCTTGCCGAGGTCAAAGGCATGGTTTTGCTTTTTGATCGGGCCAGATCTTCACGAAGACGCGACCTGCCGCCCCACCTCTTCCAGCCAGTGGTCGCGGATGCCGAGCGCCCTCAGATGCTCCACTGTGCTCAGGACATAGTCTTCGTTCCTGCCCGATTGGCCCACGGCGCCGCGCACGACTTTTGCCGCATGGCCGGCGTCGAGCCCGCCGGCATATTGCTCATGCGCGCGGTCGACGATGTAGGCGACCGCTTCGACCGTTCCGCCTTGTCCCGCCCCATCCAGCCGGACATCGAGAGTGCGTTCGAGATAGACGCTGGTCACCAGCTCGCGCTCGCGCAGATAGGAAAGCACTTCGTCACGCAAATCGCCGGGCACGCGGAAGGCGAGCCCGACGCAGGAGCCGCCGCGGTCGAGGCCGAGCACCAGGCCCGGCCGCTCACGCGTACCGCGATGGACGAAGGAATAGACGCAGAGCGACCGGCGGAAGCCGTAAAGACGGGCGCGCCGCGTCTCGACATGTGCGAAACCGGGCCGCCAGATCAGCGACCCGTAGCCAAAAACCCAAAAATCGCCCATATCGCCAAGCCTGATTGCATTCGAGTGACGACACCACACCGGTAAGGTGCTTCTTCTGTCCCCGCTTGTCGTGCGTAAGAACAACCACCCGCTCGCCGCATGAGGGGTTAACGAGAGCCGCAGCATGACGTCAAGTGACGAGCGATCGCGCAAACCTCGCCGCCGGCTGTTCTGGCTTGCGGCGTTCATCTTGGTGCTGTTCGCGCTCTACAGCGGCGGATGGTTCTATCTCGCCGGCAAGGTCAAGACCGAGGCCGAGCGGGCCGTGGCCGAGCTTGGAGGCAAGGGCATCAAGGCCGACTGCGCCAATCTCACGGTCAGCGGTTATCCACTGGACTTCACGGTCGCCTGCGACAGCCTGGCCTATCAGGACGATGCCAGGAATGTAGCGGCCTCGACCGGCGATATGAACGTCGTCGCTCGCATCACCCAGCCTCTGTCGCCCGTGGCGAACCTGCGCGGACCGTTGCGGACTGTGGCGCCGGGCATGCCGCCGCTTTGGCTCGACTGGGACAAGCTGCACGCCACGGTCAAGCTGTCATGGCCGCTTCCGCGCCGCATTTCGCTTCAGGCGGAAGGCTTGTCTGGACAGACCGATCCGGCCGACGACACCGATCCCGTGCAGCTGTTCAGCGCCGGCCAGGCGGCCGGCCAGCTGCAGCCGAACGGCCAGGACCTCGTCTATACCGGCAGCTTTGGCGACCTGAAGATCGACGCGGAAGCTGTCGGCGGACGCGTGCTGCCGGAACTCGACGGCGCCGGCGAAGCGACAGTGAAGAACGGCGTCGCGCTGATTAAGGCGCCGCCGAAAAGCCTGCGCGGCCAGTCGGTCGACATCGCAAGCCTCGACGTGTCATCGGGCACGGCGCGCGTAACCGTATCCGGGCCGATCTCGATCGACGCCGACGGCCTGATCGATGCAAATCTGTCGATCAAGCTAAAGGACCCAAAGGCCGTAGCGGCGATCCTCGCCGGCGCCATTCCCGAGCACAAGAGCGAGATCGAGCAGGGTTTTGCCGGCATTGCCATGCTCGGCAACCAACCGTCCATGCCGCTCAAGATCGTGAAGGGCAAGGCTTCGCTTGGCTTCATCCCGCTCGGCAAGATCAAGCCGGTCGATTGAGACTGCGATGGCCGGACCGATCAAACTGCTCAGTGTCGGCGCGTTCACCCTCGACACGATCCTGCGTCTCGAGACGCTGCCCGCGCATCAGGGCAAGTTCATCGCCAGCGACGGTGTCCAGATCGCCTCCGGCATGGCGACGAGTGCGGCGTGCGCCGCGCATCGCCTCGGCGCCGATGTGTCGCTTTGGGCGAGCGCGGGAGACGATGCGGTCGGCGACCGGCTGATCGCCGAGATCGAGGCGGAAGGCGTCGATTGCAGCCTGGTCCGCCGCGTCGCCGGCGCGCGCTCGGCGCTGGCCGCGATCCTAGTGGATGCCCATGGCGAGCGCATCATCGTGCCCTTCTATGACAGCAGGGCGCAAGCCGATCCCGACACGCTGCCGCTTGCCGAACTTTCCGCCTTCGACGCCGTGCTGGTGGACGTCCGCTGGCCGGGCGCCGCTGCACTTGCCTTGGCGGCCACGCGGGACGCCGGCCGTCCGGCGATCCTCGACGCCGACACCGCGCCGGTCGACGTGCTCGAGCGGCTTTTGCCGTTGGCCTCGCACATCGTCGCCTCGGAGCCGGCGGCGCGGATCATCTGCGGCCATGCGCTCGATCCGGAAAGCGCATGCGCCGATCTCGCCTCGCGCACCGACGCCTTCGTCGCGGTGACGGGCGGCGCTGCCGGAACCTGGTGGCATGATCGGGGAACCGGTCGCGTCCGGCATGTCGAGGCGCCGAAGGTCAAGGCGGTCGACACGCTCGCCGCCGGCGACGTCTTCCACGGCGCCTTCGCCGTCGGCCTTGCCGAAGCCATGCCGCCCGAGCAGGCGCTGCGCTTTGCCAGCGCCGCCGCCGCGCTTAAATGCCTGCGCTTCGGCGGCCGGCTCGGCGCTCCGGACAGAGCCGAGACAATGGCCATGATGGCGGCGCACTGGCCCGCATCGGGACAGATCGAGCAGAAGGCCTAGGGCTTGGCCCCCGGGTGCTCCACGGCCTGACGGCCGAAATCCGGCACATCGATATCCTGGCCGGCCTCAATGATCGAGCGGCGGATGGCGCGCGTGCGGGTGAACAGGTCGAACAGCTTTTCGCCGTCGCCCCAGCGGATCGCTCGCTGCAACGAGGCCAGATCCTCCGAGAAGCGCGCCAGCATTTCCAGGATCGCGTCCTTGTTGTGCAGGCACACGTCCCGCCACATGGTCGGGTCGGAAGCGGCCAGTCGGGTAAAGTCGCGAAAACCGGAAGCGGAGTATTTGATGACTTCCGTCTTGGTCACCGATTCCAGGTCGTCGGCGGTGCCGACGATGTTGTAGGCGATGATATGCGGCAGATGCGAGACGATGGCCAAGGTCATGTCGTGATGCTGCGGGTCCATCGTGTCGATGTTGGAGCCGCAGCGCCGCCAGAATTCGGAGAGCTTTTCCAGCGCCTCCGGATCCGTGCCCGGCAGCGGCGTGAAGATGCACCAGCGGTTGTCGAAGAGATCGGCGAAGCCGGCATCCGGCCCGGACTTTTCCGTGCCCGCCAGCGGGTGACCGGGGATGAAATGCACACCCTCCGGCACATGCGGCTGCATTTGCGCGATCACCGAAGCTTTGGTCGAGCCGACATCGGTGAGGATCGCGCCTTTCTTCAGCGCCGGCGCGATCTCGGCCGCGACCTCGCCGGACGAGCCGACCGGAACCGAGACGATGACGAGATCCGCGTCGCGCACCGCGTCTTCGGCCTCGGCCGTGTAGGAATCGCCGAGACCCAGTTCCTCGGCGCGCTTGAGCGTCGATTGGTTGCGCGTCGCGATAGCGATATGGCGCGCCAGGCCTTCACGGCGGATGACGCGGGCGAGCGACGAACCAATCAGGCCGATGCCGACCAGCGCTATTCTTCCGAACATCGTTGCTGTCATGGTGCTTCAGCTTTTCAGAAATGTCTTGAGCGCCTCGACGACGCCGCGATTGGCCTCCTCGATGCCGATGCTCATGCGCAGCGCGTTGGGAAAGCCGTAGCCGGTGACGCGCCGCAGGATGTAGCCGCGCGCGCTGAGATAGTCGTCCGCGGCCGCTGCCGAATGCTTTTTGTTGTCGGGGAAGTGGATCAGCACGAAATTGCCGACGCTGGGCGTCACGCGCAGCCCGAGCCCGGTCAGCTCCTCGCTGACCCAGGCAAGCCACTTCTCGTTATGCGCCACGCTGCGCTCGACATGGGCGCGGTCGCGGATGGCCGCGATGCCGGCCTCGATCGCGGTCGCATTGACGTTGAAGGGCCCGCGCACCCGGTTGATGGCATCGACGATATGCGCCGGTCCGTACATCCAGCCGATGCGTGCGCCGCCGAGGCCGAGCTTGGAGAAGGTGCGGGTCATGACCACGTTCTCCGAGCTCCCGGCCAGCTCGATGCCGGCTTCATAGTCGTTGCGCCGCACATATTCGGCATAGGCCGCGTCGAGCACCAGGAGCACGCTCTTGGGCAGTCCGGCATGCAGCCGGCGCACCTCCTGGAACGGCACGTAAGTGCCGGTCGGATTGTTGGGGTTGGCGAGGAACACGATCCGGGTCGCCGGCGTCACCGCAGCGAGGATCGCGTCGATGTCGGCGCGCTCGTCCGTCTCCTTGACCGCCACCGGCTTGGCGCCGGCGGCTTGAATATAGATCTTGTAAACCATGAAGGCGTGCTCGGTGAACACGGCCTCGTCTCCCGGCGCGAGATAGGTCTGCGCCAGCAGCCCCAGGATCTCGTCGGAGCCATTGGAGCAGACGATGTTTGCCGGATTGAGGCCGTGCACATCGGCGATCGCCTCGCGCAGCCGGCGGGCGGAGCCGTCGGGATAAACGTCCAGTTTGGCAGCCACCTCCCGGGCGGCCTCGATCGCCTTCGGCGAGGGCCCGAGCGGATTTTCATTGGACGACAGCTTGTAGACCTTCGTCACGCCGGCCGGCGCGGTGCTTTTTCCCGGCACATAGGCCTCGATGTCCATGATGCCCGCGCGGGGCGTCGGACGTGGCTGATCCTGCTTCATGTCACAAATCCGTCGAGAGGCCCTGGTTCGAGGCCGCAGCGGAAATACAGGCGGTGGCCCCGAATGTCGAGGGGCCGGCGCGCTCGCGCGTAGGCAGACCGTTGACGAAGCGCGGCGCTGGCCCTAGAAGAACAGCCGGATCTCCCGTGGTGATTTGGCCGGTCGGCTTGCAGCCACGTTAAACAATTCGCTAAAGGGCCGTTTGCAACCTGTAACCGGCTTTGCGAAGGCAGGCCGGTTTTTTGTTGTCCGTTGCCGGCCGGACGCCGTATCGCGAGATCGATGCGACTGGATGGGGAATGCAATGGCCGCTCAGCGCGCTCCAAGGACCAACCACGAGGCCGACCAACCGTCGAGCCCGGTGATGCAGTTCGGTCCCGACAAGCCGCTAAAACTCGATGCGGGCACCGTGCTGTCGCCGTTCCAGGTCGCTTACCAGACCTACGGCGCCCTCAACGACGCCCGCTCCAACGCCATCCTCGTCTGCCACGCGCTGACCGGCGACCAGCATGTCGCCAGCACCAATCCCGTGACCGGCAAGCCGGGCTGGTGGGAGGTGCTGATCGGCCCCGGCAGGATCATCGACACCAGCCGCTTTTTTGTCATTTGCGCCAACGTCATCGGCGGCTGCCTCGGCTCCACCGGCCCGGCCTCGACCGATCCGGCGACAGGCAGGCCCTATGGGCTCGACCTGCCGATCATCACCATCCGCGACATGGTGCGGGCGCAGCTGATGCTGGTCGATCATTTCGGCATCGAGAAGCTGTTCTGCGTGCTCGGCGGCTCGATGGGCGGCATGCAAGTGCTGCAATGGGCCGCAAGCTACCCGGAACGCGTCTTCTCCGCGTTGCCGATCGCCACCGGCGCCCGCCATTCCTCGCAGAACATCGCCTTCCACGAGGTCGGGCGGCAGGCTGTCATGGCCGATCCGGACTGGCACGGCGGCAAATATCTCGATTTCGGCAGGCGGCCGGAAAAGGGCCTCGCCGTGGCGCGCATGGCCGCGCACATCACTTACCTCTCGGAAGCAGCGCTGCACCGCAAGTTCGGCCGCAACCTGCAGGATCGCGAGGCGCTGACCTTCGGCTTCGACGCCGATTTCCAGATCGAAAGCTATCTGCGCCATCAGGGCATGACCTTCGTCGACCGCTTCGACGCCAACTCCTACCTCTATCTGACCCGCGCTATGGACTATTTCGACCTCGCCGCCGACCACGGCGGACGGCTGGCGGATGCCTTCGCCGGCACCAAGACACGCTTCTGCCTCGTGTCGTTCACAAGCGACTGGCTGTTCCCGACCGAGGAAAGCCGCTCGATCGTGCATGCGCTGAACGCCGCCGGCGCGTCCGTCTCCTTCGTCGAGATCGAGACCGATCGCGGCCATGACGCTTTCCTGCTCGACGAACCGGAATTGTTCGCGGCCATCAACGGCTTCATAGCCTCGGCCGCGCGCGCAAGGGGGCTCAGCCTATGAGTGGCGCGCGATCTCTGTGTCCTGGCCGCACTTCTGAGACGCCGAGATTCCCATTGGCTGCAAATGCTCAAAGGCCGGAGGTGTGCCCATGAGCGTTAATCGCGCTCAGCGCGTCGACCTCGAAGTCGTCACCGATCTCATCCCGCCGCATTCGCGCGTGCTCGATGTCGGCTCCGGCGATGGCGTGCTTCTGGAGGTTCTGCAGGCGACCAAGCAGGTTGATGGCCGCGGCCTGGAGCTGTCACAGCGCGGCGTCAACGAATGCGTGGCGCGCGGCCTTTCCGTCGTCCAGGGCGATGCCGACAAGGACCTCGAATTCTACCCCGACAAAGGTTTTGATTTCGTCGTCCTGTCGCAAACGCTGCAGGCGACCCGCAACCCGAAACTTGTGCTCGACGAGCTGCTTCGGATCGGCAACCGCGCGATCGTCTCCTTCCCCAATTTCGGCCATTGGCGCGTGCGCTTCTCGCTGCTGATCAAGGGCAGGATGCCGGTCACCAAGGACCTGCCCTATTCCTGGTACGACACGCCGAACATCCACTTCTGCACCATTCGCGACTTCGTCAATCTGTGCGAAGAGCTCGGCGCGACGGTCGAGAAGGCGACCGCGCTCGACGCCAACGGCCAGAAGATCGGCCTGTCGATGCCCTGGTGGTTCTGGAACTTCTTCGGCCAGCAGGCGGTGTTCTTGCTGAAACGATGATCTCGCTCGATCTCTTTCGACGCCGGCCGGCCGTGGTTCAAATCCCGTCGGAAATTCTGTCGGAGATAAGCACAGGGATTCTTGTGTGCACTTCGCCGCGTACCGGCAGCAATCATCTTGCAGGACTGATGGCTTCCGCCGGGCTGGGCAATCCACTGGAGTGGTTTGGCGGGCGCCGGCTGCTCGAACAGCCAGGCTATCCGCGCGATGCCAGAGGGCAGCTTCTGAGGGCGCTGACGGAAGGACGGTCCTCTTCCGGAATCTACGCGATCAAGCTTTTTGCGAGTCAATTCGCTCAAGTTGCCAAGAAGGTGAACCTCCCCGCCAGTCTTCCCAACCTTCACTATGTGCGCCTGACGCGCAGCGATTTGCTGGGTCAGGCGATCTCATGGGCGCGTGCGCGCCAAACCCGCAGATTCCGCTCTAGCGAGGTCAATCGCGCATCCCCACGCTATGACGGCGAGGCTATCGCCGAATCGCTCGAAAAGATTCTGATGGAAAATCTGGCCTGGGACGGGTGGTTCGCGAAAAACGGGCTGTCCTTTCTTGCGCTAACTTACGAGCAGGTCCAGCAAAACCCGAGAGGAAGCCTCGAGAAAATTGCCCAGTTGGCCGGGGTCGAGCCTGTCTGGGGAACGAATCTCGGATCAGGTCTCGAAATCCAGCGCGACGCGACCAATGACGAATGGAGAAAACGTTTCCTGTCTGAATATGCCGACCCGTCTAGCTTCCCGCACAGAAAAAAGCGCGGGTTCCTGAAGATCTAGAAAGAATCATGCGATTGAAGCGCAAACTTGCAAATAGAATGGCACCGAGAATCGTTTGACGGCATACCCCGCAGGGCTATAGCGACTGTACCGGCAAAACTGGTGGTGATTATCTATGGCTGAACACCCGATCTATTCGATCGTCATGGAGATGGAGAACGCCAAATCCATCGACTGGAACGAGATCGGCCTGGGGCTGAAGTCACTGGCGCGCGAAATCGCGGCTGTTTCCGCTAGCGGTTTTACAAAGCCAAAAGTTGTCGTGTCGCATGGCGGGCCCGATTCGGACGGCAGCTTGCTGCAAGCGAGCATTGAAGCTGAAGCGCCTGAATTGATGCAGGTTGCCGACCTGACAATCACAGCTTGCCCCGACGGTCGGTATTACGAACTCAAGAACAACGGCGTGCTTTTGACCGAAGGAGACATCGTCGTTTTCCTGGATTCGGACACGGTCCCTCAGCCAGGTTGGCTTTCAAATCTGCTGCAGCCGTTTCAACAGCCGCAAACCGTCTGCGTGAACGGCCATACCTATCTGTCCTATGACGACTTCTTCTCGAGAACCTTCGCCTTGATCTGGTTCTTCCCGATGGCCCGTGGAGACGAAAGATTCGCCTCGAAGCGGGCGATCAATGCCAACAATGTCGCCTTCCGGCGCCATTGGATCGTCAGCCACCCTTTCCCGGCACATAACGGCTTCAAGGTGTCCTGCACGCTGCTGATGCACCAGCTTCGGCGCGAGGGCCACAAGATCGTCAACGTTGATGCGCGCGTCTACCACTACTCTCCGCGAGGCTGGCGGTTCTTCTATTGGCGCGCGTTGGTGACCGGCAGGGACGCCGACCGCAAGTTCGTCGCGCTTCATGCCCCCAGTCGCAGCCAGCGCATCGTCAAGTCGTTCAGTCGCTGGTGGACCATGTCGTGGCGCACGACGCGACGCGTGCTCAGCCACGCGCCGCAAACGGGTATGCCTCTTTGGCAGATTCCGTTTTCACTGGTGGTAGGCCTGGCTTTTTATACCCTGGCATTTCTTGGTCATTTCAGCCTCGCTGCCGGTCTCGTAAGCGACGAAATCGAAACCGTGCCTGACTATGTCGGGCATAGTTGAAGGATAAACCGCCGCGAAGTGTTGCTTTCAAACCGCATGACTTTGAGGAAACACGCTCTGAACTTGACCCCGATGCGACACCTCAGGTGACATAGGCGGCTCTTTTCTGTAGCGTTTGCCGAATCCATCCGGGGGCGGACATGGAGGCAGGTTGTGCGAGTATCTTACGGTCATCGTTTATCTGCCCATAACGAAAGTTAGATGCCGACTGCCTCCGACCCAGCTCCGCTGATCACCGTGATCACGCCGACGCACAACCGGCGAAGCCAGGTCGTGCGCGCGGTGGAAAGTGTTCTTGCCCAGACACTTACCCGCTTCGAGCACATTGTTATCGACGACGGTTCGACGGACGGAACGGCCTTGGCGCTGGCCGAGATTCGCGATCCCAGACTGATCTATGTCGGCGCGAAATGGCGCGGCGCCAATGCCGCGCGCAACGCGGGCATCGAGCGCGCGCGGGCCCCGATCGTGACCTTTCTCGATTCGGACGATGTCTATCTGCCGGACCGCCTCGACCGGACGCTGTCGCACTTCGACAGGAACCCCTCGCTCGAAGTGCTGATCAGTTCCTTCATCTCGGTCAAGGGCGGCCGCAGCACCAAATGCATCAATCGTCAGGCCTTGCTCGACAAGAGCAGGCTGCAGCGCGCCCTGGTCTCGCAGACGATCTTCATCGCCGGCTCGGCGATCACCGCCCGGCACGAATCGCTGCTTGCGATCGGCGGCTTTGACAGCGATATCACGCGCATGCAGGACCGCGAATTGCTGCTGCGTTTTGCCAACCGCAGCGGCGCCTTGCTGTCGGATGATATAGACTGGAAGAAATACAATTCGGAAAATTCGATCTCCGGCCGGCGCGACGGCTATGTCGAGGCCTACGCCAACCTGATCGGCAAACATCCTTATATTGCCGACCGCTATCCCGACGTGCCGCCCTATATGATCGCGCGGCAGATCATCGCCGACATATTGAAGGGGAGGCTGCCACAGGCCTTTTCGGGCTATCTCGCCAACCGGTCGTCAAAGGCGCTCGGCTACTCGCCGACCGAACTGCTGCGCGGCTATGTCGTCGGCCGGCGCTGGCGCCGCGATTGCTATGACGAGTTCCGCGCCAAATACGGCGCCAGAGCGGCCTGAGGCACAGCGCGGCGCTCTGGCCGAAACAGTGCAAATTGGGACCTCACCGATCCAGCTCCGGAAAATACGGATCGGAAAACCGCTGCCGCAGCCGTTCGCCAAGCAGGCATTCGGTCGGCGCCTCCGCGTCGACGCGGATGCTTCCGGCGTCGCCGATCCCGCTCACCTCCTGGATCAGCTTGCGGCGGATAGCCGTCGAGAATTCCGACGCCGCATAGATCGGCAACACGAACGAACCGGGGCCGCCGGTGACGCAATCGGCATAGTAGCGGTCGAGACGAATGACGCTCGGCGACGGACTGATCAGGATCGGCAGGCCGTTGACCACGATGCCTTTGGCCAAAGCCGCATCACGGATCATCGCGACGGGCAGCCCGGCATTGTTGGGCCCGTCCCCCGATATGTCGATGACCCGGCGCGGCGCCGAGTAGCTGTTTTTCTCCAGAAGTCCGGCGCCGAATCCGAGAGCGCCTGAAATCGACGTGCCGCGAAAGCTCCGGAACGGACGACCCGCGATGGTGTCGGCGAAGGCGTTGGCGCTGTCCGCGCCGTCGATCACTTGCCAGCCGATCACGCCGTCGTCGCGCACGACGCCCGCCCATTCGAAATAGGCGAGCGCGATGCGGCCCCTCGGGCCCGAGCGCGCGGCGCTGATGAAGTCGGGATGGCGCAGCGCCTCGACATAGCCGGCGCGCTGCAGGGCGAACTCTTCTTCGTCCATCGATTGCGAGATGTCGACGGCCAGCACGAGTTCCACATCGACGGCAGTGCCTCCGATGGCAGGCATTGGCGCTGCCTCGGCGCAGGCAAGGCATGCAAGCAGGCTGAACAGCTTGAGCATGGCAGGCTCCACCACGCCGGGATTCTTCCCGGCGATCGCGGCGAAATAAAGCTATTTCTTGGCGCGCGCGGCAACAGGCGGGGGTTCGATCGCCCCGGCGCGGAGACGGGCCGGCTTCAGCGCCGATCCGCTGCTGTCCTTGACGATGGTGAGCGCGCGCGGGAAGAACTGGTTGTTGTGCAGACCGCGCCCGATATTGAGGATAGCGGCGTGCGGCAGTCTGGCCTGCAGCATCGCCAGCACGCGCCGAAGCGTGGCGCCGTCGAACGTATCCAGCGCTTCGTCGATGATCACCCATTTCGGCTTCCTCAGCGCCAGCCGGGCGAAGGCGAGCAGCCGCTGCTCATCGTCGGCCAGCTCATGCTCCCAGCGCGCCGAGCGGTCGAGCTGGAACGAGAGGCGCTCGAGGCCGACTTCACCGAGCACGGCGGAAATCTCGTCGTCGTCGATCTTGATGCCTTCGGCATGGTTGAGCACGTCGCGCAGCGTGCCGAGCGGGAAATAGGGGGTGCGCGGCACGAAGAACGGTGTCTCTCCGGCCGGCATGCCAATGCGGCCGCCGCCCCATGGCCAGAGGCCGGCGATCGCGCGGAAGAACAGCGTCTTGCCGGCGCGCGGATCGCCGGTGATCATGACGCGCTCGCCGGCCTTTATCTCGACCTCCGTCTCCGCAAGCCTGGTGCAGCCGTCGGGCGAGGCGACTTCGAGCCTGTCGAATGTCAGCGTGCCATTTGCGTTTTCGCCGAACGCGATGCGGTTTTGCTTGGCATGCAGGATGTCCGTTTCGCCGAGCGCGATGCGAAAGTCGGCAACGCGCATCAGCGTTGCCCGCCAATCGGCGATGGCGCCGATGTTGTTGATGAACCAGCGCAGCGAGGAATTCACCTGGTTGAAGGCGCCGACGGCCATCATCAAACCGCCGAAGCTGATGTCGCCCGCGAAATAGACCGGTGCGGCGACCAGAATCGGCGCCACCACGGTGATCCAGCCATAGGCGTCGGTAACCCAGGACAGGTTGATCTGGGCGCTGTAGATGCGCCGCATGGCGTCGAGCACGCCGCCGAGGTCGAGCTCGAGCTGCCGCCTGGCGTCCGCCTCGCCATGGGCGAGCGCGATGGCGTCGACATTCTCGTTGACGCGGACCACGGAGGAGCGCAGCACGGCCTCGCGCGTGTAGCGATCGCTGTTGAAGCGGATCAGCGGCCGGCCTACCAGCCAGCTCAGCCAGGAGGCGATGCCGGCATAGAGGATCGCCGCCCAGACCATGTAGCCCGGTATTTCCAGCGAATGGCCGCCGACATGGAAGACGAAGCCGGAAGAGAGCTCCCACAGCACGCCGATGAAGGACACAAGCAGGATGAAGGATTGCAGCAGGCCGACGCCGAGATCGGTCGACAAGTCGGAGAGATGCCCCGCGTCCTGCTGCATGCGCTGATCGGGATTGACGCCGATCGCGCCCGCATGGGTGAGCCGGAACGCACGCGCCGGCCGCATCCATTCATCGATCAGGTCGAGCGTCAGCGCCTCTCGCAACTTCAGCCGGATCGTCTGGTTGAGCCAGGTCTGGCCGACATTGAGCACCAGGAGGCTGCCGGCGATTGCGGCAAACACCATCAGCTGATGCAGGAAGCCCGGCAGGTCGCGCCGCGCCAGGGCATCGTAGAAAGGCTGGTTCCAGCGGTTGAGCAGCACTTGCCCGATCGAGGTCGCGACGATGACGCCGACAATGCCGATCGAGGCCCACAGGAGCCGCCTGCGCACCGGCGATGCCTTCAGCGCCAGCCTGATCGCCGCCAGCTGGTCTGAGAGGCGGCTCGTCTCGACTGAGAACGCGGCCTGTTCGATACTGGGCGTGTGGTCCATATGCGAGATCCCTGCTGCCAGGAACGGTCATTGGCGGCGATGCCGCACCCCGAACCCGCCTCTGAGATAGGGTGACGATTGCCGTATGACGCAAGGCTTGGCCCCGATCACGAACGCGTCATCCGCCTGCCCGCGGCACCGGGCCGTCGGCCCGACGTCCGAGCGTCGTTGCGCCCTGCGGCGAGAACACCGGCACGAAGACGCGGCGCGACGCGCGCTGCGCGACAGGCACGCCCTGGTAGAGCCGCTTCTGCGCCTCGACGACGATGACCCCGGAAAAGATCGGCCAGAGCCGCCGGCCGGCTCGCTCCAGCACGTTGTGGAACTGCATCATGGAGCGCCGCGGCGATGGCGGGAAGAACAGCGCGTCTGACCATGCGGCCGGCGTGAAATTGGCCTCGCGTAGCAATTCGGTGAGCTGGCCGCGCGAGAACGGCCGGCCGTTGCCGAAGGGCGTGTGCTCGAAACGCGCCCAGACGCCGCGCCGGTTGGGCACGACGATGACGACCCTGCCCGCCGGCGACAGCACGCGCCAGATCTCGTTCAGCGTCTCGCGCGGATTTTCGACATGTTCGAGCGAGTGGACGAGCAGCATGCGGTCGATGCAGGAATCGACCAGCGGCAGCTCCTCGTCGAAGACCAGCGCCGTCGCCGTCGGCCCCGTCGCCGGCCAGACCACCGCCCCTTGCGTCGCCGGCATGAAGGCAAAGACGCGCTCGGCATCGGCGCCGAACCGCTCCAGCCACGGCAGCGTGTAGCCGAGACCGACCAGGCGCTCGTTCGGAACGGGCGCCCATATCGACGACAGCGACATGGTGATCGCGCGCTCGGCGAGGCGCCCGAGCGTGGTCGAATAGAAGGACCGGAGATCGACGATATCGGAATGCATGCGCCGGACGGTAGCCGCGATATCCGGCGAGTTCAACAAAGGCGGATGACATCGGCGGCCGGGCGCCCTATGTCTGCGGCCATAACGGAGAGCGACGTGATGCCGGTCGAAATCGAACAGTTCATGTGCCGTACCGACAATTTCGGCGTTCTGGTGCATGACCCCAGAAGCGGGCAGACGGCGATCATCGATGCCCCGGAAGAAGCGCCGATCCTCGCCGCGATCAAGCGCACCGGCTGGACGCCGACGATGATCCTGACCACGCATCATCATGGCGACCATGTCGAGGCCAACCTTGCCCTGAAGGAGCGCTTCAAGCTCACCATCGTCGGACCGGAAGCGGAACAGGCGAAGATCCCCGGCATCGACGAGACGGTCAGCCAGGGTTCCGTCATCCGCCTCGGCGAGGAAGAGATCGAGGTCATCGAGACGCCCGGCCATACCGCCGGCCATGTCTCTTACCATTTGCCGGCCTCGAAGGTGGCCTTCACCGCCGACACGCTGTTTGCGCTGGGCTGCGGCCGGCTCTTCGAATGCAAGCCGCCGGTTATGCACGAATCGCTGAAGAAGCTTGCCGCCCTTCCGGCCGAGACCGTCATCTATTGCGGCCACGAATACACATTGGCCAACGCGCGCTTCGCCCTGACCGTCGACCCCAGCAATTCAGCATTGAAAGAGCGCGCCGCCAGGATCGAGAAGCTGCGCGCCGACAATAAGCCGACCCTGCCGACGACGATCGGCGAGGAACTGTCGACCAATCCGTTCCTGCGCTGGCACGACCCGGCGATCCGCAGACATCTCGGCATGGAGAGGGCGAGCGATACGGACGTGTTCGCCGAGATCCGCAAGCGCAAGGATAACTTCTGAGCGCTCCTTTATGACCAGCGCCGCCGAAATCATCGCCGCGCTCGGCCTCGAGCCGCACCCCGAGGGCGGCTGGTATGCCGAGACGTTTCGCGACGCGGAGGGTGGCACGCGCGGCCATTCGACCGCGATCTATTTCCTTTTGGAGCAAGGCCAGCGTTCGGCCTGGCACCGGGTCAAGGACGCGGCCGAGGTCTGGCATTTCTATGCCGGCGCGCCGCTGGCTCTCGCCACGCACGAAGAAGGCTCCGGCACCGTCGTCGAACATCTATTGGGCGCGGCACTTTCCGCCGGCGAGCGGCCGCAGATCGTGGTCCCGGCCGGCTGTTGGCAGTCGGCGCGCAGCCTCGGCGGATGGACGCTGGTCGGCTGCACGGTGGCACCGGGCTTCGATTTCGCAGCCTTCGAGCTGGCCGAGCCGGACTGGCAGCCGAAAACAGCCTAGGCCAGCAGGAAACCAAGCGTGATCGCCAACTGGGCCGCATAATAGAGCACCCAGACCGCGTAGCGCATCCAGACGCGATGCGGCGAGCTCGCGGCCAGCAGGAAGCGCTCTGCCGCCAGCAGCCCGTCCGATATGATGAACAGCACGGCTCCGGCGATGACCCAGGGATGAAAGGTCGTGAGCGCCGAAACACCCATGGCGAGGATCGCCCCGGCATAGACGGCGACCGGAACGCGCAGGGCAGCTCCGACGCGCCGCCAAAGCGCGGCGAGCATCGTGATAACGAAAACCGCCAGCGCCAGCGCAATGGCGCCGCGCCAGGACTCGGCGGTGAGCAGGCCGATTCCGCCACCGGCGTTCAGGAACAAGGCGACATAGACGACATGTGCGGCAAGAAAGCTCGCCAGCCCTGCAAGAAAGGCTTTTTCACCGTCTTGGGAGAGGAACGCGTCGCCGGCGGCGCTGAGCGCCAGCGCTGCGACGAGCAGCGGCGGACTGCCCTGCATGACGGCGAGCGCCGCCAACAAGGCCACGGCCAGCGTCTTGGCGGCGGAACGGGCGAGGCGTGGCGGCAGCTCGAGCGCAAGGACGTAAATCGCGGCGGCGGCGATCGAGAACAGAAGCGTCGCATTGGGATTGGCGTCGATGCCGCCCGGAAACGGCATCATGCGCGCGCTCCGCCGGTCGCCGGCTTGCGCAGCCCCGAGGCTTTGGTGAGCAGTGCAAACAGCGCCCACAGGGCGTCCGCCGAGAAACCGATCAGTGTTGCGCGCCCCATGCCCCATCCCCGGCGGCGCGCCGTGGCGCCTAACTATTCGGCTGCTTCGAACCGTCTTGCGCTGATGGTCAGCGGGCCGATCTGGGTCCCGACCGTGGCGCGGATCGGCGCATATACGCCGGATTGGCCGACGGGTGCAAATGTCACCATCATGCGGCTTTTGTTCTTCAGGAAGTCCAGCGCCTTGCGGCCCTTGCGATAGCCCGCCACCGGCTCGAAGCCCATCTTGCAGGTCACGGTGTCGCCCTTGTAGCCCGGCACCGAGATCGAGCCTTTCGAGGCATAGGTTAGCGACAGGTTGGCGCGCATCTCGCCATCGTAGAATTTGACGGTCCGCCCGCAGACCTTGTCCAGGCTGTCGGCATGGACGACGGTCGCGGCCATCGGATCGACCACCGATTTCAGGTCGCCGGAGCCGACCGGCACCCAATTCTTGGGATCGCGCTTGCCGGGCTCCGGAACGACCTTCGTCGAGGAGACGTCGCCATCGGCGAAGCGTATGTCGACCACCGATGCCTTCTTGCCGGAAGTATAGTCGGCCCGGAAGGCCCGCGGCCGCATCTGCTGGCCCGAAATCGTACCCTTCGACGAGATCGTGCCTTTCGTATCGTCGAACAGCTTGGCGATGCCGGCGGCCGAGACGGTGCCATTGATGGCATAGGTGTCGCCGTCGTAACGGCTGGAAAACGTTGCCCTGGCGACCGAAAGGCCCAGGAACGACACGGTGTATTCGCCCTTGAAGGACTGCGGCGAGGCAGCAGCGAAGGCGGTTGTAGGCACAGCGACGGCGAGCAGCGCGGCAAGGGCTTGGGAGGGGCGAAGCATGGCGGCGGCAGGTCCTTGATACTGGCGGAAACGCAACGGTTCCAGCCTGGCAATCCCTTCGCGCAGGGCTTATACGACGAATTCCGGCCTTTATATGGAGCGAGCTTGGCCGCCGCGTAGGTGCCGGAGCTTGACGTAGTGGCGAAATGCAACTATGGAACGCCAACTTTTCCAAAGGCCGCCTGACCGAGACCGCGCGCCGCCTGGCGCGGGCAGAATGGTTTGGCAGGTTTAGAACTGAAGGTTAGACAAGATGTCCCGCACCTGCGAGCTCACTGCCAAGGCAGTCCAGACCGGCCACAATGTGAGCCATGCCAACAACAAGACCAAGCGTCGCTTCCTGCCCAACCTGGTCAATGTGACGCTGATTTCCGAAGTGCTGAACCAGAACGTTCGCCTGCGCATTTCGGCCAACGCGCTGCGTTCGGTCGAGCATCGCGGCGGCCTCGACGCGTTCCTGGCCAAGGCCGACGCCAAGGAGCTGTCGCAGCGCGCTCGCCTGCTGAAGAAGCAGATCGCGAAGAAGCTCGCCGAGCAGTCGGCCGCCTAAAGCTCTCTTTTCAGGCGGGGGACGACCGCCTCGAGCACCGGCTCCAAACTGGTGCTCGGACAGTGAGCGCCGTCATGACGCTCGGCTGGTTCCATTACCCAGGATAAAAAAATGAACTTCCTTTCACGATACCTGCCTTTCGTGGCCGCCATGGCGCTTGTCGTCGTGGCGTCCAACATCCTTGTCCAGTTCCCGATGCAGGGCCAGATCGGCGGCCTGTCGCTGGCCGACCTGCTCACCTGGGGCGCCTTCACCTATCCTTTCTCCTTCCTGGTCACCGATCTTGCCAATCGTCGCTACGGCCCGGCGGTGGCGCGCAAAGTGGCCTTCGTCGGCTTCATGACGGCGGTCGTCTGCTCGATCCTCGTTCCGCCCTTCCTGTTCCGCCACGGTCTGATCGCGTTCGAGACCGCCGCTGACCGGCTGGTGCGAATCGCGGCCGCGTCCGGCGCCGCCTTCCTCGCCGCACAACTGCTCGACGTGACCGTGTTCAATCGTCTGCGCCGGCAAAGCTGGTGGCGCGCGCCGATCGTCGGCACGCTGGTCGGCTCTGTCTTCGACACGGTGGTGTTCTTCGGCGTCGGCTTCTCCGCCGCCTTCGCCTTTGTCGGGCCGAACGACGGCTTCGCGCTGGAGACGGCACCGCTGATGGGCGTGATGCCTGTCGAAACCATGCGCTGGGTGTCCTGGGCGCTTGGCGATCTCTCGGTCAAACTGATCATCGCGGTGGTGGCACTGATCCCCTACCGGCTGCTTGCCGCCCGCTGGAGCCAGCCGGCCATCGCCTGACCCTTGAAGCGGCCCTTCGCGGCTTTACGCTTTGTTACGGCCATTGGTGCAGGATCGCCAAAACGATCCAGGACATTGCCATCAGCATGACCATCCAGGGCACCGGTTGGAAACATGACCTTCTGCTTGCGCTCTGCGCGACGCTGCTCGTGCTGGGGCTCAATGCGATCTCCGGCTTCCCAACGATCGCGGACCTTGGCGCCGACAATGACAGCATGCTGAGGCTGGTCGAAGTTCGCGACCTCTTGGCTGGACAGGGCTGGTTCGATCTTCATCAATACAGGATGGGCCTGACCGGCGGCTTCGTCATGCACTGGTCGCGGCTGGTCGACACCCCGATCGCGCTGATCATCTTCACCTTCCAGGCCCTGGGCGCCAGCACGGCTGCCGCTGAAAAGGCAGCGCAGATCATCTGGCCGCTTTCCCTGTATGGACTCACCATATTCGTCATCCTGCGCGCCTCCCGGCGTCTCGCCGGTACGGACGTGGCGATGCCTGCGCTGGTCCTGTCCACTGCGGCGCTGTTCTTTATCGGCATCTTCCACCCTGGCACGCTTGACCACCACAACGTCCAGCTCCTGCTCACGGCAGCCAGTCTCTGGCTTATGACTGAGGCTCCCTTCCGGCGGTCAGCCGCTCTTCTGTCCGGCCTGTGCGCAGGCCTCACCCTTGCCGTCGGCATGGAGACGGCGCCTTATGTGGCCGCACTTGGCGCCTGCGCCGCCGTGCTCTTCATCTTCGATGAAAGGGAACGCCAGACCGCGCGCGGCTTCGGCATCGGATTTGCCGCGATAGCCTTGGTGGTTCTTGTTGCCACCATACCGCCGTCGGCCTGGGGCGTGGCCGAGTGCGACGCCTTCTCGGCTTTCCAATTCGTCATCGCGGCGCTGTCGGGCTTTGGACTCGCGGCGATTGCGGGTCTACCCGGACAGTCGACGGCTAAGAGGCGGTTCCTCTCAATGTCCGCGTTGGCCGTTGCAATTGCGGCCGTTGCGCTCCTGTTCTTCCCGCAATGCCTGGCATCCCCCTATGCCGGCATGGATGAGCGCATTCGCACCTATTGGCTGAACGACGTCGTTGAGGCGCAGCCCTTCCTCAGCGTGGCCGTCAACGAGCCGAAGCTGATGGCGGCGCGTTATGTGACGCCCTTCATCGCTATCCTGTTGATTGGCCTTCAGCTGCGCAGCCGCCGCCTGCGCCGCGAGGAAGCCCTTACCGCCGTGCTGCTGATCGTCGCTTTCGCCGTCAGCCTATGGCAGGTGCGCGGCTCGACCTTCTCGGTTGCCTTCGCGGTGCTGCCGCTCTCGACCTGGATCGCCGGGGTTCGCCTGCAGGCAAGCGCCGCGCACTCGTGGCGCGTCTCCATCCGCATCGCGGCGGCATGGCTGGTGTCGCTCAATGCGACCTGGGCCGGCGTCGCCGTCGCCGCGCAGTCCGTGGTCCAAAAGGCACCCGCAAAGATCAATTCCGATGCCGATCATGCGCTGACCTGCGGCAAGGCCTCGGACTTCGGCGACCTGGCCGGCATGCCGGCAACGACGGTGCTTGCGTCCTCCAATCTCGGCTCCCCCATCCTGATGTTTACCGGCCATAGGGCGTTGGCCGGCCCCTATCATCGCAATGTCGGCGGCAATCTCGCCATGCTCGACGCCTTCATGGGAGCGCCGGATGCCGCCCGCGCCATCGTCGAGCGCGAGCATGTCGGGCTGGTCGCCATATGCCGCGGCAATTCGGAAGAGCTTTCGCTCGCCGCCCAAGCTCCCACGGGCCTGGCCGCGCGGCTGCTGAAGCGGGACGTTCCCGATTGGCTGGAACTGGACAGCGCGACGGCGAGCAAGCCGGTCGAGATCTACAGAGTCCGCTGAGGGTGGGCAACTTCGGGACAAATGCGCAGCGGATTTCCGTTGCGAATTGAACGAAACCAAGCGCCGCTCAGTCCTGGTGCAGGATGAATTCCAGGTAGAGGTTCCGCTGCAGGATCGATTGATTGTCGTCCGACACCAACGACACCATCAGCGCGCCGTCGTCGCGGGTCCAGACGTCGAGCCCTTCCATATTGTCGATCTGGTAACCCATATCGGCGTCGATCAGCACCGGGCCGTCGGCGACCGCGCCCTTCTCGATGCTCTCGCCATAGATACGCCTCAGCCGCATCTTCACCCCGCGCGCCATCGAGAAGCTGCGTTCGAGTAGCAGCAGGTCGCCATCGGGCAGGAAGGCGCCGTCGGTGATGTCGAAATTGCCGTTGCGCTTGACGGTGAAGACGCCCTTCCTCGGTCCCTCGATGATGGCGGCATAGATGTTGCCGGCCTTGTCGAGGCTCTTTTCCGACACCACGACCAGGCCGCCCTCGTGCTGGCCGTAAGGGTTGGCGTGTGTGACCGTCTCGAAGCCGCGGTTCTGGCGCAGCTCCCGCGCCGGGACCAGATAGTCGAGCGTCTTGAACGGCGCCTTCATATTGTCCGGCTCGACCTTGAACTGGACGACGCGCTGGTCGCGCTCGAAACCGACGGTGGCGATACCGTCCTTGACCGCGAGGCCTTCGGCGTCGACCTCCCACTTCTTCTCGATCGGCTGGCCCGAGGCGTCGACCATCTGCTGCATGCGGAAATTCGACACGCCCGAGGGGCGCTTGTCGGCATCGTGGGTGATGGTGCCGAAGAACCACAAGCCGGTATCGGTGACGCCGATGAAATCGCTGCCTGATTTGAGGCAGCGGAAAGCCGAAAGTGCGCCGAAATCGCGCGACGGCGAGGTCATCTCCAGCCCGCCGACGAACTCGAGCGACCCGAACTGTTTCCGGTCGCGGCCGATATGGAACTCGGTGATCGGCCGCGCTGAAACTTCGATCGTCTCGACCGCAGCGCCTCCCTCGGCGAAGACCGGAGAGGCGGCCGAACAGACCAGCGCGCAAACAAAAGCCGTCCGCCGGAATCCGCCCCGCGAAAGGATCATCCGGCGCGCCTCAAGCCACCGCGCCGCGTGTCGCGCGCGCTCTCCTCGCCGAACAGCGATGCCAATTGCTCCGTCATGGCGCCGGCCAGCTCTTCGGCATCGACGATGGTGACGGCGCGGCGATAGTAGCGCGTGACATCGTGGCCGATGCCGATGGCTAGAAGCTCCACCGGCGAGCGCGTCTCGATGAGATCGATCACCGCGCGCAAATGGCGCTCCAGATAGTTGCCGGGGTTGACCGAGAGCGTGGAATCGTCGACCGGCGCGCCGTCCGAGATCATCATCAGGATCTTGCGCTGTTCCGGCCGGCCGATCAGCCGGTTGTGCGCCCAAAGCAGCGCCTCGCCGTCGATGTTTTCCTTGAGCAGGCCCTCGCGCATCATCAGGCCGAGATTGCGGCGCGCGCGCCGCCACGGATGGTCGGCGGACTTGTAGATGATGTGGCGCAGATCGTTGAGCCGGCCCGGATTCGACGGCTTGCCGTCCTTCAGCCACTTCTCGCGTGCCTGCCCACCTTTCCACGCGCGTGTGGTGAAGCCGAGGATTTCCACCGAAACCCCGCAGCGCTCCAGGGTGCGCGCCAGGATGTCGGCGCAAGTCGCGGCAACCGTGATCGGCCGCCCGCGCATCGAGCCCGAATTGTCGAGCACCAGCGACACCACCGTGTCGCGGAACTTGGTGTCGCGCTCCTGCTTGAAGGACAGCGGCTGCATCGGATCGATAACGACGCGCACCAGCCTGGATGGATCGAGATAACCCTCCTCCAGATCGAAATCCCAGGAGCGGTTCTGCTGCGCCATCAGCCGCCGCTGCAGCCGGTTTGCCAGGCGGCCGACGACGCCGGAGAGATTGGCGAGCTGCTTGTCGAGGAAGGCGCGCAGCCGGTCGAGCTCCTCTTCCTCGCAAAGGTCCTCGGCCCCGACCGTCTCGTCGAAGGCGGTGGTGAAGACCTTGTAGTCGATTTCCTTAGGCAGGTTGAGGAAGGGATTGTCGTTGCGGCGCGCCTCGCCTGGCGTCTCGGCGTCGGAATCATCCTCGTCCGAAAGGTCGTCCGATGTGGCGTCGGTCGCCTCCGTTTCGGCCGACTCTTCCTCGTCGGCGGAAGCCTCCGCGTCCTCGGACTGCGACTGTTCGGAGCCGGAATCGTCCTCGCCGCCTTCCTCGCTCTGCTCCTCGCCCTGCTGCTCGTTTTCCTCGTTGTCCTCCGAGTCTTCCGTCTCCTGGTCGTCGCCGAGTTCCTCGGCCATCTCCATGGAGACGAGCATGTCGCGCACGATGCGGGCGAAGGCTTGCTGGTCATCGAGCCTGGACGACAGGCCGTCGAGGTCGCTGCTGGCCTTTTCCTCGACCCAGGGCCGCCACAGATCGACCAGTCGCTCGCCGCTCTTCGGCACGGTGCGGCCGGTAAGCTTTTCGCGCACCATCAGCGCCACCGCCTCCTCGAGCGGGGCGTCGGCCTTGTCCTTGACGTCGACGAGGTTTGCCCTGGCGTATTTGTCCTCGAGCATCGAGCCGATATTGTCGGCCACGCCCTGCATGGCGCGGCTGCCGATCGCCTCGACGCGGGCCTGCTCGACGGCATCGAAAATAGCCCGCGCGAGCTTGCCTTCCGGCGCCAGCTTGCTGTGGATACGCTGATCGTGGCAGGCGCGCTTCAGCGCCATGGAATCGCCGATGCCGCGGGTGATCGCGATGTCGGTGCGGGAGGCCTTCTTCGGCAGCTCGGGCAGCCTGGCGCGGTTGCCGGCCAGCGCCGGCCGGTCCTTGGCGAAGCCGACCTCGAGATCCTTGTCGCCGGCGACGGCGCGCATGCAGACGGTGACGGCGCGCTTGAAGCTGTCCGCTTCAGACCCGTTCTTCGCCTTGTTGCGCGTGTTGTCGCCCGGACCCGCCATCGATCATTCCCTGCGCGTTGTGGTCCGAAAGGCCAAGCCTGCCGGCACGCGCCTTACCCCAGCACCACGTTGGCGGCGCTCTCCGGCAGATCCTCGCCGAAGGCGCGCTGGTAGAATTCGGCGACCACCGAACGCTCCAGCTCGTCGCATTTGTTGAGGAAGGTGAGCCGAAACGCCATGCCGATATCGCCGAAGATCTCGGCGTTCTCGGCCCAGGTGATGACCGTGCGCGGGCTCATCACCGTCGACAGGTCGCCATTGATGAAGGCCGAGCGCGTCATGTCGGCGACGCGCACCATCTTGTTGACGATCTCTTTGCCCTTGCTGTCGCGATAGTGCTTGGCCTTGGCCAGCACGATCGACACCTCGTTGTCGTGCGGCAGGTAGTTGAGCGTGGTGACGATCGACCAGCGGTCCATCTGCGCCTGGTTGATCTGCTGCGTGCCGTGATAGAGGCCGGTGGTGTCGCCGAGACCCACCGTGTTGGCGGTGGCGAACAGCCGGAAGGCCGGATGCGGGCGTATGACGCGGCTCTGGTCGAGCAGCGTCAGCCGGCCCGACGATTCCAGCACGCGCTGGATGACGAACATCACGTCCGGGCGTCCGGCATCGTACTCGTCGAAGCAGAGCGCGACGTTGTGCTGATAGGCCCAGGGCAGGATGCCGTCGCGAAATTCCGTGACCTGCAGGCCTTCCTTGACGACGATGGCGTCCTTGCCGACGAGATCGATGCGGCTGACATGGCTGTCGAGATTGACGCGCACGCAGGGCCAGTTCAGGCGCGCGGCGACCTGCTCGATATGGGTGGACTTGCCGGTGCCGTGATAGCCCGACACCATGACGCGGCGGTTGTAGGCGAAGCCGGCGAGGATCGCCAAAGTCGTTGCCTTGTCGAACAGATAGTCCGGGTCGATGTCGGGCACGTGCTCGGTCGCCGCCGAATAGGCCGGAACCACCATCTTGGAGTCGAAGCCGAATTTCTCCTTCACCGGCACCGTCGTATCGGGCAGGTTGGCGATGTCGCGATCGACCTTGTTCATCTCTATCAACGTCTCCACGGGCGAAACGCCGCGTTTCGCCGGCAATCGATTTGTTCGGGGGCGGTCTTAGAGCCTTTTCCAACCTTATGAAAGTTGGAAAACGACATGGACCGTAGGGTCGCTCAGCACAACCCTGCTTGCTTGAGCACGCGATAGGCCTGCAGCACATCGCGGAAACGGTCTTCCGAACCTCTGTCGCCGCCATTCGCATCCGGATGGTGGCGCTTTACGAGTTCCTTATAGCGTGCCTTGATATCCTTGCCAGTCGCCTTTGTATCAAGGCCAAGCGTTTCCAGCGCCTTGGCCTCAAGCGGCTTTGCCTTGCGCTCGCGCACTTCGCGCGTTCCGCCGCCGAACAGATTGAAGGGATCGCGCATGCGGTTGTAGTAGCCTGCACGCCCGGAGCGCTGCTGCGCGAAGTCGGGTGCCGAACGCATGCCGCCGCCATTGGCGCCCATGCGCCAGGTTGGCCGGTGTCCAGTCAGCGCCTCTTTCTGGAAGCGGGCGATCTCGCTGTCCGACACGCCCGAGAAGTAGTTGAAGCTCTTATTGTATTCGCGCACATGCTCAAAGCAGAAGCGGAAATACTCGCCCTCCTTCAGGCGCCCGACCGGCGCGCGATGCGTACCGGCCTCGCTGCAACCGTCCCACTGGCAGATCGGCGCGCGCGACTTCAGCTCCGCGTCCTTTTCCGGCCGGATGCGAATTTTCTCGAAATATTTGGGATACGGTTTCATCCTCACCCATTTATGGGCTGTTCGCTACCGCGAAACAAGAATTGACATTTCGCCGATGATCGCCCTAACCGCTGAATCGCGGCCTAAAGCGGTCGAAAGCACAGATTTTGCGGCGGTACCGCAGATGTGGTGAAGGGAAGCCCCGATGTCCATACAGTCGACGATGGAAAACAAGCTGAAGGCGGCATTTTCGCCGGAAAGGCTCACCGTCATCAACGAAAGCCATCTTCACGCCGGCCATCACCACGTCGAGCACGGCCACGAGGCCGTCTTCGACGGCACCGGCGAGACCCATTTCCGCGTCCGTATCGTCTCGCAGAATTTTGCCGGGATGAACCGCATCGAGCGCCACCGCGCCGTCAATCGCCTCCTTGCCGACGAATTGAAGGCCGGCGTGCACGCGCTGGCGATTGAGCCTGCAGCACCTGGTGAGAAGACACGCTGGTAAGCTCGGCGGGCCGGGGGCCGCTCAGATCACCGCTTCGATGAGGAACGGCCCCGGACGCGACAGCGCGCTGTCGAGCAGCGCGTCGAAGCGCTCGCATGTGTCAGCGCGGGCTGCTTCCACCCCCATGCCGGCTGCCAGCGAAACCCAGTCCAGAGCCGGCTGATCAAGGTCGAGCATTCGCCTGGCATTCTCGCCGATCGCGTTCACCCCGACATTGCGCATCTCGCCGTGCAGGATGGCGTAGGTCCGGTTGGAAAAGACGATCGTCACCACGTCGAGCTTTTCCCGCGACTGGGTCCATAATCCCTGCACCGTGTACATGCCGCTGCCGTCCGCCTCCAGATTCAGCACCTTGCGGCCAGGACAGGCGATGGCCGCGCCAGTCGCCATTGGAATGCCGCCGCCGATCGATCCGCCTGTGCCCATCATGTAATCGTGCGGGGCGGCAAAGGCCGAGAGCGCAAAATAGCGCCGCGCCGAGGTGACGGCCTCGTCGCAGACGATCGCATTCTCCGGCAGCTTCCGGGCTACCGAAAGTGCAACCGCGTCGTCCGTCAGCTTGCCGCGCGGGGCCGGCTCATTGGGAAAGGCCGTGGCGACGGGCACCGGCTGCGACGGTTTGATGCCCAGTTCGTCGCGAAGCGCAGCGAGTGCCGCCTTCAAATTCTCGCCATGCTCGGCCAACGACATCACTTCACAGCCTTCGCTCACAAGCCGGCCCGGCTTTCCGGGATAGGCAAAGAACGCCACCGGTTCACTGGCTCCGACGAGGATCAGGAGATCGATGTCGGCAAGGAGGGTGCGCGCGGAGTCGATCGGATATGGAACGCGGGTAGGCGCAACGCGGCCCCGGCCGCGCTGCATCCGGGCGATCAGAACGTCGCTGAACAGCCGGACATCCGAAACCGCCGATATCTGTCCGGCGATTTCCAAGGCATCCTCACGCGCGGCCGGCCCACGCAGGATCATGCCGACGCGACCGGGCGCGACGCGAATGGCTCCGGCAATCTTGCGCACGATAGCTGCATCGACCGAAGGCGGCGCCGCAAGCTCTACCTTGGCCGACAGGAGCGGACTGGCCTCTCCCCACGCCGCATCCGCCGGCAGGATCAGCGTAGCGATGCCGGGAGGCGTCAGCGAAGCGCGAAAAGCCGCCTGCGCGGCCGGCGCGACGTCGGCCGGACCGGCGATGCGGCGGACCCAGTTCGACATCGGCGCGGCGAGACCTTCAATGTCGCTGGTGAGCGGCGCGTCGAGCGGCAGGTGATAGGAGCATGGTCGCCGACGATGTTGATCATCGGCACGCGGGCGCGCCGGGCATTGTGGATGTTGGCCAGGCCATTGGCCAATCCGGGGCCGGTGTGGAGCAGCGTCGCGGCCGGGCGGTCGGTCATCCTGGCGTAGCCGTCGGCGGCACCCGTCACCACACCCTCGGCAAGACCGAGCACGCAGCGCATCTCCGGCTTGCGGTCGAGCGCGGCGACGAAGTGCATTTCCGAGGTACCGGGATTGGCAAAGCAGACATTCACGCCATTCGCCAGCAGCACATCGCAAAGCACATCGGCGCCATTCATCGCGTTCCCTCTCGTCCGATTGTCCCCGGACAATTGAGCCGACAAGTGTTCATGCCGCAATGTCCGGTCAACGACTTTGACGTGATCCAGTTTCAGGAGTGCCGGCGCGTTCAGGCGACCCTCGCCTTCAGGAAAGCCATGACGGCGGCAGTCAGCGCATCGCCGTTCTCCCCGAAGCGGTGGTTGAATCGCCATATGCCAATAGGCGCCGCCGTCGAATAGGGCGACTTTGGTTCCCCTGCCCGTAGCCGGGCCGCGCGATCGTGGGCCGCGGTTGCATGGGCCGGCGCGCTCCGCCGCCCGGGGAAGCACCATGGAACATTTGCCTGATCTGGCGGTTTGATGCAGGCCCGGCCCTGGCCTCGTCCATGCTGGGCGGATTGCTAGTCGGACCGAAGGACCGATGCCCTCGGCCGACGCTTCCGAACGGTGACCACCAATGAGGAAGACGTATCGACCTCCATCCGCGCCGCCCAATCGGCGCACAAGCCGTTCGGAACCTCTGCGCCTGTTTCCGGCAATTGCGCTGGCGCTATTCCTTTCGGCTCCGGCGGCTGCCCATCAGGCGCCCACGGGCTGGCAGTATGACAGCTCATGCTGCTCGGGAATGGACTGCTACCAAGCACCCGCGGCCGACGTGAAGGAAACGAAATATGGGTACCAGCTCTCCACCGGAGAGCTCATTCCCTACTCCGATCGTCGGATCAGGCGTTCGCGTGACGAGTTCTTTCACGAGTGTAAGCCCGGAGGCGACGCGAATTCTCAGCATTCCTTCTGCCTCTACGTTCCCGACCACGACATGTGAGTGGAAAACCTAAGATTTTCCTTGAAGCTCTCCCGGCCATCACCACCTAATCATCATGGGTGAGCATTCCGTCCGCATCGGGTGCTGTGAGTCGTCAATGCCCGATTGCAGGCGCTCTCTCTCATATGAGGGAACCACAATGCTTTCCGGCAGTTGAATACGAGACGAGCCGACTGGCCGACTGGCAACCAGAGCGGCTCTGAGGGCAGAATATCATGCGAGAGAACCAATCCGACGTCTTCGATCTGTTTTCGGAGATATATTCCAACGCGGCCCAGGAAGAGATGAGCCTCCAGCAGTATCTGCTTGGCTGCCGCGAAGACAAATCCATGTATGCCTCGGCGCCCGAACGAATGGTCGAGGCCATCGGCGAGCCCAATCTGGTCGACACCAGCAAGGATGAGCGGCTCGGGCGCATCTTCTCGAACCGGACCATCAAGGTGTACCCCTCCTTCTCCGATTTCTACGGAATGGAGGATACGATCGAGCGCATCGCCGGATATTTCCGTTATGCCTCGCAGGGTCTCGAGGAGCGCAAGCAGATCCTTTACCTGCTCGGGCCGGTCGGCGGCGGCAAGTCCTCGCTTGCCGAACGGCTGAAGAAGCTTATGGAACAGCGCCCGATCTACACGCTAAAGGTTGGCAACCAGATCAGCCCTATATTCGAATCGCCGCTTGGCCTTTTCCATCCCGATCGGATGGGCGATCTGCTGGAAGACAAATACGGGATAGCCCGCCGCCGCCTGAATGGGCTCATCTCGCCTTGGGCGGCCAAACGGCTCGACGAACTGTCCGGCGACATTTCCAAATTCAGCGTGGTCAAGCTGTCGCCATCGCGTCTGCGTCAGATCGCCATCGCCAAGACCGAGCCCGGCGACGAGAACAACCAGGATGTCTCGGCTCTGGTCGGCAAGGTCGACATTAGGCAGTTGGAACATTTCAGCCAATCCGATCCGGATGCCTACTCCTACAGCGGCGGCTTGAACCGGACGACGCAGGGCCTGCTCGAGTTCGTCGAGATGTTCAAGGCGCCCATCAAGGTCCTGCACCCGTTGCTGACGGCAACCCAGGAAGGCAGCTACAACGGCACCGAGAATTTCGGCTCCTTCCCCTATCAGGGCATCGTCGTTGCCCATTCCAACGAATCGGAATGGCAGCAATTCAAGAACAACAAGAACAATGAGGCCTTCCTCGACCGCATCCTCGTGGTCAAGGTTCCGTATTGCCTTCGCATCACCGAAGAGAGACAGATTTACGAGAAACTTTTGCGCGAGAGCGATCTGGCGAACAGTCCCTGCGCGCCCGAAGTGCTGGACATCCTTAGCCGTTTCACTGTCTCGACCCGGCTTGCCGAGCACGAGAACTCGCCGCTCTACACCAAGATGCGCGCCTATGACGGCGAGAACCTCAAGGAGATCGACCCGAAGGCGAAGTCGGTCCAGGAATATCGCGATGCCGCCGGCGTCGACGAAGGCATGACCGGGGTCAGCACGCGCTTCGCCTTCAAGATTCTGTCGCAGACTTTCAACTACGACACCAAGGAGGTCGCAGCCGATCCCGTGCACTTGATGTACATCCTCGAGGAGGCGATCAAACGCGAGCAATTCCCGAAGGAAACCGAAGCCGCGTACCTCGAGTTCATCAAATCGGAACTTGCAGCGCGCTACGCCGAGTTCATCGGCCACGAGATCCAGAAGGCTTACCTGGAATCGTACAGCGAGTACGGCCAGAACCTTTTCGACCGCTACATCGCCTATGCCGATGCCTGGATCGAGGATCAGGACTACAAGGATCCCGATACCGGCCAGATCCTCAATCGCGAGGTCCTGGACAAGGAATTGTCGCAGGTTGAAAAGCCGGCCGGCATCGCCAATCCCAAGGACTTCCGCAACGAGGTGGTCAAGTTCACCTTGCGCGCCCGGGCGCGCAACCATGGCCGCAATCCGTCCTGGACGAGCTATGAAAAGCTTCGCGAAGTGATCGAGAAGCGCATGTTCGGTCAGGTCGAGGATTTGTTGCCGGTGATCAGCTTCGGCTCCAAGCAGGACAGCGTCACCGAGAAGCGGCACAACGAATTCGTGCAGCGGATGGTGGAGCGCGGCTACACTCAGCGGCAGGTGCGCCGGCTGGTCGACTGGTACATGCGCGTGAACAAGGCTGGCTGACCAAAGCCCGAAGGGTTCGCATGCCGATCTTCATCGACCGCCGCCTGAATCCGAAGGACAAGAGCCTGAGCAATCGCCAGCGCTTCCTCAAGCGCGCTCGCGAAGAGCTCAAGCGCAGCATCCGCGACCATGTCCGGACAGGCCGCATCGCCGAGGTCGACCGCGAGCATGCCGTGCCGATGCCCCGCAAAGGCACCAGCGAACCGACCTTCAGCGACGCCAGGGATAGTGGGCAGCGCCAGCACATACTGCCCGGCAACAAATCGTTCAGTCCCGGTGATCTGATACCCAAGCCTGGCGGCGGCGGCACTGGCTCTTCGGCGCCGGGAACCAAGCAATCCGAGGATGACTTTCGCTTCGTGCTGTCGCGCGAGGAAGTGCTCGACCTCTTCTTCGAAGATCTCGAACTGCCCGAGCTGGTCAAGCTCAATCTCAAGCAGATACTGAGCTTCAAGCCAAGACGGGCGGGCTTCACGGCAAGCGGGGCGCCGACCAACGTCAATGTCGGACGCACCATGCGAAACAGCCACGGCCGCCGCATCGCGCTCAGGCGTCCCAAGCAGGCGGAGCTGGACGCCATCTCAACGCAGATCGCCGAGTTGGAAGCGAAGCCGCCAACCGAGGCAACGCGCGAACGCATCGCTGCTCTGCGCGAGGAAGTTGATCGGCTTGAACGCCGGCGCAGGCGGATCGCCTATGTCGATCCGGTCGACATTCGGTTCAACCGCTTCGACCCCCAGCCGGTGCCGAATGCCAGCGCCGTCATGTTTTGCCTGATGGACGTGTCGGGATCGATGGGAGAGCGCGAGAAGGATCTGGCCAAACGGTTTTTCGTGCTGCTGCATCTGTTCCTGACGCGGCGCTACGAAAGGACGGACATCGTTTTCATCCGCCACACCCATGAGGCCAAGGAGGTGGATGAGCACACCTTCTTCTACCACACCGAGAGCGGCGGTACCGTCGTCTCGACGGCGCTCGAGGAAATGCACCGCATCATAGAGCAGCGCTATCCGGTCGCGGAATGGAATATCTATGCCGCTCAGGCTTCCGACGGCGACAACTTCGCCACCGATTCCGAGCGCTGTATAGAACTCCTCGACCGCAAGCTCATGCGCCTGTGCCAGTATTTCGCCTATGTGGAAATCATCGACGAACGCGAAAGCCACATTTTCGGCTCCACCGAGAACGGAACGTCGCTCTGGCGCGCCTACAACGCGGTCGACGGAAAGTGGCCGAATTTCCAGATGAGGCGCATCGCGGCTCCCGCCGATATCTATCCGGTCTTTCGCGAGCTCTTCGCAAGGCAGCCTAGTCTGCGCAAGAGTGCGTGAGAACGCGGGCGGATGGGACATAGGCCGATGGTCAATCAGGCGCGCAAATCCGAACTGTTATTTTCCGGGTCGGACTGGGATTTTGCGAAACTGTCTCGGGTTTACGACGAGATCGAGGCGATCGGGGTCGAAGAGCTTCACCTCGACATCTATCCGGTGCAGATGGAGGTCATTTCCTCCGAGCAGATGCTCGACGCTTATTCCTCGGTCGGCATGCCGCTGATGTATCGGCATTGGTCGTTCGGCAAGCATTTCCTCTACAACGAGCTTCTCTACCGCAAGGGCGCGCGCGGTCTGGCCTATGAACTGGTCATCAACTCCAACCCTTGCATCGTCTACCTCATGGAAGAAAACACCATGGCCTTGCAGGCCCTGGTGACCGCCCATGCCGCGCTTGGCCACAACCATTTCTTCAAAAACAATCATCTCTTCCGGCAATGGACGGACGCCGGAGGCATCCTTAGCTATCTGGACTTCGCCAAGGGCTACATCGCCCGATGCGAGGAACGGCACGGACTGCAGGCCGTGGAGGCGGTGCTCGATGCCGCCCACGCGCTGATGGAGCAAGGGGTGTTCCGATATCACCGGCCGCCGAAGCTGTCGTCGGAACAACAGCGCGAAGGCCTTCGCGAGCGCCTCGAATATGAGGAGCGTTCCTACAATGATCTGTGGCGCACACTGCCGACCGCGCAGGACAAGAACAAGCCGGAGGCAGGGGATGAAAGCTTGGCCGAGCGGAAGAAATCGCTCAATCTGCCCGAGGAGAACCTGCTCTACTTCCTCGAGAAGAACAGCCTGGTGCTTGAGCCCTGGCAGCGCGAGATCATCAGGATCGTACGGGTGATTGCGCAATATTTTTACCCGCAGCGGCAAACCCAGGTGATGAACGAAGGCTGCGCCACCTTTGTGCACTACACGCTGATGAACATGCTTTTCGATCGCGGCCGCATCAGCGAAGGCGCCATGCTCGAGATCTTGCGAAACCATTCGAACGTGGTTTTTCAGCCGGCCTATGACGACCCGCGTTATTCCGGCATCAATCCCTATGCGCTGGGCCTCGGCATGATGCAGGACATCCAGCGCATCTCGACCGAGCCGACCGCAGAGGACCGCGATTGGTTTCCGGACATCGCCGGCCGTGGCGACTGGCGCGACACCTTGCTCGATGCCTGGGCCAACCACCGTGACGAATCCTTCATCCGCCAGTATCTGAGCCCCGCTCTGATCCGGAAATGGCGGCTCTTCGTGCTGGCCGACGGCGCCGACGAGCCGCATTACGAGGTCGCCTCGATCCATAATGAGCGCGGCTACAGCAAGATACGGTCCGCGCTGGCCCGAAGCTACGATGTAGGGGCGAGCCGGCCCGACATCCAGGTGGTCGACGTGGATCTTCTGGGAGACCGGCATTTGCGGCTGCAGCACAAGGTCAAGGACGGCATCCAGCTAGAGGACGAAAGCCGCGACGCGACCTTGCGCCACATCCGGAGCCTATGGGGTTATGACGTTAGCCTGGCGGCAATGGATGCCGAAACCGGCGCCGTGCTCAGCGAGCGCTCCACGAAGGAACTTTGACCTCCGAGACGCAGGAAGCCGCCGTCTGCAGGCGGTCTGACCTCGGCACACCCTAACCCTCGCCAGCGGGCCGGATCCTCAACCTTGCTATGCGGTTCTTGTCGCGCTTCATCACCACGAAACGCTTGCCGTGAAAGGTGAAGGCCTGCTTCTCGTCTGGGATCGTCTGCGTCTCGTGAATGACCAGACCGGCGATCGTCGTCGCCTCCTCGTCCGGCAGATCCCAGTCGAGCGCCCGATTGAGGTCGCGAATCGCCACCGTGCCGTCGACGACGACCGAGCCGTCGGCCTCCTGCTTGACGCCTTGCATGTCGACATCGTGCTCGTCCGCGATCTCGCCGACGATCTCCTCGATGATGTCTTCCAGCGTCACCAGCCCTTCCATCTCGCCATACTCGTCGACGACGATGGCGAAATGCGCCTTGCGCCGCAGGAAGGCGTTGAGCTGATCCTGCAAGGTGGTGGTGTCGGGCACGAACCATGGCTTCGACGCGATCTTTGTTACGTCGATCTTGGAAAAGTCGTTGCCGACCTCGTTGAGCGCCCGCAGCAGATCCTTGGCATGCAGCACGCCGACGATGTTGTCGAGCGAGCCTTTCCAGAGCGGCATGCGGGTATGCGGGCTCTGCAGAATCTCGCGCACCACCATTTCCGGCGGATCGTCGGCGTTGACCGAGCGCATGTTGGTGCGGTGGACCATCACGTCCGAAACCTCGAGCTCCTCGAGTTCGAAAAGCGCGCCCAGCCGGTTGCGATCCTCGCGCGCCTGCCCGCTGCGGCGGGTCTCGTCGCCGTTCTCGTCCGGCTCATCCTGCTCGGGCTCCGTCGGTTCGATCGGCCGCAGACTGTAGCCGAGCGCCGCGAAGAGCCGCGTGCGCAAGAGAAACGCCAGCACGATCACGGCGGCAAGGACGGCTGCGGCGATCCAGCCGAAGTCGATCATCCGGGATGGCTCGCCTTGAGGAAGGACAGCACTTCGGAGGGCGGCACGTCCTTGGCGATAAAGGCCTGGCCGACGCCGCGCGTCAGGATGAAGGTAAGCGCGCCGCGCGAGACCTTCTTGTCCTGGGTGATGAAGCCAAGCAGCGTCTCGGCATCCGGCAGTTGGCCCGCTATGTCGGCCATCCGCCAGGGCAGGCCGACGGCGCGAAGGTGCGCCTCGACGCGCTCCGCGTCGTCCGGGCTCGCTAGATTGAGACGCGCCGAGAAGCGGTGCGCCAGCGCCATGCCGATGGCGACCCCCTCCCCATGGACGAGACGGGCACCGTCATAATTTGTGGCGGCTTCGAGCGCATGGCCGAATGTGTGGCCGAGATTGAGCAGCGCGCGGTCGCCGGTCTCGAACTCGTCGCGGGCGACCACATCGGCCTTGGCGCGGCAAGCCTCGGCGATGGCTTCGGTCCGTTCCGGGCCGCCGGCGAACACCTTTTGCCAGTTCTCCTCCAGCCAGGCGAAGAAGCCGGGACGGTCGATCAGCCCGTATTTGGCGAGCTCGGCATAACCGGCGCGGAATTCGCGGATCGGCAAAGTGTCGAGCACGCCGGTATCGGCAAGCACCAGTTTTGGCTGGTTGAAGACCCCGACAAGGTTCTTGCCGCGCGCGCTGTTGATACCGGTCTTGCCGCCGACTGAAGAATCGACCTGCGCCAGCAGCGATGTCGGCACCTGCACGAAGTTCATCCCGCGCCGCACGATGCCGGCGGCGAAGCCGGCAAGGTCGCCGATGACGCCGCCGCCAAGTGCCACGACGACATCGCGCCGTTCGAGCTTGGCGGCGAGCACGCCGTCGACGACCTCTTCGAGGTGGGTGAAGCTCTTGGTCTTTTCACCGGCCGGCAAGGTGATGACGGCGGCCTCGATGCCGCCTTTTTCCAGGCCGGCCTGCAGCGTTTCGAGATGCGCTGCGGCGACGTTCTCGTCGGTGACGATGGCCGCACGCGTGCCGGGAAGGCGGCCTGCGATTTCGGTTCCTGAGCCGGAAAGCAGGCCGGGCCCGATAAGTATGTCATAGGCACGGTCGCCGAGTCCGACCTCGACCTTCACCGGTTCGCTATGGCTCAAGGCTCCACCTCGTCGTCGCAGGTGGCGATTGGCGCGATCCCAAGGTAAGCGCAAAGCGCGCATACCACCTCGCTGGCGATGACTTCCTTGCGGTCGTCGCGGGTCGAAACCGTGAGGTCGGCGGTGGCATAGACCGGGTAGCGCTCGCCCATCAGCTTCTCCAGAACGCCGCGCGGATCCGGATTCTTCAACAGCGGCCGGTTCTGCTTCTTCGAAACCCGCTCCATCAGGAGATCGAGATCGGCCTTCAGCCAGACCGAGACGCCATGCGCCTCGATCGCCTCGCGCGTCTGCGCGTTCATGAAGGCGCCGCCGCCGGTGGAAAGCACCTGCGGGCCGTTTTCGAGCAGACGCAAGATGACCCGCTGCTCCAGCGCCCGGAACTCGGGTTCGCCATAACGCTCGAACAGCTCCGGCACGGTCATGCGCGATACGCTCTCGATCTCCTGGTCGCTGTCGATGAAGGGCAGCGAAAGCATGGTCGCCACCTTGCGGCCGATTGCGGTCTTGCCGGCGCCCATCAGGCCGACGAAGACGATCGAGCGGCTGCCGAGCCGCTCGAGCAGCGCGACACGGCCTTCGTCCGGCGGATTTGCTGGCAGCGCGTTCATGCGGAACCCTCTTTGCGCCGTATCGACATCAAAAGCCTGTTTGCGTCAAGCAGGCCACCGCAGGCAGGCCAGATCGCCCCTCTTCCGTCGAGAAGCTTCCTCGACAAATCCTCTGCCCCAGCCCTTCGTCCTTGAATTGGCCGGAATGGCGTCCCATAAGGGCACAGGGTTTGGAATCGCAGAACAAGAAGACGGGCGAAGACTGAATGCCGACATTGTTTCGCTTTGTCGTGACGCTGGCGGTTCTTGCAGGCGTCGCTTATGGCGCGATGTTCGCGCTGGCGATGTTCGTGGAGCCGAAAAAGGCCGAAATGAGCGTGCGCATTCCCGCGGAAAAGCTCAATCCGAAGAAGAACTGACCCGGCCAAATGAACAGCGCGGCCCGTATCGAAGCCTTTCTGGAGATGATGAGCGCCGAGCGGGGTGCGGCCGAGAACACGCTTTCCTCCTACCGACGCGACCTCGAAGACGCCTCCGAAGCTATCGGTGGCGGCCTGGCCGGAGCGGCAGCCGCCGACATCCGCGCCTATCTGGACGACATCGCGGCGCGTGGCTTCGCGCCGACCTCGCAGGCGCGCAAATTGTCGGCGATCCGCCAATTCTTCAAATTCCTCTATGCCGAAGGCCTCCGCGGCGACGACCCGACCGGCACGCTGGACAGCCCGAAGAAGGGCCGGCCGCTGCCGAAGACCATGACCGAGGCTGAGACGGGCCGCCTGGTCGACCGCGCGGCCGAGGAGGCGGGCGGGGCCGCGCCCGACGGCGACCGGTTGGCGACGCTGCGCCTGCACGCGCTGGTCGAGGTGCTCTATGCCACGGGCCTGCGCGTTTCCGAGCTTGTCGGTCTGCCGGTGACGGTGGCGCTGCGCGACGACCGTTTCTTCATGGTGCGCGGCAAGGGCGACAAGGAGCGCATGGTGCCGCTGTCGGCCAAGGCGCGCGCCGCGATGCGGGCGTGGCTTGCCGCCAGGGCGGAGGTGCCGGCCTACGCCGACAGCCCGTTCCTGTTCCCAGCCTCTTCCGACAGCGGTCATCTCTCCCGGCAGGTTTTCGCACGCGATCTCAAAGGCTTGGCGGCGCGAGCCGGCATCGCCGCGACCAAGATCTCGCCGCATGTCCTGCGCCACGCCTTCGCCAGCCATCTCCTGCAGAACGGTGCGGATCTCAGGGCCGTGCAGCAACTGCTTGGCCACGCCGATATCTCCACCACGCAGATCTACACTCATGTGCTGGAGGAGCGGCTGGTGCGGCTGGTCAACGATCATCATCCGCTTGCCGACTAGGCTTCATATCGCTATGTGAGGGCGACGTTCCACCGCCCGGAGCCAGCATTTCCAGGGTTCCGCCAGCCATTGCCTTCCGACGGATCGGTCCGCCCCAGCATGTATAATTACCTCGATTTCGAAAAGCCGGTGCAGGATCTGGAGCTCAAGATCCTTGAGCTGAAGAAGCTCGCGGAGAACGGCGAGGCGGTCGATGTCGCCGACGAGATCGGCAGGCTGGAGAAGCGTTCGCGCGATGCGCTGCGCGATCTCTACAAGGCGCTCACCCCTTGGCAGAAGGTCCAGGTGGCCCGCCATCCGGACCGGCCGCACTGCCTAGACTACATCAAGGGCTTGTTCAGCGATTTCACGCCGTTGGCCGGTGACCGCAATTTCGGCGACGACCAGGCGATCGTCGGCGGTTTTGCCCGTTTCCGCGGCGAGCCGGTGGCGGTGATCGGCCAGGAGAAGGGCTCCGACACGGCAAGCCGCATCAAGCACAATTTCGGTTCGGTACGGCCCGAGGGGTACCGCAAGGCGGTTCGGCTGATGGAGCTTGCCGACCGCTTCAAGATCCCGCTTTTGACGCTGGTCGACACCGCCGGCGCCTATCCCGGCGTCGGCGCCGAGGAACGCGGTCAGGCCGAGGCCATTGCGCGCTCGACCTCAGCCTGCCTAGCGCTCAAAGTGCCGTCGATCTCGGTGGTCATCGGCGAAGGCGGCTCCGGCGGCGCCATCGCGATCGCCACCGCCAACCGCGTCTACATGCTTGAGCATGCCATCTATTCGGTGATCTCGCCCGAGGGCGCGGCCTCTATTCTTTGGCGCGACACCACCCGTTCCAAGGACGCGGCGACCAACATGAAGATCACCGCCCAGGATCTTCTCGAAATGAAGATCATCGATGCCATCGTTCCCGAGCCGATGGGCGGCGCCCAGCGTGCGCCGGAAACGGTGATTGCCGCCACCGGCGATCTGATCGCCAAGACGATGAAGGACTTTGCCGGCGCCAACACCGATTTCCGCGAGCAGCGCCGCGAGAAATATTTAGCGATGGGCCGCAGCCTTTAATGCATGTCGCGCAAAACTGTGCAGTGGTTTTGCGAAAACGACATGCATGAAAACAAAGCACGTGAGTCTGCCCCAGCGCCACCCGTTTAATTCGGCCGTTCGCCGCAACTATGGCGGCGATTAACAATTTCGCCACAAAAATGCCGCCGCATTCGGCTCAATGAAAATATCCGCGAGGGGTTGGCTATTGCTTGCGGTAAGGAATTTTCAAGGTTAACGGGCTTACGGTCCATTGGTGTTGAGCCTGCGGGCCGGCCATGCCGAGGCCGTTGGCCTGAGAGAAAAGACAAAGCCGTATCGATGTTTGCCAAGCTTGCCCGCACCGGAGTCCTTGTCGCCGCGATAGGCATCGCCGGCTGCAATGATTCGTCGATGAAGGATTTTGCGCCGGAGGCCAACAAGCCCCTGCCGGATAAGATCCTCGCCGACATGAAGGCCAAAAGCATGGTGCGCACCTCCTCGGTGATGGCGCGCATCTTCAAGGAAGAAGGCAAGCTGGAGATCTGGAAGGCCAAGACCAACGGCCGCTACGATCTCGTCGCCACCTACGACATCTGCAAATGGTCGGGCAAGCTCGGCCCCAAATACACCGAGGGCGACCGCCAGGCGCCGGAAGGCTTCTACACGGTGCGTCCGTCGCAGATGAACCCGCGCTCGAACTACCATCTGTCCTTCAACATCGGCTATCCCAACGCCTATGACAGGGCCAACGGCCGCACCGGCTCCAATCTGATGGTGCACGGCGCCTGCTCCTCGTCCGGCTGCTATTCGATGACCGATGCCCAGATCGAGCAGATCTATGCTTTCGGCCGCGATGCCTTCCAGGGCGGCCAGACCGAGTTCCAGATCCAGGCCTTCCCGTTCCGCATGACCGCCGCCAACATGGCGCGCTACCGCAACGACCCGAACTACGAGTTCTGGAAGATGCTGAAGGTCGGCTACGACAATTTCGAGATCACCAAGGTGCCGCCGAAAGTCGACGTCTGCGAGAAGCGCTACGTCTTCAATCAGGCAGCGCCCGAAGGCGCCACTTTCGATCCGACAGGCCCCTGCCCGGCAATGACACAGCCTGATTCGTTGAAAACGGCCTACGCCGACTACGAAACGCGCTACGACGCCGCCTTCAACGCCGCGGTCAAGGGAAGCATACTACCGCCTAAGCCGGCCATCGCCGGCATCAAGGAAGCTAGCATCGTTTCCGACTGGTCCAAGCGCCGCGCCCGCGGCGAGCGCGTGCCGATCGACCCGCCGTCGATGAATGCGGACGGCTCGGTAACCGAGACGACGCGGATGGGCCGCATCGATTCCCCGCTCGGCCGCAAGATGGCCGCGCTCGACGCGGAGAAGGAGGCCAAGCGCAAGGCCGAGGAGCAGCGGCTTGCGGCGATCGAGGCGGCCAAGGCCGCGAAGGCGCAAGCGCAGGCTGAAAAGGCGGCCGCCAAAGAGCAGGCTCTGGCCGAAAAGGAAGCCGCCAAGCAGGCGGCTCAGCAGCCGGTGGTCACCGCGGGCGTCGAGGCGGCTTCCGCGCAACCGGTGCCGGAAACGCAGCAGGCGGCAAGTGCCGACGAAGGCACGGTCTCGAAGCTGAAGAAGAAACTGCTCGGCATGTTCGGCGGCTGAGATTTCTCGATCTTGGCCTGGTCCGCCGCTACCTACGATCTGAAGGGGCTGAACTGCCCGCTGCCGGTGCTGAAGGCGCGCAAGCGTCTGGCCGCGATGCGGCCTGGCAGCCGTCTGTGGCTGGAAACCACCGACCCGCTGGCCGTGATCGACATTCCGGCCTTCTGCGCCGATGCCGGCCATCAGCTGATCGAGACGGCGGCGGTCGACGGCGGCCATCGCTTCCTGGTCGAGCGCGGCGGCGCGGCATAGGCCAATCGGACCTCTGCAGCTACAGCCCGGCGATCGCCAGCGGATTGGCCTCGAGCGCCGCCCGGTCGGGCGTGTCGATCGACGGCTTGTTGGTGAAGGCGGAAAACAGCCGCTGGACATAATCTTCCGGCATGTCGAGCGTGATCAGCACCAGCCGCGTGCCGCGCCGTCCGTCCGGCCATGACGGCAGCCTGGCCGGCGGATGCAGGATCTTCTGCACGCCGTGGATCACCAGCGGCCGTGACGGATCCTCCTGAAGTTCGATGACGCCCTTCATGCGCAGCAGTTTCTCGCCACGCGTCGAGCGCAACAAATCGAGGAACATCTCGATCGCCGAGAACGGCACCGGCCCGTCATGGACGAGCGAGTGGGAGCGCACGCGGCCGTCGTGGCGGTGGTCGTGATGATGGGAGGCGTGATCATGACCATCGTCGTGGTGATGATGATCATGCGCCGCCTCCTCTCCGAGCCAGCGCCGCACGTCGGCGCTCTTGGTTTCGGGATTGTAGAGGCCGCAATCGAAAAGCGACGCTGCCCCGGTAGCGGGGTCATTGACGTCGAGAAGGACCGCGCTCGGATTTATCTGATGAAGTCGCGCCCGCAGGGCCTCGACGTCGCTTGCCTCGGTGAGATCGGTCTTGGTCAGCACGATGCGGTCGGCGACTGCCGCCTGCTTCACCGCCTCGACATGGCCATCCAGCGTGGCCGCCCCGTTGACGCCGTCGACCAGCGCGATGACGCCGTCGAGCCGGAAAGCCTGCACCAGCGCCGGATGCGCCATGATCGACTGCAGCACCGGTGCAGGATCGGCAAGGCCGGTGGTTTCGACCACGACCCGGGCCAGCCTGGCGATGCGTCCGGTCTGCAGCCGGTCGACGAGGTCGGCCAGCGTATCGACGAGTTCGCCGCGCACCGTGCAGCAAAGGCAGCCGTCGGAAAGCTGGATGATGCCGTCTGAGGCTTGCTCGACGAGCAGATGGTCGATCGCCACCTCGCCGAACTCGTTGATGATGACGGCTGTGTCGGCAAGCGCCGGATCCTTGAGCAACCGGTTGAGCAGCGTCGTCTTGCCGGCCCCGAGAAAGCCGGTGAGCACCGAGACGGGTATGGGAAAGCCGCTGCGCCCGGTCATGGCGAGTTTGCCGCCTTGGCCGGCTGATCCCCCTGCGCTGCAGCGGCAGCGGTTGCGGCGGGTGTGGCGCCGGCCGGCAGAGGCTTGTCGGGCCGCCAACTGGGCAGCGGCACATCGGCATAGTTCTGATCGGTCTGGTCGACGAAAGCCTTGGGCGCCGGCCCGGTGGCCCCGCCAAGGCCGACCGCGATCAGCGTCGGGTGATCGAGTTTCACCTGATAGGGCGATTTGGCCTTGTCCTTGGCGGCGACGGCAGGCGCTGCCTCCGACTGCTGTTCCTTCGGCTTCTTCTTGCAGATCTCGTCCTGCAGGTCGTTGGGCGACAGCGTGTCGCCATAGGGCTTGAGCGCCGCGAGCGTCGTCGACCCGGCCGCCGGCGCGTCAAAACCCTGGTCGAGCAGCTTCGCCGCCGCTTCGGCGCGGCTGATGGCGGATTTTTCGCCGAGCACCACGGCAACCAGTGTGCGGCCATCGCGCGTCGCCGAGCCGATCATGTTGAAGCCCGAGGAGCAGACGAAGCCGGTTTTCATCCCGTCGGCGCCGGGATAGCGCCCGATCAGCAGATTGTAGTTCGGGATCGCCTTCTTACCGACGGCAAGGCCCTCGATAGAGAACCACGGCGCATATTGCGGGAAGTCGTTGCGAAGCGCCGTCACCAGGACGGCAAGGTCGCGCGCGGTCGTGTACTGGTCCGGCGAGAACAGCCCATTCGGGTTGACGAAATGCGTTCCGACCATGCCGAGCCTGGCGGCCTCGGCATTCATGCGGTCGGCGAAGGCGGCCTGCGATCCGCCGATGTTCTCGCCGACGGCCATGGCGATGTCGTTGGCCGACTTGACCAGCATCATCTTCAGCGCATTGTCGAGCCGCATGACCGATCCGGGCTTGAAGCCCATCTTGCTCGGCGGCTCGCCGGCCGAATGTTTCGTCACCTTGATCGGCGAATCGAGCGCCACCTCGCCGGCGGCGATCGCCCGGAACGTCACATAGGCCGTCATCAGCTTGCTCAGCGAGGCCGGGTACCAGCGCTTGAAGGCGTCCTGATGCTCCAGCACCTTGCCGCTCTTCAGGTCGAACAGCACCACCGGATTGGCGCGCGCAGTGCCGGAAAGCATCGGCAGCGCCAGCGCCCCCGCAAGCAATAGGTTGAGGAAATGCCTTTGCCGCATGATCAATTCCGAAATCGCCTCTTGCCGTAGTTGCCGCTGGCTCCGTAAGATTTCGCTGCGCGATGGCCAGCATACTGCGGACCGACCCTCGACTCCGGGCCGCATTATGCGGTGCTATTTACCCTATGTGACGTCAAAATGGCAAAGCGCCAGACGATCACACTTGCCGGGCAGCGGCCCTGAATTGCCTGCCCCAACAAAGAAATGGAACGATTATGCCAATTCTCAACCGTGCCGCGGAAATGCAGGAAGAAGTCGCGGGCTGGCGGCGCCATCTGCACCAGACGCCGGAACTGAACTTCGACGTTTTCCAGACCGCCGCCTTCGTCACCGACAAGCTGCAGGCTTTCGGTTGCGACGAGGTTGTGACCGGCCTCGGCAAAACCGGCGTCGTCGGCATCATCCGCGGCCGTAAGGGCGAGGGTCCGGCCATCGGCCTGCGCGCCGACATGGACGCTTTGCCGATCAACGAGATCACCGGCAAGCCTTACGCGTCGAGCGTTCCCGGCAAAATGCATGCCTGCGGCCATGACGGCCACACCGCCATGCTGCTCGGCGCAGCCAAATACCTCGCCGAAACGCGCAATTTCGTCGGCTCCGTGGCGGTGATCTTCCAGCCCGCCGAGGAAGGCGGCGGCGGCGGCAACGAAATGGTCAAGGACGGTATGATGGAACGCTTCGGCATCTCGAAGGTGTTCGGCATGCATAACATGCCCGGCCTGCCCGTCGGCGAGTTCGCCATCAAGCCCGGCCCGATCATGGCGGCGACCGCCGAATTCACCATCACCGTCAAGGGGCATGGCGGCCATGCGGCGATGCCGCATGCCACGATCGACCCGATCGTAATTACCAGCCACTTGGTGAGCGCTTTGCAAACCATTGCTTCACGCAGCACCGATCCGGTCGAGGCCGTCGTCGTGTCGGTGACCAAATTCCATGCCGGCGATGCCTACAACGTCATACCGGAAAAAGCCGAGATCGCGGGCACGGTGCGCACGCTGACAAAGGAAGTGGCCAGGAAAGCGGAAGAGAAAATCCGCGCCATTTGCGCTGGCCTGGCATCAGCCTTCGGCGCGACGATCGAGGTCGACTACGACCCCAACTATCCCGTCACTTTCAACCATCCGGAAGAGACGGCCTTCGCCAGCGATATTGCCGCCGGCGTCGCCGGCGACGCGAATGTCCACCGCGCCATCCAGCCGGTGATGGGCGGTGAGGATTTTTCCTACATGCTGGAAGCGCGCCCCGGCGCCTTCATCTTCATCGGCAACGGCGACACCGCCGGCCTTCACCATCCGGCCTATGACTTCAACGACGAGGTCATCCCGCACGGCATGAGCTATTGGGTGAGGTTGGCGGAGACGGCGCTGGCCGCCTGACCGCTTTGCACGGAGGCGACCTTCCCGGCCGATTGCCGCCGATCGGCCGGTAACGCCTCTTGGCGAACCGGCCCGAAGCGTTTATGTGTCGGGCCGCGTGGTCCCGTAGCTCAGTAGGATAGAGCGGCAGATTCCTAATCTGTAGGTCACAGGTTCGATTCCTGTCGGGATCACCAACTAAATCAAAGGGTTGGCTGACTTTTGCAATGCTCCCATGTTGCATTTTCTTGCAACTGGGCTCCCGTTGCTTTCCGTTCGCTCGAATCTCAAGCACTCCCTGGCCGCCGCGGTGAGAGCGCGGGCAGGGCAATCAGATGCGCCGGCCGGTTTTGGCGTCGAACAGATGCGCCGAGGCGCGGTCGATCTCGATCCGCACGCTCTCGCCTTGCTTCAGCGCTAGCCGCTCGCGGAAAAGGCAGGAGATCACCTCTCCGCCGCAGTCGACCGTGGCGAAGATTTCCGAGCCGGTCGCCTCCATGAGCGTGGCTGTGCCGGAGAGACCCTGGCCGGTCGCCCGGATATGCTCGGGACGAATGCCGTAGACCAGTTCCCTTCCCGCGGCTTCGCTCGGCCGGATGCCTTGCGGTAGCGGCAACGTCAGCCCACCGGCACTGCGGAAGATGCCCTCCTCGATATGGCCGTGGATGAAGTTCATGGCCGGCGAGCCGATGAAGCCGGCAACGAACAGATTGGCCGGCCGGTCGTAGAGATCGAGCGGCGCGCCGATTTGCTCGACCAGACCGTCGTGCAGCACGACGATCTTGTCGGCCATGGTCATCGCCTCGATCTGGTCGTGCGTGACATAGATGGTGGTGGTGCCGAGCCGCTGATGCAGCGCCTTGATCTCGCCGCGCATCAGCACGCGCAATTTGGCGTCGAGATTGGAGAGCGGCTCGTCGAACAGAAACACCTGCGGGTCGCGCACGATGGCGCGGCCCATGGCGACGCGCTGGCGCTGGCCGCCGGAAAGCTGGCGCGGATAGCGGTCGAGCAGCTTTTCCAGGCCGAGAATGCCGGCTGCCCGCTTCACCCGGCTCGCGGTATCGGCCGGATCGGCTTTCTTGATCTTGAGCGCGAAGCCCATATTGTCCGCCACCGTCATGTGCGGGTAGAGCGCGTAGTTCTGGAACACCATCGCGATGTTGCGGTCCCGTGCCCTGAGGTTGTTCACGGTGCGCTCGCCGATTGCGATCTTTCCGGCCGAGATCGTTTCCAGCCCCGCGATCATGCGCAGCAGCGTCGACTTTCCGCAGCCCGACGGTCCGACCAGGATGACGAACTCGCCATCGGCGATATCGACGCTGACATCGTGGATGATCCGAGTGGCTCCGAAAGCCTTCTGCACGTTGTTGATGCTTACCGATGCCATTGCGTATCTCCGAAAGAATGAGGGCGGATCAGGCGCTCAGCCACCCTTGACCGCGCCGGCGGTCAGCCCGGCGACGATCTGCCGTTGCGCGAACATGGTCAGCACCAGCACCGGCAGCGTCACCACCAGCGCGGCGGCGGCGAGCGGCCCCCAGCTCACCTGCTCGTAGGACAGCATGTTGTAGACCGCGACCGGCAATGTCCGCGTCTCGCGGCTGGCGAGCACCACGCCGAAGACGAAGTTGTTCCACGAGAAGATGATCGACAGGATGAAGGCGACGACGATGCCGGGCTTGGCGATCGGCAGCGCGACCAGGCGAAACACCTGCCACGAACTGGCGCCGTCGATGTTGGCGGCCTCCTCCAATTCCATCGGCGTCGTCTCGAAATAGCCGATCATCACCCAGACCACGATCGGCACCGTCACCACCAGATGGATGATGATCTGCGGCCAGAGCGTGCCGAGGATGCCCAGCCACTGAAACAGGAGGAACAGCGGGATGAGATAGGAAAGCCCGGGCGTCATGCGGGCGATCATGATGACGATCGCCGAGCGTTCCGCCTTGAGCCTGGCGATGCCATAGCCGGCCGGCACTCCGATCAGCAGCGCCAGCAGCGTCGCCGTGCCGGTCACCAGCACCGAGTTCCACAGATAGAGCAGGAAATTGTTCTCCTCGAACACCTTTGCGTAGTTCGACCAAGCGAAGCGCTCCGGGATCAGGATCGGCGGATAAGCGCCGTTGTCGATCTCGAACTTCAGCGACAGCGAGATCATCCAGAGGAAGAACAGGATCGCCGGCGAGACCAGCACCAGCGCCGCGAAGAACAGGCCTATCTTGTTGAGCAGCCGCGAGCTCACTATTTGCCCTCCGTGTCGACCCATTGCGAGCGCTGGCGCAGCATCAGGAGGATGAAGGACAGGGCCACGATGACGATGAAGAACACCACCGCCATGGCCGAGCCGTAGCCCATGTCGTAATAGGAGAAGGCGGTGTTGTAGAGATAGATGTTGATTGTTTCCGATGCCGTGCCCGGCCCACCTTGGGTCATCGCGTAGATGATATCGAAGCTCTTGAGCGCATCGATCGTGCGGATGATGACCGCGATCATCAGAAACGGCGCGATCATCGGCAAGGTGAGGTAGCGGAACTGCTGCCAGGCATTGGCGCCGTCGATCTCGGCGCTTTCGAACGGCTCGCGCGGCACGGATGCCAGCCCACCCAGCACGATCAGCATCACCAGCGGCGTCCACTGCCAGGTCTCCACCGCGACCAGCGAAGGAATGACGGTGTTGGCGTTGAAGATCCACTCCTGCGCCGGAATGCCGACCAGCGACAGGAGATAGTTGAGCACGCCGAGCTGCGGATGGAACATCATGGTCCAGACCAATGCCACGGCGACGGGTGTGGCCATCATCGGCATCACGAAGACGCCGCGCAGCAGACCGCGCAAGGCAAACCTGGCGTCGAAAATGAGCGCGGCGACGGTACCGAAAAACATCGGCGCGACCACCGACAGGAAAGTATAGATCAAGGTATGCCAAAGCGATTCCCAGAACCGCGGATCGCTCGCCAGGCGCAGATAATTTTCCATCCCGGCAAAGCTTCGCGACTGGCCGAGCGTCCAGCTGTTGACGCTCATCCACAACGTGAAGGCCCAGGGAAAGACGATCACGGCGCCGACGACGACGAGCGCAGGAATGACGAAAGGCCAGTAGTTTGGAGCCAGCCGGATCGGCTGGCGCTCTTCGACGGCTTGCGTCGTCACCCCTGCGCGTTCCGGGGCGATGGCGGACATCAGCCTTGCTCGCTCCTGTCGAGAACCGGCTGGAACTGATCGGTGGCCTTCTTCAGTTCGTCGACGGGATCGGCGCCGGCAATCATGTTGGTCAGCGCCACGCCATAGATGTCCCGGAACTCGGTCACCGGGATGATGACCGGCAGCGCCAGCCGGCTGATGTTGCCTGAGCCGACCACGGCATCCAGCCAGCTCGGCGGCATGGTGACGCCTTCGCGCACCTTGGGGTCTTCCAGCACCGACTTGCGGAACGGCACGCCGGCGCCGGCCTGCAGCAGGCGCGCGCCCATGGCCGGAGAGACCGCCCACTGGCAGAACAGATAGGCCGCTTCCTTCTTCGCGCTGGCGGACGTGACACCGATGCCGTCGCCGAACGTGCCTGCGGCATGCGCCTTGGGTCCCTTCGGCATGACGCCATAGCCGACCTTGCCGACCACCCGCGACTTCTCCGGATTTTCCATCGGCGGTGCGAAGCCCACGCCATCGAACCACATCCCGATCTTGCCCTGCAGGAAGGCGGATTGCGCCTCGGCCCAGTTGAAGCCGGTGACGCCGGGAGGCGCGGCCTTGGTCATCAGCCGCTGGTAGAGGGCGGCAGCCTCGATCGCCTCCGGCGAGGTGGTGCGCAGCTTGCCGTCGCTGCCGAGCGGCGTCATGTCGTAGCCGAGCATCAGAGACGTCCACACCGGCGTGTTGGCGTTCTTGAGACCGCGTGCGACGAAACCGAAGGTGTTGCTTGAGGGATCCGTCAGCGCTTCAGCGGCGGCCACCAGCTGCTCGAAGCTCTCGGGATATTTTATACCTTTGGCGTCGAACAGCTCCTTGTTCCAGTAGAGGATCCAGTAGTCGACCGAGAACGGCAGCGAGCGCAGCACGCCCTGGCCGTCCTTGGCGAACTGGATGCCCGCCTCGGCGAAGTCGCTTTCGGTCAGCCCGGGATCGGTGAGGCCCGGATCGGCAACGAAGCCGGAAATGTCGGCCAGCCAGCCGCCCTTCTCGAACTGGCGCTTCTGCACATGGTAGCTCAGATGCACGACGTCGAAGCTCGGCTTGCCGGAGCTGAGCTCGATCACCGTCTTCTGGCGCTGCTGCTGTTCGGGTGTCGCCTCGGCATTGACCTTGATGCCGGTCAGCTCCTCGAACTCCGCGAGATTCTTCAGGATGGTGTCGCTGCGCGGGCTCTTGACCAGGTTGACGTCGAGCGTCGTGCCGGCAAAGCGCTTCCAGTCGACGCCCGCGGCGAAGCTCGGACGAAGACCGACGAGGCCGGTGGCGGCGAGAGCCGCGGTTCCCTGGAGCAGCTGCCTTCTGGTTGGACTGAATGGATTGGACGACATTTCTTCCTCCCGGTTGTCGTTGTCGATTACGCCACGACGATTGCGGCGCGGTTCTGCTTCCTCAAATCTGCAGCGCCAGCCGGCGCGCATTGTCGATGTGCTGGCTGATCGCCTCGACCGCCATCTGCGGATCGCGTTTCTCCAGGGCCTCGATCACCGCAAGATGCTCGCGCATGACCGGCACGACGCGACCGTCGATGCGGAACCGCTCCTGATGGATGAGCCGGATCTTCACCGAATTTACCAGATAGGCCTTGGCGATGATCTCGTTGCCCAACGCGCTGATGAAGGTGTCATGCATAGCCCAGTCGATGTTCTGGGCCTTGGCTTCCATTTCGGGGGTCGGGGTCTGCGCCAGCGCTTGGGCGAGCATGTCCTCGTGCTCGCGCCTCAGACCCGCAATCTCGGCGTCGGGCGCGTTGACGGCAAACAGCGCGACCGCCTCGCGCTCCATGAACAGGCGGAACTGGAAAGCCTCTCGGATCAGGCTGATGTCGATATGCGCGATCTGCATGCCGCGTTGCGGTATGGTGGTCAGCAGCCCCTCGGCCTCGAGCCGCGGCACAATCTCGCGGATGGCTCCGAGCGGCAGGCCAGTGAAGGCGACCAGCTCGCGCTGCGAAACAAACTGGCCGGGCCTGAGGTCGCGGGCCAGCAGATGCCGCGTGAAGCTGGCATAGGCCTTCTCCCTGAGGGTTGCCGGTTCGCTCGTGTCGTCCATGCCGATCAGCGCCCTCCCCGGTTCAGGCTGCCTGTGTCGCAAACAGCCTGTCGTAAGCGGCGCCAAGCTGCTGCCGTTCCTGCAAGGCTACCGGCTCGAGCGGCGGCCGAACCGTCAGCCAGCGTTCGTCGCCGGTCTGGCGCGCCACCATGGCCTTAACCGCCGGGATGACCGGATGCCGAAGCAGTTCCAGGACGAAGCTTTCCACGCGGGAGTCGTCGCGTCCGCTCTCGATCATGGCGCGCAGTTCGCCGGCGGCGAAATTGGCCATGCCGGAAATCGCGCCCTGGCCGCCGATCCGCACCGCCGGAGCCAGATGCCGTTCGTCGCCGATGAGGATGATCAGGTCGCCATGCGTCTTAAGCAGCGCTTCGCTGTAGCCCCAGTCTCCACCGGAATCCTTGACCCCGGCGACCACGCCCGGATACGCCTTACGAAGCCGGCCGATCAGGTCGAGCGACAGCTGCACCGTCGTGACCGAGGGGATGTTGTAGAGCAGCATGCCGCGGGCCAGCGGACCGAGCGCGGCGAACACGGCGCCGAACCAGCCGAACAGCCCGTCGTCACCGACATTCTTGAAATAGCTCGGCGGCGCCAGAAGGATGTTGCGGGCGCCGCGCTGCAACGCCTGGCGGCACTGTTCAGCAGCGTCCTCCGCCGCATCGACCAGCACGCCGGCAACGAGTTGGTCGGCGGATAGGCCCGCCGCAAGCATGGCATCGATGACCGCCTGCCGCTCCGCCGTACCGACGGAAGCGCCTTCGCCGGTGGTGCCGAACAGCGTCACGCTGCTGCAGCCGGCATCGAGACGGGCCCTAGCATGCTCGGTCATCAGCGGAACGGCGATCCGCCCGGCTGCATCAAAGGGCGTTGTGAGCGCAACCGATAGACCAAAGCGCGAACCCACCTGAAACTCTCCATTCATCAATCCGCGAGCAGGTATAGCATACTGACATGTCAGCTGTAAACAAAGCTCTCGATCACGCTTGGCTGCGGCCGGAAACAAATCACAATGCCTGTAGAGCCAGTCCCGCCAGCGCGGATGCCGCGAGCGTCGGCAGCATGCCGGCCTTCAGCCTGAGCATGGCGACCATCGCCGCCGCCGACAGCAGCGCCGCGCGCCAGTCGAGCGAGGAAACGACCGGAACCTCGACGCCCCAGCCGACGCTCTCGACTTTGCCGAAGACGACATGCAGCGCGAACCACAGCGCAAGGTTCATCACCACGCCGACGACCGCTGCCGTTATCGCACCGAGCGCCGCCGACAACGCCTTGTTCTGCCGCAGCTGCTCGATGTAGGGCGCTCCGAGGAATATCCAGAAGAAGCAGGGCGCAAAGGTAGCCCAGAGCGTCAGCGCCGCCCCAAGCGACCCTGCAAGCAGAGGGTCGAGCGTGCCCGCATGGCGATAGGCGGCGGCGAAGCCGACGAATTGCAGCACCAGGATCAGCGGCCCGGGCGTCGTCTCGGCAAGTCCGAGCCCGTCGACCATTTCTCCGGGCGAAAGCCAGCCGAACGAGGTCACCGCGGCTTGCGCGACATAGGCAAGAACCGCATAAGCGCCGCCGAAGGTGACGACCGCCATCAGGCTGAAGAAGCCGCCGATCTGCGCCCATACGCTCCCCGGCCCTGCCAGCACGCCGATCAGCGCCACCGGTCCGAGCCAGACCGGCAGCCAGATGGCGATGGTCCGGGCCGCATGCCATTTGGTCGGCACCGTGTGGCCGAGCTCGCCGCGCTCGAACATCAGGTCGACCACGCCGCCTCTGTCGGCGGCGGCGTTGCCCTTGCCATGCGCCGAACCCGAAAGCAGCCCGGGTGCAAAGTGATTGCCGACCCAGCCAATGAGTCCCGCCGCAAGCACGATCAGTGGAAACGGCAGCTTGAGGACATAGATGGCAAGAAAGGCCGCCACCGCGATGGCCACCATGACCCGGTTCTTCAGCGCCCTCTTGCCGATGCGGATCACCGCTTCGACGACGACCGCCAGCACCGCCGCCTTGATGCCGAAGAACAGCGCCTCGATGACCGGCGCGTCGTTGTAAAGCATGTAGAAACTGCTCAGGGCAAGCATGACCAGTGCGCCCGGGAGCACGAACAATGTCCCGGCGACGAGGCCGCCGGCCGTCCGGTGCAGCAGCCAGCCGATATAGACGGCAAGCTGCTGCGCCTCGGGACCCGGAAGAAGCATGCAGTAGTTCAGAGCATGCAGGAACCGCTCCTCGCCGATCCAGCGGCGCTCCTCGACCAGTTCCTTGTGCATCAGGGCGATCTGCCCGGCCGGCCCGCCGAAAGAGAGCAGGCCGATCTTGGCCCACAGCCGCGTCGCATCACTGAAGGTCGGCACAACCGGGACATCGGCCGGCTGCTCGGCGCTGTCCTTGGCAAGCACGGTCATTGTTGCTTACCCCCGGCCGGCCAGTCATGCGTCTCGTCCGTGGCGTCGCGGCACCAGCGGAAGAAAGCGTCATAGAGCAGCATGCCGGCTTCGAGCTGTTCCAGGTCGTCGCGGAACATGCGCGACAGGCCGAGCGACGCGGCGAGGAACCCGGCAGCCTGCGGCACCAGGTCGAGACGCGCTGTATCCGCGCCGCGCACGATCAGCGCCAGACGATCGAGCGCCTCGGTGCGCAGGCCGAACTCCTCAATCATCGTGTCGAAGGTGCAATGATCGCCGCGATGGCTCCAGAACACGCCTTCGATGTCGAAGGGCACCGCGGCGAAGCGATCCGCCACCAGGGGCACCTCGGCCGGGTCGACGAACAGGAACACGGCGCCAGGATCGACAAATCGTCGGATCAGCCAGGGGCAGGCGATGCGATCGACCTTCGGCCGGGAACGCGTGACCCATACGGTGCGACCCTTCCCATCGCGAGGCGGAATTGCGTCGGCCGCGACTAACGGCGCCTTGACGGCGGCCCAGGCCGCGAAACCGCCTTCCAACGATTCCGCCGGAATGCCCTCGTGGCGCAGCCACGCGGCAACGCCTTGCGAGAGCTTCTCTCCGCGCTGGCAGATGACCACGACCTTGGATCCGGAGAAGTCGGCCGCCCAGGTCGAGACGGTTCTGAAGTCGCGTCGGTAAGAAGCCGGCAGCAGCCGCGGATCGGCTTGAAAGTCGTCGTCGATGCGTACGTCGACGAGACGAGGTGCATCCGGCAGGCCGACCAGTCGAGCAAGCTGCGGCACTGTGATCTGAGTTGTTGACGGCATGGCGTCCACCTCCTGAACGAAGAGAGTTTGGACGCGATCGTTGGGCTGACGCCTCACGGGGTCGTCGCGGGGAACCCCTTAGCCAGGATGCTGGAACGCTCCCCTACGATTGTCAAGAATTCTTGTCGAGGAAGGCGCGGCCCGCACCTTCTTTGGAAGCTGCACTTACTGCGCCGTCCAACCGCCATCCATCGGCAGGGTCGTGCCGGTCATCTGCTTGGCCGCATCCGAGCACAGGAACAGCGCCAGTGCCGCCAATTCCTCAACGCTGACGAACTCTTTGGTCGGCTGCGCGGCAAGCAGCACATCGTGCTTGACCTGTTCCTCGGTCATGCCGCGCGCCTTCATCGTGTCGGGGATCTGCTTCTCGACCAGCGGCGTCCAGACATAACCGGGCGCGATCGCATTGACGGTGATGCCATCCTGCGCGACTTCCAGCGCCACCGTCTTGGTCAGACCTGCGATGCCGTGCTTGGCAGAGACATAGGCCGACTTGAACGGCGAGGCGACCAACGCATGGGCCGAAGCCGTGTTGATGATGCGGCCCCATTTGCGGCTCTTCATGCCCGGCAGCGCCGCCTTGATGGCATAGAAGGCGGCAAGCAGGTTGATGCGGATGATTGCTTCCCACTTGTCGTCGGGGAATTCGTCTATCGGCGCGACATGCTGGATGCCGGCATTGTTGACCAGGATGTCGAGGCTGCCGAACGCCTCCTCGGCCTCGCGGATCATGGCGGTGACCGCCCCGCCGTCCATCATGTTGGCGCCGGAATAGCGGCACTTGACGCCGAAATCCCTCTCGATGCCGGCGCGCTCCTTTTCGATCGCCGCGGCATCGCCCAGGCCGTTGATGGTGACGTTGGCGCCCTCGGCGGCAAAGGCGCGGGCGGTTGCAAGGCCGATGCCGCTGGTCGAGCCAGTGACGAGCGCATTCTTTGAGGACAGGGAACCCATGGCAGATCTCGCACGTGGAGGGAGGGACTGTTGAAGCACATAGTTTGTGCGTCGCAACATAACAATGCCATGCCCGTATTTCGGTGCGATTACAATGTTGTGATGCAGTTCGAGCGATAGGAAGCGGGCGGTCCTAGGGCGGTCTTTGCCGCCGCTGATGTGAGGCCTGCGACCTATCCGGCTATCTTGAGCAGCGAGGAAACCAGGAGCCTGTGCTCCTGCTGCGACAGCACGTCTGAATCGAAAAGATTCATGCTGCGCAGCCCCTCGATGGCGAGGAAACAAACCAGCAGCGAGCCGAGGTCGTCTGTTTCCTCCTTCAGCCGTTCGAACAGCTGCCGCTTGAAGGCTTTGATCGGCGTCAGGAATTCCGGATCCTCGGCGATCGCGGAGAACATCCAGGAGGCCGAAGGTTTCGGCTTCTCGCAATCATCGGCCGAGAGCCGTATGTAGGCCGCGAGCGCGCTTTCATCGCTTGCCTCGGCCGTGCGTTCTTCGAGCGCCTGCTCGAAAGCATTGAGGTAATTCTCGACCAGCCCCTGCATCAGCTTGGCCTTGGTCGGGAAATTGTAGAGCAGACCGCCCTTCGACACGCCGGCCCGATTCGCGATGGCGTCGAGCGACAGGCTTCCCGGGCCCGCCTCGCGCGCCACGTCGGCTGCCGCTGCAAGTATCCTGTCGCGCGAGTTTGCCCTGCGAGCTTTCATCACGCCTTCCCTTACATTAGGCCTTGTGGAATTGACAAGACCGTCCAGACGGTACAGTAAGGCGCCCGCAATTTGAAATCGGGATTTATCGTCGATATGTGTCCCGGCAATTGACGTTGCCGGTTGCCGGCTCGAGGGGAACTATCCGTGAAGCGCTTCTTCATCATCACCGGAATTCTGCTGCTGCTCGCCGTGGTGTGCGCCGGCATCGTCGGCTTCAACCTGTTTCGCGACAATGCGATCAAGCAGTTTTTCGCCACCATGAAACCGCCGGCGGCGACAGTGTCGACCATCGTGGCGAAGCCTTCGAACTGGACGCCCGGCGTCGAGGCGATCGGCACCGTCAACGCCGTGCGCGGTGTCGACCTGACCGTCGAGACGGCCGGCATCGTCAAGGACATCCTCTTCCACGCCAACCAGAAGGTCGCGGCCGACGCTGTGCTTCTGCAGCTCGACGATGCCGTCGAGAAGGCCGATCTGGTGGCGCAGAAGGCTCAGGCCGCATCCGACCAGGCGGCGCTGACCCGCGCGCTGGAATTGCAGCGGCGTGGCGTCGGCACCGACGCTACGCTTGATGCCGCGCGCGCGGCGGCGACCGCATCGGCCGCGCAAGTGAACAAGCTGCAAGCCGTGCTCGACCAAAAGCAACTCGCAGCTCCCTTCACCGGGACGGTCGGCATTCCAAAGATCGACATTGGCCAGTATCTGGCGCCCGGCAACTCAGTCGTCACGATCCAGGATCTGGACACGATGCGGGTCGACTTCACCGTGCCCGAACAGCAGCTGCCGCTGCTGAAGATCGGCCAGACGGTGCGGATCGGCAGCAATGCTGCCGACATGTCCTTTGCCGGTTCGATCCGCGGCATCGATCCCAAGATCGACCCGGCAAGCCGGCTGGTGTCGATCCGCGGAGAGGTCGCCAACCCGGAGGGCAAGCTGACCCCGGGCCAGTTCGTGCAAATCCGCGTTGAGTTGCCGGAGGAAAGCAACGTCATCTCGGTGCCGCAGACGGCGGTGACCTCAAGCCTGTACGGCGACTATGTCTTCGTGGTGGTGCCGCCCAAGCCCGCTGAGGCCGGCGCTGCCGCGCCAGCAAAACCGGAAGACCAGAAGTCCGGCGCGGAGAAGCCTGCCGGCGATGCAGCCAGGCCGCAAGCCGATGCCTCGAAGCCGGCCTCCGATACGGCAAACGCCGCCGACAGCGCCGCGAAGCCGGCTGAGAACGCTCAAAAGCCGGCCGAAACCGGGCAGCAACCGGCGCTCGTTCTATCGCAGGTCTTCGTCAAGCTCGGCCGCCGCGACAACGGCATGGTCGAGATCGTCGAAGGCCTGAAGGCCGGCGACCAGGTCGTGACCGCCGGTCAGAACCGGCTCTTCAACGGCATGTCCGTTGCGGTCGACAACACCGTTGATCCCAGCAAATCGGCAAACAAGCAGGTTCAGCAATGAGCTTTTCCGATATCTTCATTCGCCGCCCCGTCCTCTCGACGGTGCTGGCCTGCATGATCCTGCTCCTGGGTTTCCAGGCCATCTTCAACCTGTCGATCCGCCAGTATCCGAAGGTTGACGAGACGGCGATCACCATCACCACGGCCTATCCCGGAGCCAGCGCCGATCTGATTCAGGGCTTCATCTCCGCGCCGATCGCGCGCGCCGTCGCCTCGACGGAAAACATCGACTACGTCACCTCGTCGAGCCGCCCGTCTTCGAGCACGGTGACCGTGCAGATGAAGCTCGGCTCCAACCCCGATGTTGCGTTGACCGAGGTACTGTCCAAGGTTCAAGGCGTGCGCGGCACCTTGCCGGATGCCGCCAAGGATCCGGTGATCGTCAAGGGCACCGGCCAGCAGTTCGCGATGATGTATATCTCGATGCAGAATCCGAACATGACCAAGGAGCAGTTGACCGAGTACATCGAGCGCGTCGTGCGGCCGCGCATCTCGACGGTGGAAGGCGTCGCCGACGTCCAGATCTTCGGCGCCGAGGAATATTCGATGCGGGTCTGGATCGACCCGGTCAGGCTCGCCGCCCGCGGCGCCACGGCCGCCGACGTGCTGACTGCGATCAACAATTCCAATTTCCTGTCCGCGCCCGGCAACACGCAGAACGAGTATGTGGTCTCCTCGATCGCGGTTCACTCGACCCTGCAGACGCCGGAAGCCTTCGCGCAGCTCCCCATCCGCTCGACCGACGGCCAAGTGGTGCGGCTGCGCGACGTGGCGCGGGTCGAGCTTGCCGCCGCCAGCACCGACACAAGGGTGAGCTTCAACGGCAAGCCGGGCACCTTCCTGGCCATCTTCCCGACGCCCGCCGCCAATCCGCTGACGACGGCCGAGGCTATCCACAAGATCGTGCCGGTAATCCAGGATACCTTGCCGAAGGGCATGACGATCGAGATCGTCTACGATTCCACCGAGCAGATCAGCGCCTCGATCGAGGAGGTGTTCAAGACCATCGGCGAGGCTGTCGCCATCGTCATTCTCGTAATCCTGCTCTTCCTCGGATCCTTCCGCTCGGTGATGATGCCGATCGTGACCATCCCTCTGTCGCTGATTGGCGTCTGTTTCATTCTGTTTGCGGTAGGCTATTCGATCAACCTTCTGTCGCTGCTTGCCATGGTGCTGGCGATCGGCCTTGTGGTCGACGACGCCATCGTGGTGGTGGAGAACATCCACCGCCATATGGAGGAAGACGGTATGTCGCCGATGCAGGCGGCCTTCAACGGCATGCGCGAGATCTTCTCGGCAATCGTCGCCATGACCATTACGCTGGCCGCCGTGTTTGCGCCGCTTGCCTTCACCGGCGGCCTGACCGGCGCGCTGTTCCGCGAGTTCGCGGTCACGTTGGCCGGCTCCGTGGTGCTGTCCGGCCTGATTGCGGTGACCATCACGCCGATGATGTCGGCTCGCCTCTTGAAGGCCGGCGCGCACGGCCGCTTCCAGCGCATCGTCGACGGCACCTTCAGCCGTGTCGAGCGCGTCTACGAGCGGGCCGTGACGGCTTCGCTCAGAAACAGGCCGGTTACCTTTATCATCGTCGTCGCGCTGGTTGCGCTCACCGGCTTCATGTTCACCAAGACCTCGACCGAACTAGCGCCGGAAGAAGACCAGGGCTTCCTGCTTTCGATCGTAACCGCCCCGCGCTACGCGACCTCGGACTACACCGAGACCTACGTCAACCAGATCCTCGGTCTTGTTAAGGACATTCCGGAAACGCGGGCGCAGTTCTCGGCGGTCGCCTTCGGCGGCGCCACCAACGGCGCTTTTGTCGGCTTTGCCTTCAAGGATTGGGCCGAACGGCAGCGCAGTTCGAAGGAGATCCAGACCGACATCACCGGTCGCTTGGCCAAGGTCGCCGGCGTCGAGGCTTTCGTCTTCGCGCCGCCGACGCTGCCCGGCTCGGGCGGCGGCCTGCCGATCTCGATGGTGGTTCGCTCGACCGGCGATCCCTCGGAAGTCTTCGACCAGGCCGAGAAGATCAAGAACAAGGCGCAGGCTTCAGGCCGCTTCATCGTCGTGCAGAACTCGATGTCCTATGACGCGCCGCAGGTCACCGTCACCATCGACCGCGAGCGCGCAGCGGCGCTGAACCTGCCCATCGCCGACATCGGCAACACGCTGACGCTGCTGGTCGGCGGCGCCGAAGTGGCGCAGTTCGATCGCGACTCCAACAGCTATGACATCATCCCACAGGTGCCGCAGGAGTTCCGCGACAATCCGGCGAAGCTCGGCGAGTATTTCGTGCGCAGCGTCGACGGCAAGATGGTGCCGCTGTCGGCGGTGGTGCATATCTCGACCAACGCCTCGCCGGCAGCGATCGAGCAGTTCAACCAGCTGAACTCGGCCACCATCTCCGCCCTGCCCTTGCCCGGCGTGACCACCGGCGACGGATTGAAAGTGCTGGAGGATCTGGCCAGGGAAACGCTGCCCGACACCTTCTTCATCGACTATTCCGGCCAATCGCGGCAGGAAAAGGAGCAGGGCAACACCATCCTGATCGCCTTCGCGGCCGCCGTGATCGTGATCTACTTGGTTCTGGCCGCTCAGTTCGAAAGCTTCCGCGATCCGCTAATCATCATGATGGCGGTGCCGCTTTCGATCTTCGGTGCCATCGTGCCGCTCAATATCGGCCTCGGAACGCTCAACATCTACACGCAGGTCGGACTGATCACGCTGATCGGCCTCATCACCAAGCACGGCATCCTTTTGGTGGAATTCGCCAACCAGCAGCGCGAAATCCATGGCATGCGGCGCCGCGATGCCATCATCGCCTCGGCCAAGGTGCGCCTGCGGCCGATCCTGATGACGACGGCCGCGATGGCACTCGGCGTGGTGCCGCTGATCATCTCCAGCGGCGCGGGCGCCGCAGCGCGCTACTCGATGGGCCTCGTCATCTTCACCGGCATTCTGGTCGGCACGATGTTCACGCTGTTCGTCGTGCCGATGTTCTACACCTTCATCGCCAGCAAGGACCTGCCGCATCTCGCCGAGAAGCCCGATCCGAAGCTGATGCCGGCGCTGCCCACCTGAAGCAATCCAGGACTGCTCCAAAAACAAAAAAGAGGCCGGAAAACCCCGGCCTCTTTTTTAGGCGGTCGCCCCACGGCTTCGGCGCCAGAGCAATTCCAGGACAAAGTGTGGAACGGTTGCTCGGCGACTTCGCCGTGGCCTTCCGTCCGGAATTGCGTCGAACCTGGCTTGAAGGCGGCAATCCGCCCGCTACTTGACCCGTTACTTTACGATGAGGATGCTGGTGTTGCCCGGGCCGAAGGCCTCCACGAGCTGATAGAAGTCGGCCGCCGCATCGGGATGCAAACGCACGCAGCCATGCGAGGCTGGCCTGCCAAGATGCTTGATGGCATAGGTCGCATGCACCGCATAGCCGCCGCTGAAGAAGACCGAATGCGGCATCGGCGCATTGTCGTACTTCTTCGAATACCACATCTCATGCATGCGGGTCGGCTTGAATGACCCTGTCGGCGTGATGTGCCCCCTGTCGCCCGTCGACACTTTCCAGGTGAAGGTCGGCCGGCCGTCGACCGTGACTTCCATGATCTGCTGCGACAGCGAAACCCGGGCGACGAGCTGGTTGGCATGAGCGGCGTTGCTGCCGAAGAGCAAAGCCGCGCCGGTGAGCGCGGCGGCGGTGACGTGGATGAGCTTGGCTGAAATGGCGGTATGCATGACGATCCCTCTCTCTTTTGCCGGTCGGGCCGGCTGCAATTTCGATGGATCGTCTTATCGGGATCGCCTGTTTCAGGCCTATTTCGCTTAATGTGCGTTAATGTTTCGAATTCGTTTCTCTAAGTTAACGGCCTAATTCCAGAGAACACGCTCCCTTGGACCGGCTGCCGGCGATACCAAGCAGGCCGAAACCGGCGGGCAAAGCGTATATCGCCTTGATATGAATGCCTTTCTCCTAATCTCGAAACCGAATTGCAACAAAACGCGACTTGCGCGGCATGATGCGGATACAGGCCCGCAGCAATGTCGAGGTCACGGGAACAGACATCAGCAAACGAAAATGGGCAGGAAATCGAAAGTTCGCACCTGGTTTCTCAGGGTCGGCGTCTCGGCAGGCATCCTCCGTGCTGTCGGCTCTGTCGCCGGGAACCCTGTGACGGCGCTTGGCGCCATGAATTCCGGCGAGGTTTCGACACTGCACACCGCACTGTTCATCGCCACGGTCTGGATCATCTCCAGCCTGCGCGTCAACCGGCTGAGGGCCCTCTGGCGGGTCGGTCTTCGGCTGATAGGGATGCGCGGCCCCTCCGGCTACTTGCTGCCGAGAGGACCGAAGGCCCGCGCCGCAGCGGGGGGCTCCGTAAGCGGCGCGGGCGCTTCGGGAGTTTCCTGAAGCATCGACGACTATCGAATTGGGGATTGAGTTATGAAGACGAAATTTGCCGCTTCGGTGCTGTCCGCACTGCTTTATGCCCAGGGGCTGCTTGGCTTTGCCGCGCTTGCAACGGTGCTGCTCAAGGAGCGCGCCCACGCCGAGATCGCCGCCAGCGCCGAATTGCCGTCCGGCCCCTCGATCCTCGTGGTGCGCTAGGCACCGGCGTCGGATCCAAAAGTGCGAAGCGGTTTTGGAAATCCGATGCAAGATCGAGGAAAAGACCTGGTGGCCCTCGCCTCAGTCGGTGCGCGGCGTCGGCGGATCGAACCGGTAACCGGCACCCCTGATCGTGGTGATGGTCTCCGTATCGAGCTTACGGCGCAGCCTCACGATGCGCGAATCGATCGAGCGGTCGAAAGCGTCGGTATTCTCGGCGGGCGCGGCGGCAATGATGTCGTCGCGCGTCAGCACCTTTCGCGGGCTCGCCAGAAACAATCTCAACAGCGCCACCTGCCCCGGCGACAGCTGATCCTCGGCGCCGGAACGATGCATGACCATGGCCGACCTCAAGTCGACGGTCGCATTCTCCAGCACGATCAGTTCCTGGGGGTTGCGGCCGCGCCGCGTCAGCAGGCGGCCGATGCGCGCCGCGAGCTCGCGCACATTGAGCGGGCTTTCGATCACGTCGGCAGCGCCGAGTTCCAGCGCCAGCACCTTGTCGACGAGATCGGCGGGCCGGCAGATCAGGATGAAGTCGCAGCCACCCTCGCCGCCCCCGCCTTGGCTACTATAGCGCTTGAGCAGTTCGCGCCCCTCCGCCTGGGTCACGTCGTCACCGACGACCACGACGTCGATGCCGCCTGCCGAAAGCAGCGACTCCGCCTCCCAGGGCTGGCGCGCCTGACGCACATCGTGCCCGCGCCGCTCGAGATGGTCGGCCAGGTCGCCGGCCACCACTTCGGCAACGGACACAAGCGCGACGACGGATCGTGCTGCCATTTTCTCCACTCCGCCACGGACAACTCGAGATGAGCGCTGGACATCATGTTTATACCCAATCTACTTTCCGCTGAAAGCGGGAGCGAGACCATTGTGAAGGCGCGCATCATTGTCGTCGAGGACGAGCCGGATCTGAGGGAAGCGGTCGCCGAGTATCTCGGCGCCAGCGGCTATGACGTTGCCACGGCCGAGAATGCCGCGGCGGCGCGCAGCCTGCTCGAGGCGCAACCCTTCCACCTCGCCATCCTCGACATCGCCATGCCCGGCGAGGACGGCCTGTCGCTCGGCCGCTGGCTGCGTTCCAAGACGCAGATCGGCATCATCTACGCCACCGCCGCCGGCACCGCGCTCGACCGCATCGTCGGCCTGGAACTCGGCGCCGACGACTACATCGTGAAGCCCTATGAGTTGCGCGAAGTGCTGGCGAGGGTCCGCAGTGTGCTGCGCCGCGTGCCGCAGCCGGTCGCCCCGCAGGCCGCGAAGACCGAGGCCGGCACGCGCCGCTTCATGAATTTCGGCAGCTTCCAGGCCGATTTCGACGGCAGGCTGGTGACCGGCGCCAATGGCGCGGTCATCGAGATGGCCAAGAGCGAGTTCGACGTGCTGGAAGTTTTCCTCACCCGCGCCAACCGGCTTCTGACGCGGGCGGCGATCTCGGAGGCGATCGGCTTCGTGGAAGACCCGGAATCGTCGCGCGCTGTCGACATCCGCATCATGCGTCTGAGGAAGAAGATCGAGGCGGACCCCGCCAATCCGAAATTCCTGCGCACGGTTCGCGGCGAAGGCTACATCTTCTCGCTGCCGGCTGGCGACGGCAACTGACTCCGGCGCCGCGCACCTTCCGGATACGCAATCGACGCTGTAGCATTCCGGTCCGGCGGCATGCCCCCAGAAAACCGTTGTCGATTTTCGGGCTTGTGTGCTGGATTTGATGGTTTACCGATATGGCCCCGGAGATGACGTTCGACGATGACAGCTGAGGCCGCACGGACAGAAATGCACGGCTCCCGCCAGGGCGCCGCGATGGCGGCCGTCCATGTCGTTCGCCGCTTGCGCGAAGCAGGCGACTGGCAGCGCGAGATCGACAGCATACTGGAGGCACTGTGCCGTTCGTTGGACTGCCAGCGCGGCATTCTCTTCCGTTTGCGCGAGTTGCCGGGCGAGGGCTTCGCCCAGTCCGTGGCCTCCTATTGGATCGACCCTGCTTTTGGCGGCGAGCTCGCATCGCCTACCGTGATCATGCAGTCGATCATCAACTCCGATCCGCTCCTGGAGCAGTTGCAGGAGGATGAGCGCCAGGGCAAGGTCTTCGCCGGCCACACGCGCGACCTCGATGGTTTCCTGCGGGCCGACTTCGAGAAGCAGAACATAAAATCCTTCATTTCGGTGTCGGTCTTCGCCCACGGCCATCTCTGGGGCACTCTGGCGGTCAATGACTGCGCGGCCGAACGCGAATGGACGGATGAAGAGGAGGCGACGCTTCACATCATCGCGCTCGCCATCGGCGACGCCATCGAGCGCTCGCCCTCAGAGGCGCATGCCAGCGAGGTTATCCGCCGCACCATGCTGCAGGCTTCGCTCGACGCCATCATCGTCATCGACGAGGCCGGCTCCATCATCGAATTCAATCCGGCCGCCGAGAAGATGTTCGGCTTCAAGCGCAGCGACATCCTCGGCAAGGATCTGATCGACACGATCGTGCCGCACTATTACCGCAAGGGTTATTCATCGGGCGCCGAGTACATGGCCGGACGGGGCGCGCCGATGGTTGGCCAGCGGCTGGAGACAGTGACCCAGAACGCGGCCGGCGAGATCTTTCCGATCGAGCTGACCGCGACGGAGATGAGGGTTGCCGACCGCCGGCTCATCTTCGGCTCGATCCGCGACCTGCGCGAGAAGCTGCACGCCGAAGAAGAGATCAACCGCCAGCGCGAGAAGCTGCACCAGAATGAGAAGATGGCGGCAATGGGCTCGCTGCTCGCCGGCGTCTCGCATGAGCTCAACAACCCGCTGGCGGTTGTGGTCGCACAATCGACGCTGCTGCATGAATTCGCGGCCGACCCGCAGACCAAGGTGCGCGCCGAAAAGGTGCGCGCGGCCGCCGAACGCTGCGGGCGCATCGTCAAGAGCTTCCTGTCGATGGTGCGCCTGCATCCGACCGAGCAGGCCGAAACCGACCTCAACCAGGTGATGCGCTCGGCGCTCGAAGTGACCGCCTATGGTGCGCGCTCCAGCGGCATCATCATCGACGCCGACTTCGCCAACGGCCCGCTGCTCGCCATGGCCGACGCCGACCATGTCACGCAGGTCGCGGCCAACTTCCTCATCAACAGCCAGCATGCGCTTGCCGGCTTCACCGGCGAGCGGCGCATCAAGGTGCGGACCTTTCGCAGCGAGCGCGGCAATCCGGGCTTCTCGGTCGAGGACAACGGACCCGGCATTCCCGATGCGATCCGCTCACGCATCTTCGAATCCTACTTCACCACCAAGCCGGTCGGCGTCGGTACCGGCATCGGCCTGTCGATCTCGAAATCGATCGTCGAGCGCCACAACGGCAACATCTGGTTCGAAGAGGTGCAGCCGCACGGCGCGCGCTTCGTCGTCCAGTTGCCGGCGATTGCCGGCAATGCGGCAAAGGCCGGCGAGGGTCCAGCGCGGTCGAGCGGGTTGCGCCATGCGCTGATCATCGACGACGAGCCCGACGTCGCCGCTTCGCTGTCCGACATATTGGAGCTCATGGGGCTCAAGTCGCGTCTCGTGCCAAGCTGGACGTCCGCCGGCGAGGTTCTGAGCGGGCATATGCCGCCGGACATCGTGTTTTCCGACCTGCGCATGCCGGGCACCAGCGGCATCTCGATCTACCGTGAATTGCTGGCCGAACGGCCGAGGCTGGCGCAGCGTTTCGTGCTGGTCACCGGCGACCTCATCGGCGCCAAGGCCGAGATTGAGGCACTGCCGCCGCAGCAGCGGCCGCAGATCCTGGAGAAGCCCTTCTCGACGCTCGACGTCCGCGGCATCCTTGCGACCGTTGCCGATGTCGCGGCGGCCGACAACGGCGCCGACATCTGAAATTGCTCCCTCTGCGGCTTCACCTGGATATCGTCGGATTCGAAAAAAGAGGCTCCCGACCGACTTTGCGGCGGGAGCCTGACTGGAGCGCGGAGGGTGCGCTCAGGGGAGCCTAAAACACGTTCGGGGTGTCGGTCAGCGGCGCGGCATTGGCGATCATACGCACAGCTCGGGCCCGGTGCTGACCGGACTGCTCGGCAATGGCACGCAGGCATTCGGCGTTCTCGGCGCCCCAGCTCTGCCCTTTGCAGGCGAATTCGACTTGCGACTGCGGCAGGCGCGCGGTTTTGAGCGTCGTCGGCGCGCCCTCCACGACATTGGCCGGAGGATTGATCGAGGCGAAAGCGGGACCCGCGGCTGGCGCAAGCACCATGCTGGCGAAGGCGGCAACGCTCAGCAGCATGAACATCATCATCGGATGGTCGCTGGCGCGCTGGCGCAACGCCAGCTTCGGACGGCGATCATTGCGCTCGGGACCATAAGAGCGGCGGCTGGCATCGGCGATCCGGACTTTGGCAAACATCGGCTGTTCCCTTCGTTATCTTTCTTTTTTCCTTGAAACGAACTTAACCGCACCACGTAACAGCCGGATGATAGGGCGGGATGGCCCATGTAACAGGACTGAAACGGGGATCGCTTCTGTTCCTTTTGCTCCTGTCGGATGCGGCGGACTGTAAGCGACCTCACACAGGCGCAGAATTGGCATGGCTGTCGCGATCGTCCGATGCGCGAAGCGCGTCGAAACGGTGCCCTCACAAACTGCGGATCCGAAGCTGGAACCGCCGTTTTGCACTCCTGGTTAAGGCTCGGATTTTCCGGGATTTTCTCGGCTCGGATGACTGCAAGCCGGTCGGCATGAAATTTCCATACTTTCACAAGCCATTGCATTTTAACGGAAAATGTGTTTTTATTGAACGAGCATTCAACAAAACGAGAGCATTTTCATGAACCCGCACCTGCGTGACGTGGCGATCCCCAACGATTGGGACCGGCGGGGTTTGCCGGGGTGGAGTTACCACTCCAACGCCCTTCTCGAGCTTGAGAAGGAATACGTCTTCCGCAATCACTGGCAGATCGCCGGCCATGTCTCCGACGTGCCAAATCCGGGCGACTATCTGACGATGGACGTCATCGGCGAGCGGGCGCTGATCGTGCGCGGCAAGGACGGCGTCGTGCGTGCCTTCAACAACATGTGCCGTCATCGGGGCAGCCGCGTCGTCGCCGACAGCCAGGGCACCTGCAAGAACGCGCTGATCTGCCCGTTCCACGGCTGGGTCTACAATCTCGACGGCACGCTGCGGGGGGCTGCCCGTCCGCGCTCCTTCCCGGAACTCGACAAGACCGAGTTCGGGCTGATGCCGCTCGATCTCGAAGTCTGGATGGGCTTCATCTTCATCCGCTTCCGCAACGGTGGCCCGCAGCCTTCCGTGGCTGAACTCTTGAAGCCGATCGAGGCGGAGATCGCCCATTACAATGTTGCCGACATGGTGCCGTGCTTGGGCATCTGGACCCAGAAATCACCGGTCAACTGGAAATCGGTGCGCGACGTCGACAATGAGGGCTATCACGTCGCCATGGCGCATCCGGCGCTGCAGGACCTCTACGGCGCGACCTATTTCGACGAACCCTTCGTCAACGGCGTGTCGCGGTCCTTCGCCACCTACAACCCGCATGCCGGGCGGCGCTGGAGCGTCAGCCAGTACATCAAAATAGCGCCCGAGCCGACGCACCTGCCGGAGCATCTGCGCAAAGCCTGGATCTATTACGGCATCTTCCCCAACAACGCGCTGTCGATCATGCCGGAATCGGTGCAGTTCTATCAGGAGTTCCCGCTGTCCACCGGCGAGACGCTGCTGCGCGGCGCGATCTATCGCTACAAGGACGAGACGCGGGAGCAGGCGGCGGCGCGCTACCTTGCCTACCGCATCGACCGCGACACCATGAACGAGGATGTCCAGCTCTCCGTCTGGTCGAACGAATCCATGCTCTCCGAGGCGTTCGGGGGCTTCTACCTCTCCGACCTCGAATATGGCGTGCGCACCCACCACGACCATCTGCGCAGGCAGGTGCCGGTGCTGAACTTGGAGACCGCACCGGAGGAAAAGGACATGTGGGGATTGAACGACGCGCTGCGGTCGAAGGGGTGAGCGTCTTCCCTTCTCCCTGTTACACGGGGAGAAGGTGCCCGAAGGGCGGGGCAGTGCAAGCGCCTCACAATTGGCTCTGGCTCCCGAACCTCAGGGAGCGTCTGAACTAAATCTCGCAAGCTGGCGCTGCCCCTCACCCGCCGGCTACACTCCCCGTAGAACGGGGAGAGGGGCGCTCTCTCACCCCCGCCAGACGCCTTCCTTCCTCAGATCATCCATCGTGCGCGAGATGCCTTCGCGCAGGATCGCGACCATGTCGTCGATCTGCTCGCGGCTGATGATGAGCGGCGGCGACATCACGCACATGTTGATCAGCGGCCGCACCAAGAGACCGAGCTCATGGCAATGCGCGTCGATACGCTTTCCCACATCCTTGTCGAGCTGCAGCGGATCCTTGCTCTCGCGGTCGGCGACGCATTCGACGCAAGCCATCAGGCCGGCGCCGCGTACCTCGCCGACCAGCGGCAGTTCCTCGAGCGTTTTCAGGCGCGCCTGGAAATAGGGCGCGATCTCGCGCGCATGCTGAAGCACGCCCTCTTCCAAAAGATCGAGGTTCTTCAGCGCGACGGCGCAGCCGATCGGATGGCTGGTGTAGGTGAGGCCATGGCCAAACAGCGCATCGGGATGGTTGGAGCGGCGCAGTTCCTCCAGCAGCCGCTCCGAGATGATCATGCCGCCAAGCGGGAAATAGCCCGAGGTCACCCCCTTGGCGAAGGTGATCATGTCCGGATCGAGGCCGAACACGTCGCCTGAGGCAAAAAGATGGCCGAGCCGTCCGAAGCCGGTCACCACCTCGTCCGAGACATAGAGTATCTCGTTCTCGCGGCAGATCTCACGGATGCGGTTCAGGTATCCGTCCGGCGGCACGACGACGCCGCCCGAAGCTTGCACCGGTTCGCCCACAAAGGCGCCGATGCGACCGGCGCCGACGCGCGCGACCGTGTCGCGGAACTGGTCGACGAGGAAATCGGTGAAGGCGTCGATGCTCATCTCCTTCGGCCGTCGGAACGGATCGGGCGAGGAGAGCTTGATTACCAGCTCGTCGGCACCATCCATCCAGTGCCGGTCGCGCGGGCGGCCGTTGAGCGAGGCCGACAGGTAGGTCGAGCCGTGATAGGCGCCGCCGCGGCTGAGGATCAGCTTCTTCTCCGGCCTGCCGCGCACATTGTTGTAGAACTGCATGAAGCGCAGCGCCGTCTCCACCGCCGACGAGCCACCGGTGGTGAAGAAGGTGTGACTGAGATCGCCGGGAGCGGCATCGGCGATGCGTCTCGCAAGCTCGGCTGAGGGCGCATTCATCGTATACCAAGGCGTGTTGTAGGACAGCGCCATCGCCTGGTCGTACATCACCCTTGCCAGTTCCTCGCGGCGATGCCCGACATTGATGCACCACATGCCGGCCGGACCGTCGATCAGCCGCTTGCCGGATGCGTCGGTGATGTAGATGCCCTCGCCCTCGCCGATCAGCGCCCGTGCCTCGGCGCCGACCGAACCGGCATAGGGCCAGGGCTGGACCAGATGGCGCTTGGCCAGCTCGACCGCATCGTCGTCCCCGGGCTCGACAACTTCCCTCGCCTTGATCTCTCGTGCAGCCGCCATCTTAGCCTCGCATGGTCCGTTGCGGTGATTTCCAGAGACATGAAACGAAGCGGGAAGCCATGGAAATTCGGCTTTTCGTCACTTCATTTTGAATGTCCATTCAATCAATATTGCAGAAATAGCGCTTGATTTCAATCGGTGGATGCGCTCATGATGAAAGAAAGCCGGCAAGTCTGGAGTGATCGCTCCGGGCACATAAATTGGGACCAGGCAGTCGGCGCTGATCAATGGGAAGGCCGTATGGCGGGACAGTCCGAGCCGGCAACTGCAATCACGCCCGGAGCGCTGCAATGACGGCCGCCGCGGAAGGGTCGCCCCCGCTGCGCATGGCGAGAGCCAGACGAAGTCCCCTTCTGCAGTCGGAAGCCGTCCAGGGCATTGCGCTGATCAGCCCGACCTTCCTTTACGCGCTCATCCTTCTCGTCCTGCCGATCCTGGTTGTTATAGCCCATTCCTTCTGGACGCAGGACTACCTGACCATCGACCACACATTCACGCTGGAGAATTATCGGATCGCGCTGACCGAGCCGATCTACCGCGACCTGCTCTGGCGCTCGCTCTACATCTCGCTGACGGTCAGCCTGCTCACCGTGCTGCTCGCCTATCCGATCGCCTATTTCATTTCCTTCCATGGCGGCCGCCAGAAGAGCCTCTGGCTGTTCCTCATCACCATCCCGTTCTGGACCAGCTACCTGCTGCGCGTGATGTCGTGGAAGGTGATCCTCGGCTACAACGGCGTGCTCAATTCCGGCCTGATGGGCCTCGGTCTCATCGACGAGCCGTCGACTGCGCTGCTCTACAATTCCAACGCGGTCATCATCACGCTGACCCACGCCTGGGCGACCTTCGCCATCCTGCCCATCTTCGTTTCGCTGGAGAAGGTCGACCGCACCCTGGTCGAAGCGGCGACCGATCTCGGCGACGGGCCGCTGCGCTCCTTTCTGCGCGTGACCTTGCCGCTGTCGACGCCAGGCGTCATCTCAGCGGCGCTGATCGTCATGATCCCGACCGTCGGCGACTACGTCACGCCGAAGCTAGTCGGCGGCAAAGACGGCGTCATGATCGCCAACGCGATCCAGGCGCAATTCGGCAAGGCGTCGAACTGGCCGCTCGGCGCAGCACTCTCCGTCACCACCATGGTCATCGTCTCGCTGATGGCCGGCGCCGCGGTGCTGGTCATCCGCGCGCTGCAGAGGCTGGCGCGATGACGGCGATCAGACGTTACCTGCCAAGCTGGCTGTCGAGCTACGCCGCGCTCTACATCCTCTTCCTCTATCTGCCGGTGATCTTCCTGCCGATCTTCTCGATCAACACCGCGGCGACGCCGAAATTCCCGCTCTCAGGCGTCACGCTGCATTGGTACCAGGACCTGCCGCGCACGCCGGCACTGATCGACGCCACCTGGAACAGCTTGGTTGTCGGCGCCTCGGCCGCTATCCTGTCGACCGTGTTCGGCATTCTCGCTGCCCGTTCGATCACCCGCTACCGCTATCCCGGCCGCCGCACCGTCAACGGGCTGATCATGGCCCCGCTGGTGCTGCCCGAGGTCATCGTTGCCATCTCGATGCTCCTGGTGATGCTGCAACTGGGCTTGAGCCTGTCGCTGTTCACGGTCGTGCTTGGGCATGTGCTGGTCTGCATTCCCTATTCGATGACGGTGCTGACCTCCGGCTTCGAAGGCTTCGACCGCAGCCTCGAGGAAGCCTCCGCCGATCTCGGCGAAAGCGCCTTCGGCACCTTCCGGCGCGTGACGCTGCCGATGGTGGCGCCGGCGATCATCTCCAGCCTGCTGGCCTGCTTCACCATCTCGCTCGACGAGTTCATCATCGCCTTCTTCCTCACCGGCACCGAGGCGACGCTGCCGATCTACATCTGGGGACAGCTGCGCTTCGCGGCCAAGCTCCCCGGCGTGCTGGCGCTCGGCACCTTGCTGTTGGCGGCGTCCTTCGTGCTGATGACCGTTGCCGAGATCCTGCGCCGCCGCGCGGCGAGACGCACCCAGAACGAGGGAGGCCTCTATGCTTGAGCGGGTCCAGTCCGAGCGAACGATGTCCGATCGCACCATGATCGAGATCCGCGACGTCACGCGCAGCTACGGCGCGTTCAAGGCGTTGGATAATGCATCGCTCGCGATCAGGGAGGGCGAGTTCTTCTCGCTGCTCGGGCCGTCCGGCTGCGGCAAGACCACGCTTTTGCGCATGATCGCCGGCTTCGACACGCCGACCAGCGGCTCGATCGCGGTCGACGGCCAGCCGATGGACGGCATTCCCGCCAACCGGCGTCCGACCAACATGGTCTTCCAGAGCTACGCGATCTTCCCGCATCTCAATGTCGAGCAGAACGTCGCCTACGGGCTGAAGCGGCTGAAACTGCAGGGCGGCGAAGAAAAGCGCCGCGTCGAGGAGGCGCTGGCGCAGGTGTCGCTGACCGGCCTTGGCAAGCGCCGCGCCACCGAACTCTCCGGCGGCCAGCGTCAGCGCGTGGCGCTGGCCCGCGCGCTGGTCATGCGTCCCAAGGTGCTGCTGCTCGACGAGCCGCTATCGGCTCTCGACAAGAAGCTGCGCGAGCAGATGCAGGTCGAGTTGCGCCGGCTGCAGCAGGCGGTAGGCATCACCTTCGTGCTGGTCACGCACGATCAGTATGAGGCTTTGGCCATGTCGGACCGCATCGCCGTCATGTTCGGCGGCCGTATCGCGCAGGTCGCCTCGCCCAAGGAAATCTACCAGCGCCCGGTCAACCGCCAGGTCGCCGACTTCCTCGGCGGCATGAATTTCGTCAAGGCCGAGATCGTCGAGGAGAACGGCGTGTCCTTGGTTGTCGACACGCTTGGCTTCGGGCGTGTGAGGACCGACAAGCCGAAGGCCTTCGTGCGCAACGGCGGCGCGGCGACGCTCGGCATCCGGCCGGAGCGGCTGCGCGTGCTCTGGGACAATGCGACGGCCAAGTTCGAGGTCGCCGGCACGGTGGTCGAGCGCCACTATTTCGGCGAGATCACGCATCTGATCGTCGAAATCCAGGGGCTGGAAAAGCCGCTCTCAGTGACCGAGACCAATGATTTCGGCGCCGACGACATTCCGGTCGGCGCGCCGATCCGTCTCGCCTACGACCCAGAGGCCCTGGTGGCGATGGCGGACTGAAGCCGCGCCAAAATCTTCCCGGCGGCGATGCGTCCGGCCACGATCGCGCCCTCGACATAGGCGGGGAAGGACGGCGACACTTCCGACGACGCAAAATGGATCGGCGGCGCGCCGGCAAGGATCGTGCGCTCGGCATCTCTTGCCGTCACGTCGACGATGAGATCGCTATAGGCGCCGCCGCTCCAGCGGTCATGCGTCCAGTCGCGCTGGCTGAAATCGAGAATATCGGCCGCGTCCGGACCGAGCGCATCCGCGAGCTTCGCAATGACCTCGGCGCGCAACGCCGCAGCACCCAGCTTGCGGCAGCGCAGCGCCAGCGGTCCACCGATGAAGACGACGAGCGCTGCATGCTCGGCGTCCCTGCTGGCATCGCAGGCAAACAGGCCCGGCATGTCGCGCCACATAACCATTCCGCTCAGATCGCGCTCGCGCCAGAACGGCCTGGCATAGCGGACGAGGATCTTGACCACCGCGCCGCTTTCCCAGACGCCAAGCGCCTTCTTCAAGGCCGTTGACAAGGCAGGCCGAAAGTCGAGCCTGTTGGCCGTCGCAGGCGGCAGGGCGAGCAGGACCTCGCGCGCCTCGACGGCGCCACTGCCGACGACGACACGAACGCCGGACGGCCCGCGCTCGACGCGAATGACCGGCTCGTTCAGCCGCAGCCGGTCACCGAGATCGCCCGCCAGGTCCGCGGCCAGCGACTGCATGGTCTCGCGCAGAGAATATTGCAGTTCCGGGACGTCGTTGGTGATGCGGCGATCATTGTCGATCAGGTACCAGAGCGGCACCTTTTCCAGCGCCAGGCACCACAGTCCTTCGATCATCGAGCGGAAGGCGGCTTTGGCATCTACCGGATCGGTCTGGCGTTCGAGCCAGGAGGCGACGGTCAGCCCGGCGATCGCGGGATCGTCAGGCTCGGTCCAGTTCATGCGGTCGCGGATCGCCATCGCGGTCACATAGGTCTGTCCGGCCTGGTCGACCGACATCGGTGGATGGGTGATGAAATCGCCATCGACAAAGGTTTTGACGAAGGTCTTGCCGCGCGCCCTGGCCAGCGCCATCAGCTCCGGCATGTCTTCGCACAGGAACTGGCCGCCGCTGTCGATCAGCTCGCCGAGCCCGTTTCGCACACCTTCCACACGACCGCCGACGCGGCCGCGCGCTTCCAGGACAAGGAAATCGATGCCGGCGCGCTTCAATTCGAGCGCGGCCGACAGGCCAGTGAAGCCGGCGCCGACGATTGCAACGTCGGTGCTTTCGGTCTTGCTGTTCAATAGCCGGCCTTGATCTTCTCGAACTCGGCGATCATCTTCAGCTTGAGCTCGGAAGGCAGCGGCTGCTGGAACAGCGTCTTGTCGACCCATTTTTCCACGTTGTCGTAGCCCTTTTCCTTGAGCACCGCCTGGTCGACACCGGCCATGCCCTTGGCGTTGGCTTGGCCGTAGCCCCAGTCCTTGACCAGCACCTTGGCGACTTCCGGATCGTTGACGGCATTGAGATAGTCATAGGCCTTGTCAATGTTGCCGGGCGCGTCCTTGAACAGCACATAGCCGCACACCCAGGTCGAGATGCCCTCCTCGGTATCCTTCTTGGACTTGATCGGCACGCCGGCGGCCTGTGATTGCACCGCCGCGTCGTTCCAGGCCCAGGCGAGATCGACCTCGCCGCCTGAGAGCAGCTGCACGATGTCGGTGGTGTCGGTCCAGTAGGAGCGCACGTTCTTGTGCACTTGGCGCAGGAAATCGGACGCCTGCTTGAACTGCTCGTCCGTCATCTTTGTCCAGTCCTTCAGCCCGATGGCGAGGCTGGCCAGCGCATAGGCGTCGTCGACATTGTCGCCGATCGAGACGCGTCCCTTATACTTGGGATCGGCGAAGGCCTTCAGCGACTGCACGTCCTTCTCGGCGATCTTGTCGGAGTTGAAGGTGAGCTGCGTGTCACCCCAGTCCCAAGGCATGAACCAGGCTTTGCCGTCGGGGGTGGTGGCAAGGTCCTTCATCGCCATGATGCCGGGGTTGAGATCCTTCCAGCCGGCGATCTTGGAAGTGTCGAGCGGCTGCAACAGCCCCGCCTCGCGCCACTTCACCACGCTTTGCGAACACGGATGGCCGAGGTCGGCCTTGAAGCCGGAGCGGATCTTCTCAAATGCCTCGTCCTCATCGCCGAAGAAGGCGAAGGTCGGCGAGTCGCCGTCCTTCTCGACATATTTGCCGTGGAAGCTGGGGTCCTCATAGCCGGACCAGTCGAACACGATGAGGTCCTTGTCGGCGGCAACGGCGAACGCTGCCGCCGAAGACGCCAGCGCGCCGGCGAGCGCCAAAGTAAGTGTCAGGCGTCGGCTGAGTTTCTTCATGCTGTTCCATCCTCTTTGGTCTTGCCGGTCTTGCTGGCCGGCTGTTGCTAACCCCGGGCTGACGTTAATCGTAGTGTTTCGGAAAGGCGGCGGCCAGGAACGCGTTGGCCGCCTGCAGCGCGGTCTCGCGCGTGGTGTCCTGGGTGCCCATCATCAACCGCAGCCACAGGCCCTCGAGCATGGCCGATAGCGCCAGCGCCATGACCTGCGGCTCATAGGCATAGCCGCCGCTTTGCTTGAGCGTCGCGCAGAGATCGATGAACACCTGCTGGTAGTAAGCGTCGCGCGAGCTGCTCAGCGCCTGGTAGGTCGGCCGCGATTTGGCCTCGCCCCAGAAGGCGCACCAGGCGGCGAGCTTGCGCTTGTTGCAGATCGAGCGATCGAAGTCGGCCCACACCAGCGCCTGCAGCTGCCGCGCCGGATCGTCGCCTGCCTTCTGCAAGGCCGCGCGCCAATGCGCCGAATACTCGTCATACATATATTGCAGCGTGGCGACGAGCAGCTTCTCCTTGCTTTCGAAATGGAAGTTGACGATGCCGCGGGACAGGCCCGCGCCGTCGGCCACATCGGCCATCGTCGTTTCCGCATAGCCGCGCTTGGCCAGTGAATCGATCGTCGCCTCGATCAACTGGAGTTGCCTGACTTCTTTCGAAGCCTTGCGGCCGCGCTTCTCGGCGTCTCCTTTTCGTGCCGGTTCGGGCAAGGCATCCCTGGCCTCTGCATTCTTCATGAGCGTGACGGTCTCCAGCATTGCCGGCTATCCGACCGGCTTCCAACCGCGCAGATGAGTGGGGCGGTGCTCACCACTGTCAAGCACCTTCTGCATCGCCTCCCAGGTCCGGATGTTCTTGTCGACATAGCCCCCGCCGACCGCGGCGGCGAGCGCTTGATAGAGTGGCCCCTTCAGGCGCGCCAGTTCCTCCCGCGCCACCTCCCGGTACCATGCGTTGCGGTCGCGGACGCTGATGTCGCGGAAGCCAGCACGACGCATCGCTTCGGCGTAGCGCGCCGGCGAAGCCATGGCAAAGGACAAGCCTTCCGCCGCGAGATAGGCCTTCATGTCCGCAGACGGCTCGCCGTCATGCGAGATCATCCAGTTCGACGCGGCGAAGACGCCGCCGGGCTTCAGCACGCGGAAGATCTCGGCGAACAGGGCATCCTTGTCCCGGACATGCAACAGTGCGTCCTTGGAGAAGACGACGTCGAAGGAAGCATCGGTGAAAGGCAGCGGTCCCGGCGGCGCCTGGACGAAGCTCACGCGGTCCTGGAGACCCTGCGCAGCCGCCTTTCGCTTTGCCGTCTCGATCACCGGCCTCTCGACATCGAAACCGGTCGCATGCGCCGCACCATGGCGCGCGACCAGATCCAGCGTGACGCCGCCGGCGCCGCAGCCGAGATCGAGGATCGTCTTGACCTTGAGCGAGAGGCCTTCGACCACGCGGTCCACTTCGTCCGGGCCGCCCGGGGAGAGGTAGCCATCGCCCCAGAGCGCCTCGAGGAAGCGAATGGCCGCGTCGTCATATTCCGGCTCGGCGTTAGCCGTTTCGATCATCGGACTGAGGCCTCAAATGCCGAAGTCACCTTCGCGCTAGTGGACACCAGAAATGCGGGGCAAAGCCTAGCGCATCAACGCAGAAACGCAACACCATTTGTTGAACATTCATTCAAAATGGCTGGACAAAAAACCGTGAGCCGTGCCAAATTCGGCTGATCGGGGAACAAATCGCACCCAAAAACGGGCGGCCGGAGGGAGGTTGAGCGCACATGAAGGCATGGGACGCGATCGTCATCGGCGGCGGCCACAACGGGCTGGTCAACGCCGGCTATCTGCAGCGCGCCGGGCTCGACGTGCTGGTGGTCGAGAAGAACGACTGGGTCGGCGGTGCGGCCACCAGCCGCGAGCTGACGCCGGGCTTTCTCTACTCCAACTGCTCCTATGTCTGCTCGCTGTTCCGGCCCGAGATCATGCGCGATCTGGAGCTGCCGCGCTTCGGCCTGCAGGTGATCTCCTATGAAGGCGGCGCGGTGTTCACGCGCGACGGCGACTATCTCGCCAACTACCGCGACCACGATGCGCATCGCCGCGAATTCGCCCGCTTCTCCAAGCGCGACGCCGAGGCCTACGACCGCTATTCGCGCGACGTCACAAGGCAGTGCCGCTTCATCCAGCCGCTGTTGATGCGCACCGCGCCCGATCCCACCAGCTTCAAGCCGCGCGATCTTGGCGAGCTGCTCTATCTCGGCAAGAAATTCGCCGGTCTCACCGCTGAGGAGATGGCGCTGACCTTGCGCTTCTGGACGATGTCGATCTCCGACTTCCTCGACGAGTATTTCGAGACCGACGTCATCAAGGCGAACTTTGCGCTCTCCGGCATCATAGGCACGGCGCTTGGGCCCATGTCGCCCGGCACGGCCTATGTCCTGCTCCACCACTATATGGGTGAGGTCGATGGCTCGGTGGGCGCCTGGGGCTACGCGCGTGGCGGTATGGGTGCCGTGACCAAGGCGCTCGCCGCCTCGTTCAAGGCCTCCGGCGGCACGATCCGCACCGGCGCCGAGGTCGAGCGCGTGCTGATCAGGAACGGCAGGGCCAAGGGCGTCGTACTGGCCGGCGGCGAAGAGGTCCACGGCAAGCTCGTCGTCTCAAACGCCGACGTGAAGCGCACCTTCCTGAAGCTGGTCGAGGAGAAGGAGCTGCCCGACATCTTCCTTCGGCGGGTCAGGAACTTCAAGATCCGCGGCTCGTCCGGCAAGGTCAACATCGCGCTGGATTCACTTCCCCAATTCCCGGCTCTGCCGAAGGATTCGCCGGTCTACCGCGCCGACATGCACTTCACCGATTCAATCGAGCGCATGGAGCGCGCCTATGACGACTGGAAGGCCGGGCGCTGGTCGGCCGATCCCTTCCTCGACATGGTGATCCCGACCACACTCGACCCGACCATGGCGCCGCCGGGAAAACATTTCATGAGCTGCTTCGTGCAATACGCGCCGCCCAAAATTGGCGGCCGAGACTGGACGGACGCCGACCGCGACGGCTTCGCCGAGAGCGTGGTTGCGCAGATCGCCGAATATTCGCCCGGCTTCCGCGACCGCATCGTCCATATGGAGGTGCGCACGCCGCGCGAGATCGAGGCCGAGGTCGGCCTCACCGAAGGCAACATCTTCCAAGGCGAACTGACCTTCGACCAGCTGCTGTTCAATCGCCCGGTCCCGGGCTATGCGCAATACCGCTCGCCGGTCGGCGGGCTCTATATGTGCGGCTCCTCCACGCATCCGGGCGGCGGCGTCATGGGCGCGCCCGGACGCAACGCCGCCGCCGAGATCCTGCGCGATCTCGCCAAACCAACCCTGCATATGAGCCCGGCCCATGACGTCATCTGAAACGAATTGGGACGCGATCGTCATCGGCGGCGGGCACAACGGCCTGGTCGCCGCCGCCACGCTGGCGAAATCGGGACGCAAGGTGCTGCTGCTCGAGGCCGGCAAGGAGGTCGGCGGCGCGGCGCGCACCGAGGAATTCGCGCCGGGGTTTCGCGTCTCCTCGGTCGCTCATCTGCTCAACCGCCTGCATCCCGATGTGGTGAAGACGCTGGAGCTCGAGCGCCACGGGCTGAAGATCGAGCGCGGCGATTTGGTGCCGTCGATTGCATTGTCGAAAGACGGCCCGCTGGTGCTGCACGGCGCCTATGGCGAGGCGCTGACGGGCGCCAGCCCGTCGGAGCAGTCGGCTTGGCGCGACCTGCGCGCGCAGCTGTTGCGCTACGCCGGCGTGCTGAAACCCTTCCTGTCGCGCCGCCCGCCGGACCTCGCCGGCATGTCGCTCGCCGAAATGACCGGGCTCGGCCAGACGGCGCTGGCGCTGAAGAAGCTCGGCAAGGAGGACATGCGCGACTTCCTGCGCGTGCTCTTGATGAACGTCTACGACTTGCTCGACGAGCAGCTTTCCGACGACAGGCTGAAAGGCCTGCTCGCTTTCGACGCGACACTGGGCAGCCATCTCGGTCCGCGCTCGCCGACATCGCTGCTCGGCCTCTACTATCGGCTCGCTGGCGAGATCGGCGGGCTCGCCGGCGCGCAGATACAGCCCAAGGGTGGCATGGGCGCGGTCGTTGCCGCCATCCGCTCGGCGGCCGAGCAAGCGGGGGTTTCGATCCGTCTGGCTTCGCCGGTCGCCAAGGTCGTCGTCGAGAAGGGCCGCGCCGTAGGTGTCGTCACGCAGGGCGGCGAAGCGCTGCGCGCAAAAGCCGTCGTCTCGGCAATCAATCCCGCAACCACGATCCTCGATCTGGCCGGGCCGCGCGAGGTCGACACCGGTTTCGTGCGCAAGATGAAGAACATCCGCATGAAGGGCGATGCGGCGAAGCTTCATCTCGCGCTCGACCGGCCGCCGCAATTTGCCGGCGTCGACGCCGCTGGCCACAAGGGCCGACTCGTCATCGCGCCTTCGCCGGACCATGTCGAGGGCGCCTTCAACCCGTCGAAATATGGCGAGTTCTCGCCCGAGCCGGTGATGGAGATCACGCTGCCCAGCCTGGTCGATCCTTCGCTGGCACCCTCCGGCGCCTGCGTGCTCTCCGCGGTGGTGCAATACGCACCTTATGCATTGAAACAGGGCTGGACCGCCGGCAAGCCGCAATTCCTCAAGGCGATCATGGCGCAGCTCGAAGCCTATGCGCCTGGCATCGGCGCCACGGTGCGTCATCCCGAGTTGCTGACTCCGGCCGACATCGAGGGACGCTACCGCATGCCCGGCGGTCACTGGCACCACGGCGAGTTGCAGGCCGACCAGATGCTGATGTCGCGGCCGGTCTCCGGTTGGTCGGGCTACGACACGCCGCTCGAAGGGCTGTTCCTTGCCGGCGCCGGTTCGCATCCCGGCGGCGGCATCTCCGGCGCCCCCGGCCTCAACGCCGCACGCCGCATCATCGCGATAAGGGCATGAGATGATTTCGCCATTCACAAACGCAGCGCTCTACGACGCCAACATGAATCGTCATGTGAAAATCAATTCCGCCCGCACCCTTGCGCAATCCCACTTCCGCACGCTTCGGCTCGGCACACCTTTCCAGCCGCGCATCGACGCGCTGGCGCTGACAAACGACTGGTACAATTGGGCCGGCTACCGCGCGCCGCATTCGCTCTGGGACGAGGAGCTGGAATATTTTGCCATTCGCAGCCAGGCGGCACTCCTCGACATCTCGCCGATGACGAAATACCGGATCGAGGGTCCGGACGCTGAAGCTTATCTCGACCGTGTCACGCTGCGCGACGTGACTAGGTTGAAGCCGGGCCGCGTCCACTACACCGCCTGGTGCGACGACGAAGGTTTCGTCCTCGATGACGGCACGCTGTTCCGGCTGTCGCCGACGCGCTTTCGGCTGTGCTCGCAGGAGCGGCATCTGCCCTGGCTGCTTGACAGCGCCATCGGCTACGAGGTCAGCGTCGAGGAAGAAACCGAAGCGATCGCCGGGCTCGCGCTGCAAGGCCCAACCTCCTTCGCCATCCTGCGCGACGCCGGCTTTGCCGGCATCGAGCGGCTGAAGGTTTTCGACCTCGCCGACTTCGCGCATGACGGCGCTGCCATCACCATCTCGCGCACCGGCTTCACCGGCGATCTCGGCTACGAGCTGTTCGTGCCGGCGGACAAGGCGTTGAGCCTATGGGAGCGGCTGATGGCGGCGGGCGGGCTGCGCGGCATCCGCGCCATCGGCTACACGGCGCTCAATCGCGCCCGGCTAGAAGCCGGGCTGATCGTCGCCAATGCCGACTTCACCACTGCCGAGCACGCCATCCGTGCCGACCGCCTGCGCATGCCGGACGAGATCGGCCTCGGCTTCATGGTCGATCCGGACAAAGGCCACTTCAACGGCCGCCGCCCCATCTTCGAAGCGCGGGCGAAGAAGCAGCTGCGCCATGTGCTGGTCGGGCTGGAGATCGAAGGCAACATCCCGGCCGAGCACGCCATCGTCTACTGGAAGAAGAGCCGGGAGGTCGGGCTCGTCAGCGCGGCGATGTGGTCGCCCATGGCCAAGCGCAACATCGCCATCGCCTCCTTGCAACGGCCTTACGGCGATAGGGTCGTCGACGACCTCTGGGTCGAGATCTACGCCTTGCGCGAGCTGCGGTACCAGAAGCTGATGAAGCGGGCGAAAGTGGTGCCGCGACCGTTCATCAAGCTCGACCGCCGCACCGCCAACCCGCCGACGGATTTTTGACGTGGAAGGGGATGCGGACAGGCTGGACGCGGAGGCGGAAGCGGCCGAGCAGTGGCAGTTGGTCAACACGCCGCTCGGCGAGATGTGGTCCGGCCGCACCCGCTATGCGGCGGCGATGTTCTTCTTCAAGCGCGGCGAGATGGATGCCGACACGCTGGAGGTCTACCGCATCTGCGCTCGGCTCGACCATGAAGACCCCTTGCCGATCATCCGCGACCGCGGTGTCGGCAAGGAATGGCTTAAGCGCTTGGGTGCGTAAGCCCGCAGCGCGACGGAGCTGCTCTCCTGCTTCGCCCTAGGATGACGACGTTGGGGGAGCGTTCTGGCCCAATTCCGAACGTCCAAGATTGTCACTTTATCCGATCGTCCTTTCAAGGACACGCAGCCAATTCCGATAAGCGATCTTCTCGATCAGCGCGCGCCCGAAGCCGCGAGCGGCGAGCGCATCGAGGAGCTTCGGCAGGCCTGCCACGTCGCCGATCACCGCCGGGATCATGGCACCGTCGAAATCGGATCCGAGACCGACACCGTCCTCGCCCAGCGCCTGCAACAGCGACTCGATGTGGCGCAGCATGATGTCGAGGCTGGTGTCGGCATTCATGCGGCCGTCCTCGCGCAGGAAGCCGGTGGCGAAGTTCAGGCCCACCATGCCGCCCGTTTCGCGGATCGCGCCGAGCTGCCAGTCGGTGAGGTTGCGCGAATGGCCGCAGATCGCATGCACGTTGGAGTGGGTCGCGACCAGCGGCGCATCGCTGAGCGCGGCGACATCGCGAAAACCCTTCTCGTTGAGATGCGAGAGGTCGATCATGATCCTGAGCTGGTTGCATGCCTTGACCAGCGCCTTGCCGGCGTCGGTCAGGCCCGGCCCGGTATCGGGCGACGAGGGAAAGCGGAACGGGACGCCGTTGCCGAAGGCGTTCGGCCGGCTCCAGACGATTCCCAGCGAGCGGAGCCCGGCGGCATGGAGCACGTCGAGCATGGCAAGTTCGGGATCGATCGCCTCGACGCCTTCGATATGGAACACCGCGGCGATCGAGCCATTCGCCATCGCCTCGCGCACATCACCGGCGCTGCGGCAGACGGTGAGCGCGCCGGCGCGCTCGAGCCTGAACAGGATCGAGGCCATGCCGATGGTCGACGTGACCGCCTCGGCGCGCGGCAGTTCCGGCGGCAGTGGTTCGTTGTCGCTCGGCGCCGGCGGCACGGCGCTGCGCTTGGTCTTTTCGATCGGCGGCGGAAAGATGGCGAACATGCCGCCGGCAAAACCGCCCTTTTTGGCGCGCGGCATGTCGATGTGACCGCCCGGCGTGCCCTCGATGAACAGCTTTTCGACATCCGCTTCGTTCGACTGGTAGAGCCTCAGCAGCGTGTCGTTGTGGCCGTCGAAAACGGGAATGAGGTCGGATTCGGTCATCAGGCCATTCGCTTTTTTGAGGTGGCGGATCGGGGCGGGAGAATCCCAGGTGATCTGTCTAATTAGGCAAGATGGCCGAACTGCGCAAATGCCAGACGCGTGTTCGCATTTATGGCTGGGCGAGACGCGTCGCTCGCCCCCGGCGGCGATGGATCGGCGCGCAGCGCCGAGACGGTTCGGGGCGCTGCAGCGGAGTGAGACGTCGGTTTTCCCTGGAACTCCCCTCAGCCGGCCGCTTCGCGGCCCCCTTCTCCCCGGGGGAGAAGGGGAAGACAAGTGCTACTATTTCAGCACGTCGGCCCATTCCGGATGGCGGCGGAACTGGGCGTTGGCGAAGGGGCAGAGCGGGATTATCTTCTTACCCGCCGCGCGCGCGTCCTCGACGGCGCGGGCTACCAGGCGAAGCCCGGCGCCCTGGCCGCGAAAGACATCCGGCACCTCGGTGTGATCGATGATGAGCTGGTGCTCGCCGACCTTGGTGAAGGTCATTTCGGCCTCGGCGCCGCCTGGTCCGCGCAGCACGTAGCGACCCTTGGAGCCGCGATCTTCCAGTTCGATCTCAGGCAGCTGGTCAGCCATTTTTCTTGCCTCCTGCGCCGACGAGCGAGAGGGCAAAGAGCCGCCGCGCCGCTTCGATTTCATTCGGCCGCACCTCGTGCCCGCCGTCGTGCCATTCCACTGTGACATCGGCCCCGTCGGCGCGCAAATAGGCCTCCAGCCGCGTTGTCAGGTTCGGCGGGCAGATCGGGTCGCGCCTGCCGGCCGTGATCAGGATGCGGCGCCCGGCAAGGCTGCCCTGCACCTGCGGCTCGAACGGGATCAGCGGATGCATCAGCGCCGCGGCATCGAACAGTCCTGGCTCGGCGAACACCGCCGAGGCCAGGATGTTGGCGCCGTTGGAATAGCCGAGGCCGAACACCGCCGAGGGCTTTGCCGCCTCGACATGCGCCTTGACGAAGCCGGCCATCTTGGCCGTCGCCCGCGCGAGGTCGTCCATGTCGTAGACGCCTTCGCCGGTGCGGCGGAAGAAACGGGCGGCACCTTGCTCCGACACATCGCCGCGCGGCGAGACTATCGTCGCCGAAGGCGCGAGCTCGCGACCGAAGGACAGAAGCTGGTTCTCGTCGGCTCCGGTGCCGTGGAAGACGAACAGCAGCGCGCTGCCCGGCGAACCGGGCAGCACTTTGTGGATGTAGGCGTTCTTGCTCATGGCGTCAGTCTTCCAGCTTCTGCAGATGCTGTTCGAGATAGGGTCTCAGATGCTGATGCTGCGTCGGCAGCTTCAGCGCCTCGCCGAGATGCGCGGTGTCCTCGTCGCGGTTGAAGCCCGGCTCGTTGGTCGACACCTCAAACAGCACGCCGCCCGGCGTGCGGAAATAGATCGCCCAGAAATAGTCCCGATCAATGACCGGCGTCACGCCGTAACCCGTGTCGACAAGCGCCTTGCGCACTTCGAGCTGCCTAGCGCGATCCTCGACCGCGAAGGCGACATGGTGCACCGAGCCGGCGCCGAGATTGGCAAAGCCTGCGCCCGGCAGCGATTCGATGTCGACGACGTCGGCGCCGTTGCCGTTCTTGATCGCCATCCGGCGGATGTTGCCGGACTTGTCGACCTCTTCATAGCCCATGAACTTCAGCAGCTCCTCGGTGGCGCCGCCGTCCTTCAGTCTCAGCGCGACCGAGTGGAAGCCGCGAATCGCCTCATCGGCGGGGACGCCGCCCTTCACCCAGGGCGCTCTGCCGTCGGCCTTGTCTTCGACCAGCGCAAAACTGTCGCCGTCGGGGCCGGTGAAGGCAAGCCGCTTCTCGCCGAAGCTTTCGCTGCGGCCAACACCGCTGACGCCCTCGTCGGCGAAGCGCTTTTCCCAATAGCCGAGCGTGCCTTCCGGCACCGAGAAGACGGTGGTGCCGACCTCACCCACCCCATGCCGGCCCTTGCCGATGTCGGGGAACGGGAAATAGGTCATCACCGAGCCCGGCGTGCCGAACTCGTCGGCATAGTAGAGGTGATAGACGTCCGGTGCGTCGAAATTGACGGTCTTCTTCACCCGGCGCAGGCCGAGCTTCTTGGTAAAGAATTCGTTGTTGCGGCGCGCATCGCTTGCCATCGAGGTAACGTGATGCAGGCCCTTGATCTGATTGAGCATGGTCTTGCTCCTTCCCTATCCTTGCTGCGGCCCTTGCCGCTGTCCACCGCAATATGAGGATAGCGCCGGGCCCGGCAAAGCGACCAAACTCAGAATGGACTGTATCACAAAAGTGAACGGCCATAAGACCTATGTTCACCAATTGATGAAACTGCCTCCTTGCGCCGATCGGGAAATTTCGGCTCCATGAGCGGGCGCACCGTCTTGAGGAGAAGAGTTTGGAGAACCGAGTGAGCCGCCCGAATGTTCTTCTCATCACCTGCGACCAGTGGCGCGGCGATTGTCTGTCGGCGGCGGGACATCCGGTGGTGAAAACGCCGCATGTGGATGCGCTCGCGGCCGAGGGCGTGCTGTTCCAGCGCCACTACGGTGGAGCGGCGCCCTGCTCGCCGGCGCGCGCCTGCCTCTACACCGGCCTCTATCAGATGAACAACCGGGTCTGCCGCAACGGCTCGCCGCTCGACGCCCGCCACGGTAACATCGCGCTTTCTGCACGCGCGGTGGGTTATGACCCCACGCTGTTCGGTTATACCGATGTTGCGCCGGGTCCGCGCCGGCTTGCGGCCGGCGATCCGCGGCTGAGGAGTTATGAAGGCGTGCTGCCCGGCTTCAGCGTCCGGCAGTTGCTGCCCGAACATCAGAAGCAGTGGCTGTCCTGGCTGCGGACGCAAGGCATCGACACGAGCACCGGGATACCGGGCATCCATCGTCCGGCTGGCAAGCAGGGCAAGGTCGGCGATGATGTAAGCAATGCGCCGCCGGTCTATTCGAAGGACCAGACGCCGGCGGCTTTCCTGGCCGGCGAATTCATCCGCTGGCTTGGCGAACAGGAGCAGGCGGCGCCGTGGTTCGGGCACATCTCCTTCATCAGCCCGCACCCGCCTTTCATCGTGCCGCAGCCCCACAACACCATGTACGACCCGGCCGACGGCCCCGCTTTCCGGCGCGCGGCGAACTGGCAGGCCGAGGCGCAAAGCCACCCCTACCTCGCATACGATCTTGGCCTGCAGAAGCGGACGAAGTTCGTTCCCGGCGCCGAGGGCAAGGTGCGGGATTGGAGCGAGGAGAATTTCCGCCGGATCCGTGTGCTTTACTACGGCATGATCTCCGAGCTCGACGCGCAGCTCGGCCGCATCTGGGAAGCGCTGAAGGCGGCCGGCAGTTGGGATGACACTGTGGTTGTGCTCACCTCCGACCATGCCGAGATGATGGGCGACCACTTCATGCTTGGCAAAGGCGGCTTCTTCGACGCCAGCTACCACATTCCGCTGATCGTGCGCGATCCGCGCCGGACAGAAGCGGCCGGCGCTTCCATCGATCGTTTCACCGAGGCGGTGGACGTCTTCCCGACCTTGCTCGACCTGATCGGCGCAGCACCCGAACCGCACCTCGACGGCAGGTCGCTGGCGTCCTGGCTCGACGGCGAGGAGCCGGCCGACTGGCGCGACGCGGCGCACTGGGAATTCGATTTCCGCTCGGTCGCCGACGGCGAAGCCGAGCGGCATTTCGGCATCGGCTCACGCGACTGCAACCTTGCCGTCCTTCGCACCGAGGCTTTCAAATATGTCCATTTCGGCGGCGGCCTGCCGCCGCTTCTCTTCGACCTGTCTAAGGATCCGGACGAGTTGAGCAACGTCGCGCACGACCCCGCCTATCTGCCGGTGCGCGTGGAACTCGCCGAGAAGATGCTCACCTGGCGCGCCAACCATCTCGACCAATCACTCGCGCTGGCGGAGCTGACAAAGGACGGAGTGGTCGGCCACGTGAGCAAGACAGCAGGCAGCAGGGAATAGCGAAACGCGTATTCCCTGCTGCCTGCTGCTGCCTGGTCCCTTACTGCAGGACCATCCTCTGCTTGTCGCGGTTTGCGGCATAGGAGCTCTTGTCGTAGGCTGCCTGCGCCTCCAACTGCTCCTTGGTGAAGTTGGTGTAGAGATACTTGTTGCCGTCCTTGTCGGTCATGAACTTCAGCTTATCCATGCCGAGGGCGACTTCCTTCTCGCCGATGCCGAGGAAACCGCCGACATCGATAACCACCGCATCCGGCTTGTTGTCGGGCGTCAGCACGACGTCGCCAATCTCGCCGATCTCGACATCGTTGGCGCCGTATACCGTGGTGCCCTTCAGATCGTCGACTCTGATGTTGCCCATCGGCATTTCGTTCAACGTCGATTTGTCGATCGAGGCTGTCTTGGTCGTGTCGGTGGCGGCTGTGCCGGTATCGGCTGGCTTGTTCTCAGCCGTCGTATTCGCAGCCGGCGCCGCGGGCTTGGTCTCAGCCGTCGTCTGGGCCGGCTGAGCCGGTTTGGCCTCCTTGTCGGCCGTGGTGTCGGACGAGGTCACGGCAGGGGTGGTCGTTGCCGGAGCAGTGTTCGAAGCCGTGGTGGCTGCGGCCGGCGCCGGATCATAAGCCTTGCGGTTGAAGTCCGGCTGGGCCTCCAGTTCTTCCTTCGTCGTCTCGGCGATCAACCAGCGATCGCCATTCTTCTCCGCCCATTTGGCCTTGGCGAAGTCGAAGGTAACGTTCTTCTCGCCAATGCCCAGGAAGCCGCCGACGCCGATCACGAGGGATTCGGCCTTGCCGTCCTTGGCAAGAACGATGTCGTTGACGTCGCCGATCTTTTGGGCGTCGTCGGCGGTGCCGTTATAGACCGACTCGCCCATGATGTTGGTGGCGAGATTGCCTTCAGCCTTCTCTACCGGCTGGGCCGGCTGAGCGGGCGCTTGCGCCGTTCCGGTGTCGGTGGTCGCTGGCTGCGTGGCATCGGTCGTTTGCGCCGGGGCCGGATCATAGGCCTTGCGATCGAAGGCCGCCTGCGCGTTCAGCTCGTCTTTGGTCGTCTTCGCTACGAGCCAGCGGTCGCCGTTCTTCTCGGCCCATTCCAGCTTGTTGTAATCGAAGGCGACATCCTTGGTGCCGACGCCAAGAAAGCCGCCGACGCCGATGATGACGGATTTTACGTTGCCGCTTGCATCGAAAACGACGTCGTCGACCTTGCCGATGTCTTCGGCATCGTCGCCGGTCCCATTATAGACGGATTCACCGATGATATTGGTCATCAGCGCCCCGTCTGCACGTACTACTGGAGCTTGGGTCTCGGCGGCGGGCGCGGGGGTTTCGGTGGCGGGCGCCTGCGCCGGTGCAGGCGTTGTGTTCTGCGCAAAGGCCCCGGTTGCTAGGAGGGTTGCAAGCGCGGTCGTTGCAAAAAGAGTGCGCATCATGATCGTCTCTCCTCGTGCCTGATTTCCTACGCGCCGCGTTCGCGGCCTCGCACAAGGCAAGGGCGAGCGCGGCAATATTCCACGATTTCACAACGTCGTGAGGGGAGCCTTGTTCCAAACGGCGCCCGTCCACGGCGCTTGACTTGCTCCCTGACGCGGAACCTTCGGCGGCCCTTTTCCGTTTCAGCCTCCGGCTGAGAGCTCGTTTTTGGCCTAACAATAGCAGGACGGAGAGGGGCATGCGGTTTGCTGCGGTGCTGAACAAGGAGGGGGGCACCCTGCGCACGACCGATGTTGCAGCCTTTGCCGACCGGGTCCGCGAGCTTCTGGAAGCGGCTGGACATTCGGTTCAGATCGACATCGTTGCGGGCGGCGAAATCGCTACGGCTTTGGAAAAGGCCATAGCCAGGCGCAACGTCGATGTCGTGCTGGCCGGAGGCGGCGACGGAACGGTGTCCACCGCCGCCTCGCTTCTGATGAACAAGAAGAAGGCGTTGGCCATATTGCCGGCTGGTACGATGAACCTTTTCGCGCGCAGCCTTGGCATCCCCCAGACACTGGAAGCCGCCTTGAAGGCCTTTACCGACGGCGAGGTCAAGGCGGTCGATATGGCGACCGCGAATGGCCGTCCCTTCGTGCATCAATTTTCAATCGGCATGCATGCCAGAATGGTCCAGCTCCGCGAGAAGATGGATTTTGGCTCGCGGCTGGGAAAGATGCGGGCGTCAGTTCGCGCCGCATGGGCAACGATCAAGAACCCGCGCACCCTCAAGGTGACCTTGACCATCGGCAAGACCGACATCATCACCCGCGCGACCGGAATTGGCATCAGCAACAACCTGTTCGGCGAGGGTCATCTGCCTTATGCGGACAATCCGGCCGGCGGCGTGCTTGGCATCTATGTCAGCGTTGCGCGCCGGCGCCGTGACTTGGTAAAATTGCTGCTTGCCATGCTGCGCGGCCGGTGGCGCCAAAGCGAACATGTCGAGATCCACCAGGCTGACAAGGCCGTGCTGAAAATTCATTCCTCGCCGACAAAGTTCAAGGCGGTGATGGACGGAGAGTTGGTCAAGCTGGAACGCGAAACCACGGTCGAGATCCATCCAGCGACCCTTAACGTGCTGGTCCCTAGAAGCAGCGCGCAGGCAAAGGCAGCCTGAATGGAGCCAAGACCTCAAAACTACTGTGTTTGACCGCTGGGAGCAGGCGCCTGCTCGGTCCCTGGAGGTTGTGGGACGTGCTGCTGTTCGGTGCTCGGCTCTTTGATCAGCACGCCATAAATCTCGGCTACGCCCCAGGCGATGAATACCAGCAGCAGCCCGGCGACGAGAATCCTGAGCGCATGCCAGCCCCAGTGCCCCTGGCGGGCTTCGTTTTCAGGAACGGTCTTGGGCATTGTCGGTCTCCAGGTGTGGGGGCGCGCACGCCGAGCACGGGATGGTCGGGTAACGGACCCTTTCCGCGAAAGTTCCCAATCCGACAGCTATATCCGGCACGGTCGGCCGCCCCGATCGGCTTGCCGCGCCTATGGCGTTTCGCTGCGATCCTTGTCTCGAGGCCCAGCCTTCACGTTCTCGCGGTAGATGGCGTAGGCGGCGAGCGCGATCGCGGGCGCGAGAAGCGTCCCCAGGCCGCCCTTGCTTTTCGCGAGCGCCGGGAGCAGCGCGAGCGCCGCGGTAACGCCAACCGCCGTCATGTCGGCCTTTCGCCTTCGCGCGCGCCGCCGCGCCCGCATGCTGGTTGTCAACTTGTGGATCACGACAATCAGCCCGGCGATCACCAGGAAGCCGATGCCGAAGCCGAGGCTGGTCGCTAGCGGCCCGTAGCGCGCCGCCAGCCAGATATAGGCCGCGCCGATGAGGAAACCGACGCCGCACAGGGCAAAAACACCGGCAAGTCCGTAGAGGATTGCGGTCAGCCGCGCTCTTTGCAAGGCCGCCACTGCCTCGCCGGAAGCAAGGCCGGAAATAAGCGAAACCAGCGTCCCCATATGAGGGCTGCTAGCGGCGCGACAGCAGCGCGAACAGGAAGCCTACTCCCGCCGCAATCGCCAGCGACGTCACCGGCTTTTCGCGAACGCTGGCTATCAACTGCCCTTCCAAATCCTGAGCGCTTCCGCGCATGCTTTCGAACGCTGCCTCGCCGTGCGCGCGCAGCTGCTCGACGCCTTCGGCGGCCGCGCGGCGCGCTGCCCCGTAACTGTCGTCCCGGGTCTTGGCCAATTGCCTGGTGAGCTCTTCGATATCGGCCTTCAACTGCCGGATGTCGGCTTCGAGGTCGGCGCTGGGGGGAGTGTCTGTTGCGGATCTGCCTGCGGCGGTCGCCATTGCGTAACTCCTTATGTTTGCTTCCATTTCAACGCTTGGCCGAGACCGGGGTTCCGTTTTCCCGGTCCGGGTCGTCCTGAGATAAGCGGTCTGCGCTCCTCACCCAAACCTTGCCAGCCGGCCAACTCCGTCAGCCCCTCATGGCTGAGAACCTCGCAACCACCGTCACGCCAAATGATCAGCTTACGGTCCATCAGGTTGCGGATCGTCTTGTTGGTATGCACCAGCGAAAGGCCGAGCGTATCGGCGATATGCTGCTGCGTGATCGGGATCTGCACCGGCCGCTTGCCGTTCAGGCCTGCGCCCCGGGCACGGCTGGAGATGAAGGCGACAAGATAGGCGGTGGGCTCCAGCGCGGAACGGCGACCGATGCTCAGCAGGTTTTCATCGAGCATGCGCTCCTCGCGCGACGCCATCCAGGTGATGTCATAGGCCAGGCCCGGGTAGTTACGGTAAAGCTCGTGCAATTGGTCGCGCTCGAAGACGCACAGCAGCATCGGCGACAAGGCCTCGACGGAATGCTGCATCTCGCCCATTAGGCTGCCTTGCAGGCCGATGAGATCGCCGGGCATGGAATAGTTGAGGATTTGCCGCCGCCCGTCGGGCAACAGCTTGTAGCGGAATGCCCAGCCTGAAAGTATGGTGTAGAGATGCGCGCTGTGGCTGCCTTCGACCAGCACGGTCGCCCCCTTGTCGACCGCAAGCTCTCCTTTCTTGAACCCGCTGACGAACAACAGCTCCTGGCTCTCGAATTCGCGAAAGACTGGCAGCGGCCGCAGCGGGCATTTGCCGCAAGGATATTGGCGGGTGGCAAGGGAATATGCGCTCTGGCCGGACATTTCGACCCCTCTTCGAAACCCCTGCCCCGATCGGGCGAATACAAACGCTTCACCCGGACCGAGGTTCCGCCGCTCACGCAATGCATCGCTGGTCATGTCTTTTTTAAATGACAGAGCGCCGAATACCGCGCATGACTGCAGCCTTATAGGAGTCGCCGCCACGTGCCCCCATTGCTAGACGGATTGCGTATCCTGGTCTTGGAAGACGAATTCCTGATAGCGATGGATGTCGAGCAACTATGCCGCGACCAAGGGGCCGCCGAGGTCACGATTGTTGGCGACCTGGCTGAAATCGACCTGCGGGATGGGTTTTCCTGGTTCGACGCCGCTATCGTCGACCTGATGCTCGGCGGCACCTCGACACTCGACTTCGCCGAGCGGCTGCGCAGCGCAGGCATTCCATTCGTCTTCGCGTCCGGCTACTCCGACGCCGAGGATCTCGAAGGCTCTTTTCCCGAGATTAAGCTGGTCACCAAGCCCTACTCGGGAGACGATCTGATCCAGGCCCTGGCGCTCGCCTGCAGGCGCGCGAAAGCGGCGTGACGACGTAGCGTCGAAGAGCCGGAGGTCGGTGTCAGGCGGCGTTTGATCCTGTCACCTGCGCCGAGATCGCGTCGGGGCCGTATTCGTCCTCGCCAGAAATCTTCAGGATGTCCTGCAGCCGGGCGCGCGCGCGGCTGACCCGGCTCTTGATCGTGCCCACCGCGCAGCCGCAGATCTCCGCCGCCTCTTCGTAGGAAAAGCCGGACGCGCCGATCAGGATGATCGCTTCGCGCTGATCCTCCGGCAGCTGCTCCAGCGCGCCGCGAAAATCCTTGAGATCGAGCTGGCCATGCTGGGCCGGGTGGACGGCGAGCCTGGCGGTCATGATGCCGTCGCTGTCCTGCACCTCGCGACCGCGCTTACGCATCTGCGAATAGAATTCGTTGCGCAGGATGGTGAACAGCCAGGCCTTGAGGTTGGTGCCCGGCTGGAAACTCTCATGTTTGTCCCACGCCTTGACCAGGGTTTCCTGGACGAGGTCGTCCGCCTTGTCGGCATTCTGCGTCAGCGACACCGCAAAGGCGCGCAGGCTTGGGATCGCGCCGAGCAGCTCGGTCTTGAAGCTCTGGGAGACCGCCGCCATGTCTCAGTCCTTTTTCTCGGCGGGTTCGGCCTTTTCCAGCTGGCTGAGCAACTGAGCGAATCGATCCGGCACCTGATCGGAGACCAGCTCGTCGTAATATTGCTTGAGTTTGCGGGCGATTTCGGAGTTCGGTCCGAGCGGACTGCTACCCCCGTTCCGGTGCCTGCTCGGGGCGCCAGTTACTGCATTCTTTGACATTTCTTTCATGTTTGCCCTAAGTCCCAGCACCTGAAACCGCTTTAGAACCATAGATCACGACGCAAGCGGCACCCTTGTCTGGTTGCCCATCCCAAAGCCGGAAACGCCCGCTTCCTAATTTAGTTCCCTGCCCGGCGGAACTTTTTCAGAAAGCCGACGTTGGTTTTGCCGGGACTTCCAGTGAGTCTAGCCTTTGCAATGCAACAACGTCATCTGAGGGAGACGTCAAATATGAGCCTGTCCGCAACCATCGCTCCTCACCTGCCTTTCCTCCGCCGTTTCTCGCGCGCCGTGTCGGGATCGCAGGAAAGCGGTGACGCCCTGGTTGCTGCGATGCTGGAGGCCATCATCGCCGACACCGAAGTTTTCCCCAAGGCATCGAGCGATCGCATTGCGCTGTACAAGGTCTTTGCCAGGCTTTTCACTTCGATTGCGATCCGCGTGCCGCAAGAGCATGCGCAGACAGCTTGGGAGCAGCGGGCGGCCGCCAATCTCAACGCAATCGCGCCGCGGCCGAGGCAGGCTTTCCTGCTGGTCGCCGTAGAGGGTTTCAGCGAGGATGAAGCGGCGGAAATCCTCGATGCCGACGAACAGGAGTTCTCCGAATTGCTTGCCCAGGCAAGCAGCGAGATTTCTCGCCAGGTCGCGACCGACGTGCTGATCATCGAGGACGAGCCGCTGATCGCCATGGACATCGAGGAGATGGTCGAAAGCCTCGGCCATCGCGTTGTCGGCACCGCCCGCACGCACGCCGAGGCGGTCGCCGTTTTCGGCAAGACGCGTCCGAAAATGGTGCTGGCCGACATCCAGCTCGCCGATGGCAGCTCGGGCATAGAGGCGGTCAACGAGATCTTGTCCTCGACGCCGGTGCCGGTGATCTTCATCACCGCTTTCCCTGAGCGCCTGTTGACCGGCGAGCGTCCCGAACCGGCGTTTCTGGTGACCAAGCCCTTCAATCCAGACATGGTGAAGGCCCTGATCAGTCAGGCGCTGTTCTTCGACCGGCAGGCGAAAGCCGCGGCCTGACCGCATGTCCGATCATTGAGGTCTCATGCGAGGCGCCCGCGCCTCGCACGATGCGGCGCGGAGTCCCATCCGTGAAGCGTTTTCAGGGGATCGTCTTTTTCCGCAAATGGTGGAACAAACGCCATCCAGCCACGTTTTTTCCAGGACGTTAGAAGGAGAGATATCATGCTGTACTGGGCGCTCGTTTTTCTTGTGGTCGCGATCATCGCCGGCGCGCTTGGGTTCGGCGGCATCGCCGGCACGTCGGCTGGCATCGCGCAGATATTGTTCTTCGTCTTCCTTGCTTTCCTGGTGATCTCACTCATCGCCGGCCTCGTCAGGAGAACCTGACCAGGGGGAGTGCCGAACACTGGAAGCCGCACCCCTCAAACGGTTTCCAGCCACCGCCGGGCGATGTCCCCAAAAGGATGTCGTCCGGCGGACCGCTTTTGGGCAGCATAAGCATCAGTAGGTCAAGACCGGGGCAGCAATCCTCGTAAGCCGTTCGCGCCTGGATGCGGGAAGTATCGAATGCGTTCCAAGGCCTCAGAGAAGGACTATACGCAAGAGCGCAGCGACGAAGTGATCGCGATGCATCCGGCGGAAAGCGGGATGCAGCTGGGTCGCGCGCTACTCCACGCGCTCCACAATGCTGGAATTTCGGTCCTCTACCAGGATCGTGAAATGAAGACCGTCTGGGCGCGCAACATGCGCGCCCCGTGGGCCTGCGAGACGGCCGAGGGCAAGGATGCGCTTTCCCCCGCGCAGTCCGAGCGCATAGGCGCAGCCAAGCGCAAGGTGATTGAAACCGGCAACCCGGATCGCCTCGAGCTCGGCATTTCCGACAGTGACGGCGTGCGCTGGTTCCATGTCTGGATCGATGCCGATCGCAGCGACTCCGGCGAGGTTCAGGGCGTCGTCACCACCATGGTCGAGACGACGGAGCAGAAGCGCCGCGAGCAGACGCTGAAAACGCTGCTGCGAGAGGTCAGCCATCGCTCGAAGAATCTTCTGGCCATCATCCAGAGCATAGCCACCCAGACCGGACGCTACTCGGAGACGCTCGGCGATTTTCTGACGCACTTTCGCGGCCGTATCCAGTCGCTCGCCTCGTCTCAGGATCTGGTGACATCCTCCAACTGGCGGGGAGCGGCGCTTCGTGAGCTCGTGTCCGGCCAGGTCGGCCGCTATAGCGCCGATCCAAGTCGCAGCCTGCGTTTCGATGGGGAGAACCCTTACCTCAATCCGAACGCTGCCCTTCATATCGGACTGGCCATGCACGAGCTGGCCGTGAATTCGGTAAGCTACGGCGCCCTGTCGCAGCCTGACGGACGGATCAGGGTAAGCGCCAGGATCGCGGCCGGCAGCGAGACTTCGCCTGGCCTTTTGCTGATTTGGACAGAAAGGATCGGCGCCGGTCGGCGCACCGAAAATCGTTTTGGCAGCGTCGCCCTCGAACGCGTCGTGCCGACGTTACTGAACGGCTCCGCCAGTCTCGATATCGACGACGATCGTCTCGAATATCGCCTGACCATCCCGCGCGGCAATTTCGAGATAGAATGAACAACCACGTCTTGGGCAACAGACAGCCGCCGGAGAGGCGTTAACCTGCCATTCACCATAAAATCCGATTGTGTTCCCCGGCAGAAGCAACTCCAGGATAGCGCGCAATGCCCTTCCGAGTTGCGTAAAACCTTGGAGCGGATCGGCGATCCCGTCAGGCGCTGAACCACTCGCGACGGAGCAAACCCAGCCGCGCAATCACACCGCGATTTGGGAGGAACCGAATGATGATTGCCGATATGAACAGGCTGGAGCAGGCCGCCCGCGTCTCGATGAGCGGCTTCCAGGACACCGAAGCACGGCCCTCGCCCCGTTCCTCCCATCCATCGCTTCGCCTCGGCGCCGTCGCGCTTGTTCCTGCTCTCGTGCTGGCGGTGGCCTGGCAACTGGCCTGATCTTTCCAATCGAGCAGCCGGCCGGCGCCAAGGGCACGCGCCATTGCGCGCCGACTCCGCCGAGCAGGAACTTTTGAGCGGCAACAATCGTTCTTTGCGGCGGGAGGATTCGACCCGTGGAACACATCGCCGCCTTGCTCCTCGTCATTGGCTGCTCGGACACCATGACCGATTGCCGCGAATTGTCGGTGCCGGTCAGCGTCTTCGAGACTTTCGAGGCCTGCATCGCCGAACGGCCGTTTGCGCTGGGCGACATGCAGGGGCGCACGCCGCGTGTCATGGGCGAGTGCCTTGCCGTCGATCCGGCGCTTGAAGACGACTACGATCAACTGCTGTGGACCGTGCGTCCCGACGGCAGGCTAGTCGCGTCGCTGGAAACTTCCGGCGCGCTTGTCGCGTCAAACGGGGCACGCCCGTAAGACACTCTCTTCAGCGATAATAAGATCGGACAGGCAAAGCCCGTTTTTTCGTGCTAAACGGCGGTTGGCACTGCCGAAAGTGAGGACAAAAGCGAGGAGCTATTTATGCGGAAAATGATCATTGCCATGGTTGCCGTGGTCGCCGTCAGCGGCTGCACCACGACCGAGCAGGACGTCGTCGGGGGCGGCCTGATCGGCGCCGGCGTCGGCGGCCTGGTCGGCGGCGGCAGGGGCGCGCTGATCGGCGCGGCTGTGGGCGCCGGGTCCGGCCTGTTGGTTCGCAACCTGCGCAATGGCTATTGCGTGTATCGCCGCTCTGACGGCACGAGATACAAGGCCCGCTGCAACTGATTTTCCGCGAGACACAGTCATCTACCCGGGGGCCCGACCAGCGGTCCCCGGGTAGATCCTCGTTGGACCCTGACTGACGGGCGCTCAGCCTGGCAGAGGTATTCGGATTTCCACCTTAAGCCCGTCGGCCCGGTAGTCGCGCTTGATCGTACCGCGCAATTCGCGCGTGACATTGAGATCGATCAGCTTGGTGCCGAAACCGGTCTTTGCCGGCGGCTCCAGTTTCTTCTGCCCGGCCTCGCGCCAATCGAGCACCAGCGTCCGCTCCCGGCCACGTCCTTCGACCCGCCACTCGACCTTCAGGGCGCCCACCGAGTTGCCGGCCTCGCCATATTTCAGCGCGTTGGTGGCAAGCTCGTGGAAGGTCAGGCCGAGCGCCTGCGTCGTCGTCTCGTCAAGCAGCACTTCCGGCCCCGACAATATGCCTTCGGAAAGCTCTTTGCCGAACACCTGCCCAAGCTCCGTGCGCAGCAGGTCGCCGAGGTCCGCCTTCTGCCAGCGCGAGCGTGTCAGCATGTCCTGCGACGCGGCCATCGCCTGCAGCCGCGCCGAGAATGATGCCGAGAACTCCTTGACGTCGGTGGCCTGCGAAGCAGTCTGCCGTGCGATCGCCAGCACCCTGGTGATCGAGTTCTTGATGCGGTGCTTCATCTCCTGCAGGATCAGCTCCTTTTCCAGCAGGCTCTTCTCCGTGGCCTCATGCAGCAGCGACTTCGCCTCGTAGGCGCGCTCCTGATAGCGGGCCACCAAGGCAATCGCCCCGGCGAGCAGCAGGCCGAACAGCCCGAGCATCACCGGGATGGCGCGCGAGGACGGCAGCGCGAAAGCGCTCGTCGGCCGAAACAGGACGGTCCAGGGCCGGCCGGCCACGACGATATCCCGGCGCGCCAGCAGCTTTCCGCCGAGCGATTCGGCCGGCGGCGCCTCCGATCGGAACAGGAGATTGTCGGCACCCGGCTGGCCGTCGAAGATTTCGACGTTGACCGGCAGCAGCGGAGCCTTGCTGAGCGCCACCTGGAACAGATCGCGTGCGCGGAAGGAGGCGTAGAGGAAGCCGGCGGTCGAGGAGCGGCTGGCATCGATGACGTCCGGGGCCGTTTCCACGTTCAGCCGCACGAAGACCAGAAATCCGGGGAAGGTCTGCTCCAGCCCTTGTCCCTGGCCAAGTTGAACGAGCCCGCTGGCATGCTGCTGGTCGTCGGCCATGGCCTTCTCGATTGCCGCCCGCCGTGCCGGGTCGCTGAACATGTCGAAGCCGATGATCGACTGGTTGGAGGTATCGAGCGGCTCGAAAAGCACGATGGGCGTGCGCCATTGCTGCTGCGTGATTGCCGGATAGACCGGGTGGGCCGAACCGCGAGCGCGCAGGATGTCGCGCTCGAGCGTGGCCTCGTCGCCGGCCTTGGCCAGCCTCAGGAAGCCGATGCCGCGCAGTCCGGCGAAATTGTCGTCGATGTCGAGCGCGGTGAGGAAGGCCTTGAACTCGCCGCGCGTGATATCGCCGTTACGAGCATCGAACAGCGCCTGGGTCGAGCGCAGCAGCGACAGATGCAGGTCGATGCGGCTCTCGATGCGGTTGAGCGCATCGTCGGCGGTTCCCTCGAACTTGATGCGTGCCGCCTCCTGGGTCGCGAAATAGGCGAACCCCGCCATCGTCAGGCTGATCAGCGCGACGGCGATGAAGGCGACGATCGGGAAAAGCTTTTTCAATGCAGGATGCGGCCCATGGATGGTTGGCCACCTTTATGGGCAAGTCTCCGCGCCAATACAATGGCAAGGCCAACCCAACGCCGCGATTGGCTCATCAAACAAGTCGCAAATTAGCCAACCAATTTATAGTCTTAGGCCGCGATTTTCAGCGCTCCCGGGCCTGGCATGGCGCCTGGCGGGCACTTGCCCAGAATGATCATGCCGAGCACCTCGTCCTGGGTCACGTCGCTGGTGCGCGCCGTACCGACGACCTGGCCGTTCTTCATGACGCAGACCCTGTCCGCCAGCTCGAACACGTCATGGATGTCGTGGCTGATCAGGAAGATGCCGATGCCGTCGGCCTTGAGTTGCCGCACCAGTTCGCCGACCTGGGCCGTCTCCTGGGGGCCGAGCGCTGCCGTCGGCTCGTCCATGATCAGGATTCGCGCGTTGAACAGGATCGCGCGCGCGATCGCCACCGACTGTCTCTGTCCGCCGGACAGCTTGATCACCGGCTCCTTGAAGCGCTGGAAGCGCGGATTGAGCCGGCCCATCACCTTGCGCGCTTCGGCCTCCATGGCGACGTCGTCCAGCGTGCCCCAGGCGGTCATCAGCTCGCGGCCGAGGAAAAGATTGGCGGCGGCGTCGACGTTGTCGGCAAGCGCCAGCGTCTGATAGATCGTCTCGATGCTGTATTTCTTGGCGTCGCGCGGGTTGGAGATTGCTGCCTCCTCGCCGTTGACGAAGATCTGCCCGGCATCGCGCTTGTAGGCGCCGGACAGTATCTTGATCAGCGTCGACTTGCCGGCGCCGTTGTGGCCGAGGAGCGCCACCACTTCGCCGGGGAAGAGATCGATGGAGGCATCGTCGACGGCGCGAATGCCGCCGAAGGCGATCGAGATGTTGCGCATGTCGACCAGCGGGGCGCCGGTGGGAGCGTTCTTGTCTGCCATGATGCTGCCTCCTTCACACCCGCTTGCGGTAGATGGTGTCGAGCCAGACCGCGATGACTAGCACGGCGCCGACGACGATGCTTTGCAGCGGCGAATCGACGCCGAGGAGCACCATGCCGGACTGCAGTGACTGCATCAGCAGCGCCCCAAGCATAGCGCCGAGCACGGTTCCCGAGCCGCCGGCGAGCGAGGTGCCTCCGATGACCGCCGCGGCGATGACCAGGAGCTCGTCCAGCGTGCCGAGCGCATTGGTCGATGAATTCTGCCGCGCCGACGATATCGCCGCGGCCATCGTCGCCAGCACGCCCATGATCATGAACACCTTCATGGTGATCCAGCGCGTGTTGATGCCGGCAAGGTTGGCCGCTTCCGGATTGCCGCCGATGGCAAAGACATAGCGGCCGAAGCGAGTGCGCTTGGTGATGAAGGTCATGACGAGGCCGACGGCGATCGCCATCAGCACCGGAACGGCGATGCCGTGGGCGATGAACAGGCCGCCTTCGGGGACCGTGAGATTGTTGGCGGCGGCGTAGCGGTTCACGATGCCGACCGGCCACGGATAGGAATTGGCCAGCCACACCGCGCCCATGATGACGGCGCAGGTGACCGCGCCGAGCAGCGTCTCGGCCCAGATCGGACGCAGCGGAAAACGGAAGCGCTTGCGCTGCACCCTGCCGTTGAACAGCGCAAACACCACGGCAAAACAGGCGACGGCGCCGACGATCCAGCTCCATCTGGCGCCGATCGAGCCGGCCGGTCCGCCGCCCATCAGCTGGAAGGTGGCGTCGAGCGGCGCCACCGTCTGGCCGCTGGTGACCCACCAGGCAGCACCGCGCCAGACCAGCAGCCCGCCAAGCGTCACGATGAAGGCCGGCACTTCGAGATAGGCGATGACGAAGCCCTGGAAGGCGCCGATCAGCAGGCCGAGCGCCAGGCCGATCAACAGCGCCAGCACCCAGATCCAGGGATTGCCAAGCTCGAGCCCAACCATTCGCACCAGGAAATGCACTTGGGCAAAGCCCATGACCATGCCGATCAAACCCTCGGCGGATCCGACGGAGAGGTCGATGTTGCGCATGACGATGACCAGCACCATGCCGGAAGCCATGATGGCCACGGCCGAGGTCTGCACCGACAGGTTCCACAGGTTGCGCGGCGTCAGGAACGTTCGGCTATCGAAATCGAGCGGATTGACGCCGAGCCGCAGGCTCGAGATGACATGCAGGCCGATCCAGATGATCAGCAGCGCGCCGACCATGCCGAGCATGCGGGTGTCGAGCTCGGTCGCCTTGAGGAAGCGCCCGACGGTGCTCAGTTCGGAAGCCCGCGCGCGATCCGCCGCCGGGTTGGCCGGCGTATCAGAGGTCGTATCGGTCATGATCTCCTCCCACCGGCTTGCCGTCTGGCGCGGATGCCGGACCACGATGCTAGAGCAATTCCAGGAAAAGTGCGTGGCCGCCTGGAATTGCGCGGAAACAAACGGCTGGAGCAGTTCGGCGATCCTGCCGGACAGTGAACTGCCCCAATGGTCTCCGGCTTCAGTACGCCCGAAAGCCTTTGGAGAAACGCCGCGGCTGTCGGGCCGCGGCGCTGCGTTTGAACCTGACGGCCAGCTTAGTTGCAGACCGCGACGCTGCCGGCGGCAACGCCCGCGCAGACTTCATCCTTCTTGATCCAACCCGCGTCGATGACGAGGTTGAGATTATCCTTGGTGATCGCGACCGGGGTCAGGAACAGCGACTTGACGGTGTTGCCGCCAGGCGTCGTGAAGTCCTTGGCGCCCGCGATGTCGGTCATCTTCTTGCCGTCGGCGAGCTGCGAGGCGATCTCGGCGGCGTGCTTGCCGAGCTCGCGCGCGTCCTTCCACACCGACACCGTCTGGGTGCCGAGCGCGATGCGGTTGAGCGCGGCATGGTCGCCGTCCTGGCCCGAGACCGGAACGGTGCCGGCCAGCCCTTGCGCCGTCAGAGCCGCGACGACGCCGCCGGCGGTGCCGTCATTGGCCGCCACCACCGCGTCGACCTTGTTGTCGTTGGCGGTCAGGAACTGCTCCATGTTCTTCTGCGCATTGGCGGGAAGCCAGCCATCGGTATAGGCCTCGCCGACATTCTTGATCTTGCCGCTGTCGATGGCTTCCTTCAGCACTTCCATCGAGCCGGAGAACAGGAAATCGGCGTTCGGGTCGGCGCCCGAGCCCTTGATGAAGACGTAATTGCCCTCGGGCTTGGCCTTGAACACCTCGCGGGCCTGCATGCGGCCGACTTCCTTGTTGTCGAAGGTCAGATAAAACACGTCCTTGTTCTCGATCAGGCGGTCGTAGCCGACGACCGGAATGCCTTCGTCGAGTGCCTTCTGCACCGCCGGCCCGATGGCGGAGGCGTCCTGCGCCAGGATTATCAACGCATTCGCGCCCTGCGAGATCAGGCTTTCGACGTCGGTCAGCTGCTTGCCTGGATTGGACTGTGCGTCGGCGGATATGTACTTGTCGCCGGCGGCCTCGATCGCCTTCTTCATCGCCGCTTCGTCGGTCTTCCAGCGCTCTTCCTGGAAATTGGACCACGAAACGCCGATCACCTTGTCCTTCGCCTGCGCGACCGACACCAACGTCAACGACATGGCGACGCCCGCCAGAATGGCGGCTGCGAATCTCTTCATGATATCCTCCCTGCGCCCCTTGCGGCGCGACCCAGACTGGCCCGAAGGCGATGAGGCTTTTTTTCGAGCCTCGAAAAAATACTGATCTAACGCTAAAGCGCTGTCAACTGCAATTCTGACGGTTTTTGAGGTGGTCACGTACTTTTTTCGAGGCCCGCAATAAATAATGACAGTGCCGACCGCTTCTGCCACTATCGCGGAACAGTTCGGGAGGAGGCGCAGCCCGGTCCACCGAAACTTGTAAGACCAGGACGGTTCGGGTGCCGGCGTGCGGGACTGAACCGATCTGGCGCGTCGCCGAGTCCTGTGCATGATCGAGAGGCCGCGCTGACTGGGAGGAGACAAAAATGTCGGTCGGAATCCGCCACGACGATCTGCGTCGGCGCAACCGCGCCATGGTGCTCTCGGCCGTGCGCCGGGCCGGCCAGCCGTCGCGCACGGAAATCGCCGCGACCACCGGGCTCAGCCATTCGACCATTTCGGCGATCTCTTCCGACCTGATCCAGGAAGGCGTCTTGGCCGAGAGCAAGCCGAGCGAGACCGCGTCTCTGAAGCGCGGCCGGCCACAGGTGGGCCTCGCGCTCAAGCCGGAGGCGGCGGCGGTGGTAACGGTGGTGCTGTCGCTCAATTTCCTCTCGGTCGCCGTTATTGATTATGCGGGTCAGGTCATCGCCGAGGAGCAGCGCCGCCTCGATACGCTCACCATGCCGCGCAACGAGCTGATCGGCGAATGCTTGGCGATCGTGCGGCGCCGGCTGGACGATCCGGACCTCGACGTCGGCAGCGTCGCCCGCATCGCCATGGGCATCCAGGGCATCACCGATTCCCATGCCCGCGCCATGCTATGGTCGCCGATCACGCCGCTGACCGACATTCCCTTCGCCGACATCCTGGAAAAGGAATTCGGCATTCCGGCCACCATGGAAAACGACTGCAACATGATGGCTGTGGCGCTGCAGTGGCGCGATCCCCACCGCTATCGCGACAATTTCATCGCCATTCTGCTCTCGCACGGCATCGGCATGGGCCTGGTGCTGAAGGGCGAGCTGTTCACCGGCACACATTCGTCCGGCGGCGAGTTCGGCCACATGATCCATCGTCCGAGCGGCGCGCTTTGCCGTTGCGGACGCCGCGGCTGCGTCGAGGCCTATGCCGGCAACTACGCCATCTGGCGCAGCGCCATGAAGATGAGCGAGGACGCCGAGCCGGTCGATGTCGGCGACGCCGACATGCGGGCGCTCGCCGCCAAGGCGCGCGAGACAGATGGCCCGGAGCGCGAGGCCTATCGCCGGGCCGGGGAGGCGCTGGGCTTCGGCCTCGGCAGCCTGTTCGCGCTGATCGACCCGGCGCCGGTCGCCATGGTCGGCGTCAGCGCCGCCGCCTTCGACCTGATCGAGCCGGCGCTGCGCGAGGCGATCGCCCAGACCGCCGGCGGCCAGCATTCAAATTCGATCTCCTTCGATACCGAGCCGAACGAATTGCCGCTGATCCGCGAAGGCTGCGCCGTGCGCGCGCTGACCTTCGTCGACCAGGAGATTTTCGCGCCGGGCGTGCAGGCGAGAAGCGGCGCGGGGAAGAATGTCGCCTGAGGCCGACGAGTGCCTATGATGAAGAGCTACAAGAACCGGCTTGGCGTAACCTATTATCTGCCTGACTTCGGCCCTCCCGCTCGCTGGCTCATGAGTGTCACGCCTGGGGGCGCGGATTTGCCAACCCTGTACTATTTCGAATGCGATGCCGAGAATCTTGGTCGTCGGGCAATACACATATACGCCGATGGCCGCATGCTCCTCGCATATCCCGGAGGCCTCGACGGCGACCACTTGCCCGAGGGGGAGCTGCCTACGGTGGAAGAGGCCGAGCACGATGGTTTGCAAACCCGCGAGATTGCCAAAGCGGAGTTCGACGCGCTTTGGGCTGCACTGTCTCGCCTGGAAGGCACGGATGAACTCCAGGCCGGCGGCTAATCTTCCCTGATCGCGTAGCCCGCCCCACGGATGGTACGTATGACGTCCGGCATGCGGCCGTTGTTGACCGCCTTGCGCAGGCGGCCGACATGCACGTCCACGGTGCGCTCGTCGATATAGATCGTCTCGCCCCAGACATTGTCGAGCAGCTGGCTGCGCGAGAACACCCGGCCGGGATGCCGCATCATGAATTCCAGCAGCCTGAACTCGGTCGGGCCGAGCCGGATCTCGCTCTTCTTGCGGTAGACGCGATGCGATTCGCGATCGAGCACGATGTCGCCGACCTTGAGCACGCTGGACAGCACCTCCGGCTTGGCGCGGCGCAGCAGCGCCTTGACCCTGGCCATGAATTCCGGCGTCGAGAACGGCTTGACCAGATAGTCGTCGGCGCCGGTCGAGAGGCCGCGCACCCTGTCGCTTTCCTCGCCGCGCGCGGTCAGCATGATGATCGGCAGGCGTTCGGTCTCGGGCCGCATCCTGAGGCGCCGGCAAAGCTCGATGCCGGACACCGCCGGCACCATCCAGTCGAGCACCAGAAGGTCGGGCACATTCTCCTGCAGGCGGATCTCGGCCTCGTCGCCGCGCGTCACCACCTCGACCTGATAGCCCTCGGATTCGAGGTTGTAGCGGAGCAGCACCCCCAGCGGCTCCTCGTCCTCCACCACCATGATGCGTGGCGCGATCATTTAGCAGGCACCTTCGCTGTCAGGCCGCCGGCGCCGACATCGCCGTCTCGTCCTGCTTAGGACGATTCGCCGGCAATTGCGTGCCGGTCAGCACATAGTAGGCGTTCTCGGCGATGTTGGTGACGTGGTCGCCTATGCGCTCCAGATTCTTGGCGCAGAACAACAGATGCGTGCAAGCCGTGATGTTGCGCGGATCCTCCATCATGTAGGTCAGGAGCTCGCGGAAGACGGAGGTGTATTTGACGTCGATGCGCTCGTCGTCGTTGCGGAGCTTGGCGAGCGCCGTAGAGTCGCCGGCCGTGTATTCCTCGATCACGCCCTGCACTTGGATCAGCACCAGCTGCGCCATCGAATCGATGGAGTGCGAAAGGTCGCGCGGCGCGGCGCTGATGCCGACCGAGCCGACGCGCTTGGCGATGTTCTTGGCAAGGTCGCCGATGCGCTCGAGATCGCCGGCCATGCGGATGGCGCCAACGACGCTGCGCAGGTCGTCGGCCATCGGCTGGCGTTTGGCAATCAGCGTGATGGCGCGATCGTCGAGCTCGCGTTGGCGCGCGTCCATGATGGCATCGTCGGAGACCACGCGCTGCGCCAGCGCGTTATCGGAATTCAGCAGAGCCTTGGTCGACGCGCCGACCATCGAGCCGGCAAGATCGCCCATGTCGCGGATGAGCTGGCTGATCTGCCTCAGATCCTCGTCGAAGGAAGCGACCGTATGGGCCATGGTTATGTCCTCGTATGAACTCAGCCGAAGCGGCCGGTGATGTAGTCCTGCGTGCGCTTCTCGCGGGGCGAGGTGAAAATCTTTTCGGTCCGGTCGAATTCGATCAGCTCGCCGAGATACATGAACGCCGTCTGCCGCGAGACGCGCGCCGCCTGCTGCATGTTGTGGGTGACGATCACGATCGTGTAGTCGGCCTGCAGCTCGTCGATCAGCTCCTCGATCTTGGCGGTCGACAGCGGATCGAGCGCCGATGCCGGCTCGTCGAGCAGGATGACCTCCGGCTTCACCGCCACCGTGCGGGCGATGCAGAGCCGCTGCTGCTGGCCGCCCGAAAGGCTCTGGCCGCTGGCGTTGAGCTTGTCCTTGACCTCGTTCCACAGCGCGGCGCGCTTCAGCGCCTGTTCGACGCGATTGTCCATCTCGGCCTTGCTGATCTTCTCATACAGCCTGACGCCGAAGGCGATGTTCTCGTAGATCGACATCGGGAACGGCGTCGGCTTCTGGAACACCATGCCGATCTTGGTCCTGAGCAGGTTGAGGTCCTGCGAACGGTCGAGGATGTTCTTGCCGTCGAGCAGCACCTGGCCTTCGGCGCTCTGCTTCGGGTAGAGCTCGTAGATGCGGTTGAGCACGCGCAGCAGCGTCGACTTTCCGCAGCCCGAAGGTCCGATGAAGGCGGTGACGCTGCGCTCGGGCAGCGACAGGTTGATGTCCTTCAGCGCCTTCGACTGGCCATAGTAGAAGTTGAGGTTCTTGACTTCGATCTTGGCCTTCTCGGCGGTCGTCTCGGCTACGTTCAGGTCGGTGGACAACATCGGTTTCATCTGTCCTCTCTGCGTCCGGTAAGGCTGCGGGCGAAGATGCTCAGCCCGAGAACCGTCAGGGTGATTATCAGTGCGCCCGTCCAGGCCAGTTGCTGCCATTCCTCATAAGGGCTCAGCGCAAACTGGAAGATGGTCACCGGCAGGCTGGCCATCGGCGCGTTGAGATTGCTCGACCAGAACTGGTTGTTGAGCGCGGTGAAGAGCAGCGGCGCCGTCTCGCCCGAAATCCGGGCGATCGCCAGCAATATACCGGTGACGATGCCGGACAGTGCGGCGCGATAGGCGACCGAGCGGATCACTACCCAGCGCGGCGCGCCGATGGCGGTGCCGGCCTCGCGCAGCGCGTTGGGCACAAGGTTCAGCATGTCCTCGGTGGTGCGCACGACGACGGGGATCACCAGGATCGACAGCGCCACCGCGCCGGCGATCGCCGAGAAATGACCCATCGGCCGCACCATCAGCTCGTAGACGAACAGGCCGACAATGATCGATGGCGCCGACAACAGGATGTCGTTGATGAAGCGCACCACCGTCGTGAGGCGCGAGAAGCGCCCGTACTCGGCCATATAGGTTCCGGCGAGCACGCCGATCGGCGTGCCGACGACGATGCCGATCACGGTCATCACGATGCTGCCGTAGATGGCGTTGAGCAGGCCGCCGGCGTCGCCGGGCGGCGGCGTCATTTGCGTGAACACCGAAAGCGAGACACCCGAGAGCCCCTTATAGAGAAGGGCGCCGAGGATCAGCGCCAGCCAGACGAGGCCGATGCCCGCCGCTATGGTGCAAAGCGCCATCATCACGGCGTTCTTGCGCTTGCGGCTTCGGTGGAGCGATGCGGCTGTCGACATCGGTCAGGCTCCCGTGCGGCTATCGATGCGCAACAGCATGTAGCGTGCGAGCGCGAGGATGATGAAGGTGATGATGAACAGGATCAGTCCGAGCGCCACCAGCGAGGACGTGTAAAGCTCGCCGTCGGCTTCGGTGAATTCGTTGGCGATGGTCGCCGAGATCGTCGTGCCGGGCGCAAACAGCGAGGCGCTGATGCGGTGCGCATTGCCTATGACGAAGGTGACGGCCATCGTCTCGCCGAGCGCGCGGCCAAGACCGAGCATGACGCCGCCCATGATGCCGACCCGCGTATAGGGGATGACCACACGCCGGGTCACTTCCCAGGTCGTGCAGCCGATGCCGTAGGCCGATTCCTTCAGCACCGCTGGCACCGTGTCGAACACGTCCTTGGTGATCGAGGTGATGAAGGGCAGCACCATGATGGCGAGGATCAGCGACGACGTCAGCAGGCCGATGCCGTAGGGCGGACCGGCAAACAGGCTGGCGAGACCCGGTATGCCGTGGAAAAGATTGATGATGAACGGCTGTACCGTCGTCTGCAGGAATGGCGCGAAGACGAACAGGCCCCAGATGCCGTAGATGATCGAGGGAATGCCGGCGAGCAGCTCGACCGCTATGCCGATCGGGCGCCTGAGCGGGCGCGGGCAGAGCTCGGTCAGGAAGACGGCGATGCCGATGCCGATCGGCACGGCAATGAGGATGGCGATGGCCGAGGTGACGACGGTGCCGTAGATGGGCGCAAGCGCGCCGAAATTCTCGGTGACCGGATTCCAGGATTCAGTCGTCAGGAAGGAGAAGCCGAACTTCGATAGCGCCTCCCACGAGCCGGCGATCAGCGAGACCGCGACGCCGCCCAGAAGAACCAGCACGAGTATGGCGGAGAGGCGCGTGACCGTTCGGAAGATCGTGTCGGTCAGGGCGAAGCGGCGCACCGTCGCTTCCCTGGTCCGTATGGCGGACGATGTCACGGCTTCGGAAACGGCTGTCATTTGCCCTCGCATTTCGAAAGAGACAGGAGGGCGCCCGAGGCGCCCTCCTTATTCCGGAGGAATTACATGCCGGAGTAGAGCGGCTTGCCGTTGCTGTCGACGATGTCCTTGCTCCACATTTCCTCGACGCTCTTCACGACCGCGTCGGGCATCGGAACATAGTCCAGCTCGGCGGCCATGTCGTCGCCCTTGGCGTAGGACCAGGCGAAGAACTTGAGCGCTTCGGTGGTGGCCGCCGCATCGTCGGGCTTCTGGTAGACGAGGATCCAGGTCGCGGAGGTCATCGGCCAGCTTTCAGCACCAGCCTGGTTGGCCAGGATGACGCCGTAGCCAGGCTTGGAGCTCCAGTCGGCATTGGCTGCAGCGGCCGAGAACGCGGCAGCGGTCGGCTCTACCTTCTTGCCATCCTTATTGATCAGGTCGGTATAGGTGAGCTTGTTCTGTTTGGCATAGGCATACTCGACATAACCGATCGCGCCACCAGTCTGCGCGACGTTGTTGGCGACGCCTTCGTTGCCCTTGGCGCCGATGCCCACCGGCCACTCGAGCGCGGTATTGACGCCGACCTTCGACTTCCAGTCGGCGCTGACTTCGGCCAGATAGTAGCTGAAGTTGAACGTGGTGCCCGAGCCGTCGGAACGGTGCACGACCGCGATCGCCTGGTCGGGCAGCTTGACGTCGGGGTTGAACTTCTTGATCGCCTCGTCATTCCAGTTGGTGATCTTGCCGACGAAGATGTCGGCCAGCGTCGGGCCGTCGAGCACCAGTTCGCCCGGCTTGACACCTTCGAGGTTGACGACCGGAACGATGCCGCCCATCACCATCGGGAACTGCGCGAGCCCGGTCGACTTGAGATCCTCGCCCTTGAGCGGCGCGTCCGAGGCGCCGAAGGTCACGGTCTTGGCCTTGATCTGCTTGATGCCGCCACCGGAGCCGATCGACTGATAGTTGAGACCGATGCCGGTCTCCTTTTTGTAGACGTCGGCCCACTTGGCGTAGATCGGATAGGGGAAGGTAGCGCCGGCACCGGAGATGTCGGCCGCCATAGCGGCGGAGAGGGAAAGGGTGGATGCCGCAGCCATTGCAATCGCAACGGCCGCCGAGCGGATGAAATGTCTCATGTGGCCTGCTCCTGTTCGGAATATGGTCTTTCGGCAACCCTTTTCTGTCGGCGCCTGACGAGCGCAATAGACGTCGATTATTACAGTCGCATGACAGTTTCGTGTCAGCCCGGTAACGCCTGAACGGGGATGCCTTGGGGGGGCCTGCGGCCGCCATTTGCGGACCCAGCCGAAGTTTGCCGCCGGAATCAGTAGCTTGTCCGACTTTTGAATCAAAAATTATCCTGGCGGCCGGATCTCCGGCCGCCGGGAAATAAAATCCGGACGAGAGCGCGTTGCCTGTGCGCCAGAGCGGATCATGGCCTGGCCATCGCCGAAAACAGGTCCGTTGGGGTAGAGTCGACGCTGTTCCTTGCCGGCGGTCGCTGCTCCCGCCCGTAACCGAAGGGCGGAATCGACAGCAGCCATTGTCCTGACCTGGCCTTCGTTTTGTATGGTGCGATCACACCATATGTCTGCGTTGGACGCCCGCCGACGGACCTCGTCGATGACGCCGTGAACGGCCGCGCAGAAAGGCTGTTATCCGGCGCTGCGGCGGACTTCCGCGTCCGACCCGAGCCATCTTTCAAGCTTCTCGAGCAGCGCCTTCGGGCTGATCGGCTTCGGCAGGTAATCGTCCATGCCGGCTTCCAGGCAGCGCTCGCGGTCGCCCTTCAGTGCATGCGCGGTGACGCCGACGATCGGCACATGCGTGCCCATCTCGGCTTCGAGCCGGCGGATGGCCGCGGTCGCCTCCAGGCCGCTCATCTCGGGCATCGACACATCCATCAGGATCATGCGCGGGTTAAGCCTGCCGAAGGCGTCCAGCGCCTTGCGGCCGTTGCCGACGATTTCGAACTGGTATCCGGTCTCGCCCAGGATTTGCGTGAACACCATCTGGTTCACCTCGTTGTCCTCGGCGACGAGAATGTCGAGCCCGGCCTCCGCGCCGGCCAGGCGTGCACGGGCACGCGCCGGCGGCGGCTGCAGCAGGACGCGATCCGCCGCGGTCGCCTGCGCCGTGGACGCCTGCGGCGCGCCGGCCCCGGTCTCGACGTCGCCGGTCAAGGCCGGATGGATGGCCGCCGTGCTGTGGCGATGACGCTGGATGGTGGCGACCAGCGTCTCCAGCAAGATCGAGGAACGCGCCGGCTTGATCAGCTGCGCATCGATGCCGAGATCGCGGTAGGCGGCGCTGGCGAGCGACTGGTCGACCGAGGTCAGCATGATGATCGGCGTGTGCGCGAGGCCGGCGGTGTTGCGCACGATGCGCGCCATTTCGGCGCCGGTCATGCCCGGCATCTGGTAGTCGAGCACGACGCAGTCGACAGGCACGCCGTAGGCGGCAGCCGCAATCAGCACCTTCAGTCCCTCGGCGCCGCTTTCGGCCGCGCAGGAATCGAAGGTCCACGAAGCCATCTGCTCGCTGAGGATCGCGCGGTTGACGGCATTGTCGTCGACGATCAGCACGCGCGCGCCGGTCACGTCGACCGGCATGATCCGCTGCCCGCCTCGCTCGGCCCGCGGCAGCGTGACGGCGAACCAGAAGGTCGAGCCCTTGCCCTCGGCGCTGTCGACGCCGATCTCGCCGCCCATCAGCTCGACCAGCCGCGAGGTGATGGCAAGGCCGAGCCCGGTGCCCTCGTGCCGTCTTGTCGAGGAGGTGTCGACCTGGCTGAATTTCTCGAACACCAGCTTCAGCTTGTCTTCGGGAATGCCGATGCCGGTATCGGTGACCGAGATGGCGAGCTTCGTCCCCGACGGAACGCGCTCGCCGGTCACGTCGACCAGCACATGGCCCTTGTCGGTGAACTTCACCGCATTGCCGAGCAGGTTGGTGACGATCTGTCGGATCCGGCCGACGTCGCCGACGAACTGCCCGTCGAGCCCGGGCTGGACGCGAACGATGAGCTCGAGGTCCTTTTCCTTGGCGCGGGTCGACACCAGCGTCGCCACATCCTCGATCGCCTCGGCAAGGTTGAAGGGCGCCGGGTCGAGCACGAGCTGGCCGGCGTCGATCTTGGAGAAGTCGAGGATGTCGTTGATGATGGTGAGCAACGCGTTGCCCGATTTGACGATGATGTCGGTGAACGTCCTCTGCTTTGGGTCGAGGTCCGACTTTGCGAGCAACTCGGCCATGCCGAGCACGCCGTTCATCGGCGTACGGATCTCGTGGCTCATATTGGCGAGGAACTCCGACTTGGCGCGGTCGGCAAGCACGGCACGCCGGCGCGCCTCGCTGAGCTCGGCCTCGCGCTGTTTCAGTTCCGTAATGTCCGTGGTCGACCCGATCAGATAGAGCGAACCGTCGGACGCGATCATCGCGCCCTTGCGCGCGAACTGGTGACGCACGCTGCCGTCCGGCAGCGTCACCTGTTCTTCGATCTCCTGCGTCTCGCCGGTGCGCAGCACCGCCAGGTCGCCGGCGACGAAAGCTTCGCCGTCCGCGCCGAAGATCTCGACGTCGGTCTTGCCGATCGCCTCTTCCTTGCTGAAGCCGGTGAGATCGCACCAGCCCTTGTTGACGTAGAATTGCCTTAGATCCGAACGCTTCGCGTAGATCGACACCGGCACGTTGTCGATCAGGTTGCGGAACACCTCGTTCTCGCTCATGGTTTCCTTGAGCGCCCGCTCGCGCGCCTTGACCTCGGTGATGTCGGTGCTGGAACCGACCAGATGCACCGATCCGTCGGTCGCGATGAGGCGGCTCTTGCGCGTCATCAGCTGCCGCACCGTGCCGTCGCGATGGCTGACAGGCTCCTCGACTTCGCGCCCCTTGCCGGTCGCGATGACCTCGGCATCGTCATGGCTGTAGCTTTCGGCGTCCTCGGCGCCGAAAAGCTGCCGGTCCGTCTTGCCGATGACGTCTTCCTTGGCAATGCCGGTCAGCGCGCACCAGGCCTTGTTGACGAACTCGATTGTAAGATCCTCGGCCTTGATGAACGCCGCCACCGGCAATTCGTCCATGACATGCCGGTAAAGGTCGATCTGCCGCATCGAGTCCCGCAGCGCCTTCTCGCGGGCCTTGATGTCGGAAATGTCGACGCGCACCCCTATGAACGTGCCGTCGTCCGCTCTCATGTCGTAGACCTGGAACCAACGACCGTCGGGATTGAGCCGTTCATAGGACGAATTGGGCAGGTGGTAACGCTTCAGCATGGCGTCGAGCCAGCGCTCTTTGTCGACACCATAGAGATTGTCGATCTCGACGTCGCAGCTCGACCGGAAATAGCCGGCGGAATGACCGAGAGCGAGCGCCTCGCGTAAGGTGCGGCCCGGCTGCCAGGCCGGCTTCAGCGCCGGCAAACTGTCATGGAGCTTGCGGTTGGCGAAGACGAATTCATCGTGGCGGTCATAGATGATGACGCCGGCCGGCAGCGACTCCAGCACCGTGGCGAGATTCTTGCGCGCATCCTCTGCCTCGGTCTCGCGATGCTTCATGTCGGTGATGTCGACATAGGAGATCAGACGCTTGCCGCCGGCAAGCGGTGCCAGCGAGGCGATCAGCACGCGGCCGTCATTGCGCGGCAACTGCCTGGAACCGGCAACGCCTGCCCGGATTTCGGCCTCGCGCTCGGCGATGTGGCGTTGCCAGCCCACCTCGTCGGCACCATAGGGGTCGGCGTCGCGGCTGGCCTCCATCAGCTCGCGGAAGCCGCAGCCGGCAGTGGCGCGAAGCGGATCGATCTTCCAGAAGTCGTAGAAGGCGCGGTTGATGATCTCCGCCCTGAGCTCGGCATCGAGGACAATGACGCCGATCGGCATCGAATCGACCATCAGGCGAAGATTGGCAAGCGCTTCCGAGGTCGCGGCCGCATGCTGATCGGGGGCGCGGGGGACCGCCGCCTCGCCGCGCTCGACCGCGCCTTCGAAAGAACGGGCGGCGCCCATCTCGAAAGTACCGTCCCTATCCGCCATCCCTACCCCCAGGCCGAACCCTCCCGGTTCGTCGGCGGAATGTGCCCGACAAGCATTAACGATCGGCTAACCTTAACGATTCGCAACCGAACACGCCCGATGCCGTTAACGGGTTTTAGGCGGACGCCGGTCCGACCTCGCTGCGGTAATCCGTCCGTTGGCGAACCCACCGCTGCCGGGCTATAAAATCGGTGGGGGTATAGCTGATGCTTGGTCGAATGCTGACTTTTGTTCTCTGTCCGGCGCTGCTCGCGGCAAGCGGCTGCACGCGCAGCGACGACGGAACCGTCATCATTCCAAGCCGGATGGACGTCAGGCGCATTTGGGACAAGGCCCCGCCAGGAACAACAGCCTCGAGGCAGATCGCGACGGACGTGTTTCCTCAGCCGCCGATCGCCCCGGTGAGTTCCCCCAGTCGAAGACGTGTTTCGACGGCCCCTTCCTTTCAGCCGGATTTGGCTGATGCGTCCTCCCAGCCACAGAAGGCGCTCGCCTGCCGGAATGTCAGCGAACCCGGCAAGCGCTATCGCGTCGTCTGCGAGTAGCGTAGCAGCTACGATAAGATCGCGTGTTTCCTCACTGCGCGTGAAACCTTTGTGTGGCGTCTGGCGTTATCGGCGCAGCACGAAGGGGAGCGAAGATGTCTGTTCATTTCACCGTCTCAGGCCTGACCAGAAACCTGATCCATTCGCTTGGACTGGATCACGAGCGGGCCCCGAGGCGTCTGACACCCGAGCAAAATCTATTGTTGGAATGCTATCTGGCCGGCCAAATTCCGGAATCGGCCTGGAGCGACTACGTCTTCGAAATGCCGCAACTGGAAAAACACGCCAATGCCCGCCGCAGGCGCAATCCGGCGTAGCGCTGTCCAGCAACAAAGCGCCACCTAGAAAGCATAGCCGTTTTCTGTTGGAAATCGGCGAAGGCGAAACTGAGCAACTTGGCAGTTCTACTGCTGAATTGCTTTGGCGTTGTCCTTCGGCGAATTGAATTGAAGCGTAAAGATCTTCCCGGGAATTCCTTTTGCGAGGTCCGGCGAAAAGCTGAGCGGCAGGCAATTTCGCAGGGCGGCGGTCGCCGCGTCGACATAGGCCTGACGCGCCTTGTCATCGCCGTTGACCTTGATGGCCGTTGGCTTCGGCGGGCCGATCAGCGTGCCGTCGCGCTTGAAGCTGAAGCTCAAGGTGACCGAGGCAGTTCCGGCTTCGGCCGGCGGCGTCCAGCACGCCTGCAGCGCCGCGCCGACCTCGTTCATCGTGTTGAGCGATGCGGCATCTGCCGGAAAAGGCATCGCCAGCAGCGCGCCTGCGATCGCTGAAAGTCTAGCCGTGCTTCTCATGGCTTTGTCCTCGCCGCTTTCGCCCGTTCGCATGGTACGATCAACGACGCGGATGACAATAGAATTTCAACCGCGCCGGCACCCGATAAAATCATGCTGCCGTGACGCTGGCGCGCCGGCGGAAAAGCAAAAAGGCCGGCGCTGAGCCGACCTTTCCTTCTCCTCGGCAATCGCGCCAGTACATCCGTGGTCGCAGCGAGGACCGAGACACTAGACAAGGGTTTGGTTAACGAAACCCTAAACCTCGCGCATTTCTTAAGCCGTGGCCTGGGCCTTCACATGGGCGATGTAGCCGCGCACGTCGCCGGCCGGCTCAGCATAGGCCTTGCCGAGCTTCTTCTCGATCGCAGCCATATAGTCCTTCGCCCAGCTGGGCAGCGCATAGTCGATGACCGCCAGAAACTCCAGTGTCGCCGCCAGACGGATGTCGGCGATCGAGGGGTTGTTGCCGCCGATGAAAGGCTTGCCGTCCCTGAAGAAGCTATGAAAGACCTCCAGCGGCTCGGCGATTGCGGCGATGGCAGCCTTTTGCGCCTCCGATTTCTTGTCGGGATGGGCATCGCTGTGGCCGACCTCGCCGGCATATTGCGGAAAGCCAAGTGCCGGATAAGTGGCCCTGGCCACATAGGGATAGAGCGTTCCGACCAGGTAGAACATGGCGCTGTCGACCATCGCCCGCTTGGCCGGCGCCTTCGGATAGAACTTGTCCAGCCCGTGCTTGTTGGCGAGGTACTGCATGATTGCGCAGCTTTCCCAAAGCACGCCTCTGGGAAGTCCTTTGTCCTCGATCATCGGAGTCAGATGCGCCGGGTTCCGCGCCAGGAATTCCGGCGTGCGCGTCAGGCCCCAGGCGTCGGTCTCGGCATGGTCGAGCCCGGCCGCTCGCGTGAACACCCGGACCGTCATGTTGTTGACGCTGGGTCTTAGCATGCTGAGCTTGACCGCGGGCTTCTTCGCCGGCTTCGCCTTGGCTTTAAACGCTGCCTTTGCCGTTGCTTTAGACGCGGCTTTTGCCGTCGCTTTAGGCGCGGCTTTTGCGCCCGGCTTGACTGCGTTGGCCGACATCTTGGCGGCAGTCACCTTTGCCGCCGGCTTTGCCATCTTCGCTGCCGGCTTGGCGGCGGCCTTCTTCGTTCCCTTCGTTGCAGCCTTTGCCATCTGGTCCTCCCTCTGACCTGTTCAGTATGGATTTTTCGCCGCCCGGTTCTCGGACAATGTTTCGCGCGATCGCTCGACCAGCGCCTGGATGGCGTCGGCAAGGTGCGCCTCGGCGATATTGTAGTCGCCGCGCGCAACGCGGATCTTGTGCGCCGCCATCAGCACGTCGGCATGGCTGAAGCCCGCGGGCGGCTCGAACCGGTAGGAGGCAAGCTCGATCAGCAGCCCAAGCGGATCCTCGAAATAGATCGAATCCATGAAGCCGCGATCCTTGACGCCGCTGTGCTTGATGGCGCGCTCGTCGAGCCGGCCGACTGCCTGCAGGAACGTCACGCGCGACACCGAGAACGCGATGTGGTGGACACAGCCGGTATCGGTCGGCGTGCGCCGCTTGACCGGGCTGCGGCTCTCGTCGGTGAAGACCGTGATCAGCCGGCCATCGCCCGGGTCGAAATAGAGGTGGCTTTCGCTCGCTTTGTCGAGATTGGGCTGCTCGAAGATGAATGGCATGCCGAGCACGCCTTCCCAGAAATCGATGGAGGTCTGGCGATCGGCGCCGACCAGCGTGATGTGATGGACGCCTTGCGACTGCAGTTTTTGCATTGGCTCCTCCCGGCGCCGCCGCGCCTGCCGCCGGACGATGTGGTCAGGCAGCCTTTAAATCGGCGCCCGGCAGGCGACCGCCGCACGGCTTCCCCCTTGGTTCCGCAATCCGCATCCTGCTGGATCGCGGCCGAAACTTTGATCGGATGCTAATTCAATCCGACGCGTTGCGCCAGAAGCGGCGACACGGCATCGCACCAGCAGGTCATCGCCGGCCGCAAGGAGGATGCGCAAGGCTCTGCTGCGTCATGCTCGAGGGCCGGCCGGGCCAGCGGAACCGCCTGCCCGACACCGCCGTTTGCAACGATGGCATTGGCTGACGACATCCAAATGGCGGAACGCCATATTCTGTAGGCCGAGCAGCACATCAAGCGCCAGCGCGCGCGCATCGCTGCGCTAAAGCGCCGCCGGTTGCCGCGATGCAAGGCGTCCAGCTTTTTGCAGTTGCTTGAAGACGCCCAATTGATGCACCTGCATCATCTGTCGCTGTTGTTGGAGAGAGCGTCTCGCGAACGGACCCGAGCCGGCATTTTAGACTTGGCCGCTTGGTTCAGTGTCGGCAGCCTGCGGAAGCCTTATTTGTAGACCGTCCTTGAGGGCGCCCGAAATGGCGCCACCGCTACGCTTTCACGTCGCCGATCAGCGAAGCTTCTCAGCGATAGCGGCGACACTCACGCCGTCCTCGCGCCGCATGGCTCCTCATGGTAGCCCGCTCTCGGGTGTTACTACCCGCAGCGCGGACACTCTCTCAATCTACCTTCGAAGAAGAAGCACTACTCCGACTTCGCCGGGGTTTCTTTCTTGATTTCCGTCGATGTTGACGTGTCGGACTTGTCAACACTCGCCGTCTGCTGCGCGTCGACTGAGGCTTGATCCTTCGCGTGTGCCGGGCAATTGGCTGATGCTGCAGAGACGGACAGGCCCAGCGCTAAGATCGTTCCGAGGAAGGCTTTCATCATCATCCTCCTTTTGGCAAGTGACATAGCGTAACCCGCGCGTTGCGCGCCGCAAAATCACTTTTCACTCCCCGCATCACAGCTGGCTCGCGCGTCGAGGCCGCAGAGAACTTTATTGAGCGGATGGACCGAGCTGCGTTGCTCCGGGCATGGAGGCGCTGTCTACGCGCCAGAGCGTGAAGCCCCCAAGCCCTTCGCCTGGGGGCGATATGGTCAAACGCGATTTGCGTAGCGCGCCCGATCGCGTTCGATCTCGTCGGCGGTGTAGTTTTCGGCGCCAGCGTCAAAACTCGTCCAACCGTCCGCTTCGTAGGCACTGCGGCGATCTTCCAAGTTCACCGATCTTGATTGACCGAGGATGCTCTCGGCTTCGCCGGCCAACGCGTCGCTAACCTTGGCCGTGACCAACGTCCCGCCGCGGCGCACACCTTCGGCGTAGACATGAGCATCCCTTTCCGGGACCCCGGAGTCGGTAAGGGCTCCGACGATGCCACCGGCAGCCCCGCCGACAACTGCGCCTCCCAATGCGCCTGCAGCGGTAGCGGCGAGCCACCCTGCGGCGACAACAGGGCCCACGCCTGGGATAGCCATGATCCCTAGCCCCGTCAGCAACCCGCCGGCGCCGCCAATGAGGGCACCCACACCGGCACCGCCAGCCGCATCTTCGGCGGCATTCGAGCGATCATCTTGGTACCAGCCGGTCGAATTATTGGCGACGATGCTGATGTCGGAATGCGGAACGCCGATTGCTTCGAGTTCACCGACGGCATCGGAAGCGTCGTCATAATTGTCAAATAGTCCGGTCACAGTTCTCATGGTTGAACTCCAATCCGTTCTCAGTTGCTGCCGGCAACGACGTTGCCTTGATAATCGAGCGCCACGGTTGTCTTCTTTCCGTCCTTGGTGGCCTGACCGCGCCAGATGCCTTGATCGTCCTTGGTCAGCGCTGAGACATCCGAGAAGCCGGCATCCTGGATCCGGCTCTTGGCCTGGTCTTCGGTGAAGCTATTGGCGCCTGGCACCGGAGCAGCCGGATTTTTTGTGTCGGTCGTGGTGACGGCGGGAGTTGTCGAACTCGTCGTCGTGCCGGTCTCATCGTCCATGGTGGAAGCGATCTTCTCGATCATTTCCTTATGCATTTTGAGTGTGGGCAAGGTCTCCGAAGCGAACGCCTTGAGCTGGGGATTGTCGCCATCCTTGGCGTAGTTCTCGAACAGCTCCACGGCATCCGCGTGCGCATCACGCTGCATCTGCACATAGGTCTTTTCGACCTGATCCTTGCCGTTCTGAAGGGCGTCGAGATCGCTCTTGTGCTTGGCATCCGTCTCGGCGGGCACTTTGAGCTTCTGCTCGCCGGCAATCGTTTCGAGTTTTGCATTGGCCGCCCCATGATCGTCGATCATCTTTTGGGCGAAGTCTTTGACCGCCTGATCCTGGGCTTTGGCTTGGGCGATCTTACTCGACTCGACCGCGAACATGCCCCCATTGGCAGCCTTGTCGACGAACCCCTGGGCATCGTCGGCGGCAAGGACAGGCACTGCAAATGTGATGGCGGCGGCTGTGGTCAGCGCAACCAATAGATGGCGATTTTTCATGGAGAGGTTCCTGGTTGGGCACAGATCGTGCTGCAAACCCAACAAGCGTCCGACATCTTTGTTCCGAGCGCGGTTTGATTTAGCCGAGGAGTACCGGCATTCTTTTCCCTAGGACCCGGCTGCCGGGTTTTCGGTCCCGCCACGCTCCTGAACAAAAGCCAATAGGATCGCGGCCAGCAGGATTCCTTCAGTATGGCTTGTCGCCAGTGGCAAGCAGGTTGAAGGGGGTGCCACCGGAGATTTTTGCGGCTTTCCGAGCGGCCTTCGTCCAGGACTTTATGCGTCTAAATCAAGCGGCTCGTGATCCAGACTGTTGATTGCAAGATGACCTCGCTTGCTGGCCTCTCGGCAAACTTTTCACGTTAGACGGAACCTTTGTGATCACCGGCTCTTCCCTTGTAATTGCTGGGAGGCAATCAATGGCAAACCTGGGAAGACTGGCTGTCGCCATATTGGGCATTCTCGCCTACCAAAATCGCGACAAGATCGGAGAGCTGCTCCGTGGCGCGGGAAATCGCGATCCAAACAGTCTGCAGGGAGGGATCTTGGATCAGCTGTCCAAAGGCGTATCGGGGACGGCGCTTGGGGATATTGTCGACCGCTTCAGAAATGCGGGAGCCGGTTCCAAGGTGGATTCTTGGGTTAGTAGCGGACCCAACCAGCCGATCGAGCCGAAAGAGGTCGAGGCGGCAATAGACGACGAAACGCTCGCTTCTCTTTCAATGCAGACCGGCTTGTCCCGCGATGAGCTGATAGCCAGGATAACCAGGGACTTGCCCGAGGCGGTCAACAAGCTGACGCCCAATGGCGAACTGCCACCCGCGGGGCCCGACGATGTCACCCTGCTCGATCCGGTGCCACCACAGCGTTGATGGCGCCGCAAGGTCACACTCCAAGTCCGTCAGCGTTTGCGAAAAGCCTGTCTTGAGAAGCGCGAGGACTTGCAACGGTCATGGCGCAACTCATCCCGCTTTCGCAGGTGAGCGGTTTGCCGCTTCCGTTTGGGAGCGTGCTGACTATGAGCGGTCAATCCCATCAGGGGTGTAGCCGCAGAGCCAACCAAAGGTCCCTCGCTTGCGCTCATTAATCGCGACGGCGTTTATTAGCTACGCCTAAAGTTCTGATGTCAGCCGTCGAAAGGTGGCGCATAGTACAGACTTGCCCCTTGCCCACATGGGGTAAAAGGCCCGGCCTGTCTGCCCTAGGTCCCCCGATATGCCACAGGCCGGGCGCCCCCATCTTTAGGCTGCACTGTTCCGCGCCGCCTTTTTCAGCAAGCGCGATAGATGCACGTCGTGAAGCTCCTGAACGCTTTGAAGAAGTTCGGAATTCAAGCGCCTTGGTGGTGGGCAATTCGAGGCGTTGTAGTTCGGCTGGGAAACAAAGAAGCGTTAGCCTGCAAGGTGGAGGCCACTGAACAGGCGGGGGCTAATCCGTCTTTGCGCCTACGGCAGATAGATGAGCCGCTTCTCCAATCGATACGATGAATCCCATCATTGCCCGATGCTACTTTGAGGAGGCAACCGGTTTTGCAGCCCTGGCAGCTAGTAGGCTTGAGGGGTTGGATATGAGCAGAACGACTCTCGTTGCGATTGCTTTCCTCGTCATCAGCATCGGCCCGACCGAAGCCAATGGCCATAAAGTTTTGCCGGTTTGCACCGCGTCGAGCTCACTGTCCGAGGTCTTGCATGGCAAGTGTTTTCTCGTCAAAGGCTCGATGATCTATGGCGACATCGCCGATCTTTCCCAGATAATCCAATTGGGATGGTAGCCAAGGCCGAATCGGTGGCTAGACGCTATCGCATGACTGAGCCACGCCGTTTCTTACCGGGAAATAGCGCAGCGCCTTCCTCTCATGGGACAGCGGGGAAACAGGGGCTTCAAAGCCCAGGGGCAAAAAGCGGCGCTCCGATAACGTCGAGTATAACGCCAGGCGCGCGCCAGTGGCGGATTCGTGCGCCTATCTTCCATCCCGGCGCGTAACGCATTGCCGCCGCAAACTGGCGCGGTTCATTCTGGTCGCGAGCCCATAGAGTGGATGCGTGGTTGCATTCCAGGCTGGAGGCCTTTGCCGCATCAACCGAGAAGCAGAAATTACGCGGCCGACAGCCTGTCGCGACCGGCCCCTAAAGGTCGACCTTGGCGACATTATGCTTGTATTCCTGCTTCGGGTCATATCCGAGCAGCATCTTGATGCCCGAAACCACGCTCGACGCATCGAGCCAGATTTCGGCTCGGTCCGGATCGAAGCGCAACAGCGTGAGTTTCGGATCGTCTTTGCCGCCCTCGAACCATGCTTCGACATAGGGGTTCCAGAGCCGATCGATCACAGCCCGATCATTGTCGACGCGAAGCTTGCCCTGCACCGTTGCGAAGAGGTCATGTCCCTTGGAGACGAACGTGGCCGTTGCCTGGTCGCCGCCGGAAAGGCCCATCGGAAGCTCCGTGTCTTTCGCCGTGAAAAACCAGATCGGACCGGTATCGTCCTTCTCCAGTTGTGCCGTCATGGGCCGAGGGATGATGTTGGAGCCGTCGAGGCCGATCATCATCGTCATGTCCGATTTCAGTGCTTTCCAGAATTTCGCTTCGAGCTCAGCGGGTGTCGGCATGTCTCATCCTTTCACTGAAAGAAAGGCAAACGGCCGACGGTGCTGTGTGTTCCTTCGCGCATTGCCTGGCTAAGGCTTCTCGATCGCTATTCGACGCGGCAGCTAAATTATTGGAATCAATGGTACGCCCAAGGGGAATCGAACCCCTGTTCCCGCCGTGAGAGGGCGGTGTCCTGACCGCTAGACGATGGGCGCGCTCAAGAACCGGCTACATAGGATGAAGGCCGGAAAAAAGCAACTGGGGTTTCGGACTGTTCGCGGACTTTGCGGACTGCCCTCGTCAACCCTGCCGTTTCGGCTCGATCAGATCCCAGAGATTGCCGTAGAGATCGGCAAACACCGCCACCGTGCCATAGGGCTCGAAGCGCGGCGCCTCGCGGAATTCGACGCCCCTGCCAAGCATCGCCTGATGGTCGCGGGCGAAGTCGTCCGTTTCGAGAAAAAGAAACACCCGGCCGCCGGTCTGGTCACCGATGCGGCTTGCCTGCCTCTCGCCGGAGGCTGCCGCCAAGAGCAGCCGCGCGCCCTGCCTGTTTGCCGGCGTGACCGTCACCCAGCGCTTGCCGCCGCCGAGGTCGACGTCCTCGCTCAACACAAAGCCAAGCCGCTCGACATACCAGGCTATCGCCTCGTCATAGTTTTCGACGACGAGCGCCACGGTCGCAATGCTGCGGTTATCGGCAAAGCCGCTCATTTGTTGCGAATCGCGAACTGGCCGATCACGCGGCGCTCGGCAATGTCGTAGAGAAAGATGGAACGGCTGCCGTCGGCGAGCTCGGCATCGATCGACAGGCGGTTGCCGGACAGTGCCTGGCTGACGACCTTGGCGCCGACCGGCAGCACGATATCGCCGGAGAGGGGCGCGCCGGCCGGAGCCTGGACATCGCCGGCATGCACCGATCCGGCGCCGGGCGCATTGCGGGCTTTGTAGACAAGGGCTCCGATCACCACCATAAGGGCGAGGAACAGAAGACCGAGATTGACGATCATGAAGCGGATGAGCTTCCGGCGCACTTTTTCGGCCGCAGGGTCGAGCGGCTTCTCCTCATCTTCTTCGGCGATCGGCCGGGCCATGACTAAACAATCCGCAACGGTTTCGATGAGCGCTCATAGCGAAGAGACCTCGATTTTGATAGGGCCCCGATTTTGAGACAGGATGAATTGCCGGGCGATGAGTTGGATGGAAAGGTGGAGCTGGAAGCCGGCGCCGATGCCGCAGGCAAGCGCCTCGACCAGTGGCTCACCGCCCAGCTCGGCCCGGAGATCTCACGCAGCCGCGTGCAGGCCCTCATCAAGCAGGGTGCGGTTACGATCGCCGGCAAGCCGGTCGAGGAGGCAAAGCGCAAGATGGCGCCGGGCGAGCGTGTCGCGGTCATCATGCCGGAGCCGGAGCCTGCCGAGCCGCAAGGCGAGGCCATTCCTCTCGACATCCTTTACGAGGACGACGAGCTGATCGTCGTCAACAAGCCGGCGGGGCTGGTTGTGCATCCCGGCGCCGGCAACTGGACCGGCACACTGGTCAACGCGCTGATCCATCATTGCGGCGACAGTCTTTCCGGCATCGGCGGCGTCAGGCGACCGGGCATCGTCCACCGGCTGGACAAGGAAACCAGCGGCGTCATGGTGGTGGCCAAGACCGACCGCGCCCACAAGGCACTGTCTGAGGCCTTCGCCGATCATGGCCGGACGGGCGACCTCGAACGCGCCTATCTGGCGCTGGTCTGGGGCATTCCGCAGCGGCCGACCGGCACCGTCGAGGCCGCGCTCGGCCGCGCCGCCGATCGGGTACGGCGCGCGGTGGTTCCCGAAGACCGGGACGACGCCCGGCATGCCGTTACCCATTTCACCGTCGTCGAGCGTTTCGGCGGGCGGCAGAAGGAATTCACCACCGCAAGTCTGATCGAATGCCGCCTCGAGACCGGCCGGACGCACCAGATCAGGGTGCATATGGCGCATATCGGTCATCCCGTGGTCGGCGATCCGGAGTACGGCCAGGCCTTCCGCACGAAGGCCAACCGGCTGCCGGAACCGCTGAAAGGCGAGGTCAAGGCATTTTCCAGACAGGCGCTCCATGCCTGGCTCCTTGAATTCCGACACCCGACTTCCCATCTACCGATGCGGTTCGAGGCGCCGATGCCGAGGGACATGGAGGAACTTGTCGGCGGCTTTCGAATGCTCTGAACTGCCATCAAGACGCTTCAAACAGCCATCAAAAAACCTGACTGGCGTTGTTCACTTCAGCGTGACACACTGTTTCGTGTTGAACAAATGCCTGTCCTTTCTGGTTTTGTTCCTATATACAGCAGTTGCCGCGAGTGAGCCGATTGGCATTCGCGTCACATGCCCGCCGCGTTACGGGGGCATCACTCCAATAGAGAGGGGGCGCTATCATGGCCCAGTCACTACCCAGTATCGTTTCCGGTGAAGGCGGTCTCGCCCGCTACCTGGAAGAAATCCGTCGCTTTCCGATGCTTCAGCCCCAGGAAGAGTACATGCTCGCCAAGCGTTATGCCGAGCATCAGGACACTTCCGCCGCGCACAAGCTCGTCACCAGCCATTTGCGGCTCGTCGCCAAGATCGCCATGGGCTATCGCGGCTACGGCCTGCCGATCGGCGAGGTGATCTCGGAAGGCAATGTCGGCCTCATGCAGGCTGTCAAGAAATTCGAACCGGAGCGCGGCTTCCGGCTCGCCACCTACGCTATGTGGTGGATCAAGGCCTCGATCCAGGAATACATCCTGCGCTCGTGGAGCCTGGTCAAGATGGGCACCACCGCCAACCAGAAGCGCCTGTTCTTCAACCTGCGCAAGGTGAAGGGCCGGATCCAGGCGCTCGACGACGGCGACCTCAAGCCCGACCAGATTGCCGAGATCGCCACGCGTCTCAACGTTTCCGAGGCCGAAGTGGTGTCGATGAACCGTCGCCTGTCGGGCGACGCTTCGCTCAACGCCCCGATCAGGGCGAGCGAAGGTGAGTCCGGTGAATGGCAGGACTGGCTGGTCGACGATCACGAAAGCCAGGAAGAGATGCTGATCGAGCAGGACGAGCTGGAAAACCGGCGCTCGATGCTGTCGGGCGCGCTGTCGGTGCTCAACGACCGCGAGCGGCGCATCTTCGAGGCGCGTCGTCTGGCCGAAGAGCCGCTGACGCTGGAAGAGCTGTCGGCCGAGTTCGACATCAGCCGCGAGCGCGTGCGCCAGATCGAGGTGCGCGCCTTCGAGAAGGTGCAGGACGCGGTCAAGGCCGCGGCCAAGCGTCAAAACCAGGCGCTGCGCACCATCGAAGCGCAGCCGGCGGCGTAAAAGCTCGAGGCATTACGCAAAGACAAAACGGCGGCGCCAGCGTCTGGCGCCGCCGTTTTTTAACGTTGCAACACCTGCGATTTGGCAAGCTTCGCAAAGGCAGATGCAAATGTCTTCCCGCCAAGACAAGAAGAGAATTTGGCACGTTTGCGAGTTGCACCGCCAAAGCCTTGGCAAATGTTGCTATCCGTATTACGACAGGTATCGGCGTAGGAAATTTAGCGCTCTGAACGAGCAGACACATGTGCAGAGCGATGCGTCAATGAAAAATGTTCAGTTAATCGATGGCGCCGACAACACCGCGTACAATATCTATGCAGTTTCAGATGAAGATTTTGAGTTAATTTTTCCGAATGGTCAGGATATCGAGTTCATTGAGGATTTCTTTAAGCGCGTTGGGAGCAAAAGGGCGAAGCAGGTTCAAGAAAGTTTAAGTAGAGGTTTACAAAGAAAAACCGAAGTTAATGGTATACACGGAACACTGTTCTATCAGCTAAAACGGCAGAAGAAGCGCTATTACCCAAACAAAAAGTTTTCAGACGACCCTTCATCGACGCGTTGATCGTACGCGAGCAGTCAGAATTGGTATATTAACTCGTCGACCTCCGGCTTCGCACTTTTGCGGTCCGACAATACGTTCCAACGCCTGCGATTGGCGAAGGCGGCGAAACAAGCCCTTTCTCCCCGTCACGATACGGGGAGAAATGTCCGGCAGGACAATGAGGGGCAGCGCCGACGCTGCAAGGTTGATTGCTCAGCAAAAATCTCCGAGCAGCTTGGCGCTCATCTATCGAACGCCGCGCCGCCCCTCATCCGCCTTTCGGGCACCTTCTCCGCAGCACGGGGAGAAGGAAAGCTCACGCTGAAGGCTGCTTGGTCTTGCGCAGATACGGCAACACCGTCTCGTAGGCGCCGAAGCGCTTGATCGCGTCCTCGTTGGAGACGGCGGCGGTGATGATCACGTCCTCGCCCTGCTTCCAGTTTGCCGGCGTCGCCACCTGGTGCTTGGCCGTCAGCTGGATGGAATCGATGACGCGCAGGATCTCATCGAAGTTGCGGCCGGTGGTCATCGGATAGGTCAGCACCAGCTTGATCTTCTTGTCCGGGCCGATGACGTAGACCGAGCGCACCGTGGCGTTGTCGGCCGGCGTGCGCCCTTCAGAGCTCTCGCCGGCGCCCGCCGGCAGCATCTCGTAAAGCTTGGCGACGGCGAGATCCTTGTCGCCGATCAGCGGATAGTTCACCGTCTGGCCGGTAGCTGTCTTGATGTCGGCCTGCCATTTGTCGTGGCTCGACACCGGATCGACGGAAATGCCGATGATCTTGACGTTTCGCTTTTTGAATTCGCCCTCGAGCCCGGCCATCGTGCCGAGCTCGGTCGTGCAAACCGGCGTGAAGTTCTTCGGATGGCTGAAGAGCACTGCCCAGCCGTCACCGATCCATTGATGGAAATTGATCGTCCCTTGCGTAGTCTCGGCCGTGAAATCCGGCGCGATATCGTTGATACGAAGGCTCATCGCGTGCTCCCTACCCTGTGACATGGCGCCGGCCTGGGGCTAACCCCATCGGCGCGTGTCAGCTTCTATACCGCCGGAAGGAACGGTTCAAAAGGCTTGTGTCTGCAAGCGTGATCGGAACGATGGAAAAATTTCTGCTTTTCCTGGAAAAGACAGCAGAATTTCCATAGCGGACGCAGGGGATTGGCGGCTTAAGCCTTCTTCACCGCCAGCGTCGTCGCAAGGTCTTCCATGCGCTGCGCAAGTGCCGCGAGCGCGGTCGTCAGCACGCTGTCGCTCTTGTCGGCCTTGGTCAGCGCCTCGTCGCGCGTCTTGCGCAGCGTCAGCACCTCGCTCTCCATGCCCTTGACCCGCTTGTTGAGCTCCGAAAGCTCATCCATCACCATGATGCCGGCCATGACGGTCAGCCGCTGGTCGCCGATCTCGCCGAACGAATCCTTCAAATGCATGACATACCGGTCGAAGCGCTCGGCGAGGTCGATCAGATGCTCTTCTTGGCCCTCGTCGCAAGCCATCCGGTACTGCTTGCCGTCGATAGAAACGGTGACCTGTGCCATTGGCTTACCTGTCCAGTACCGCGCGAATGGTTTCCATGGCGGTCACCAGCCGGCGCGACACTTCCTTGTTGGCATCTTCCAGCCGTTCGGCGCGGGCCTCGGAATTGTCGAGCTCCTGCGCCAGCCGCGAGCGGTCGGCGTTCATGCGCTGCACCTCGGCCTCGGCCTCGGAATAGTCGCGCTCATGCTCGAGCCGCGCCGCCACGGCGTTTTCCAGTCCCTCCATGGCTTTGCCGAGCCTGGCGATGACTTCCTTGAGGGTCGTTTCCCCGGTCATGGCCTTCGTCCTATGCCCTGCCCGTCACCGAATCGCTCGCGTTCAGAACGCGTTATCTCGGAAAGATTAGGCGCCGGGTGAAGCGCGCGTCAATAAAGCTCTCGCGACTGTCCCCCGCTAACGCTAATGTAGCGTCGCCGGCGCCTTCACAAGGCCGGCAAAAAAGCACCGATTTGTTGACTCAAAGGCCGCGCCTGCTATGTGTCGCGCACCCTTTCCACGGGCTCTCCCAAAGCTCCAACCCCTATTCCGGAGGAAGCATGACCTCGCGTGAACAACATGATCGGATGGCCAATGCGATCCGTTTTCTTTCCATGGACGCCGTCGAGAAGGCCAATTCCGGCCACCCCGGCCTGCCCATGGGCTGCGCCGACATCGCTACGGTGCTGTTCACCCGCTTCCTGAAATTCGACGCCAAGGTCCCGCACTGGGCAGACCGCGACCGTTTCATCCTGTCGGCCGGCCACGGCTCGATGCTGCTCTATTCGCTCCTGTACCTCACCGGCTACGAGGACATGACGATCGACCAGATTAAGAATTTCCGCCAACTCGGATCTAGGACCGCCGGCCATCCCGAATACGGCCATGCCGCCGGCATCGAGACCACCACCGGTCCGCTCGGCCAGGGCCTCGCCAACTCGGTCGGCTTCGCGCTTGGCGAGCGCATCATGAATGCCGCCTTCGGCAACGACCTTGTCGACCACTACACCTATGTGCTGGCCGGTGACGGCTGCTTGATGGAAGGCGTCTCCCAGGAAGCCATCGCGCTCGCCGGCCATCTCAAGCTCAACAAGCTGATCGTCTTCTGGGACAACAACAACATCTCGATCGACGGCCCGGTCTCGCTCGCCGACAACACCGACCAGGTCGCCCGCTTCCAGGCCAGCGGCTGGAACGCCAGCCACATCGACGGCACCGATCCGGAAGCCATCGCCTATGCCATCGAAGCCGCCCGCCATTCCGACAAGCCGACGATGATCGCCTGCAAGACGACCATCGGCTTCGGCGCCCCGACCAAGGCCGGCACCAACAAGGCGCATGGCTCGCCGCTCGGCGCCGACGAAATCGCCGGCGCCCGCAAATTCTTCAACTGGGAATCGCCGTCCTTCGAGATTCCTGCCGACATCCTCGACGCCTGGCGCGGCGTCGGCACCGCCGGCGCCAAGGCGCGCGCCGATTGGGAAGGCCGCCTTGCCAAGGCCGACGCCAAGCTGAAGGGCGAATTCGAGCGCCGCCTCGCCGGCAAGCTGCCGGACAATTTCGACGCCGTCATCGCCGAGTACAAGAAGAAGCTCTCGGCCGACAAGCCGAAGGTGGCCACCCGTAAGTCCTCGGAAATGGCGCTGGAAGTGATCAACGGCGCTGTTCCCGAAACCATCGGCGGCTCGGCCGACCTCACCGGCTCCAACAACACCAAGACCAGCCAGACCAAGAACATCACTCCGGACGACTACGGCCAGCGCTATGTTCATTACGGCATCCGCGAGCACGGCATGGCGGCGGCCATCAACGGGTTGACGCTGCATGGCGGCCTGATCGCCTATGGCGGCACCTTCTTGTGTTTCTCCGACTATGCCCGGCCCTCGATGCGCCTTGCCTCGCTGATGGGCATCCGCTCGATCTTCGTCATGACCCATGACTCGATCGGCCTCGGCGAGGACGGCCCGACCCACCAGCCGGTCGAGCATCTGGCGGCACTGCGCGCCATTCCGAACCACAACGTCTTCCGCCCGGCCGACGCGGTCGAGACGGCGGAATGTTGGCAGCTGGCGTTGGAGTCCGAAAAGACGCCTTCGACGCTCGCGCTGACCCGCCAGAACCTGCCGACCGTGCGCAGCGAACACAGCGAGAAGAACCTCAGCGCCTCGGGCGCTTATGAGCTTGCCGCGGCAAACGGCGAGGCGGCCGTGACGATCTTCGCCACGGGCTCGGAGGTCGAGGTCGCCCTCGGCGCCCGCGAGTTGCTCGAAAAACACGGCCATCCGACCCGCGTCGTATCGGTGCCCTGCTTCGAGCTGTTCGACCAGCAGGACGAGAACTATCGCAGGAAGACCATCGGCAACGCCAAGGTGAAGGTCGCTATCGAGGCCGGCATCCGCCAGGGCTGGGACCACCTGATCGGTATCGACGGCATCTTCGTCGGCATGACCGGCTTCGGCGCCTCCGGCTCGATCGAGCAGCTCTATCCGCATTTCGGCATCACCGCCGAGGCCGCGGCGAAGGCCGTGGAAGCGCGCCTGCACGGCAAGTGAGCCATCGCATGTCGCTCAAAAGCGCGCAGCGATCTCGAGCGGCATGCATAAAAAGCAACGCCCCGTCCGGCGAAGCCCATTCAAAGGATGTCGCGGACTTGACCAACCTAATCGATTTAAATTCCGGCTTCTGCGGCTGGATTCTTTGCACGCCCGCCGCTATGAAGCAGCGGACCCATCCACTTTCCAGTCCCCAGGGAGAGAAACATGACCGTCAGAGTTGCCATCAACGGATTTGGCCGCATCGGCCGCAACATCCTGCGCGCCATTCATGAATCCGGCCGCAAGGACATCGACGTCGTCGCCGTCAACGACCTCGGGCCGGTAGAGACCAACGCGCATCTGCTCCGCTACGACAGCGTGCATGGCCGCTTCCCGCATGAAGTGACGGTCGACGGCGACCAGATCTCCGTCGGCAAGGAGAAGTTCAAGGTCACCGCCATCAAGGATCCGACCCAGCTGCCCTGGAAAGATCTCGGCATCGACATCGCGCTCGAATGCACCGGTATCTTCACTGCGCGCGACAAGGCTGCCGCGCATCTGACCGCCGGCGCCAAGCGCGTCATCGTCTCGGCCCCGGCCGAAGGCGCCGATCTCACGGTCGTCTACGGCATCAACCACGACAAGCTGACCAAGGACCACGTCGTCATCTCCAACGCGTCCTGCACCACCAACTGCCTGGCCCCGCTTGCCGCCGTGCTGCACGAGACCGTCGGCATCGAGAAGGGCATGATGACGACGATCCATTCCTACACCGGCGACCAGCCGACGCTGGACACCATGCACAAGGACCTTTACCGGGCCCGCGCCGCGGCGCTGTCGCAGATCCCGACCTCGACCGGTGCCGCCAAGGCGATCGGTCTGGTGCTGCCCGACCTCAGGGGCAAGCTCGACGGCATCTCCATCCGCGTGCCGACCCCGAACGTCTCGGTCGTCGATTTCAAATTCATCGCGAAGCGCTCGACCACCGCGCAGGAGATCAACGAAGCGCTGATCGCCGCCTCCAAGGGCAAGCTGAAGGGCGTGCTCTCGGTCACCCATCACCCGAACGTCTCGATCGATTTCAACCACGATCCGCACTCCTCGATCGCGGCGCTCGACCAGACCAAGGTCATGGACGGCAACTTCGTCTCGGTACTCTCCTGGTACGACAACGAATGGGGCTTCTCGAACCGCATGGGCGACACGGCTGTCGCCTTCGGCAAGACCATCGCCTGACCTCAGGCTTCCTTTTTGATCGTGTGAAACGCCCGGCTTCGGCCGGGCGTTTTTCGTTCGACGCAGCGGCATGGGGCAAAAAAGCCACGCTGCCGCCTTGCACTGGTCATGTCTTCGCCCCACTCTGCCGTAAAGCGGGAGGGACGCGGATTTGAGGGGCAATTCCGGATGGAGCATGCGATCTATCTCGTGACGCTGGTCGGCACAGCGCTTGTTGTCGCCGCCGCCTTTTCGAGCCTGATCGCCTTTCGCTTCGGCGCACCCCTGCTGCTCCTCTTCCTCTGCATTGGCCTTGCCACCGGCGTCGACGGCCTTGGCATCGAATTCGACAATGCGCGGCTGGCTTATTTCGCCGGCTCGTTGGCTTTGGCCATTATCCTGTTCGATTCCGGTTTCGGCACGCCGCTCAACGCCTTGCGCCAGGCGGCCGGGCCGGCGCTGTCGCTGGCCACCGTCGGCGTCCTCCTGACCACCGGCATCTTCGGCGTCGCCGCCTACTACCTCCTCAATCTCAGCTGGCTGGAATCCTCGCTGCTCGGCGCCGCCGTCGCTTCGACCGACGCAGCGGCGGTGTTCTTCCTACTGCGCGCCGGGGAGATCCATTTGCGCGAGCGCGTTCGCTCGACGCTCGAGGTTGAATCCGGCACCAATGATCCGATCGCCATCTTCCTCACCATCTCTTTGGTCGAGATCATCGCCGCGCATGCCAACCCCGAGGCAAACGTTCTCGCCACCAGTTTGGTGATCGGCTTCGTCATCAACATGGGACTCGGCGCCATCATCGGCGTGCTCGGCGGCTTGGCGATCGTGCGCCTCGTCGAGCGACTGAACCTTGACCATGGCCTGCTGCCGATCTTCGTGCTGACGCTGTCGCTGATGGTGTTCGCCGCGGCCGGCGCCGTCGGCGGCTCGGGCTTCCTTGCGGTGTATCTCGCCGGCCTCGTCGCCGGCAATTCCGACATTCGCGCCGTCACCATCCTGAAGCGCTTCCAGGACGGCATGTCGTGGCTCGCGCAGATCATCATGTTTTTGATCCTCGGCCTGTTTGCCACGCCCTCGCAGTTCCCTGCGATCCTGCTGCCGGCGATCCTGCTCGGGCTGTTCCTGATCTTCGTGGCGCGGCCCTTGGCCGTCTGGCTCTGCCTGATGCCGTTCCGCCTGCCGCGTCCGGAGGTCGCTTTCGTCTCTTGGGTTGGGTTGCGAGGCGCCGTTTCGATCCTGCTTGCCATCACGCCACTGCTCGGCGGCCTCGCCAACGGTCGCCTCATCTTCAATGTCGCCTTCATCATCGTGCTGGTCTCGCTGGTGGTGCAAGGTTGGACCGTCGGTCCGCTGGCGCGCCGCCTCGGCCTCATCGTGCCGGCAAGGCTTGGACCTCTCGACAAGGTCGAGCTCGAGCTGCCGGGCTCGGCTCACCACGAGCTGCTCGCCTATCGCGTCGCTCCCGGTAGTCCGGTGGCGCGCGGCGAACGCATCCCGCGCTGGGCGAGGCCTTCGCTGGTGCTGCGCGATGGCCGCTCCATGCGGTTCCAGGACATGGGCCGGCTCGCCGCCGGCGATCAGGTCTACATCTTCGTGCCGGACCGCTATCCGCGCTTGCTCGACAAGCTCTTCGCCAGCCGCGCCGTCGTCGACCCCGAGGATGCCGACTTCTTTGGCGCCTTTGCCGTCGATCCGGCCCGCTCCGCCGCCGAGCTCGAAGCCGCCTATGGGCCCGGCCTCACCGAGGCCGAACAGAAGCTCACCGTCGCGGCGCTGGTCACCGAGCGGCTCGGCGGCCAGGCCGAATATGCCGACCGCGTGATGATCGGCCCGATCGAGCTGATCGTACGCGATGTCGACGAGAAGGGCCGGATCACCGGGCTTGGCCTGTCCTTCGAGCCGACCGCGCCGGTGGCGCGCGTGCCGGTTTTCCTGAGCGCCGGCGAGATCGCCGACCGCATCGCCGCCTTTATCCGCGGCTGGCGCAAACCAGCGCCAAGCAAGGTTCCTCAAAGCGAGCCGGACGAAATGACGACGTCCAAGCCCATAGCGCCAAAATCAGCCAGCGAGAGCTGACGTCACACAACGACATCATTTTTGCACGCGCTGTGCGGCCCAGGCCTTGCATCGTGCCCGGTGGCGGGTAAGGTCGCCGCGTTTTTGGCGGAAAGGACGACCATGGCCGGCTTCAAGACACTCGACGATATCGGCGCCGTTGGCGGCAAGCGCATCCTGGTGCGCGTCGACCTCAACGTTCCCGTCGCCGACGGCAAGGTGACGGACGCCACCCGCATCGAGCGCATCGCGCCGACCCTTTCCGAGCTCTCCGGCAAAGGCGCCAGGGTGATACTGCTCGCGCATTTCGGTCGTCCGAAGGACGGCCCGTCGGCCGAATTCTCGCTGGAGCCGATCGCTCGCGCCACGGCGGAAGTGCTCGGCCGCCCGGTCGGCTTCGCCTCCGACTGCATCGGCGACAAGGCCGCCGACGCGGTTGCCGCCATGAAGGATGGCGAGGTCCTGCTTTTGGAAAACACCCGCTTCCACAAGGCCGAGGAGAAGAACGATCAGGCCTTCACCGAAAAGCTCGCCGCCAATGGCGACATCTACGTCAACGACGCCTTTTCCGCCGCGCACCGCGCGCATGCGTCGACCGAAGGCCTGGCGCACCGCCTGCCGGCCTATGCCGGCCGCACCATGCAGGCCGAGCTCGACGCGTTGGAACAAGGTCTCGGCAATCCGGTGCGGCCCGTCGTGGCCATCGTCGGCGGCGCCAAGGTCTCGACCAAGATCGATCTTTTGATGAACCTGGTGAAGAAGGTCGACGCGCTGGTCATCGGCGGCGGCATGGCCAACACCTTCCTCGCCGCGCGGGGTACCGATGTCGGCAAATCGCTCTGCGAGCATGACCTGGCCTCCACCGCCAAGCAGATCATGATCGAGGCGGCCGAAGCCGGCTGCGCCATCATTCTGCCCGCCGACGGCGTCGTGGCGAAGGAATTCAAGGCGGGTGCCGCCAGCCAAACCGTCGCCATCTCCGACGTGCCCGCAGACGGCATGATCCTCGATGTCGGCGAGAAAACCGTGAAGAGCGTCACCGATTGGATCGACCGCGCTGCCACGCTGGTCTGGAACGGCCCGCTCGGTGCATTCGAGATCGAACCCTTCGACCGCGCCACGGTGGCTGCGGCAAAGCATGCGGCAGCCCGCACAAAGGAAGGCAAGCTGGTCTCGGTCGCCGGCGGCGGCGACACGGTAGCCGCGCTCAACCATGCCGGCGTCGCCGACGACTTCACCTATGTCTCCACCGCCGGCGGCGCCTTCCTCGAATGGATGGAAGGCAAGCCGCTGCCGGGCGTCGAGGTGCTGAAGCGCTGAGTCATTCAAGACTTTCCGAACGGACGCCGCTATCGAGACTTTCAATCGATTCGAGCTTTTCGGCGTCATTCCTTTGGCGGTAGTGTTCTGCTAGCGCGGAATAAACGCACCTTAGGAGAGCACCATGAGCGAACGTCTCGAAGACATTGCCGCCGCGATCGTGGCGGATGGCAAGGGCCTTTTGGCCGCCGATGAGAGCTCCGGCACCATCAAGAAGCGCTTCGACGTCATCGGCGTCGAATCGACCGCCGACAATCGGCGCGACTATCGCGAGATGATGTTCCGCGCCAAGGAGGCGATGACCAAGTATATTTCCGGCGTCATCCTCTATGACGAGACCATTCGCCAGAAGGCTGCCGACGGCACGCCGCTGGTCGACATCATCAAGGCCGCCGGCGCCATTCCGGGCATCAAGGTCGATGTCGGCGCCAAGCCTCTCGCCGGCTTTCCCGGCGACACCATCACCGAGGGTCTCGATGGCCTGCGCGAGCGGCTGGCGGACTACTATAAGCTCGGCGCCCGGTTCGCCAAATGGCGCGCGGTGATCGACATCGACACCGCCAAGGGCGTGCCGTCAGCCACCTCGATCGCCTCCAACGCGCATGCGCTGGCACGCTACGCCGCGCTCTGCCAGGAGGCAGGCATCGTGCCGATCGTCGAGCCGGAAGTGCTGATGGACGGCGCCCACTCGATCGACACCTGCTACGAGGTGAGCAAGGCGACCCTGCTGAAGCTCTATGGCGAGCTTTATGCCGCGCGCGTGGTCCTCGAAGGCACCATCCTCAAGCCGAACATGGTCATCTCCGGCAAGAAATCGGGCAAGAAGGACAGTCCCGAAGCGGTCGCCCAGAAGACGATCAAGCTGTTTCGCGAAGCCGTGCCTGTGGCGGTGCCCGGCATTGCCTTCCTGTCGGGCGGCCAGGACGACGAGGAAGCGACGGCCAACCTTAACGCCATCAATGTCATCGGCCCGCATCCGTGGAAGCTCTCCTTCTCCTACGGCCGCGCCCTGCAGGCGGCCGCGCAGAAGGCCTGGAGCGGCAAGGCGTCGAACGTCGCCACCGGCCAGGCTGCCTTCATCCATCGCGCCCACATGAATCATCTGGCGGCGCTCGGACAATGGCAGCCGGCGCTGGAAAAGGCCGCCTGATAGCAATGCATGTCGCCCAGAAGTGTGCAGCGGTTCTGGGGCAACGATATGCATCAATAACGGCTTGAAGCGCGTCGACGCGCTTTGAGCTTTCCCTAAAGCGCTGAAAACCCGGGCCAAGGCCCGGGTGCCAAGGCCCGGGTTTTGTTTTTGCCGGCCGCACTCCTAGCTGAGGCATCGAAACAGCGGGGGGCCAGCGCCGCCTTTCGCAGGCCGTCCCCACCTGATATCGACGTGCCTCAAGCCCAATGACCAAGCACGGCCGCCAGCGAGATTGCGGCCATTGCAAGCAGCGCCAGCTTCCAGAAATCGCTGCGGCGCTTCAGCCCCGGCCAGCCGAGCGGCTTGATGATTTGGATGAGCATGATGCCGATGATGACAAGGGCGAGCAGTTTCGTCATGCCGCCTTTGAGCAGCATCCTCGGCGGCTGTCAAAGCGGTTCTTGGGCGCTTTCGCCATCGTATCGCTCCTGACAAACAAAGGGGCGCCCTGGGACCGCGCTGATCGTTCTGGCGCCGGCTTCGGCTACCTCGCACCCCTGCTGACAGACTGCTGTCAGCAGGGGTGTGAGATACTCCTCTCGTCAAAAAGAGGAGCTCGGTCATGAACGGTTTTACCATCCTGCGTAGCGTGCAGCACTATGTCGGCAAGATCCGCACCGTGCGGAACGAGATCCGGACCCAGCGTTTCCTGAATACTTTGCCGGCGGACATTCGCAAGGACATCGGTTGGCCGGACCTTTATAACGGCCGCGTGCGTGAGAACTGAAATTTTTCGGCGCATGACTTGGATAGCGGCCATGCCGCGCCCAGATGTAATGTCGGTTGAAACGCTGGGTTTCAGGAAAGACGCCGTTGTCCGGTGGTGGAGTGGCTGCAGCCTCCTGACAGTATGTTGTCAGGAGGCCTGCGTTATTGAAGCAGCCTCGAACCTGCGGGAACCGGTTTTGGGACCGCGGCATGCGTAGAACCGAAGGCAAGGGGTCAAACGATGCGCCGCGCCGACAGGCTTTTCCAGATCGTGCAGCATCTGCGCGGAGGCAGACTGGTCACCGCGCAGAAGCTCGGGACGTGGCTCGAGGTGTCCGAGCGGACCATCTACCGCGATATAGCCGACTTGCAGTCGACCGGCGTGCCGATCGACGGCGAGGCGGGTGTCGGCTACATGATGAGGGAAGGTTTCGACCTTCCGCCGCTGATGTTCACGCGTGACGAGATCGTGGCGCTCGTTGCCGGCGCCCGCATGGTGCGCGCCTTTGGCGGCGCGGCGATGGCAAGGGCCGCCGACGAGGCGCTGGTCAAGATCGGCGCGGTGCTGCCCGACACGGAAAAGGATCGCATCGCCCGCACCGAGATCCACACGCCGATGTGGGTGGTGAGCGATGCCGCGCGCGAGGCGATCGACCTCATCGAGCGCGCCATCGAGAAGCGCCAGGTGCTCACCATCGACTACTCGGACGAAGCCGGGCGCGGCACGGCGCGCGACATCCGGCCCCTGGGCCTCTGGTTCTGGGGCAAGGTATGGACTCTGGTCGCCTGGTGCGAGATGCGCGACGATTTTCGCGCCTTCCGCATCGACCGCATCGCCTCGGTGGTGATTGCCGGGCGTATCTACAAGCCGGAGCGCGGCAAGCAGCTCGCCGACTTCTACCGCGCCGTGGAACGCAGCGAGGATTACGGCATGGCGCCCGATCGAGCGGCGCGGACCTGACCTCCCCAGGCACGGCCGACAAAAAAGCCCGCGCGAAGCGGGCTTTTTTGTCGGGCTGGGAGACCTTACTCCTCTTCCCCGTCTTCTTTCTTGTCCTTCGACTTCAGCGCCGAAAGCTTGGCGAACACGGCATTGGCGTCGAGCTCCTGATCCTCGTCCTTCGGCTTCTCCGGAGCCGGCGTCAGCCTTTCGGTCAGCGCCGCCGGCAGCAGCGTGTCGCCGGCGACCGGCTGTGCCTGCTCGCGGCCTCGCGAGGCGCGGTTGACTTCCATGTCGAGGTCGATCTGCGAGGTCAGGCCCAGCGTCACCGGATCCATCGGCTGCAGATTGGCCGAGTTCCAATGCCGGCGCTCCCGAATCTGCTCGATCGTCGACTTGGTCGTGCCGACCAGCCGCGCGATCTGCGCGTCCTTGAGCTCGGGATGATTGCGTACCAGCCAGAGAATGGCGTTCGGCCGGTCCTGGCGCTTCGACAGCGGCGTGTAGCGCGGGCCTTTGCGCTTCGATTCCGGCACCCGCACCTTGGGGTCCGAGAGTTTCAGCCGATGGTTCGGATCCTTCTCGCCGCGCGCGATCTCGTCGCGGGTGAGCTGGCCGGTCATGATCGGGTCCATGCCCTTGATGCCCTGAGCCGACTCGCCGTCCGCGATCGCCTTGACCTCCAGCGGATGCAGCCCGCAGAACTGCGCGATCTGCTCGAAGGAGAGCGCGGTGTTGTCGACCAGCCAGACGGCGGTGGCCTTGGGCATCAGCAGCGTATTGGCCATATCAAAAATCCTTCTCGTTCGCCCGCGTTCCCGCGCGGGCGGTGGTTTTAGAGCCACCAAAATGGGAAATTCGCGGCCTGTATAAACGCTCCGTCACGATTTCGCAATGTTTTTGGGAGGGGAGCAGCTGGGACCCAAAAAGACAAAACCCGCCGGACGGAGTCCAGCGGGTTCGGAACCGGAGACGAGCAAGCGTCTGAGACGGCTCTGGCTTCGAGACTACGGCCCAGCCTTGCGGCCGGGTCGTGCTTCAAATCAAAGAGCCTGGCGAGCGATACGCTCGATGTCGCCGCGGTTGATGCCGAGGTCGTTCAGCTGGCGGGCGTTCAGCTTGTTCAGCTCACGCACCGTCTCATTGTAGAGGCGCCAGTTGCGGAAAGCGCGGATCGGGTTCATTTCAGTCCTCCATTCACGGGATCAGTTGTTCGATGCCGCGTAAATAGGCACCCTTGCCTACGAATTGAACGGACTCTTTTGCATGGCGGCAATGCATTTTGTGCATTGCAGCATTAGGCCTTTGTTCAGTCTCTCGTCAGGGATCCGAACGCCCAGGATGCGTCGAGGATTCAGGTTAGGCCAAGCCCAAAACGGTTGGTCCGCAAACCGGAGCGGAACGTGAGCAGCGGAAGCGCAGGACACAATTGTTTGCAGGCCGGCCTCACCTATCGGGCGACATCCTAGCCGACGTCGAGGACGATCTTGCCGATATGCTCGCCCTCCTCCATCCGCTCATGCGCCCGCCAGGCCTCCGTCAGTGGGAAGATCATGTCCATGACCGGAGCGACCTTGCGGGTGCCGAGCAGCGGCCAGACCTGAGCCTCGAGCGCCGCCGCGATGGCTGCCTTGAATTCGACAGTGCGCGGCCGAAGCGTCGAGCCGGTATGGACAAGGCGCTTGACCATGAGCTTTGCGAAGTCGGTGCTGGCGACCGCACCGGCCTGTACGGCGATCTGGACGATGCGTCCTTCGACCGCCGCCGCATCGTAGTTGCGCGCCACATAGTCGCCGCCCACCATGTCGAGGATGACGTCGGCGCCCCGGCCGCCGGTTGCGTCCTTGACCTCGGCAACGAAGTCCTGCTGGCGATAATTGATCGCCCGGTCAGCGCCGAGCCTAAGACAGGCGTCGCACTTCTCCTTGCTGCCGGCGGTGGTGATGACATAGGCACCAAATGCCGAGGCGAGCTGTATGGCCGTCGTGCCGATGCCGGACGAGCCGCCATGGACAAGCACCGTCTCGCCTTTCTTCAGCCCGCCGCGCTCGAACACGTTGTGCCAGACGGTGAAGTAGTTCTCAGGCACGGCCGCGGCCTCGGAATAGGTAAAGCCCGCCGGGATCGGCAGCACGCTGCCGGCGTGGACCTTGACATATTCGGCATAGCCGCCGCCCGGCGTCAGCGCGCAGACCCGGTCGCCGGTGCGCCAGCGCGATATCTCGTCGCCGAGCGCCGCGATCTCACCGGCCGCCTCGAGCCCGGGCAGGTCCGAGGCGCCGGGCGGCGGCGGATAGGCGCCTTTGCGCTGCTGCACGTCGGGCCTGTTCACGCCGGCCGCGTGCACGCGGATGAGGACCTCGCCGGGGCCGGGCGTGGGCACGTCCCGCGTCTCCGGCTTCAGCACCCTGGGACCGCCAGGCTGCGAGATTGCGATCGCCGTCATCTTTGCCGGAATATGCTGTCCGCTTGCCATGAATTGTCCCGTTTCCTCATGCCGCTGGCCGGCTGTTTGCATCGGCATCCCTGCCCTATGTATGCTCATTACCAAATCAGGCAAATGGTGAAATCAGGGAGAAGCGACGATGGCGATCTTCGACGACGAACCCAGGAAGAAGCCCCGCCCACACGAGATCGGACAGGATCTGTCGCTGCTGTCTGTCGATGATTTGTCCGAGCGCATTGACCTGCTGCGCGAAGAGATCGCGAGGCTGGAAGCCGAGCGGGCCGCCAGGGGCGCCACCAAATCCGCCGCCGAGGCACTGTTTCGCCGCGGATAATCCTGGCTGCATGGCCAGCCGCCCCGGAAAAGCCTGAAAGCGACTGCCAGAGCTGCACCCTCAAACAGACCTGCGCTTCGAAATTACCAGCCGGATCAGCCTATGTTCGCAACCTACCGACCGATCCTCTCGCTGCTGCGCGGCACCGCGTTCCTGCTGGCGGCCTCCGGCCTGCATGGCCTGCTTTTGCCGCTGCGCGGCCAGCTTGAGGGGTTCTCGACCGCCTCGCTCGGCCTGATGGGCACGGCATGGGCGGGCGGCTTCGTCACTGGCTGTTTCTTCGCGCCGCGGCTGGTGCGCCGTGCCGGTCATGTCAGGGCGTTCGGCGCCTTCGCCGCCTCCGGCGCAATCATTGCGCTCCTCACCGGCCTCATCATCGACGAGTATTTCTGGATCCTGCTGCGCGCCTTCACCGGCTTCACCATGGCCGGCGCCTTCATGGTCATCGAAAGCTGGCTGAATGAGAAGGCCACCAACGAGAATCGCGGCACCGTCTTCGGCCTCTATATGATGGTCACCTATGCTTCGATCATGGGCGGCCAGATGATCGTCGCCGGCGGCGATGTGAAATCGGCCTCGCTGTTCATGATCACCGGCATCCTGTTCTGCCTGTCGCTCCTTCCGACTGCGGTGTCGACCCAGTCGCATCCGAAGCCGCTGCAGGATGTCAAGCTCGACGTCAAAGGCCTCTACGCCAATTCGCCGGTGTCGGCGGTTGCCTGCCTTCTGATCGGCATAGCCAATGGCGCCTGGGGCACGCTCGGCGCCGTCTATGGCGCCCGCATCGGCATCTCTACCGCCGAGATCGCGCTGATGATGAGCCTGGTGGTCATCGCCGGCGCGGCCATGCAGCTTCCCGCGGGCCGGCTATCCGACACCACGGACCGCCGTTTCGTGCTGGCGGGCGCAGCCTTCGGCGCGGCACTGTTTGCCGTGCTGGTCTTTCTGGTCGAGCCGCGTTCCGGCGTTTTCGTCATCTTGCTGACGGCCGCCTACGGCGCCTTCGCCTACACGCTCTATTCGATCGCCGTCGCGCATGCCAACGACCACGCGCGGGCGGAGGATTTCGTCAAGGTTTCCGGCGGCCTGCTGTTGCTCTATGGCTTCGGCACCATGATCGGACCGCTGCTGGCCGCCGCTTTGATGGGCTGGCTGCGCCCCGAAGCGCTCTTCCTTGCGACCGCGCTCGCGCATCTCTGCCTTGCCGGTTACACCCTGCTCCGCATCCGCGCCCGCGCGCCGGTTCCGATCGAGAACCGCGATGCCTTCAAGACGCAGCCGGCCGACCGCGCCGTCACGCCGGAAGCCTTGCGGCTCGACCCGCGCACAAAGGTTGAAACCGATGGTTGAGATTTGGGGAACTTTGCCCCACAAATGAGGCATGATGTTTTCCGACGCTTTCGTGGCGATAGCCGATCCCAACCGGCGCTATCTCTTGGAAGAGCTCCGGCGCGGTCCCAAGACGGTGAATGAGTTGGCCGCCGGTTTGCCGGTTTCGCGCCCGGCCGTTTCCCAGCATCTGAAAGTCCTGCTCGACGCCGGTCTGGTCAAAGCCAGGGCCGAGGGCACCAGACGCGTCTACGCCGTCAGCACCGCCGGCTTCCTCAGGCTGAATGTCTGGCTGGATCAGTTCTGGGAACTCTCCCCTGGAGAGTGACCGCTGGCCACCAGCCAGAGGCCCTCAGTTCGCTCCCTGCAGCGCCGCGCCAAGCGCGTCGAGCAGTTCGCCGGTGCCATGCTCGCGCGTGGCCGGCGAGTCGATGCCGTCGAAGAAGGCCCCTTGCTCCGTCAGGATCAGTCGCGTTCCCCTGCCTTCCGCGATGAGCTCGATCGTCGCCAGCGAAACCGAAACTCGGGTTTCGCCGAACAGCAGCTCATAGCTGTAGACGATGCGTTTGTTCGGCACGATGTCCTGGTAGACGGCGTTGAAGAAATGCGTCTGCCCGTCGCTCGGGCAGCCGGCATTCACCTCCTTGCCGCCGATGCGAAAGTCCATTTCATGCCGGCTCGGCATCGGGTTGTCGGGATCGAAGAACCAGCGCTTCTTGGCCGCCGGATCGCTGAGCGCGAAATAGACCTTTTCGGGCGGCGCCGGATAGAGGCGTTCGATGACGAAGGTGGAATGGACGACGGATCGTTCGGTCATGACGGGCCCCTTCAGGTTTGGTCGGTGATGTCCGTGAGAAAATCGCCGAGCCGGTCGAGCCGGCGTTCCCAGGCCAGTCGCCGCTCGTTGATCCAATGCTCGGCTGCCCGCAATGCGTTTGGCTCGATCCGGCAGGTTCGCACCCGGCCAAGCTTCTCGGTGCTCACCAACCCGCTCGTCTCAAGAACGGCGAGATGCTGGACGACGGCCGACAGCGACATTGCCAGCGGCTCGGCGAGCTGACTGACCGATGCCGGTCCGCGCGACAGACGTTCCACCATATGGCGCCGGGCGGGATCGGCAAGCGCCTGGAACATCAGATCGAGCTGGGCGGGATCATGCAGCATCGAGGCTTAGCCATTGTTGTAGGGGAAGAACTTGAAATAGGGCTGCGCCTCCTCGATCACGCGGGCGAAGCTCGGCCGTTCGAGCAGACGGTCGTGATAGCGTTTCACGGCGGGAAATTTGTCGCCGAACGGCTCGACCTTGTTGGCGTAAAACAGCGCCGGCGAGGCGGCGCAGTCGGCCAAAGTGAAGTGGTCGCCGACCGCCCACGTTTTTGACTGCATCTCCCGTTCGATGATGGCGTAGGAATTGCGCAGCTGCTCGCGCGCCTGCTCGACTCCGAACGGATCGGTCTTGTCCTTTGGCCGCAGCCGGTCGCCGACGATCTTCTGCATCGGCTCCTGCACGTAGAAGTCGTAGAAGCGGTCTGCCTGGCGCACCGTGATGGCGAGGTCGACGTCGGCGGGAATGAGCTCGACCGGCCCGGGATAATAGGCGGTGAGATATTCGATTACGATGGTCGATTCCATAACCGTGCGGCCCCGCGCGTCATCGCGCAGGGCCGGCATCTTGCCCGTCGGCGAAACCTTCAGGAAAGCCGCGCGCGACGGCGCATCGCCGAGATCGACGATCACCGGCGCAAACCGCGTGTTGTTTTCGTAGACCGCGATCAGCGGCTTCCAGCAGAAGGACGCGAGCGGATGGAAATACAGCGTCAGGGACATTTTTTCTCCTGTCGGCGGAGGTCGAGGCAATACTGAAGTGATCACTTAACTATTTTCGCAGACCGCTGGTGTCAATCCTAATCCCGCCGGGCTAGCCAAATGCGGCGATTGCTTCGACGATGTGCGGCCAATCGTTGCGGTGCAGTTCGTGGCCGCCGCCTTCGATCCGCACCAGCCTGCCGCCGGCAACCGCGCCGCGAGCGCCTCGCCGTGCTCGATCGGGAAGAGCGGATCGGTAGTGCCGTGGATGACGAGCAGCGGCACGGTCAAATCCCTTATTCGCCGCTCCGGGCCGCTGCTCTTCAGCAGGAAGTGGTTGGTGGCGCTGGCGAGACCGCCGGACCGATCGTAGTCCTCCTCGATCATCGCACGTGTCCGTTCGCTGTCGCACGAATGCAGGGTGCTGGCGATTGCGCGAGCGTCCCTGACCATGAAGTCGATCACCTGTTGCCGGTTCGACCAATCGACATCGGCACCTTCGGCGGAATGCTCTCGGTAGGCCTCGCTCGTCCCCGGCAAACCGGACGTATCGACACCGAGCGGTGAGCTGGAGACCACGGTGAGCGCGCTGACCCGTTCGGGATATTTCAGCGCCACGATCTGCGCGATCATCCCGCCCATCGACATGCCGACGACCTGCGCCTTGGCGATATTGTGATCGTCGAGCACACGGACGGCATCATCGACCATGTCCTCGAACCCGTAAGGCGGCGCGCCCGGCGTGTACTTGGTCGAGAGACCAGTGTCGCGATTGTCGTAGCGGATGACGAAACCGCCGCGCTCGGCAAGCGCCCGGCAAAAGGCTTCCGGCCACCAGAGCATCGAGGCCATGGCGCCCATGATCAGAAGGATCGCCGGGTCGGCCGGGTCGCCGAAGCTTTCCGAATGGATCTCAGGGCGAGGCAAGACGGTCATCCTTCCCTCCTCTATCTCTCAATCTGCTTGCATATTGCAATCAGTTGCACGATAAGCAGGCTGATATCATAGTGCAACCGGTTTTTTGGAGACTGGCATGAACACCGAGCACCGCTCCGGCTGCCCGATCAATCTGTCGCTGGAAGTTTTCGGCGACCGCTGGAGCCTGATCATCCTGCGCGACATTATCTTCGGCGCCAGGCGTCATTTTCGGGAATTGCTCAACGGCTCGATCGAAGGCATTGCCTCCAACATCCTGGCCGATCGCCTGAAGCGGCTGATGGAGCTCGGCCTCCTGACCAAGGCGGACGATCCCAGCCACAAGCAGAAGGCGATCTACAGCCTGACCGAGATGGCAATCACCCTTGTGCCGATCATGGCGCATCTCGGCGCCTGGGGCCGCGTCTGGCTGCCGGTCAGCGAGGAGCTGTCGATCCGAGCCGAACTGCTCGAAAAAGGCGGCCCGCCGTTGTGGGATCGGTTCATGGACGAATTGCGCCACGAACATCTTGGAGCGCCGGTGAAGACGCCGCCCGGCACGCCGACCGTGCGCCGGCAGTTGCAGACCGCCTATGAGGCGGTTGTCGCCCGTAAGCCTCAGGCCGCCGCCGCGGGTTGACGGCGTTTTGGACCCCGGGTCGCCGGGTGCAATCCTAGTTTAAGTTGATATCCCGGCTTGCCGACCGCATCGACACGGAGAAGCCGGCCAGCACATCGAACAGCGCGATGATCATCAACGTGAAGAACACGGAATGCGCGGCGCCCTTCACCAGCAGGAACTCGACCAGGAAGGCGATGAAGACCAGCGTCGACAACAGATGATCCAGGATCGACGCATTGGTGGTGCGCACCGATTTCGATATCTCGACGAAGAGGAAGATCAGCCCGATTAGCACCATCAGGTCGCCGAGCGTCATCGAGAAGACGCCGCCTGACATCATCCGGAACGAGAACATTTCGATCGTCCACGGATCGTCGCCGCCGCCGAACAGGCCGAGCAGTCCGAGGTTGTAGAGGACGAAGGGCACGATCAGCAGCGGGATGGCACCGAACATCTGGGCGTCTCCAATGAGGCACCCTTTTGTAAAAGGCGCGGCGGGCACGCCGTCAAGGCTTTTCGGCGATGGCGCCGAACACGCTCTAAATCCTAATGAAATAACGATGTCAGCCGTTTTTCCGCTGCCTTTTCGGCGGCTCGTGCCCAGCCAACGCGAGGACCTTCATCCGTCGCCAGAATCAAAAAGACCGGCCAGCGGCCGGTCCTCTGAAAACGTCACAACCATGGAAGCTTCTCAGCTTTCCCGTGCAAGCTTCTCAGCTTTCCTTCGGCTCCAGCACCTGGCGGCCGCGATACATGCCGGTCTTCAGGTCGATGTGGTGCGGCCGGCGCATTTCGCCGGAATTCTTGTCCTCGACATAGGTCGGGGCCTTGAGGGCGTCGGCCGAGCGGCGCATGCCGCGCTTCGACGGAGAAGTTTTTCTTTTTGGAACGGCCATGGATATGCTCCACTACATGGTCAAAATGCCCCGGCAACCCTCGCGAAAGGGCCGCATCGAGGCCATAATCTGAGAAAGTCGGGTGCCTATACACGCCTTGCGCCGTTTTGGCCAGCACTGGCACGAATTTTTTTGAGCCGGCGCCGCTTCATCTTATTCGAGGCAACCGACATAGGCGCCCGAACGCCCGGCGCGCCGCTCGATCAGATTGGCGAGACGCCTCAAACCCGGGCCTGGCCTGGCCGGATTGCGCGCGATCGGGTTGGGCAGGCTGACGGCAAGCAACGCTGCCTGCCGGCGCGACAATTGCCTGGCCGAGACGCCGAAATGATGCTGCGCGGCCGCCTCGATGCCGTATATGCCTGGCCCCCATTCCGCGATGTTAAGATAGATCTCCATGATGCGGCGCTTCGACATCACCGCATCGAAATAGACGGCCAGTGGCAGCTCGACGACCTTGCGCACGCTGCCGAGCGGCCGCGACCACAAAAACAGGTTCTTCACCGTCTGCATGGTGATGGTGGAGGCGCCGCGCGTTGCCTCGCCGGCAAGCGCATCGTCGACCACGCCGCGCAATTCGCCGAGGTCGACGCCCCGATGGAAGCAGAACTGCCCGTCTTCCGACATGATCACCGAATGCATGAGCACCGGCGCCACATCGTCGATCGAAACCCAGCGCCGGTCGTAGCCGGAGAAGGTGACAAGATCCTTCAGCATCAGCGTCGAAACCGGATGCACGAAGGGCGGCAGATAGAGAAAGGTGAGCGCGACCGGCATCGCGGCCAGCACGATCGCCGCGACCAGGCAGCGCCGGCCAAGGCGCTTGAGACCGGCGCGGTTCAGGCGCCGCGGCCGTGCCATGTCCAGCCCTTCGCTTTCATGTTCGACGATCGGTTCCGTCAAGTCGCCCCACCCGTGCCACCCGCTACTTCGGCATAATGGCGCGAGGCTGCTTGCGCAACGTCTGAGTGTCGGCTACCGGTCCGGCCATGTTGAAAGACGACCAGGTGGCCTTCGAATCCGCGCTTTTTACGCGCGCCGCAGCAGTCGAGGTCCTGCTGCGGCAGGTCTTCGATGCGCCTCTGCTCTCCGGCGAGATCGCCCGGCCGGAACGCCTGATGGCGGCGATGCGCCATGGCGTGCTCAACGGCGGCAAGCGGCTCCGCCCTTTTCTGGTGATGGAAAGCGCGGCGTTGTTTTCGGCAAATGACGAGGCGGCGCTGCGCGTCGCCGCCGCGCTCGAATGCGTGCATTGCTATTCGCTGATCCATGACGATCTTCCTGCCATGGACGACGACGATCTGCGCCGCGGCCAGCCTACGGTGCACAAAGCTTTCGATGAGGCAACCGCGATCCTTGCCGGCGACGCGCTGTTGACTTTGGCCTTCGACATCATCGCCGACGAGGCGACGGCGTTGCCGGCCGAGCGGCGGGCGGCGCTGGTGCTGGCGCTCGCCCGCGCCGCCGGAACCGGCGGCATGGTCGGCGGCCAGACGCTCGACCTCGAGGCCGAGCGCAAGCGGCCGGACGAGGCCGGCATCATCCGTCTGCAGGCGATGAAGACAGGCGCGCTGATCCGTTTTGCCTGCGAAGCAGGCGCCATCATCGCCGGCGCATCCGCCGTCGACCGTGAAAGGCTGGCGGAGTTCGGCTCGGCGATCGGTCTTGCCTTCCAGCTAGCCGACGACCTGCTCGATCTCACCGCCGACGCAAAGCAGATGGGCAAGGCGACCAAGAAGGACGCCGCTGCCGGCAAGGCGACACTTGCCGCGCTGCACGGCGCCGATTGGGCACGCGAGCAGCTTCACGGCCTCATCGACCAGGCTCATGCACTGCTGGAGCCCTATGGCGAGCAGGCGGATTTGCTGAAGGCGGCGGCAACGTTTGTCGCCACGCGGAGCAGCTGAGACCGCAGCCGACGCCGCGGACCTCAGGTCGCGGCTTTCACCCCCGCCCCGCCGCGTTCGCCACCACGAAAGCCGCGTAAAGCGACTGCCGCGCCGTGATGAACAAGCGATTGCGCTTGGGACCGCCGAAAGTCAGGTTGGCCACCGTCTCCGGGATGCGGATCTTGCCGATCAGCGTGCCGTCTGGATCGAAGCAGTGGACGCCGTCGCCGGCCCCTGCCCAGACGCGGCCGGTCGTGTCCACCCTGAACCCGTCGAACAGACCGGCCGTGCAGGTGGTGAAAACGCCGAGTTCGCGCAGATTGTTGCCCTCGACAGCGAACTTGCGGATGTGCCTTGGCCCGTCCTTCTGATGCGTGACGCCTGTGTCGCCGACATAGAGGATCGTCTCGTCCGGGGAGAAGGCGAGGCCGTTGGGTTTTGCCATAGTCGAGACAACTCGCGTTACCTCACCGGTTGCAGGATCGGCACGATAGACATGACATCCCTCGATCTCTTGCTCGGCGCGGTCGCCCTCGTAGTCGGTGGCTATGCCGTAGGGCGGGTCGGAAAACCATGCCGTGCCATCCGAGCGCACCACCACATCGTTGGGCGAGTTCAAGCGCCTGCCTTCGAAGCGGTCGGCGATCACCGATATCGAGCCGTCATGCTCGGTGCGGGTGACGCGCCGCGCTTGATGCTCGCAGGTGACAAGCCGCCCTTGGAAATCGACGGTGTTGCCGTTGGCGTTGTTTGACGGCGAGCGGAAGACCGAGACCGTGCCGCTGGTGTCGTCGTAGCGCATGATGCGGTCATTCGGGATGTCGGAGAAAAGGAGATACCGGCCGGCGGCGAACCACGCCGGGCCCTCGAGCCAGCGCCCGCCGGTCCACAGCCGCTCGACCGCAACGTGACCGACGAAACACTGCTCGAACCGCTCGTCGAGAACTTCGAACCCAGCGCCTTCAATGTCTCCGAACATGGTACTTCTCCGCGAAAACCGGCCCATCGATAGCCGGCGCGTTGATCCATTTTCAAGACTTGACCTGCATAAATGTTAGCGATAACATCGGTCGCAATTCAGTCATTTGCTTGGCTTGGGAGGAGGCCAAAAAATGCGGCCCAAGCTCATCGAATTCATCGACATCTCCAAGCGCTTTGGCGGCACCCTGGCGCTGAAGTCGGTCTCGCTCGACATCCATGAGGGCGAGATCGTCGCGCTGCTCGGCGAGAACGGCGCCGGCAAATCCACGCTGATCAAGACGCTCGCCGGCATCCACAAGCGCGACCAGGGCACGATCCGCTTTCGCGGCGAGGATTATCACCATCGCCCGCCCCGCCCCAATCAGCCGCAGAAGGTCGCCTTCATCCATCAGGACCTCGGCTTGATCGAATGGATGACCGTGGCCGAGAATGTCGGCATGGCGCAGGGTTTTTCGCGCCGCATCAGCCTGATCGACTGGCAAGACACCGAGCGCCGCGCCGAGCGCGCGCTGGCGCTGGTCGGCTGTGCCTTCGATCCGGCGACGCGCGTGCAGGACCTCTCCCGCACCGAAAAGTCTCTGGTGGCGATTGCCCGGGCTTTGGCCACCGAGGCCGACGTCTTGGTCCTCGACGAGCCGACGGCGAGCCTGCCGGCGGACGAGGTCGAGCGCCTGTTCGAGGCGCTCCGGCCGCTGCGCGAGCGCGGCGTCGGCATGATCTATGTCTCGCACCGGCTGGACGAGGTGTTCCGCATCGCCGACCGCGTCGCCGTCATGCGCGACGGCCGCATGGTCGCGGTCAAGCCGGTGGCCGAGACCACGCCGCAGGAACTGGTCGATCTCATCGTCGGCCGGCCGGCGCACCAGATGTTTGCCAAGTCGCATTGGCGGGACGGGCCGGAACGGCTCAGGGTGGAAAACCTGACTTGCGGCAGTGTCGGTCCGGTTCGCTTCGAGGCACGGTCCGGCGAGTTGCTTGGCCTGGTCGGCCTGCGCGGCGCCGGGCAGGAAGCTGTCGGCCGTGCGCTGTTTGGGACTGAAGCTTTCGACGGCTTGGTCTGGCTCGACGGCAAGCGCCTCGACCTGTCCTCGGTCGGCGCCGCTCTTGCCGCCGGTGTCGGACTGATTGCGCGTGACCGCACCGAGGAATCCGTGGCGCTGTCGCTCTCGGTGCGCGAGAACATGTATCTCAACCCCTCGGCCGTCGGCCGCGGGCTCTTCTCCTTCATGAAGCCGGCCCGGGAAAGCGAGCTGACGCGGGAGCTCGGCGCACGACTGGGGCTGCGGCCCAATGACCCGCACCTGCCGATCGAGGCGCTCTCCGGCGGCAACCAGCAGAAGGTGGTCGTCGGCCGCTGGCTGGCGACGGGCCGTAAGCTTCTGATCGCCGAGGATCCGACTGCGGGCGTCGATGTCGGCGCCAAGGCCGAGATCTATCGGCTGATCGCCGCCGCGGTCGAAGCCGGGCTGGCAGTGATCGTCGTCTCCACCGATTTCGAGGAAGTCGCCCACATCTGTCACCGCGCGCTCGTCTTCTCGCACAATCGCATCGTGCGCGAGCTCGCCGGCGATGCCTTGACGACGGCGGCGCTCATCAGCGCCGCTTCCGTGTCCGAAGCCGCCTGAGGAGGATCCATGAACTCGATCAAATCGACGGCGCTGGAGCCGACCCGTTCGGAGCTCGCCGGACTGAGCTACGGCCAGAAGGCGGCGCGCTATCTGCCGGTCTACGGCCTGCCGATCCTGACGCTGCTCCTGATCCTGCTCTTCTCGCTGCTCCTGCCGCGGACGTTCCCGACGCTGCTCAATTTGCGCTCGATCGTTTCCGACAAGGCGATCATCGCGCTCTTGTCGCTGGCGGCGATGATTCCGATGACTTCGGGCCGCATCGACCTCACCGTCGGCTACGGCATCGTGCTCTGGCACATCCTTGCCATCAGCCTGCAAACCGCATTCGGCGTGCCCTGGCCGCTCGCGGTGCTCATCGTCATCCTGCTCGGCGTGCTCACCGGCTTCATCAACGGCCTGCTGGTCGAGGTGGCGCGCATCGACTCCTTCATCGCCACACTCGGCACCGGCACGGTGCTCTACGCTTTGGCAATGTGGTACACGGGCGGCCGCCAGGTCGTCGGCGTGCTTCCCGACGGTTTCCTTTCCCTCAACGGCACCATGCTGTTCGGCCTGCCGATCACCGGCTACTACGTGGTCGTGCTGGCGCTGGTGATGTGGCTGGTGCTCGAATATATGCCGCTTGGCCGCTACCTCTACGCCATCGGCGCCAATCCGAAGGCGGCCGCGCTCAACGGCATTCCGGTGCAGAAATTCGTCATGGGGGCCTTCGTCGCCTCCGGCGCGCTCACCGCCTTGGGCGGCGTGCTGCTGGCCTCGAAGCTCAGGATCGGCCAGGCCAGTGTTGGCCTCGAATACCTGCTGCCGGCCCTGGTCGGCGCATTCCTCGGATCGACCACCATCAAGCCGGGCCGCGTCAATGTCTGGGGCACGATCGTCGGCGTCGTTATCCTCGCCGTAGGCATTTCCGGCATCCAGCAGTTCGGCGGGTCGTTCTGGGTAGAGCCGTTGTTCAACGGCGTCACCCTGCTCGTCGCGATCGGCATTGCCGGCTACGCGCAGCGGCGCCGCGGCGCGGTGGTGCCGGCATCCGCGCCCACCAGCCGACCAGCCACCAGCCAATCAACAAATACAACCGACAATGCTTAATGGGAGAAACGATATGCAGCGCAGAACAGTCCTACAGCTCGGAATTGCCTGCCTGGCGCTTGGCATCGCCTCGCCGGCGCTGGCCGACCCGATGGCCGACGCCAAAGCGGTGGTCGATAAATATGCCAGCAAGGTCGAGAAGTGGGACGGACCGACCACGGGACCGAAAGGGGCTGCCGGCAAGACCATCGTCGTGCTCGGCGCCGACATGAAGAACGGCGGCATCCTCGGCGTCACCAAGGGTGTCGAGGAAGCCGCTGCCGCCCTGGGGTGGACGGTCAAGACGCTTGACGGCGCCGGCTCCATCGGCGGCCGCACCGCTGCCTTCGGCCAGGCGCTGGCGCTCAATCCCGATGGCATCATCATCAACGGCTTCGACGCCGTCGAGCAGAAGCCGGCGATGGAGCAGGCCAAGACGGCCAAGATCCCGATGGTGGCCTGGCACGCCGCGCCGACCGTCGGCCCGATCGACGATCTCGGCATCGTCGCCAACGTCTCGACCGATCCAATGCAAGTTTCGAAGGCGGCGGCCGACTGGGCCTTTGTCGACGCCAAGGGCAAGCCCGGCGTCATCATCTTCACCGATTCCACCTACCAGATCGCTATCGCCAAGGCGGACCGGATGAAGAAGGAGATCGAGGATCTCGGCGGGAAGGTGCTCGAATATGTCGACACGCCGATCGCCGAGACCTCGCAGCGCATGCCGCAGCTCACCACCTCGCTGCTGCAGAAATACGGCGATCAATGGACCCATTCGCTGGCGATCAACGACCTCTATTTCGACTTTATGGGGCCGTCGCTCGCGGCGGCCGGCAAGTCCGGCACCGATGCGCCGATCAACGTCGCGGCGGGCGACGGTTCGGAATCGGCCTACCAGCGCATCCGCTCCGGCCAGTTCCAGAAGGTGACGGTGGCCGAGCCGCTGAACCTGCAGGGCTGGCAGCTTGTCGACGAGCTCAACCGCGCCATGGCCGGCGAGAAATGGTCGGGCTACATCTCGCCGCTGCATGTGGTGACTTCCGACAATGTCGAGTTCGACGGCGGCCCGGACAACCGTTTCGACCCGGGCAACGGCTACCGCGACCAATACAAGAAGATCTGGGGCAAATAGACGCCCTCCAGAACGATCAGCGAGCGGCCGGCGATCATCCCGCCGGCCGTTCGTTTTTTCCGACGCTTCAGGCCGTGTGTCGCACAACAACCCTGGGCGTCATGCCGACTACGACGCGGTCATCGAGCGCTCGCCGCCCGTTGAGCAGGTCGAGCACCAGCTCGGCGACGCGGATGCCGATCTCATGCGCGCCGACGTCGATCGTGGTGATCGAAGGCACCGACTGCTCGGCGAGATCATAGGCGCCGAAGCCGGCAATCGCCACGTCGTCCGGCACGCGGATGCCGCGTCGAACGCATTCCATCAGGGCGCCGAAGGCGGAGAGGTCGGACACGCACATCACCGCTTGTGTGTCCGGCCAGCGCGAGATCATCTCGACCATGGCGGTCGCGCCCTCGCGCATCGAGATCGGCGGCACGCCGGAGGCAATCACGCGCGAAGCGTCGAGGCCGCGGTCCTCCAGCGCCGCGACGAAGCCGCGCCGGCGGTCCAGGCCGCGGGTGTCCCGCGAGGTGTCGCCACCGATAAAGCCCAGCCTCGAATAGCCGCGCTGGACGAAATGATCGACCATCAGCCGCCCGGCATCGGCATTGGAAAAGCCGACGACGTGGCCGATGGGATCGGCTGGCAAATCCCAGGTCTCCACCACCGGAACGCCGGCATTTGCCAGCAGCTTGCGGCAGCGCGGCGTGTGCCGGCCGCCGGTGACGATGATCGCCTCCGGGCGACGCTGCAGCAATTGCCCGACCAGGCGTTCCTCCTCCTCGACATTATAGTCGGTGAAGCCGAGCAGGATCTCCAGCCCGCTGTCGCGCAGGCCCTCGGTCATGCCGCGCACCGTGTCGGCGAAGTTGGCGTTGTTGATCGAGGGGATCGTCGCGGCGACGAAGCCGGAGCGCCGCGACGACAGATTGGCGGCGATGCTGTCGAAGACATAGCCGAGCTCTTCAGCCGCCTTGAGGATGCGGTCGCGCGTATCGGCGCTGACCGAAGCGTCGCGCTTGAAAGCGCGCGACACGGTCATCGTCGAGACGTTGGCGCGATGCGCTACATCGGCCATGGTCGGCCTTTTGGGCGAAGATTGCATGGCCGTACGTTATCGATATCACGGCGGAATGCAACGCGCCGTTGCGGCTCACGCAAACGCGATCTGGACCTTCATCGCCTGGCCGCGGTCGTTGGCGAGCTCGAAGCCGGAAAGTGCTTCGTCGACCGGCACCGAGTGGGTGATCAGCGGCTTCACGTCGATGAGCCCCTTGCGCATCAGCTCGACGCCGACGGCGAATTCGGGATGGAAGCGGAACGAGCCGTTGATCGACAGTTCCTTGGCGGTCACCGTCGACATCGGCAGTGCCATCTCGGCGCCGCCGAGGCCGAGCTGGACGATGGTGCCGCGCGGACGCAGCGCCGCGATGCCTTGCGCCAGCGCCGACGCCGCGCCCGAACATTCGTAGAGGATGTCGAAGGTCCCCTTGTCGGCAAGGTAGGGCGCCAAACCTTCCGGCTCGCTTCGGGTGTTGATGGTCTTGTCGGCGCCGGCGCGCATGGCCATCGACAGCGTGAAATCGGCGATGTCGACGGCGACGATCTCGGCCGCACCCGCGCGGCGCGCGCTGATGATCGACAGCAGGCCGATCGGCCCGCAGCCTGTGACCAGCACGCGCTTGCCCAGCATCTCTCCGGCCCGGCGCGTCGCGTGCAGACAGACGGCCAGCGGTTCGGCCATCGCCGCCTCGCCGGCGGTCAGCCCATCGGCCGGGACGCACTGAATCGCGTCCGCCACCAGCATTTCACGAAACGCGCCCTGGATATGCGGGAACGGCATGGCGCTGCCGTAGAAGCGCATGTTGAGGCACTGGTTGTGCATGCCCTCGCGGCAATAGCGGCAGCTGTAGCAGGGCCGCGACGGAGACACGGCGACAAGCTGTCCCGTCTGCAGTCCACTCACTCCCGGCCCGAGGCTCTCGATCACGCCGGAGACTTCGTGGCCGAGGATGATCGGCTCCTTCAGGCGCACCGTTCCGAAGCCGCCGTGATTGTAGTAGTGCAGGTCGCTGCCGCAGATGCCGCCGGCGGCGAGACGCAACAGCACCTGGCCCGGCCCCGGCTCCTCGACCGGACGGTCCTCGATGCGCAGGTCTTTGGCGGCGTGGATGACGATCGACTTCATGGCAGGCGAACTCCTCGGACTGTGCAGGCAGGCTTTGCGTGAAAACTTGCGTAAAACAATTTCACAGCACCGGCGTCAGCAATGGCTGGCCAGCAAAATGGGCGGCGAGGTTGTCGCGTACCAGCTTGCCCATCGCCTTGCGTGTCTCGATGGTGCCCGACGCATGGTGCGGCTGCAAAAGGACGTTGTCGAGCGCCAGGAACCGCGGATTGAGCTTCGGCTCGTCCTCGAAAACGTCGAGCGCGGCAGACCCGAGCGCCTTCTTCTCGAGCGCATCGAGCAGCGCATCCTCGTCGATATTGGAGGCGCGCGAAATGTTGATCAGCATGCCGTCCTCGCCAAGCGCCGCGATCACCTCGCCATTGACGATGTGGCGCGTCGCGGCCGACGCCGCGAGCGTCACGAACAGGAAATCCGAACGGCCGGCCAGGGCGACGGGATCGGCGACGAACTCCCAGTCCGCGGCGAAATCCTTGGGCGCGACGTCGCTGTAGGCGATGTCCATGCCGAAGCCGGCCAGACGCTTGGCCACCTCATAGCCGATGCGGCCGAGGCCGAGCACGCCGGCCCGCCGGCCCCAGACTCGGCGCTTCAGCGGGTAAAGGCCCTTAGAGGCCCAGCTGCCGTCGCGCACCCAGCGCTCGGCGCCGATCATGCCGCGCGACAGGCACAGCATCATGGCGATGCCGAGATCGGCGACGTCGTTGGTCAACACATCAGGCGTATTGGTGACCCGCACGCCGCGCTCTCGGCACGCCGACAGATCGACCGCGTCGAAGCCGACGCCGTAGACGGAGACGACCTCGAGTGCCGGGCACGCCTCGATCATGGCGCGGTTCGCGCCGAGTTCGCCGCGGGTGGCGATGGCGCGGACCTGCGGCCCGACGTCGGCGAGGAAGGACGGCTTGTCCTCGGCCGCGAAATAACGATGCACCACGAAGGCTTCGTTGAGCGGCACCTCGTCCCACGCGGGATAAGGTCCAACCTGAAGGATATGGGGCCGCTGCATCGGTTTTCGCTCCACTTGACTTGACAGCTGATGTTATCGATAACATAAAACGGACAGCGACGAGAGGCAATCGAGAAAATGTCGTCCACCTTGTTCGATCTCACCGGGCGCACCGCGCTCGTCACCGGCTCCTCGCAAGGCATCGGCTTTGCCTTGGCAAAAGGGCTCGCCGGTGCCGGGGCCAAAGTGGTCCTCAACGGCCGCGACGAGGCAAAACTCGCCGTTGCGGCCGCGCAAGTCCCCGGCGCTGTGACGCTAGCCTTCGATGCAACCGACCATGATGCGGTACGCGCCGCCATCGATGCGTTCGAGCAGACTCACGGAGCGATAGACATTCTGGTCAACAATGCCGGCATGCAGTTCCGTACGCCGCTCGAGGACTTTCCCGCCGACGCGTTCGAGCGCCTGCTGCAGACCAACGTCGCCAGCGTCTTCCATGTCGGCCAGGCCGTGGCGCGCCACATGATTAGGCGCGGCCGCGGCAAGATCATCAACATCGCCAGCGTGCAGACCGCGCTCGCCCGGCCGGGGATCGCGCCCTACACGGCGACCAAGGGCGCGGTCGGCAATCTCACCAAGGGCATGGCGACCGACTGGGCCAGGCACGGCCTGCAGTGCAACGCCATCGCGCCCGGTTATTTCGACACGCCGCTCAATGCGGCCCTTGTCGCCGACCCGGCCTTCAGCGCCTGGCTTGAAAAGCGCACGCCGGCTGGCCGCTGGGGCAAGGTCGAAGAACTGGTCGGCGCCTGCGTGTTCCTGGCTTCGGACGCCTCTTCCTTTGTCAACGGACATGTCCTCTATGTCGATGGCGGCATCACAGCTTCGATCTGACCTGCCGCCGCGCATGGTCGTCATGGGCGTCACCGGTTCGGGCAAGACGACGGTTGGCGAGGCGCTGGCCCGTGCGATCCACGCGACGTATGTGGATGGCGACAAGCTGCACCCTGAAGCCAACACCGCCAAGATGAGCGCGGGCATTCCGCTTGACGACGCCGACAGGTGGCCATGGCTGTCGAAAGTCGGCGGAACGCTGAGGCTGCAGCCCGCACCGGTCATCGTCGGTTGTTCGGCGCTGAAGCGCGCCTATCGCGATTTCATCACCGAGCAGGCCCGCGCGCCGGTGCTGTTCATCTATCTCGATGGTTCGCGTGAACTGATTTCCCGGCGCATGAGCGAGCGCACCGGCCATTTCATGCCGACCAGCCTGCTCGACAGCCAGTTCGCGACGTTGGAAGTGCCAGGCAAGGACGAGAATGCCATCGCGGTGGCGATCGACGCACCGCTCGAAAAGATTGTCGCGGACATAACGTCCAGATTTGAGGAGCGACCGTCATGACCAACATAGTCGCGCTAATCGGTGCCGGTGCCATGGGCGGAGCGATCGGCGAACGCCTGCTCGCTACCGGCAACCGGCTCTTCGTGTTCGATCTCGACACGGCCAAGGTGGAAACGCTGGTTGCGAAGGGCGCCAGCGCCGCGGCCAGCGCGGCCGCGGCCGCCGCAGCGGCCGACTTCGTCATCCTCAGCCTCAATTCCGCTGCGATCGTGCGCCGCGCCGTGTTCGGCGATGGCGGCGTCGCCGCTGGCGCGAAGCCCGGCACGCTGATCATCGACATGTCGTCCATCGACCCCGACGCGACGCGCCAGCTGGCGGCGGACGCCGCCGAAAAGAGTCTGCGCTGGGTCGACTCCCCGCTCTCGGGCGGGGCGCCGAAAGCCCTCGTCGGCGAGCTGACGCTGATGGCCGGCGGCAAGGCGGAAGATGTGGCGGACGCGCACAAGGTGCTCCACCACGTCGCCAGCAACTATACGCATATGGGCCCGGCCGGTGCGGGGCAGACGACGAAGCTGATCAACCAGGTGCTCTGCGCCCTGAACTTCATGGCTGTGGCGGAAGCGACCCGGCTGGCGCTCGATGCCGGCGTGGACGCTCTCAAGATCCCGCAGGCGCTGAAAGGCGGCCGCGCCGACAGCGCCATTGTGCAGGAATACCTGCCGCGTTTTTGCGACCCTCGACTACCGGCGCACCGGCCGCATCGACAATATGGTCAAGGACCTCAACGCCGCGCAGGACCTGGCGCGGCGCACGCACACCGCAATGCCGCTGACGGCCGTCTGCGCCGAAGTGCACCGGCTGTTGACGGCCGCCGGACTGGGTGGCGAGGACCAGGCCGCTTTGATGGAATTTTTCCGACGCAAGGATGAGGAGCCCGCAGCATGATCACACGCTATGCGCTGTTTGAAGGCAAGGTGAAGGACGGCCAAACCGAAGCCTTCCGCGAGGATGTGATCAGAACCGTCCTGCCGAAGTGGAAGGCTTTCCCGGGCGCGCTAGACGTACGCGTCAGCTTTGCCGAGAAGCGCGACGACGGCGCGCCGGAATTCCCGATGATCCTGGCGATCAATTACCGCGACATGGCGGCGGTCGACGCGGCCCTCGCGAGCCCAGCCCGCGCCGAATCGCGCGCCGCGACCGAAGCGGTGCTGTCCCGATATTTCGAGGGCCGCATTCACCACCACGTCACCATCGCCAACGAGTTTTCCCTGTCGACGGATTGACGTGCTTAAATCTGCCTCTGAGCCCTAAATGCGCAGGCAAGACAGGCAGCCGCACCAACGAAATCTTAATGTAAATCAAGCGTAATCCCGACCGTTAAAATTGTGCGTTTGGGTTGGGGTTACGCATGCCGGAGTATTCCTCCTTCATCCGGTCGATCCGGGTCCGCTATATTTCGGGATTGCTCGTCTTTGCCCTGGCCTCGGCGGCCGTCATGTTCGCGCTCAACCGCGTGAACTCATACCGCCACGAAGTCGATGCCTTGAGCGCCAATTTCGTCATCTTCTCGCGCGACCTGCGCAACGCCACCAATTTCGCCGAGACGACCGGAACCGTGTGGCGGGCTGAGACCCGCGATGGGCTGACCGCAGCCGCGCGCGGCCATTCCGAACGGCTGATGGGCGAGATCGAAATCCTGAACGCGCAGCTCGCGGCGATCAGGCCGCGGCTGTCGAAGAATACGCTCAATGCGCTCGAATCCGCTTCGGTGAACGACGATCTGTTCTGGTCGGCGCGCGACATGGTGCGCAATTTCAACCTGATGTCGGTGGCCCAGACAGTCGACGAATGGAGCTACCGCGAGATCCGCAACCAGAACGATCTTTTCGCCCAGCCGATGCTGGTTCGCGTGCGCACCGCGCTCGATGACGAGCGGCGCCTCGCCGATGCCGCCAGCGACCGGCTGCTCCTATGGGCGAGCGGTCTGCTGATCGCCGTCATCGCCATCGCCGCGGTTCTGATCTTCCGGCCGATGGAGAACGCGATCCGCCGCGCCTTCGCCGAAACCGCCGCATCGTTGTTCAAGGCCGAGGCGGCCGACCGGGCGAAATCGGAATTCCTCGCCAATATGAGCCATGAGATCCGCACGCCGATGAACGGCGTGCTCGGCATGGCCGAGCTTCTCGCCAAGACCGAGCTGACGCCGCGCCAGAGGACCTTCACCGACGTCATCGTCAAATCCGGCAACGCGCTGCTCACCATCATCAACGACATTCTCGATTTCTCGAAGATCAATGCCGGCCAGCTGACGCTCGACCCCGCCCCGTTCCGCCTGGCCGAAGCGGTCGAGGACGTGGCCACGCTGGTCTCGGCCCGCGTTGCCGAAAAGAACCTCGAGCTCATCGTGCGCGTCGACCCGCGCCTGCCTGGCTTCGTCGTCGGCGACGCCGGCCGTTTCCGCCAGATCGTTACCAACCTGCTCGGCAATGCGGTGAAGTTCACCGAGAAGGGGCATGTGCTGATCGATGTCGGCGGCGATGTGGTCGATGGGACCGTCCAGCTCAAGGTCCGCGTCGAGGACACCGGCATCGGAATCCCCGCCGAAAAGCTGCAGAGCGTGTTCGAGAAATTCGCCCAGGTCGACGGCTCGTCCACCCGCCGTCACGAAGGCACCGGGCTCGGCCTTGCCATCTCCGCCCGCCTCGTCGACCTGATGGGCGGCAAGATCGGCGTTGAAAGCGAGATCGGCCGCGGCTCGGTCTTCTGGTTCGCCGTACCGCTGCCGGCACACAAACAGCAAGCGCGCGACGAGATCGTGCCGGTCGACGTCACCGGCGCCCGCGTATTGGTCATCGACGACAACCCGGTCAATCGCGAGATCCTGCTCGAGCAGCTGCGCAGCTGGAGCTTCGACTGCGCCGCGGCCGAAAGCGGCGCCGTCGGCCTCGCCTTCCTCGACCGCGCCTGCCAGCTCGGCGCTTCGGTCGACTGCATCATCCTTGACTACCAGATGCCCGGCATGAACGGCGCCGATGTCGCCAAGGCGATCGCCGCCGACAGCCGCCTTTCCTCCATTCCGGTCGTGCTGCTCACCTCGGTCGACCAGGTCGATTTCGGCCGATTGGTGATCGATTTCGGCATCGTCGCGCATCTCACCAAGCCGGCGCGTTCGGCGGTGCTGCTCGGCACCGTGATCTCCGCCATCCAGAAGGCGCGCACGCAAGGCGGCAAGGCGCATTTCGTGCGCGAGCCGGTCGTCGTCCAGTCAGCTCCGCCGCCCTTCACCGTCATCCGCGGTCCAGCCGTTCCGGTCCTCGCGCCCGAACCGGCGGCGGCGCCGGGCGGTCCGATCGATATCCTGATCGCCGAGGACAATGACGTGAACCAATTGGTCTTCGGCCAGATCCTCAACGGCCTCGGCCTCAGCTATCGCATTGCCGGCAACGGCCGCACCGCGGTTGAGATGTACCGCTCGCTGCGCCCGAGGCTGGTGCTGATGGACGTCTCCATGCCTGAGATGAACGGTTACGAGGCGACGCGCGCCATCCGCGCCATCGAAGGGCAGAGCGGCAGCCATACGCCGATCATAGGCGTCACCGCGCATGCGCTGAAGGGCGACCGCGAAAAATGCATGGAAGCCGGCATGGACGACTACCTGCCGAAGCCGGTCTCTCCCGACCGCCTCGGCGCCAAGATCGGCACCTGGCTCAGCGAGACGGTGGCGGCGAAGACGGCTTGAGCTACCGATTTCGCATAACCAGGCACGCCCCGCCGACGCTTTGCAGCTTATTGCAGATGCCGTTGGCCTCGGCGCGCGAGTCGGCACCGATCCTGACCGCATAGATGCCGCGCCGGCCGATCGGCGTGCGCACGCGGCTGACCACAGGATCATGGCTGCCAAGCAGGGAAGGGAATCGGCCGCGAACCCGCAACCACTGGCTGATTGCGGCGGAGCGGCGGAAATTGCCGGCCACCTGGACGCCCCACGGCTTGAAGTTGATCGAGGCCATGGCGACGGTCCGCGACATGATCACCGGCAGCCTGCGGCAGGCGACCGCGAAGCTCATCTTCGGATCGAGCGGCCGGATAGTGCCGGCATAGGCGGTGTCCGAGAACTTGTCGACCGGCTCGCCCATGATGTCGAAGACATAGCTTTCGGTCTCCATCGGCAGGAAGCCGCCGGAGGACAGCCAGCGCGATACGCGGTTCTCGCCCGCATTGTAGGCGGCAGCCGCGAGGCCGAGATTGCCGTAGCCCGCCTTCATCTCGGCAAGATACTTGGCCGAGGCGGGGATCGCCTGCCCGATGTCGAAGGGATCGGCAAGCCCGCGCAGCTTGGCCGTGCCCGGCATGAACTGCGCGATGCCTTCGGCGCCCACGGGGCTCACCGCATTGGGATCGAAGCGGCTCTCCTTCCAGATCAGCCGGGCGAAGAAATCCTTGGGCAGGCCATTTTGCTCGGCCTGAGTTTCGATCAGATCACAGACGCGGTTGATCAGCCGTTTTGCGGCCGATCGCGACTGCGGCGGATCGGCGAATGCCTGACCGGCAGGGATCAGCGCGCAAATCAGGATCAGTGCCGTCCTGAGCAAGCGCTGCATGGCTCATTCCGCGGCGGCTTTGCCGTGTCCGTACCGCTGCTCGATATAGTCGGCGACCATCTTTTCGAAATCCTGCGCGATCGAGGGGCCACGCAGCGTCGCCGCCTTCTTGCCGTCGATGAACACCGGCGCTGTCGGCGTCTCGCCGGTTCCGGGCAAAGATATGCCGATATCGGCATGCTTGGATTCGCCGGGGCCGTTGACGATGCAGCCCATCACCGCGACCTTGAGGTTCTCAACACCCGGATATTTCTCACGCCACACCGGCATGTTCTTGCGGATGTCGGCCTGGATGCTTTGGGCCAGCTCCTGGAAGACGGTGGAGGTCGTGCGGCCGCAGCCGGGGCAGGCCGCGACGATCGGCACGAACTGCCGGAAGCCCATCGTCTGCAAAAGTTCCTGCGACACCTGCACCTCGCGCGTGCGGTCGCCGTTCGGCTCCGGCGTCAGCGAGATGCGGATCGTGTCGCCGATGCCCTGCTGCAGGAGGATACCCATGGCAGCCGAGGAAGCGACGATGCCCTTGGTGCCCATGCCGGCCTCGGTCAGCCCGAGATGCAGCGCATGGTTGGAGCGGGTCGCAAGCTCGGTATAGACGGCGATCAGATCCTGCACGCCGCTGACCTTGGCCGACAGGATGATCTTGTCGCGGCCGAGCCCGATCTCTTCCGCCATCTCCGCCGACAGGATCGCCGACTGCACGATCGCCTCGCGGGTGACTTCCTGGGCGGTGAGCGGCGAGCCCCGGCCCTGGTTGTCATCCATCAGCCGGGTCAAGAGCTCCTGGTCGAGCGAGCCCCAGTTGACGCCGATGCGCACCGGCTTGTCGTATCTGATCGCCATCTCGACGATCGCGGCGAACTGGCGGTCCTTCTTTTCCTTGAAGCCGACATTGCCGGGGTTGATGCGGTATTTCGCCAGCGCCTCGGCGCAGGCCGGGTGATCGGCGAGCAGCTTGTGACCGATATAGTGGAAGTCGCCGACCAGCGGCACGTTGACGCCGAGCCGGGCCAGCCGATCACGGATGCGCGGCACGGCAGCGGCGCTCTCGTCGCGGTCGACAGTGATGCGCACGATCTCCGAGCCGGCGCGATGCAGCGCCGCCACCTGGGCAACGGTTTGATCGATGTCGGCGGTATCGGTGTTGGTCATCGACTGCACGACGACCGGCGCGCCGCCGCCGACCATCACGCCGCCGACATCGACGCCGACCGATGCGCGCCGCGGGAAAGGAGAAGAAAAATATCCGGTCATGCCGGCCGCCTTCATCTGGAAGTTCCGGGCATGAGGTGGCGGAGCAAAGATGGCTTGTCAATGGCCGGTGACAGCCACGGTCCGCAAATCGGCTGCGCTTGGTTGGCGGCCGCGCGGTTCAGCAGCCCACATCGGGCTGCGGTTGCATTCCGGGAAGACTCGGGAAATTCAGCGTAAACTCACCGTACCGACGGCATTCTTGCCACCGGTTGGCTTGCACCCGACGGGTGCGGTTTATGCTGCCTAGAGGAGTTTCAGTGTGCCGTCGGTTTTGCCTTCAGCTTTTCAATCTCGTCCTTGATTGCCAGCTTGCGCCGCTTCAGAGTGGCGATCTCGAGGTCGTCTACCGAAGGATGATTCATCGCGTCGATAAGCTCGCGCTCGATGTCGCCGTGCTTCCGCTGCAGCTCATCAAGATGGGATGCAAGAGACATGATTGGTTCTCCCTTTCATGGATTCCTCGATTGCAGCCGTCTCAGGCACGTCCACCGCAGGTCGCAACTGTGACGGCACGATGACAGTTTGCCACCAACCAATCTCGATGTCGAATGCCGCGTGGTAGCATTCCACGACAATGTGAAATGTGATATCAGCGGCGCGCCGGTCACAAACCCCACCGGCCCCGCCCAAAGGCCCATCCCTGGGCGACGCATACGCAGACGGTAGATAATGTCCGAACAGGAACAGGCTGAGATACGCCTCGAATATTCCCGGCTCAAACAGGAACACGCCGATTTCGACGCCGCCATCAATGCGATGATCGCCATGGGTTGCGACCCGCTGCAGATCCAGCGCATGAAGAAGAAGAAGCTGATGCTGAAGGACCGGCTGATGGCGCTGGAAGACCGCATCATCCCCGACATCATCGCCTGACCGGCAGCTTCCTTCGCTCGACGGCTAGGGGATCGAAAGCCGCGCGGCGCGGTCACGCAGCAGCGCGACCAGCTCGCCTGTCCGATCTTCCGACGTGTCGATCGGAACCACCAGGCACATCGTCGCCTCGATCTTCCCGGGCGCTGAAAAGACCGGCGCCGCCAAGCATTTGGTATAGGCGTCGACAAGGCCCGACGTCACGCAATAGCCGGTGACGCGGGCTTTTGCGATGTCGTCGATGAAGTCGTCGAGCTCGATCTTGCGGCCATCCGGCAGCACGAGGTCGTCCTGGGAGATCATCGCCTCGATCCGGCTGCGTTCCAGGCCGGCGAGCAGCAGCCGGCCCGACGCGGTCCAAGGCAGCGGGATCTGCAGGCCGGTGGCCGAGCTGATGCGGAACGGCCTGGTGCCCGGGCTCGAATGGACGATCGTGTAGCGGCCGCTCTGCAGCATGCACAGCTCCGAGGTCTCGCCGGTCTCGCGCGACAGCGTGTCGACCTCCTGCCGTCCGCGCCTGAGGAGGTCGTTGCCGCGCATATAGGCCATTCCGTAGAGGTAAAGCTTCTTGCCGAAATAGACGCGGTTGCCGTCGCCGGCCATCTCCAGGAGACCGGCACCGACCAGCTCGCGAACGAGCGTGTAAGTCGTCGAGCGGGGGGCGTTGAGCCCCTTGGCCAGCTCGCCGATGCCGATCGCGCGCTGCGTGGCATGCAGGAACTCCAGAATGTGCAGCGCGCGGTTGAGACCCTTCTCGCGAGAGTTCGCGGGCCTGTCCTCGTCCGAACCTGCGGCCTGCCACTCGGTCAGCGCTTCGCCGTCTTGCATTGTCGATTCCCGGTGTTAGTATCTGTCTTGTACAGGATACATACGTCTCTTGTAAGAGACAATCGTATATCGATTGCTGACGCGTGTATTCATGGGGAACACACACCAAAGGAGGTCGCCGTGAACGACACATCCGGAAGACGTGATTTTCTGAAATTGGGAATGGCCGGACTTGCCACCGCCGGCGCGCTCACCGCGGTCAGCGCCGAGAAGGCCGCCGCGCAAGCCGCGTCCGATAGCGTGCTGCGGACCGCGCTCGATCGCGGCAAGCTGATCGTCGGCACCGGCAGCACCAACGCGCCGTGGCATTTCGAGAACGATGCCGGCGAGCTGGTCGGCATGGACATCACTATGGGGCGCATCCTCGCCAAGGGCCTTTTCGATGACCCGACCAAGGTCGAATTCGTCATGCAGGATCCGGCGCAGCGCATTCCGAACGTGACCACCAACAAGGTCGACATCACCATCCAGTTCATGACCATGACGGCGCAGCGCTCGCAGCTGATCCACTTCTCGCGCCCCTACTATGTCGAAGGCGTCGCGCTGCTGACGCTGCCCGGCTCCGAGAACAAGACTTTCGACAAGCTGCTGGCGAACGGCTCCGCCACGCGCATCTCGATCCTGCAGAATGTCGATGCCGAAAACTCGGTGCACTTTGCCCTGCCCCAGGCGCAGGTCATGCAGATCGACACCCAGGCCAACGTGCTGCAGGCGCTGGAATCCAAGCGTGTCGACGCCGCCGCGGTCGACCTCTCCACCGTGCGCTGGCTCGCCTCGCGCAACCCGGACAAATACTTCGACGCCGGCAAGAGCTGGTATTCGATGCTTTACGGCGCGGCCATCAGGCAGGGCGACCTCGACTGGCTGACCTACGTCAACCAGACCTTCACCATCGCCATGTTCGGCCACGAGACGGCGCTCTACGACGCTGCCTTCAAGGAATATTTCGGCCAGGAGCCGCCGCCGCGCCACCCGGGCTTCCCGGTCATCTGACGAAGCCTTCTGACTTTAGCCGGCGGAGGGACGCAACACGCGCCCTTCCGCCTGTTCTCCTCGACACGGGGTTCCTGCAGTGGCGATTTCTTTATCGTCACCACAGGCCATTGAGACGGACGCATGGGCTATACGCTCAATTTCAACCTGATCTGGCGCCATTTCGACAAGCTCTGGGGCGGACTGCTGCTCAGCCTCGAGCTTGCCGTGATCTCGATCGCCATCGGCATTGTCATCGGACTGGTACTGGCCGTCTGGTATGTCTCGGCCGGGCGTGTCGTGCGCGGCATTATCGCCTCTTACGTCGAATTCATCCGCAACGTGCCGCTGATCCTGCTGGTCTATCTGGTGTTCTACGGTCTGCCGACCGTCATCGACCTGGCCTACAGCGCGCAGACGTCCTTCGTCGCCACGCTTGCCGTCTACAGCGGCGCCTATCTCGTCGAAGTGTTCCGATCCGGCCTCGAAGCCGTGCCGCGCGGCCAGATCGATGCCGGCAAGGCGATCGGCCTTACGCCATGGCAGCGGCTTGTCCATGTGCGGCTGCCGACGATGATGCGCATCACCCTGCCGGCGCTTTCCAACACCTTCATCTCGCTGTTCAAGGACACGTCTGTCGCTTCCGTCATCTCCGTGCCCGAACTGACCTACGGCGCGCAGTGGATCAACTTCAACACCTTCCGCATCGTCGAGGTCTATCTGGTGGTGACGGCGATGTATCTGGTGACGGGTTACGCCCTGCTCTTCGCGCTCCGGCTGGTCGAGCGCTGGTATAGGACGGCGCGCTGATGCTTGGCCAGATCGCTTACGCCCTGCCGTTCCTCGCCGAAGGCTTCGCGCTGACGCTTTGGGTATCGCTGCTGGTCGTGGTGCTGTCGCTGATCGCCGGCGTTGTCCTCGGCGTTGGCCTCGTCTACGGGCCCGCACCCTTGCGCTGGGCGGTGCGGATCTTCAGCGACACCGTCCGCGGCATCCCGATCCTGGTGCTGATCTTCTTCGTCTATTACGGCCTGCCGGCCGTCGGCGTGCATCTCCAGTCCTTCTGGGCGGCGGTGCTGGCGTTGACCTTGTTCAAGACCGCGCAGGTCGTCGAATATCTGCGCGGTGCCGTCGCCTCGATCCCGAAAGGCCAATCGGAAGCGGCGATGGCGATTGGCCTGACCTTTCGCCAGCGCCTTACCTACGTGATTTTCCCGCAGGCCTTCCGCCGCTTCCTGCCGCCTTGGATCAACGGCGTCACCGACGCGGTCAAGGGCAGCGCGCTGGTCTCGCTGCTCGGCATCACCGATCTGATGCAGGCCATCAACCAGGTCATTGGCCGCACCTATGAGGCGATGCCGCTCTATATCCTCGGCGCCCTTCTCTATTTCGGCGTCAACTACGCGCTTTCGCTTGCCAGCCGACGGCTGGAGCAGCGCTTTGCCTTCATCCGGGAATAGCACAATGGCCACCACTTCCGATAACAGCCCTGCGCTTCTCGATATCGCCGAGGTCTCGAAATCCTTTGGCTCGGTCGAGGTACTGCGCTCGGTCAGCCTCAAGGTGGCGAAGGGCGAGGTGGTCGCCATCATCGGACCGTCCGGCAGCGGCAAGACCACGCTGCTGCGCTGCGTCAACTTCCTCGAAAGCTACGACAGCGGCTCGATCCGCATCGACGGCAAGGAGGTCGGTTTTCGCGACGGCGGCGCGCGCCAGCGCCGCAGCGAGCGCGACTTGGCCGCCATGCGCGCCGAGACCGGCATGGTGTTCCAGGGCTTCAACCTGTTCCCGCATCTGACGGCGGCCGGCAACATCATGCTCGGCCTCACCAAGGTACGCGGCAAGAGCAGCGCCGAGGCGCGCTCGATCGCCGAGCACTGGTTGGGTCGTGTCGGTCTCGCCCACAAGGCCGACAGCCTGCCCGCCGAGCTTTCCGGCGGCCAGCAGCAGCGTGTCGGCATCGCCCGCGCCGTCGCCATGGAGCCGAAGATCCTGCTGCTCGACGAGATCACCTCGGCCCTCGATCCGGAACTCGTCGGCGAGGTTCTGGCCGTGGTGAAAAGCCTCGCCGAGGACGGCATGACCATGGTGATGGTGACGCATGAGATGGCTTTCGCCCGCGACGCCTCAAGCCGCATCGTCTTCATGGCCGACGGCGGCGTCAGTGCCGTCGGGCCGCCGAAGGAGGTGCTTGCCGCGGAGACCACGAACGAGCGCCTGCGGACTTTTTTGGCGCGCTTCCGCGCCTCGCAATTCTGACATCGGATGGCAAATGCCATCCAAGGAGCATTCTTCCATGACGCCTTACACCCGGCTCGCCGAACTCGGCCTGACGCTGCCCGAGCCGCCAACGCCCATCGCCAACTTCGTCACTCATGCCGAGAGCGGCCGGCTGATCTTCCTCTCGGGCCAGGGGCCGCTGCGCGCCGATGGCACGCTTTGCACCGGCAAGGTCGGCGAGGACGTCACCGTCGAACAGGCCTATGAGCATGCCCGGCTCACCGGCCTCAACCTGCTTGCCGTCATGCACGCGGCGGCGGGCGACCTCGGGCGCATCGTGCGCGTCGTCAAGCTGCTCGGCTTCGTCAATGCGACGCCGACCTTCAGCGATCACCCGAAGGTGGTCAACGGCTGCTCCGATCTCTTCGCCGATGTCTTTGACAAGATCGGCGGCCACGCGCGTTCGGCGATCGGCGTCGGCTCGCTGCCTGGAAACATCACCGTCGAAATCGAAGCGGTCGTCGAGATCGCCGCCTGACACTGGGATCTGCTGCCATGAAAACCTATTCCGAGACCGGCTCCAACACCACGATCCGCGAGCGGCTGGGACTGCGTCCGATCATCAACGTCTCGGGCACGATGACGACACTCGGCGCTTCCATCATCGTCCCGGAAGCGATCAGCGCCATGGCCGAGATCGCCTCGCAATGGGTGGAGATGGACGATTTGCAGCGCGCCGCGAGCGCAGTCGTCGCCCGTCTCACCGGCGGCGAGGCCGGCTTCATCACCGCCTGCTGCGCCTCAGGCATCACCATGGCGATCGCCGGAGCGATGACCGGCACCAACCTGCTGGCCATCGAACGGCTGCCCGACGACACCGAAGGGCTGAAATCGGAGGTCGTCATCCAGCTCGGCCATATCGTCAATTACGGCGCGCCGATCGATCAGTCGATCCGCGTGGCCGGCGCCAAGGTCATTCCGGCGGGCACCGTTAGCGTCACGCAGGATTACCACGTGCGCGAGGCGATCAACGAGCGCACCGCGGCCGCGCTTTACGTCGTCGCCCACCACACGGTGCAATACGGCATGCTTTCGCTAGAGGAGTTCTGCGAGATCTGCCACGCCAAGAATGTGCCGGTGATCGTCGATGCCGCTTCGGAATACGATCTGCGGACCTTCCTCGCGCGCGGCGCCGACATCGTCGTCTACAGCGGCCACAAATTCCTGAGTGGCCCGACCAGCGGCATCGTCACCGGCCGCAAGGACCTGGTGCGCGCCGCCTATCTGCAGAATCGCGGCGTCGCGCGGGCCATGAAGGTCGGCAAGGAAAGCATCGCCGGCACCATGGCGGCGCTCGACGCCTGGGAAAAGCGCGACCATGCCGGCATCCGCCGGCGCGAAGAGGCGGCGCTCGATCTGTGGAAGGATGCGCTGCAAGGCATTCCGGGCATTGGCGCTGAGATCGTGCCCGACCCAACCGCCAACCCGCTCGACCGCCTGCAGGTCTTCGTCCGTCCGGAGAGCCGCTTCACCGCCGCGGGCCTAACCTCGGCTTTGGCCGCCGGCTCACCGCCCGTCATCGTGCGCAACCATGAGGTCGAGCGCGGACACTTCTTCCTCGACCCGTGCAACCTGCATCCCGGCGAGGCCGAGATCGTCGCCGAGCGGCTGCGCGCCGTGCTGACCGCGAAGGAGCGTCCCGCGGATGCGATGAAAGCGGCGCGCAAGGATTCATCCGGGGCGCTGCGCTGGCCGGACTAGACCTCGCCACCGTCGGCCCACAGCCGCGACAATCCTTGCGGCTGCCGGCGAATTCCGCTAAGGCGCGCCTTTGCCGCCGGGAGCGAAAACCTTGACCGATCAGCGTGCCGAAGTCGCCATCATCATGGGCAGCCAGTCCGACTGGGCGACGATGCGCCAGGCGGCGGAAACGCTGGATGCGCTGGGCATCCCGCACAAAAAACTGATCGTCTCGGCACACCGCACGCCGGACCGCCTCTATGAATTCGCCAAGGGCGCCAAGGCGGCCGGCTACAAGGTGATTATCGCCGGCGCCGGCGGCGCGGCGCACCTGCCCGGCATGACGGCGGCGATGACGCCGCTGCCCGTCTTCGGCGTGCCGGTGGAATCCAAGGCGTTGTCCGGCCAGGATTCGCTGCTCTCCATCGTGCAGATGCCGGCCGGCATTCCGGTCGGCACTTTGGCCATCGGCAAGGCCGGTGCTGCCAACGCGGCCCTTCTCGCCGCAGCCGTCCTGGCGCTGAGCGATGAAAAACTCGCCGCCCGCCTCGATGCCTGGCGCACCGCACAGACCGCCAAGGTCGCCACCGAACCGGCAGATACCCCGTGAGTCTGGCCCCGGGATCGACCATCGGCATCATCGGCGGCGGCCAGCTTGGCCGCATGCTGGCTATGGCAGCCGCTCGCCTTGGCTACCGCACGGTCGTCCTGGAGCCACAGGCCGACAGCCCGGCGGCGCAGGTCGCTAACCGTCAGATCGTCGCCGCCTATGACGATCCGGCGGCCCTTGCCGAACTGGCCGGCGCCAGCGCTGTCGTCACTTACGAATTCGAGAACGTCCCGGTTCAAGCGGCGCAGACACTCACGGCGCGCGTTCCCGTCTGTCCGCCGGCCCGCGCGCTGGAAATCGCGCAGGATCGCGTGACCGAAAAAAGCTTCCTGAACGGCATCGGCGTTCCCACAGCCGAATTCTGCCCAGTGGACAATGACGAGCAGCTGACGGCCGCGCTGAAGAAATTCAGCGGCAGCGGCGTGCTGAAGACGCGCCGCATGGGCTATGACGGCAAAGGCCAGCGCGTCTTCCGCAACATGGAGACCGGCGGCTTTGCCGGCACCTGCGAGGCGATGGGCAATGTGCCGCTGATCCTCGAATCGCTGGTCGCTTTCGAGCGCGAGATTTCGGTGATTGCCGCGCGCGGGCAGGACGGCTCGGTTGCAGCCTACGATCCGGCCGAGAATATCCATCGCGAAGGCATATTGCGAACGTCGACATTGCCGGCCGCCATCGCACCGGACACCGCATCGGCGGCGAAGCAAGCGGCAGCAAAAATCCTTGCGGCGCTCGACTATGTCGGCGTCATCGGCGTCGAGTTCTTCGTGCTTGCCGACGGTTCGCTTTTAGCCAATGAGCTGGCGCCGCGTGTCCACAATTCCGGCCACTGGACGGAAGCCGCCTGCATCGTTTCGCAGTTCGAACAGCATATCCGCGCCATCGCCGGCCTGCCGCTGGGCTCGCCTGCACGGCATTCCGACTGTGTCATGGAAAACCTGATCGGCGATGACATGCTGAAGGTTCCGGCGCTGCTCGCCGAGCCCGGCCTGATGCTGCATCTCTACGGCAAGGCCGAGTCGCGGCCCGGCCGCAAGATGGGCCATTTCACGCGCATTGAGCGTCGGCGCTAACGCCGGCTACTGCACGTCTTCGTCCTCGTCCGGGCTGGCGCAGCTCGGATCGCCTTCCTGGCAGTTGGGGCCAAAGGTGAGTTGCTTGGTGCGCTCCGTGGTCAGCTCCGTCAGGCATTGCGAAACCTCCATCGGGTGGATGGAACCGCCCTCGCTGTCGGCGGTCGAATAGGCGCATTCGGCGTCGCGGAAGGCGATCCAGGCGCGCTGTGCGGTCTGCAGCAACTTGTTGGCCTTCTCGTCATTGCGGCCGACAATATCCTTGTAGGCGGCGTTGAGCTTGGCATCGGCCGCCTGATAATCGGCATTGGCGCAGATATTCATCATCGACTGGCTGTCGTCGCTGCGATCGCAGTCCTCGGCCCATGCAGCCGGAACCGTCGCGATGAGGACAAGGCATGCGGGCAGAAAGAGACGGCGCATGATAAGACTCCGTTTCGCTGAGAGCATCTGCAACCTAGAGGAATCGCTTGGCGTCGCAGAAATGCGGCTAAACAAATAGACATAACCGGAGGGGACCTATGTCCCGCTCTGGCGTGGCCCGCAACATTCCAGCCGCCTCTGAGTCGCGCAATGCCGCGCGTTACCTATGGCGAATATTTGATCAGCGCACCATTTGCGGCATAAGAGCCGCCCGCTTGCGGTTGACACGGGCAAGGCTCCTCGTTTATGAGCCACGCAAGTTCAAGGCGCGCTTTTTTCGGGCGCGCCTTTAAAATTCGGCCCGGGACCGGGCCCCCGACCGAACAGGCAAGACCATGAAGATCAAGAACTCGCTCAAGGCGCTCAAGGCGCGTCACCGCGACAACCGGCTGGTTCGCCGCAAGGGACGCATCTACATCATCAACAAGACCGCTCCGCGCTACAAGGCGCGCCAGGGCTGAGACTTGCGCGCGGCGCTAAGCGCCGCGCCCGCTGATGTCGACTGCCGGTTCGCCGGCCCTCTCACGCTAAAATCATTTTGACGATCCGCCGTCCGGGACTAGATTCCGGACATGCGGATTCTTTTTGCGTTCTTCATTGCCCTGGTCCTTTCCGGAACGACCTTGCCCGCTTCGGCGCAGGATGAGGCCACGCCGCCCGCCGCTTCGCCGGCGCCCGCCATCACGCCGCCGCCGGTCGCCTCGACCAGGCAGGGGCGGCTCGACCAGCTCTTTGCCGATCTCAGACGCGAGCGCAACGAGAAGGCCGCCGAACGCATCGCCGGCCGCATCTGGAATGAGTGGAACCAGTCCGGCAGCGCCTCGATCGACCTGATGATGCGATGGGCGCAAAGGGCGGCGGAAGACCAGAAATTCGACGTCGCGCTCGATTTCCTCGATCAGGTGGTGACCTTGCAGCCCGATTATGCCGAAGGCTGGAACCGCCGCGCTACCGTGCATTTCCTGATGAAGAACTATGGAAAGTCGATGTCGGACATCGACCACACGCTGCGGCTCGAACCGCGCCATTTCGGCGCGCTGTCGGGTCTCGCGCAGATCATGGCCGAGACCGGCCACAAGCAGTCGGCGCTGGAGGCCTGGCAGAAGGTGCTCACCATCTATCCGATGATGCGCAGCGCCCAGGGCCAGGTCTCGACGCTGTCGGAAGACCTGGCCGGCGAGGGCATTTGAGGGGCAGCTCTTCGTCATCCTCGGGCTTGACCCAACGACCATGCCGTGACTTCCCGCGCCGCGACGGTGGTGCAGACCTCTGCTCCGCTGCAGCCGTCGCGCAAGGTGACGGCGTGGATGCCAGCGGCTTCGCGACGGAGCTTCGCTCCTGCTTCGTCCTGACGTTGACAGGCCGGCCAAGCTGAACGTTTGCGATACTCCACCGAAGCGGGCAATAATTTGGGCTGGCAGCAGGCCGCCAGCTCGCCAAACTCACCGTGCTCTTAAACTAAATCCGCTCGCCCTCGTACTTTCCGCATGTACCTCATCTGCGTCGCGCTCCTCCTCCTCGTTGCCTTCCTCATCGCCCTTGCCGGCATTACCCGCGCCGGCGTCTGGCTGATCGAGCGCCGCAATCCGCCGATCGGCGCATTCGCCGACATCGATGGTGCCCGCATCCATTATGTCCACGTCCCCGCCGCCGGCGCCGATCTGCCGCCTGTCGTCTTCATCCATGGCGCCAGTGCCAATCTCAAGGACCAGATGCTGCCGCTGAGGCCTTTGCTCGAGGGCCGCGCCGAGCTGCTGTTCCTCGACCGACCGGGCTTCGGCTGGTCGGAGCGCGGCGACAACGAAACGCTGGCGGCGCAGGCCGACACTGTCGCCGCGTTGATGGATCGGCTCGGCATCGCAAGGGCGATCATCATAGGCCATTCCTTCGGCGGCGCGGTCACAACCGCCTTCGCGCGCCAGCATCCGCAAAAGACGCTCGGCCTCGTCTTCCTGGCGCCCGTGAGCCATCCGTGGCCGGGCGGCGCGACCGCCTGGTATTACAAATTGACGGCTGTTCCGGTGGTCGGCTGGCTGTTTTCCGAGACCATTGCTTACGCGGCGGGCATGCTGCGGATCGGCAATGCCACGGCCTGCGTGTTTTCACCGAACAATGTGCCGAAGGGCTATATCGGCAAGGCTTCCATTCCGCTTGTTCTGAGGCCGCCTGCCTTCCGCACCAACGCCCGCGATGTGGCCCAACTTTACGATTATGTGCGCGCGGCCTCGCCTGGCTACCGTGAGATCAAGGCGCCGACCTTGGTCATCTCCGGCGATCGCGACAAGGTGGTCTATGCCACGGTCCATTCCGTCGGCCTCGAACGCGACATTCCCGGCGCCGAGCTGGTCTGGGTCGCGAATCTCGGCCACAAGCCCGACTGGATCGCCCCGGACCTCGTCGTCGGCGCCATCGAAAGGGCGGCCGGCGCGCCGGTCGACCTGCAGTCGATGGCGAGCGTTGTGGAAAGCCGCATCGCCGGCGACGCGCAAGGCGCTGACAGGTACCCGGAACTGAAGGTGCCGGACGCCGAGCTGGCGCCGGGCTAAGCTCGGGACCGGAAGGCTGTCGAGATTCAGATTAGGCCGAGCCGAGCAGAGCGGATTCCCAGAACCGGAGCGGACCGACTTAACCACATGAGCCCCGGAAGCGCAGGGAGGCGCGCTTCACAGGCCGGTCCCACCTGAATACGGGCAATAGCTTAGTGCGTCTCTGAGCCGACATAGGCGATGCGCAGCATGTTGGTCGAGCCGGGCGTCCTCAGCGGCACGCCCGCCGTGATGATGACGCGGTCGCCCGGCTTGCCGAAGCCTTCCTCGAGGGCAATGCGGCAGGCGCGGTCGACCATATCGTCGAGGTCGATAGCGTCCTCCGAGACCACGCAATGCGTACCCCACAGAAGCGAGAGCCGGCGCGCCGTGTTGACGATCGGCGACAGCGCCACGATCGGCACTTGCGGCCGTTCGCGCGCGGCGCGCAGACCAGTTGTTCCAGAGGCGGTGTAGGAAATGATCGCCGACAGTTTCAGCGTCTCCGCGATCTCGCGCGCAGCGAGCGAAATGGCGTCGGCCCCGGTCGCTTCCGGTTCCGAGCGCTGGGCGTTGATGATGCCGGCATACGTCGGGTCGGCTTCGACCTTGGTGGCGATGCGGTTCATCATCGCGACCGCCTCGACCGGGTAGGCGCCGGCGGCGGATTCGGCCGAAAGCATGATCGCGTCCGCGCCTTCGAAGACGGCGATCGACACATCCGAGACCTCCGCGCGGGTCGGCACGGGTGCGGTGATCATCGATTCCAGCATCTGGGTCGCGATCACCACCGGTTTGCCGGCGCGGCGGGCGGCTCGCGTGATCTGCTTCTGGATGCCGGGCACGGCCTCGAGCGGCATCTCGACGCCGAGATCGCCGCGCGCGACCATCAGCGCGTCGGAGAGTTCGATGATCTCGGCCAGGCGCGCCACCGCCTGCGGCTTTTCGATCTTGGCCATGATGAGGGCCCGGCCGCGCGCGATCTTGCGCGCTTCGGCCAGATCCTCCGGCCGCTGCACGAACGACAGCGCCACCCAGTCGACGCTTGCCGCCAGCACCGCGTCGAGATCGGCGCGGTCCTTCTCGGTCAGCGCGCCGACCGGCAGATCGGTGTCGGGCAGGCTGACGCCCTTCTTGTCGGAGATGCCGGTGCCGGCGACCACCGTGCAGGCGATCGACTTGCCGTCGCTCTTGACCGCCTTGAGCTCCAGCTTGCCGTCATCGATCAAAAGACGGTGACCGGCCTCGACCGAGTTCAGGATTTCCGGATGCGGCAGGTAGACGCGCTTCGACGTGCCGGGTTCCGGACTGTCATCCAGCGTGAAGGTCTGGCCGACGGTCAGTGCTTCCTTGCCATTGGCGAACTTGCCGACCCTGAGCTTTGGCCCCTGAAGATCGGCGAGAATGCCGATCGGCCGCCCGACCGCCGCCTCGACGGCCCGGATGCGGCCGACAAGCGTGCGCATCAGCTCGTGGTCGGTATGGCTCATATTGATGCGGAAGACGTCGGCGCCTGCCTCGAAGAGCTTTCGCAGCATCTCCTCGGAGGAGGAAGCCGGACCGATGGTGGCGAGGATCTTGACCTTGCGGTTACGTCTCATTGATTGTTCGTTCCCGGAGCGGGGGCCGCTGGCGCGCCGCCCGTTGCGGGCTCGTCAGTCAGCTGGACCATCCAGCTTGCCTGCTCGCCCGTGTCATATTCCTGAAATCCGGCGCGCTGAAAGCCCCGGGCGACGCAATCATTCACGCCGGCAATCTTGAACTCTTTTTCGGCGACGCACATGTTGATCGGGCCGTCCCAACGCCCGCCGCGCTCGGCGTCTTCTGCATAAAGATAGTAAAACCTTGATGACAGCGGCCCCTCGATCAGCGTCTTGCAGGTCGACCCCTCGATGTGCCACCAGCCCTCTGTGATCCAGCCGGCCTTCGCCCGATAGCCGATGCCGACGCCGACCAGGTTCTGCGTCGCGTTGCAGACGCGGAAGTCGGCGCGCGCCGGCGAGGTCGCGGCGAGCGCGCACAGGCCCGCGCCAAAGATCAGGAGCGGCAGGCTCAGGCGCTTGCGCAACCTGCCGGCGCAATCCAATCCAAAACCCTTGGCGAACCACATCTGCATCGTCGAAGCACCTTTTCAGCAAACTCCGGGCGCATGTCAACGCGCCGTTTTATTCAATTCCAATCGATTTAGAAGGGTCCGGTGGACGATTTGGCATCCCATCCGGGATTCTTTGCAGAAACCGTGGCCAAACAACGGCATTGCGCCTCAGTCCTCTTCGTGGAATGACGATACCACCCCGCCCGGACGCCAGCGAACAGACCGTTTTCAGCCGATGACCCGATCCACAGCTTTCACGCCCTTCGACATCGTCGAGGGCGACCGCAAGAAGGGCATCGTGCTTCTGGCCGATCACGCCCGCCGCGACCTGCCGGAAGAATATGGCAGCCTCGGCCTGCCGCCTGCCGAGTTCGAGCGCCACATCGCCTATGATATCGGCGTCGAGACGGTGACGCGCGAGTTGGCGGCGGCGCTCGATGCGCCGGCCGTGCTGGCCGGCTTCTCCCGCCTTCTGATCGACCCCAACCGGGGCGAGGACGACCCGACGCTGATCCGCCAGCTCTATGACGGCACCGTCGTGCCGGGAAACTATCCCATGGCCGCCGAGGAGCGGGAGAGACGGCTCGACCGCTTCTACCGCCCCTATCACGACGCGGTCGGGGCGATGATTTCCTCGGTGGCGCAGGCCTCCGGCAAAGCGCCGTTCATCTTCTCGGTGCATTCCTTCACCCCTCGCATGCAAGGCTTCATCCGCCCCTGGCATGTCGGCATCTTGTGGGACCGCGACGACCGCGTTGCGCGGCCGCTGATCGACATGCTGGCCGAAGACAAGGCGCTGATCGTCGGCGACAACGAGCCCTATGACGGCGCGCTGCGCGGCGACACCATGTTCCGCCATGCCATTGTCAACGGCTATGCCCATGCCCTGCTCGAGATCCGTCAGGACCTGATCGCCGACCGCGCTGGCGCTGTTCAATGGGCGGAGCGATTGGCTCCGATCGTTGACGCCGTCGACCGCCGTGCCGATATACACGAGGTGAAGATGTTCGGCTCGCGCACCGGGCCGGCCTAAAAAACGGCCGAGAGGCCGGGGACCAGGAAATGACCGAACTCAGCGAAGAACGGAAACGCGATTTCGAGGCCGCCGCCTTCCGCCGGCTGGTCGAGCATCTGCGCGCACGCGGTGACGTCCAGAACATCGACCTGATGAACCTGGCCGGCTTCTGCCGCAACTGCCTGTCGAACTGGTATCGCGAGGCGGCCGAGGCCGACGGCATTGCGCTGACAAAGGACGAATCGCGCGAGATCATCTATGGCATGCCCTATGCCGAATGGCAGGCGCTCAACCAGACCGAAGCCTCCGAGGCCAAGAAGGCTGAGTTCGAGGCCAGGCGGCCGAAGGATCATTGAACGGTCCTATTTGGCTCGCCCCTGCTGCTTTGTCATCCCAGGGTCTGCGCGCGTCGCTTCGCTCCTGCTTCGCCCATGGATGGCGAAGGAGGCGTTTCGGCCAAATCTCCAAAGTAGAGCCCATTCCTCACAGGTCCGCGCCTCTTGGTCCAACGCTTCTGCCATAGCGCTTCTTGACTACAAATTGAATCGATCTAATTTGCCGCGCAAAGCATTCGGACTTCAAACCATGAGCGTGCAAACCACAAGGCAAGCCGCGACGCGCGGCCGCTGGGCCGTTGCCGGCATTTTCCTGGCCAATGGCTTTCTCACCGGCAGCTGGGCGCCGCAGATCCCGGTGTTTCTGACCCGGCTGGACATCTCGAAATTCACCCTGGGCCTGCTGATCCTGTTGTTTGGTGTCGGCGCGGTGATGGCGATGACCTGGTGCGGCCATCTCATTTCCAGGCACGGCTCGCGCCCCGTGCTGCGCTGGTTCGGCATCTGCGGCAGTTTCGGCCTGCTGGTCGTGGCACTTGCGCCCAACGTGCCGCTCGCGGCCCTCGCGATGCTCGTCTTCGGCGGCTCGATCGGCGGCATGGACGTCGCCATGAATTCCAACGCGGTGATCGTCGAACGACGGCTCTCCCGCGCCATCATGTCGTCCTCGCATGGCTTCTGGAGCCTCGGCGGCTTCGCCGGCGGCGCGCTTGGTGGCTATTCCATTCAGAACTACGGCTATCTCGCGCATGCGATTGCGGTGACGGCGCTCGCCTTTTTGGTCATCGCCTTTGCTGTTCGCTACCTCATCGCCGACGACAGGCCGCAGGCCGCCGGGCATCAGAAATTTACGCTGCCGCGGCACACAATTGTCTATCTGGTCGGGTTGATGGCGCTGCTCACCATGGTCTCAGAGGGCGCCGTGCTCGACTGGGCCGCGCTCTACCTCCAGCAGGAGCTCGGCGCCGACCTTGCGATTGCCGGCCTCGCCTATGCTGCCTTCTCCGGCGTCATGGCGCTCATGCGCTTTCTCGGCGACGGCGTGCGCAACCGCTTCGGCGCGGTGGCGACGCTGCGCGGCTCGGCGCTTGTCGCTGCCGCCGGCATGTTGGTGGCCGGCCTCTCCCCCTCGCCTTATCTTGCCATTGCCGCTTTCGCCTTCTGCGGTTTCGGCATCGCCAATATGGTGCCGATCCTGTTTTCGGCCGGCGGCAACCAGGAAGGCTTGTCTTCCGGCACCGGCATGAGCGTCGTCACCACGATGGGCTATTCAGGAATCCTGGTGGCGCCGTCGGCGATCGGCTTCGTCGCCGAGCATTCGAGCTTCGGCCCGATCTTCGTAGCGCTTTCCGGCCTGCTGGTCATCGTGCTGTTGATGGCGAACCTCGCTTACCGCGCCGAATTTGCCGCCGAGCCTGCGCCGGCGGAGTAGCGCTTCAGCTCTTCATGCAGGAAATCCGCGACGCGGCGGATGCGCATGCTGGTGCGCACGTCACGGTGCATTGCAAGCCACACCGGCAGCTCGGGCAAGGGAACCTCCGGCAACAGCTTCTCCAGTCGAGGATCGCGGCTAGCGAGCGGCTCCTGGCCGATGCCGATGCCATTGCCGGCCCGCACCGCCTCCCACAGCACGATCTGGTTGTCGGTCCTGAAGCGGAAGTTGCTGCGGCTGACCGGGATGCCAAACGCGGTGAGGCCGCGAACGATCTCATCGCTGCGGTCGAAACCGACCAAAGGATGGTCGACGAGATCGCTCGGCTTCTGCGGGCGTCCATGTCGGTCGAGATAGGATTTCGCAGCACATATGCAGAGCGCGATATCGGTGACCTTGCGCGCCATCAGCTCGTTCTGCGCCGGCCTGACCATGCGGATGGCGATGTCGGCGTCGCGCCGCAGCAGGTTCTCGACCTGGTTGGAAGCGACGATCTCGACCTCGATGCCCGGCTCTTCCTCGCCAAGGCGCGCCGTGATCTGCGGCAGCACGCAGGCCGCAACCACCTCCGAGGCAGCGATGCGCACCGTACCCTCGATCGCCTCGACCGAGCCCAGCGCAAGCAATGAGAATGCATTGGCCTGCTCGCTGACTGCCTTTCCGCGCTCGTAGAGTGCGCTGCCTGCCTCCGTCAGTTCGTAGCCGCGCCGCCCGCGCCGGAACAGCGTGACGCCGAGCGCCTGCTCCAGCTCGGCGATGTGGCGGCCGAGCGTCGGCTGGCTTGATGCGAGCTTGCGCGCGGCGGCCGAAAGGCTGCCGGTCTCGGCCACCACGACGAAGCTCTTGATTAGATTCCAGTCGAATTCATTCATTCGTTTTTGAATAACAGAGTGCCGATCTTAGTCAATTTCCATTCGACTTTGAAGACGTCAGATTAAGCGGGCAAACGCAAGCAACGGAGACGAACAATGACCAAGATCGCAATTCTGGGCGCCAATGGCCGGCTCGGACGCGTGGTTGCCAAGGCCTTCATCGACGCCGGTTTCGACGTCCGCGCCGTCACCCGCACCGGCAAGGTGCCGGCCGAGCTCAAGGGCGCTATTGCCGTCGCCGGTGATGCTCTGGACCGCCAGTCGCTGATCCGCGCCACGCAAGGCGTCGACATCATCTTCAATGGCTTGAACCCGATCTATACCGACTGGGACAAATGCCTGCCGATGACCGAGAACGTCATGGCAGCCTGTCGGGCCAACGGCGCGCTGCATCTCTTCCCGGGCACTGTCTATAATTACGGCTCGCCGATGCCGCAGGTGATCACCGAGGAGACCCCGTGCCTTCCTACCACCGAGAAGGGCCGCATCCGTGTCGCCATGGAGGAGCTTGTCCGTCGCGAAGCCGATGCGGGCCGTGTGCGCACCATTCTGCTTAGGGCCGGCGACTTCTTCGGCGGCACCGGCAGCGGCGGCTGGTTCGACCTCGTCGTCGCCGCCAAGATGGAAAAGGGGGTCTACACCGCCGCCGGCCCGGCCAAGCTCGTGCACGAATGGGCCTATCTGCCCGACTTCGCGGTGGCTTTTGTCGCACTGGCGCGCAATCTCGATAAGCTCGGCTTTTACGAGGCCATCAATTTCCCCGGCCACGCCGTCACCGATCTCGACATCAAGGCCGCCGCCGAAAAGGCGCTAGGCCGCAAGCTGAAACTCACCTTCATGCCCTGGTGGGTGCTGCGCGCCGGCAGCCCGTTCGTAACCATGTGGCGCGAGATCGTCTCGATGTCCTACCTGCGGTTCGAGCCGCACCGGCTGGCGTCAGCGCGCCTGGAAGAGGTCATCGGCGAAATCCCGCACACCCCGCTCGCCCGAGCAGTGGCGGAAGCCATGCAAGACATCGGCATAGCCGTCGCGCCCATGCGTCAGGCCGCCTGAGCAAAGAACAACCTCAAGATGAAAACGGCCGGACTTCAAGGCCCGGCCGCAAATGGTCGTCGGTTCAGATCCTGCCCATCAAAAGCAGGATCAGCAACACTACCAGAATGACTCCCACAATCCCCGAAGGCCCATAGCCCCAAGACCGCGAGTGCGGCCATGCCGGCACGGCGCCGATTAGGATCAGGATCAGGATTATTACGAGAATTGTACCGATCGTCATTGAAAACCCTCGCCGTCTGGTTGAACTTCGAGGGAACAATGCAAAAAGCCGCCCGGTAGTTCCCGAGCGGCTTCCATGTACCTGAGTTGCGAAGTCGCCCTACTCGGCGGCTTTCGGGAAGGCGACCGCCGGCTCGGCATTGGCTTCCGCTACCGGCTCGCCTGTCGAGAGCTCGCCCTTGCCGCGGCGGAACAGGCGGCCGAACCAGCCACGCCGGGCGCCCGGGTTCACCTTGGCGCGGGTGAACACCATCAGCATCGAGGGCGTCACCACCAGCGTCAGCAAGGTGGCGAAGGACAGGCCGAAGACGATCGCCGACGACAGCGAAATCCACCATTGCGTCGATGGCGCGTTGATCGTCGTCTCGTGATGGAAGATTTCGAGACCGAGGCCGAAGGCGATCGGCAGCACGCCGAGGATCGCCGAGACCGCCGTCAACACCACGGGCCTGGCGCGTTCGCGGCAGGTCTGCAGCACGGCATCCATCTTGTCCCAGCCTTCCTCGCGCAGCCGGTCATAGGTGTCGATGAGCACGATGTTGTTGTTCACCACCACGCCGGCAAGCGCAATGACGCCGATGCCCGACATGACGATGCCGAAGGCCTCCCCTGTCAGAAGCAGCCCGAGGAACACGCCGATCGTCGCCATGACGACGCAGGAGAGAACAAGCCACACGCTGGTGAACTTGTTGAACTGCGCGAGCAGCACCAGGAAGATCAGGAAGATAGCGGCGCCGAAAGCCTTGCTGAGGAAGGCGCTGGCTTCCGCGCTGTCCTCGTTGGAGCCAGCGAGCTTCCAGCGTATGCCGCTGCCGAAATCCATGTCGGCCACGGCCTTGGTGACTTCCGCCTGCACCGCTGCCACTTGCGCGCCGGCGCTGACATTGGCTTGCACCACCACGGTGCGCGCGCCATCGATGCGGTTGAGGACGCCGACTGTCGGCTCGGGCTTCCTGACCACGAAGTTCGAGATCGGCACCGAGCCTTGCGAGGTCTGCACCCTGAGCTCGTCGAGCGTCGAGAGCGTGCGCCGGTCTTCCGGCAGACGCAGGCGAATGTCGACGGCGTCGTCGGCGCCGGCCGGCCGGTACTCCGACAGCTTGAGACCGTTCGTCACCAGCTGCACCACAGTGCCCACCGAGGTCGGGCTGATGCCGTATTGCGCCGCCTTGGCGCGATCGACCTCAAGTGCCCAGTCGACGCCGGGCGGCGGCAGGCCGTCGGAAACATCGATCACGTTGGGGATCTTGGCGATGCGCGCGGCGACGGCGCGCGCCTTGTCGTCGAGCCCGGCCGGGTCGGCGGCCGAAAGCCTGATCTGGATCGGCTTGCCGGTCGGCGGGCCGGCCTCGGGCACGCGCACTTCGACATCGACCCCGGGAATGCCGGCCATGACGCCACGCAAATCATCGAGGATTTGGTTGGCGGATTTGCGCTCGCGCCAGTCGACGAATTCGTACTGGATCACCCCGACCACGTCTTCCGGGATGTCCTGGCCGCCGCCTTGCGTCTTGCCGACGCGCGTGTAGACCGATTTCACGCCCGGCCAGCCGAGCAGGCGGCTTTCCGCCGTCTTGGTTGCGGCGTCCATTTCGGCCAGCGAAAGGTTGCCGCGGGCATGCACATAGAGCAGGCCGTAATCCGGCTCGACGCTGGGGAAGAACTCGACGCCGGCGCCGTATTTCGAATAGGCGAAACCGACGCCGACCAGCAGGCCTACGGTGAGCAGGATGACGGTCATCGGGAAACGCACCGCCTGCTTGACCAGAGCCATATACCAGCCGTCGCGATCGCTGTCCTCGTGATGCGCCGGCGCCTTGGCGAAGATGGCGCCGAGCGTCGGCGCGAAGACCAGCGCATAGAGCATCGAGGCCGACAGCGTCACGATCAGCGTGATCGGCATGTACTTCATGAAGTCGCCGATGATGCCGGGCCAGAAGAGCAGCGGCGAGAAGGCGGCGATGCGCGTCGTTGTCGCTGCGATGACCGGGCCGGCCATGCGCTTGGCGGCTAGCGCGAAGGCATCGGCCTTCGGCATGCCCTCGCTCATGCGCCGCTCGGCGAATTCGGTGACGATGATGGCATCGTCGACCAGCATGCCGACCGCCAGGATGAGGCTGAACAGCACGATCATGTTGATCGTGTAGCCCATCATCGCAAGCAGCAGGATGCCGATCAGGAAGGACGACGGAATGGCGAGGCCGATGAGCAGCGAGGCGCGTCCCGACAGCGCGTAGAGGATGACGATGAACACCAGGATGACGGCGATCATCACATGGTTCTGCAGGTCGCCCAAAAGCTGGTTGACGAAGACCGACTTGTCCTGCGTGTAGGTGACGTGCATGCCTTCCGGCATCGTCTTGATGAAGGTGTCCGACACCTCCCGGACATGGTTCAGCGTATCGATCAGGTTGGCGCCGATGCGCTTCTTCACCTCGATGGCGATCGCCGGCTTGCCGTCGAGGCGGGTCACCGTCTCGGCGTCCTTGAAGGTGGAGCGGATGGTGGCGACGTCCTTGGCCTGCACCACGGCATTGGGCGTGGCGACGACCGGCAGTTTGGCGACGTCCTCGGGCGTCTCGATCAGCGACGGCACCTTGACTGCGTATTTGCCCTCGGAGCCTTCGAGATTGCCGGCCGCGACCAGGCTGTTGGAGGCGCCGACGCCCTGGATCACCTGATCGAGCTGGAGTCCGTAGGAGGAGAGCTTCACCGGATCGATGACGACTTCGACTAGATCGTCGCGCGCGCCCTGCAGCGAGCCTTCGAGCACGCCTGGCACCTCCTCGATGCGGTCGCGCAATTCGCGCGCCGCCGACGTCAGCACGCGCTCCGGCACGTCGCCGGAAAGCGTGACGACAAGAACCGGGAACTCCGAGACGTTGACTTCAGTGACGGTCGGCTCCTCCGCCGCCTGCGGCAGGTCGGCCTTGGCGTCCTGCACCTTGCTGCGGGTGTCCTGCAGCGCGGTGGCCAGGTTGGTCTGCGGTTGGAACTCGACCAGCACGTAGCCGCCGCCCTGGAAGGCGGCCGAGCGCATCTCCTTGAGCCCCTTCAGGCTCTTGAGCTTGCTTTCCATCGGCCTGAGCAGCAGCCGTTCGGAGTCCTCCGGCGATATGCCCTGGTAGATCAGGCTGACATACATCATCGGAATCGGAACGTCCGGCTCCGCTTCCTTCGGCGTCGACTGATAGGCGACCCAGCCCGCGACGAGCAGGAACATCAGCGCCGATATTGTGAGGCGGGCGTTGTGAATGGCGAGTCTGACGATGTCCATGACTTATGCCTGCTGTTTCCCTGGAAGCCGCGACATTGGCCAGCGGCGCCGGCCGAGCCGGCGCTGCGGCCGCGCTATTGCGTGCCGGCGGAGGCTTCGCTGATCAGCTTGTTGATGGTTGCCTGGTCGGCCTCGACCGGCTTCACCAGATCGCCTTCCTTCACCAGTTCCTGGCCGGCGACGATGATGCGCGCGTCCTGCGGGATGCCGCCAAGCACCAAGCCCTTCGGCGTGTCGTCGACGAGGTCGATCGGGAAGAACGCCACCTTGTCGTCCTTGCCGACGGCGCGGATGCCGAGGTCGCCCTTGTCGCCCAGCGTCACCACCGAGCGCGGCAGCATGACCGCATCGGTCGGCTGGGCGCTGAGCGTGATCTCGGCCGTCATGCCGGCGGGGATGGAGCCGTCGGCATTGGGGATGGCCACCTCGACACGGAAGGTGCGGGTCTGCGAGGAGGCGTCACGGCTGATGTAGCGCACCGTGCCGGTGACTTTCTGGTCGTTGACAAGGCGCACGTTGGCATGGTCGCCGATCTTGATGTAGCGCAGGTCGCGCTCGCTGATCTCGCCGCGCGCGATCACCGGGTCGAGCTTGAGGATGGTGGCCACCTCGCCGCCCTGCATCACCGAGCTGCCGAGCTCGACCGGCACGCGGTCGATGACGCCGTCGAAGGGCGCCTTCACTTCGTTGCGGTCGAGTTCGGCCTGCGCCGTCTCCAGCATGGACTGCGCCGCCGTCAGGTTCGAGCGGGCAGTGTCGAGCTGCAGCTTGGGCAGGTTGCCGGTCTTGGCCAGCCGCTCGGCTGCGTCGAGCTCGGCCTTGCGCTGCGCCAGCAGCTGCCTGGCATTGTCGACATTCGAGAGCTTCTCCTCGGCGGCAAGCATCAGCACGAGGTCGCCGGTCTTGACGTGATCGCCCTGCTTGACCGGGAGCTTATCGATGACACCGGCGACGCGGACAGCAAGCACAGCGCGCTTGTCGGCTTCGGTCAGGCCCGAGATCCGTATCGCCCGCGCGAAGGTTTTGCGCGGCGGCGTCACCACCGCGACGGTGCGCAATGCTGCCTTCTGCTCGGCCTCCGCCGTCTTCGGCTTTTCGACGCCGGACTGCGCGGCTTTGCCTGCTTCTCCCTCCTTCTGGTGATCGGCGGCGCTGCCCACGGACGAGAACTCGCCCGTTGCCATCCAGGCAGCGAATCCGATGAGCACAGCAATGGCTGCAAGCTTGTGAAACCTGATTTTCGGCATCGTCATTTTTTCCGTTGCAGGCTTGGGCAAGGTCGACGGTTTCGATCCCCGGGCGCGCGGCCGATATGGGGGCGCGCAGAGCCATCTTCAATTTGCCGTGATCGGCGAAGCGCGCTTCTACCGCAAAGCCGTTGCGCAAAACAGTCAGAAACTTTGATGGATTATTGCGCCGCCGAGCTCGGGGCGCTGGTTTTTTCCGCGTTTTACATGCTGGACTGCTTGGCTTTTCTCAATCGGGGCCGGCTTTTCAGCCGATCGGACACTCAATGGCAGCAGGCGTCAGTATGATGAAGAATTTTTTGCGAAATGACATGTCGCATTGGCATGGGGCAATCAGAGGACGCGCCCAATCCGAAAATAAATCCGATCAGGTGATCAGGTTGAGCAAGCGGAACAGCCGCTCGAACGTCCGGCCATAAGGCGGCCTGAGCAGGGCACCGGCACCCAGCCTGGATTGGACGAAGATCGGTTTTTCCTTGGTGAAGGTGCGGAAGCCCCATTCGCCGTGATAGGCGCCCATGCCGCTTTCGCCGACGCCGCCGAATGGCTGCCGTTCCTGCACCAGATGCATCACGCAGTCGTTGACCGTCACGCCGCCGGCAACGGTTTCTTGCATGATCCTTTGGCGATTGGCGCTGTTCTTGCCGAACCAATAGAGGGCGAGCGGACGCTCGCCGCGGTTCACGTGATCGATCGCCTCATCGATCGTGCCGTATTCGAGGATCGGCAGCACCGGCCCGAAGATTTCCTCGCGCATCAGCCGCAAACTCTCGCCGGCGTTCCTGACCAGGACAGGCGCCATCTTGCGGTCGCTCACGCCAAGCCTTTCATTTGCCGGATTGACCTCGGTGACATCGGCGCCGCTTTCGCGCGCCTCGGCGACCATGTCGCTCAGGCGCCGCTGGTGCCGTTCGCTGACGATCGCCGTGTAGTCGGGATTGTCGCCCACGCGCGGATAGAGCTGCGCCATCGCGCCGGCAAGTTTTGCGGCGATCGCCGCGCCTTGCCCTTGCGGGACCATCAGATAGTCGGGTGCGATGCAGGTCTGGCCCGCATTCAAGAGCTTGCCGTAGGCGACGCTCGCGACCGCAGCGTCGAGATCGCACGACGCATCGAAGATCGCCGGCGACTTGCCGCCAAGCTCGAGCGTCACCGGCGTCAGATTGGCGGCCGCGGCCAGCGCCACCTGCCGGCCGACAGCGGTGGAGCCGGTGAACAGGAGATGATCGAAAGGCATGGACACGAATGTCTTGCCGACCTCGGCATCGCCGACCACAACGCTCATCTCGTCGGAGGAAAAATGCTCTTCGACCAACCGGGCAAGCAGGTCTGAAAAATTCGGCGTCAGCTCGGACGGCTTGAGCAGCACCCGGTTGCCGGCGGCTAGAGCGGCAGTCGCCGGCGCGATGGCAAGCTGGAACGGATAGTTCCAGGGCGAGACGATGCCGACGACCCCGAGCGGCTGCGGCAGAAGGCGGTTGCGCCCCGGCAGGAACGGCAGGCTGGTGGCGACGCGGCGCTCGCGCATCCAGCCGCGCAGATGCCGGATGGCGTGCTTGATGCCGGCGCGAACGACGAACAGTTCCGCAAGCCGTGTTTCCTGCGCCGCCCGTCCAGTGAAATCGCTGTCGATCGCCGTGCAGATCTCGGCTTCATGCTTTTCGGTCAGCGCCAGCAGCCGCTTCAGCCGGTCCTTGCGCACTGCGAGGCCAGGAAAGGGGTCCTTCTCGAAAGCCCTGCACTGCGCCTCAAACTTGACCCCGAGAGAGTTCTGTCTGGTCTGCAGCATCGCTACCTCCCGTTTACGCCGAGGTAAACTACTCGCGCGACGGAGGTGAATCCAGCATATCGGCGGTTCCGCAAGGGAAACCTCGGCGCCTGCTGAAACGTGCGACAGGGTTGGGCAACTAGGCTCGCCGGCGCGCTGACTCTGGCTTGATGCGCGCGGCGAGGAATTCCTTGACCCGCCGGCCCGGGGCCGGGCCGCGCATCGGCTTGAAGCCGTCGTCGAGCTCGCCCGAGAGGTCGAGCGTCGCTCGGCTGCCGACCGCGTCGTAGTTCTCCTCCAGCCAGTCGCTGGCCGCACTGCGGCCAAGGTCCCGCAGATAGGCGAGGAAGGCCCATTCGGCGTTGACCTTGGACGAGGCCGACAGATCCTTGAAAGCCTCGTCGGCATCGATGCGGTGCATGCGGATGTCGCGGTATTCGCCATGCGGCAGCCGTCCCGCCGCGATCAGTTCCTTGACGAAGGCGATCGAGCGGAATTCGCGCAGCAGCCCGGCATTGAAGGTGATCTCGTCGATGCGGTTCTGGATCTCGTTGGCGCTCTTCGGCGTGCCTTCGCGCACCACCGGGTTGATCTGCACGAGCAGCACGTCCTCGGCCGCCGCAGTCTTGAAGAACGGATAGAGCGCCGGATTGCCGCCATAGCCGCCATCCCAATAGGGCACGCCCTTGATCTCGACGGCGCGGAACAATTGCGGCAGGCAGGCCGACGCCATCACCGTGTCGATGTCGATCTCGCCATCCGAGAAGACGCGCAGCTGCCCGGTCTCGACATTGGTCGCCGAAATGAAGAGCTCCATCGACTTGCAGGCGTGCACGTTGCCGAAGTCGATCTCCTTCTCGACCACATCGCGCAGCGGGTTGAGGCCGAGCGGATTGGCGACGTAAGGCGAGAAGACCCGCGACATGGTGTCGAAGAAGAAATAGCCGGGCGTGTTCTCGATCGACCAGTTCCCCCAGACCACGTCCCACGGCATGCGTTGCACCGGGCTGAACCGCCCCTTCGAGGCCACAGCACGCCAGAAATCGTCGAGCTTTGTGCGCGCGCCCTCGACGCCGCCGCGCACGAAGCCGTCGGCCAGCGCCACCGCATTCATCGCGCCGGCGCTGGTGCCGGACACGGCAGCGATCTCAAGCCGCCCGTCTTCGAGCAGACGATCGAGCACGCCCCAGGAGAAGGCGCCGTGCGAACCGCCGCCCTGAAGCGCGATGTTGATCTTCTTCTTGTCCCCCGCCTTGCCGTTCTTCGCCATGGCGTTCCTTGTCTCGATGTGCCGGCCTGCCCCTGCGTCATTGGAGCGGGACCGCTGCCGTCAGCCTATGTTGCAGCGCAGCATATAAGGACGGACCAAGGCAAGAACACGAGCACACAAGCGTGATCGGGTGAAATTTCGCTCATGAAAAAACTGTCCGCTGCCGGACGCGGAGTATTGCATTGGGGTTTGCTCGCGGCGTCAGGCGACGAGATCGGGCGCCGGCCCGACATAGCGCGACTGCGGCCGGATCAGGCGTCCGGTCGCCTGCTGCTCGCGCGCATGCGCAATCCAGCCGGCGACGCGGCCGGCGGCAAAGACGTTGGAGAACGCCTCCTTCGGGAAGCCCGCGGCTTCGAGCAGGAGCGCGGTATAGAATTCGACATTGGTCTGGATCGAGCGTTGCGGCTTGGCGACCCTGAGCACGTCGAGTGCCGCCTGTTCCACCGTCTCGGCGAAGGCCAGCCGGCTGCCGGTCTCATAACGTGTGCCTAGCCGCCGCACGACGGCTTTCAGCACGTCGGCACGTGGGTCGCGCACGCGGTAGATGCGATGGCCGAAGCCCATGATGCGCTCGCCGCGCGCGATCTCGTTTCGCAGCCAGGCGGCCGCGTCGCCGCTCGCCTCGATCGCGTCGAGCATCTCGATCACCGGCCCCGGCGCGCCGCCATGCAGCGGGCCTTTGAGCGCGCCGAGCCCGGCCAGGATCGCCGAGGTCAAGCCCGCCTGCGTCGACGCCACCACCCGCGTTGCGAAGGTCGAGGCATTGAGCCCATGGTCGCAGACCGTCACCAGATACGTATCGAGCGCCTTGGCAAGCGCCGGCGAGGCCGTACCGGAGAGCATTCGGAGCATGTCGTTGGCATGATCGGCGCGTGCGTCCGGAGGAACAGGCTTCTCGCCGCGTCCGAGCCGCAGCAGGGCCGGCGTTAGCACCGCCGGCGCTGCGATCAGCCGGAGCGCGTCGGCGAGCGAGTCGCCGTCGGGCAGAAGAGCGATGCCGGTGCGCATGCCGCTGTAGACATCGAGCGCTGGAAGTTCAGCGAGCATCGGCTGCAGCCGTTCGCAAACCTCGACACGCGCATTGCCGATCGCCTTCTCCAACTCGTCGTCGCCGGGAAGCTCGTCAAAGAACCCGTCGAACAACAGGCGGACCACCTGGCCGTAGCGCCAGTGCCCGGCGAGTTCCGTCAACGAATGGCCTCGGATGGTGAGATGGCCGCCCGCGCCGTCGACATCGGAAAGAACCGTCTCCGCCGCCACAACATCATCGAGCCCATTTGCCATGACTGTCTCCTTGACCCTTTGTGCACTGCAGTTAATGCTCTACAATCAACGCATCAATCTTGATCAACTGAATCAATATGAGGCGGTGCGAACTTGTCCGAATGGCTGACGCGGGAGGAAGCGCTGGCGCGGCTCAAGGTCCGGCCGCAGACCCTTTACGCCTATGTCAGCCGCGGCCGCATCGGCATGCGGCCTGACGGGGCCGATCCGCGCCGCAGCCAGTATCGAGCCGACGACATAGCCGCGCTCGCCACCCGTCGGGCGCGCGGGCGCAGCCCCCAGGCGATCGCCGAAAGCGCCATCGCCTGGGGCGAGCCAGCGATCACCACTGCCATCTCCACCGTGCTGCACGGCCGCCTCGTTTATCGCGGCAAGGATGCCGTTGCGCTTGCCGCGACAGCGACGCTGGAGGAGGCAGCAAGCCTGCTTTGGGCATCCGGCGCCGCGATATCCTTCGCATCGCTGACGCCTTCGATCGTTCGCGAGAGCGGCACCCCGACGGCCTTTGCAAGATTGTCGGCGCTTGCCGCGGCTGGCCGGCCTTCGCTCGGCCGCAGGCCGGGCATGCTGCAGCAGGATGGCGCCAGCGCCACCAGCGTGCTCGCGACGTCACTCGGTGCAAGCCCGGGGGCGGAGCCGGTGCATGAAAGGCTGGCGCGCGGCTGGTCGGTCGACGCTGCCGGTGCCGATCTCATCCGCAAGGCGCTGGTGCTTTTGGCCGATCACGAGCTCAACGCCTCGACCTTCGCCGCACGCGTCGCCGCTTCGACCGGCGCGCCGATCGTGGCCTGCCTGCTTGCCGGGCTCGCTGCCCTTACCGGCCCGCGTCATGGCGGCGCCGGCGCCGCGGCCATCGCGCTGGTCGAGGATGCCGAGCGGCTCGGGCCGGACGAGACGATCGCGCGCTGGCTGGCCCACGACCGGCCGCTGCCCGGCTTCGGCCATCAGCTCTATCCCGAAGGCGATCCGCGCGCCGAGGCTCTGCTGCCCGACCTCGACATCGCTGACGATCTGCTTCATCTGCGCGACGCCGTCCTTGCCGCGACCGGCATGCGCCCGAATGTCGACTTCGCGCTGGCCGCGCTGACGCGCAGCCTCAATCTCCCCGCCGACGCGCCCTTTCGCCTGTTCGCGCTCGGTCGCAGCATCGGCTGGACGGCGCATGCCATCGAGCAGGTGACGAGCAACAGGCCGATCAGGCCGCGAGCCCGCTATGACGGCCCTGCAGGAACACCTGACGGCTAGCCATCACGACATGGTGTCGAGCTTGCGCTGCATGGCGGCGATCTGCGCCTTCAATTCCTGCAGGTCGTCGGATTTCTCGTCCTTCTTCGGCGGCTCGGCGGGCGCAGCGGAATTGGGGCCGCCGGACGGGAACGGCGTGAACATGCGCATCGCGTTCTGGAACATCTCGACGTTGCGCCGCGTCTGTTCCTCCAGCGCCTTCATCGGCGTCTTCATCATGTCGATCGGCGTCTTGCCGAAGGCGCCCTTCAGCTGCTCGCGGAAACGCTCCTGCTCCTTGGAGAAGGCGATCATCGACTGTTCGAGGAAGCTCGGCACGATCATCTGCATCTGGTCGCCGTAGAAGGAGATCAGCTGGCGCAGAAACGGGATCGGCAGCATGTTCTGCCCGTCCTTGTTCTCCAGCTCGAAGATGATCTGGGTCAGCACCGGATGCGTGATGTCGTCGCCGGTCTTGGCGTCCTGCACGGTGAATTCTTCGCCCTTCTTGACCATCTCGGCCAGATCTTCGAGCGTCACATAGGTGCTGGTGCCGGTGTTGTAGAGCCGGCGGTTGGCGTACTTCTTGATGACGATCGGGTCGTCTTTTGCGGCCATCCGTATCCTCCCCAGGATGCCGGCGCGTTCACAGTAAGCGGCCGGTAACGATTGCGCCATTTGTCGAGGATATGCGCAAAAGCGTCACAATTCCAAGCGGTTTGTGCAGTGCGGCATCAATTAATGCCGAAAGGGCGGGCCAAATTGTGCTGCAGCGCGATGGCCACGCCGTCACGATAAGCGCTCGACTTGCTTGCCGCACATGGCGGCCATGCCGATTTCCGGTTTGACTCAGGTGCTTGAACGGGCAAGAAAGTCTCCAAGGATAGCCTAACGACACCTCGAAGCCTGGAGAAGAAAATGTCCGCTTCCAATTCAATCGTCGTCGCCAGCGCAGCCCGCACAGCAGTCGGCTCCTTCAACGGCAGTTTCGCCGCCACGCCCGCGCACGAGCTCGGCGCGGTCGTCATCAAGGAATTGCTTGCGCGTGCCAAGGTCGACCCGGCGGAGGTGGACGAAGTCATCCTCGGTCAGGTGCTGACCGCCGCTCAGGGCCAGAACCCGGCCCGCCAGGCTTCCATCAATGCCGGTCTGCCCAAGGAGACGACTGCTTGGGGCCTCAACCAGGTTTGCGGCTCGGGCTTGAGGGCCATTGCGCTCGGCATGCAGCAGATCGCCACCGGCGACGCCAAGGTGATCGTCGCCGGCGGCCAGGAATCGATGTCGCTGTCGCCGCACGCCCAGCACCTGCGCGCCGGCGTCAAGATGGGCGACTACAAGATGATCGATACCATGATCAAGGACGGCCTATGGGATGCCTTCAACGGCTACCATATGGGCAACACCGCCGAGAACGTCGCTCGTCAGTTCCAGATCACCCGCGAAGTCCAGGACGAGTTCGCGCTGGCCTCGCAAAACAAGGCCGAGGCGGCGCAGAAGGCCGGTAAGTTCAAGGACGAGATCGTCGCCGTCACCATCAAGGGCAAGAAGGGCGACACCATCGTCGACCAGGACGAATATATCCGCCACGGCGCTACGCTGGATGCCATGACCAAGCTGAAGCCGGCCTTCGACAAGGACGGCACCGTCACCGCCGCCAATGCTTCGGGCATCAATGACGGAGCCGCCGGCGCGCTGCTGATGAGCGAGGCCGAGGCTGCCAGGCGCGGCATCACCCCACTGGTCCGCATCGCCTCCTGGGCGACCGCCGGCGTCGATCCGGCGATCATGGGCACCGGCCCGATCCCGGCCTCGAAGCGGGCGCTGGAGAAGGCCGGCTGGTCGGCCAAGGACCTCGATCTCGTCGAGGCCAACGAGGCCTTCGCCGCGCAGGCCTGCGCCGTCAACAAGGGCATGGGCTGGGATCCCTCGATCGTCAACGTCAATGGCGGCGCCATCGCCATCGGCCATCCGATCGGCGCCTCGGGCGCCCGCGTATTCAACACGCTGGTCTACGAGATGCGCCGCCGCGGCGCAAAGAAGGGCCTCGCGACGCTTTGCATCGGCGGCGGCATGGGCGTTGCGATGTGTGTGGAAGCCTTGAACTGAGCGAATGGCGAACTGAGCGAATAGCGAATGGGGAGTAGCGAATAGGGGGAAATGGCGTTGCACGACGGGCTATCGATCCCTACTCGCTATTCGCCACTCCCTATTCGCTCTTCCGACCAAAGGGAGGAAATGCATGAGCAAGGTAGCAATCGTCACGGGCGGATCGCGCGGCATCGGTGCGGCGATATCGGTGGCCCTGAAGAATGCCGGCTATTCGGTCGCCGCGAACTATGCCGGCAATGACGAGGCGGCCCAGAAATTCAAGGCCGAGACCGGCATCCCCGTCTACAAATGGTCGGTCGCCGATTATGACGCTTGCGCCGCCGGCATCGCCCAAGTCGAGGCTGATCTCGGTCCGGTCTCGGTGCTGGTCAACAATGCCGGCATCACCCGCGACACCATGTTCCACAAGATGACCCGCGAGCAGTGGAAGGAGGTCATCGACACCAACCTTTCCGGCGTCTTCAACATGACGCATCCGCTATGGAACGGCATGCGCGATAGGAAGTTCGGCCGCGTCATCACCATCTCCTCGATCAACGGCCAGAAAGGCCAGATGGGCCAGGTCAATTATTCGGCCTCGAAAGCCGGCGATATCGGCTTTACCAAGGCGCTTGCCCAGGAAGGCGCCCGCGCCGGCATCACCGTCAACGTTGTTTGCCCCGGCTACATCGCCACCGACATGGTCATGGCCGTGCCGGAAAAAGTGCGTGAATCGATCATCGCTCAGATCCCGGTCGGCCGTCTCGGCGAGCCGGAGGAGATTGCGCGCTGCGTTGTCTTCCTCGCCTCCGAAGACGCAGGCTTCATCACCGGCTCGACCATAAGCGCCAATGGCGGCCAGTATTTCGCCTGAGATCTTGTTCGGCTGAACTCTTCTGACACCGATGGCAGGCGGCCCGCCGCAAACGGGCCGCCTGTTTTTGTCTGCGCTCCGGCAGCACCGGGTGGGCATGCCTCAATTTGGCACGCAAAAGTTAACGGCCTCCCCGCGCCCTGTGGGAAACCCGGTTCACAAGCTGTGGATTTTCGGTGCACAAGCTTTGGGCAACACCATATCTAGAGGTGAACAAAACAGGAAGCTTTGCAGATCGCTGATTCGTCGCCGATTCGTTCCGGCTTTGGCCGAAAAGTTAACACGCCACGCCGCAAATAGCGCGAACAAGATTAACGCCGGTTAGGAAAGATCAACCATTTCACAATGTTGGCGGCCGCGCTCGAGTCCGTCGCGGTCGCTCTCCCACAAAGGTTAACGACGCTCCGGCACCAGCGCGAGCCAAGCACGAAACGGGCCAATTCACAGATTCAGCATGTGGTGAGACTCATGGCCAAAAAATCCATATGTAGCCGTGAACAAAACCTGAATCATAGTGAGTCAGTGATTCGTCGCCGATTCGTTCCAGACTCGTTCCAACGGTTAATCGACCGCGGATTTTGACCTTGCCTGTCGTCGCGCCATCTGTTGATGAGATCATTCCGCTTTCGCTTCGCGTCTGAAATCCCTATGTGTGCCCTGTCACACGCGACGGAACCGCCGCGTCCCCGACAACAAGCGGCAGAAAGCCTCATTTCCGAGCCGATGAATATCCAGCCGAAACCCTCCCAGCCGCTGATCCTTTCCGGCCGCGACGTGACGGCCGTGCTCGGCCCCACCAACACCGGCAAGACCCATCTCGCCATCGAGCGCATGGTGGCGCACGACACCGGCATCATCGGTCTGCCGCTGAGGCTCCTTGCCCGCGAGGTCTATACACGCGTCTGCGAGAAGGTCGGCGCCAGCAAGGTGGCGCTGGTCACCGGCGAAGAGAAGATCGTGCCGGCGAGCGCGAGATATTCCGTCTGCACCGTGGAGGCGATGCCGCGAGAGACCGATGCCGCCTTCGTCGCCATCGACGAGGTGCAGCTCGCCGGCGACCTCGAACGCGGCCACATCTTCACCGACCGCATCCTGCATCTGCGCGGCCGCCAGGAGACGCTGCTTCTGGGCTCCGCCACCATGCACGGCATCCTGCAACGCCTGCTGAAGGGCGTCTCGGTGGTGACGCGGCCGCGGCTGTCGCATCTTGCCTATGCCGGCTCGAAGAAGCTCACCCGCCTGCCGCGGCGCACGGCGATCGTCGCCTTCTCCGCCGACGAGGTCTATGCCATCGCCGAATTGATCCGCCGCCAGCAGGGCGGTGCTGCCGTCGTTCTCGGCGCGCTCAGTCCCCGCACCCGCAATGCCCAGGTGGAGATCTTCCAGTCGGGCGACGTCGACTATCTCGTCGCCACCGACGCCATCGGCATGGGCCTGAACCTCGACCTCGAGCACGTTGCCTTCGCCCAGAACCGCAAGTTCGACGGTTACCAATACCGCAACCTGACCGCCGCCGAGCTAGGCCAGATCGCGGGGCGTGCCGGCCGACACCTGCGCGACGGCACCTTCGGCGTCACCGGCCAGGTCGATCCGTTCGACGAGGATCTGGTCAAGAAGATCGAGGGGCACGATTTCGACCCGGTGAAGGTGCTGCAGTGGCGCACCGCCGATTTCGATTTTGCCAGCCTCGATGCCCTGAAACGCTCGATCGAGACCAACGCGCCGGTCGAAGGGCTGACCCGGGCATTGCCGGCGGTCGACGCCCAGGCGCTGGAACATTTGTCGCGCGACGCGGACATCAGGACGCTAGCCACCGGCAGGGAGCGCGTGGCGCTGCTGTGGGAGGCCTGCGCGCTGCCGGACTACCGCAAGATCGCGCCCGCCCAGCATGCCGACCTCATCGCCTCGATCTACATGGACCTTGCACGCCATGGCCATGTCGATGAGAATTACATGGCCGAGCAGGTGCGGCGGGCCGACACCACGGATGGTGATATCGACACGCTGTCGCACCGGATCGCCCAGATCCGCACCTGGACCTTCGTCTCCAACCGACCGGGCTGGCTGGCCGATCAGCTACACTGGCAGGAAAAGACGCGCGAAATCGAAGACAGATTGTCGGATGCGCTGCATGAGCGGTTGACGAAACGCTTCGTAGACCGCAGGACTTCCGTCCTCATGCGGCGCCTTAGAGAAAATACCATGCCTGAAGCTGAAATCAGCCCAACCGGAACCGTGCTCGTCGAAGGCCATCACGTCGGCGAGCTGCAGGGATTCCGCTTCACCGCCGACCAGAGCGCCGGCGGCGAGGACGCCAAGGCGGTGCGCACCGCTGCCCAGAAGGCGCTCGCGGCTGAGTTCGAGGCGCGCGCCGAGCGCTTCGCCGCCTGCGCCAACGGCGATCTGGCATTGGGCTCGGACGGTGTCCTGCGCTGGATCGGCGCGCCGATCGGCACCCTGGTTGCCGGCGACGAGGCCTTGAAGCCGCGCCTTGTGCTGCTTGCCGACGAGCAGCTCACCGGCCCTGCCCGCGACAAGGTCGCGGCGCGCGCCGAGCGTTTCGTCAATTTCCAGATCGAGTCGCTCTTGAAGCCGCTGGTCGATTTGAAGAATGCCGAGCAGCTCACCGGCATCGCGCGCGGCATCGCCTTCCAGCTCATCGAGCATTTCGGTCTCATCAACCGCCGCGACATCGCCGAGGAAATGAAGTCGCTCGACCAGGAAGGCCGCGCGGCGCTGCGGCGTCTTGGCGTCCGCTTCGGTGCCTACCACGTCTTCGTGCCGGCGCTGATCAAGCCGGCGCCTGCCGGGCTGGTGACGCTGCTCTGGGCGCTTAAGAGCGACGGCAAGGACAAGCCAGGCTTCGGCGACGTGGTGCATGCGCTGGCATCGGGCCGCACCTCGGTGGTGATCGATCCTGCTTTCGACAAGACGTTCTACAAGCTCGCCGGCTATCGCAATCTCGGCCGCCGCGCCGTACGCGTCGATATCCTAGAGCGGCTGGCCGATCTCATTCGCCCCGCGACCAACTGGAAGCCCGGTCTCGGCCAGCGACCGGACGGCGCCTATGACGGCCACGCCTTCATGGTGACGCCGCCCATGATGTCGATCCTCGGCGCCACCGCCGACGACATGGAAGAGATCCTCAAAGGCCTTGGCTATCGCGCCGAACCGAAGCCGGCGGCGGAGGTGAAGGCCAAGCTCGACGCGCTGGACAATGCCGCCCGCGAGGCCGCGGCTGCGAAGCTTGCGGCGGAAGAGGCTGCGCGTGCTGCACAGGCGGCAGAGGCGCACGCCGTGGCAACAGACACGGTTGTAGAGGCAACGATCGAGGGATCCGAGCCGGCTGCCGCTGAAGTTCCTGCCGACGCCATCGCGGAAGCCGCGACGGAGCCTGACGCGAAAGACCCGGCGGAAGCGTCGGCTGCGGTCGCGGAAGAGACTCCGCCTGTGGAGGCCGCCGCAGCGGTGGACGCGGCAGCAGTGCTTGGGTCGGCTGAAAGCGCCGACGCCTCCCCCTCCGCCTCGATGGCGGAGGTCATTGCGCGAAGCGACGCGGGTGGGGGTCACGGCGCCAACGATGCAGGCGGCACCAACACCGGCGACGCCGGCGCTCCCCACGAGGGCGAAAGCGGTGAAGGCGCGGAGCCCTCCGCCGAGCCGGAAGAGCAGAAGCCGATCCTGCTGTGGCGGCAGGCGCGCTTCGACCATTCGCGCCCGCGCCACCGCCATGACAATCGCCGCGACAATCGTCCGCGCAACGGCCAGGCGGCAGGCGATGGCCAGGCGGCTGCCACGGGTGGCCAGGCCGGCGATCGGCCAGCCCGTGAGGGCCGCCGCGACCAGCGCGACGGGGCCGGCAAGCCGCGCTTCGACCGCTCGAAGTTCAAGCCGAGACCGGAACGCGAAGGCGGCGAACGGCGCGAAGGCAGGCCTCAGGGCGAGCGTGCCGATCGCCACGAGGGGGGCCGCCGCGAGGGCCGGCCGGACTGGAAAGGCAACAGGCAGGACGGCAAGGGCAATGCCGCAGGCGGCAGCAAGCCGACCTTCCAGAGCAAGCCGCGCGAGGAGCGTCCGCAGCGCTTCGATCCGGATTCACCCTTTGCCAAGCTCGCCGCCTTGCGCGACCAGCTGAAGAAATAGCCTCGGCCGGTCGCGATGGTTGGAGAAGGCCGCCAGCGCATCGACAAATGGTTGTTCTTCTCGCGTGCGGTGAAATCCCGGTCGTTGGCGGCTAAGCTCGTCATTGCCGGGCGCGTCCGCATCAATCGCGACAAAGCAGCGCAGGCCTCCGATCTGGTCAAGGCCGGCGATGTTCTGACCATCACGCTCGACCGCCGAATCCTTGTCTGGAAGGTGCTTGGGCCCGGCGCCCGGCGTGGTCCTGCCGACGAGGCGCGGCTGCTTTACGAGGATATGTCGCCGCCGCCGACGCCCGAGGGCGAGGCGGTTCCTGACGCCATTCCGGCGCTGCGCGAAGCCGGCACCGGCCGTCCGACCAAGCGGCAGCGGCGGCAGACGGACCGGCTGCTCGGCGAGGACTAGAAGATTCGACGGAACCTCGTCGCGGCAGGCGCGCGGAATTCCTTTCCGCGATGCCGGCTCAGGCGGGAAGTCCTGCCCTTGCAAGCGGCGGGCAAAGGCGTTACCTCACCAAAAAAGCCCAGCAAATACGGGACGTCCCGGAGCCTGCGATGACCTATGTCGTGACCGATAATTGCATAAAATGCAAATACATGGACTGCATCGAGGTCTGTCCGGTCGACTGTTTCTACGAAGGCGAGAACATGCTCGTCATCCATCCTGACGAGTGCATCGACTGCGGCGTGTGCGAGCCGGAATGCCCGGCCGACGCGATCAAGCCGGACACCGAGTCCGGGCTCGACAAATGGTTGCAGGTCAATTCCGAATACGCGGAGAAATGGCCCAACATCACTGCCAAGAAAGAGCCGCCGGCCGACGCCAAGAACTTCGACGGCGAGGCCGGGAAGTTCGAGAAGTATTTCTCGCCGGAGCCCGGCGAAGGCGACTGACGGCCGGGCCGGGCAAGCCGGCATGACGCCACGTAAGCGAGCCGGTACAATTGCTCTCTTGACAGCCAGCGATGGCGCATGGCGTTAGCGAATGCAGCAAAACCTTGATTCTTCCGACTTTTTGTGTTATATCCGCGAAACATGCCGGTGACACAACGTCGATTTATGGCGCTAACGCCCCAAATCACTGAAAGGTGAACTTTTCAAATCCGGACCAGAGCGATCTGGGGCAGGCAATCGCATTCGTGCGGTTTGTCGGTCCCGGCTTATTCCGGTGAGTTCACTTGTTGTGCGGCTAAAGATCGGCTTCCGCCGATCGTCTGAGTTCAGCCGGCGCCGCCATGCCGGCGCTACAACTAAGGAGTTCAGGGCGTAATGGCAACGATCACCCCGCAGAAGAAGTCCACCGCGGCCCGTCACGGGTTCAAGACCGGTGAGTTTATCGTTTATCCGGCGCATGGCGTCGGCCAGATCGTGGCCATCGACGAGCAGGAAGTCGCGGGTCACAAGCTGGAGCTGTTCGTCATCGATTTCCAGAAGGACAAGATGAGGCTTAAGGTGCCGGTCGCCAAGGCGACCTCTATCGGCATGCGCAAGCTCTCGGAAGAGGATTATGTCGATCGCGCGCTGAAGGTCGTGCAGGGCCGCGCCCGCATCAAGCGCACGATGTGGTCGCGCCGCGCGCAGGAATATGATGCCAAGATCAATTCCGGCGATCTGATCTCGATCTCGGAAGTGGTGCGCGACCTCTATCGCGCCGACAACCAGCCGGAGCAGTCCTATTCCGAGCGCCAGCTCTACGAAGCCGCGCTCGACCGCATGGCTCGCGAGATCGCCGCCGTCAACCGCATGTCGGAGACCGAGGCGGTTCGCCTCATCGAGGTCAACCTCAACAAGGGTCCGAAGCGCGGCGCCAAGGCCGACAACGAGGAAGCCGAGCAGGAAGAAGCTGCCTGAGCTTTCGCCTGCCGAACAACGAAGAACCCGGCCTTGCGCCGGGTTTTTTGTTGCGCGCAATATCGGAAGGTCGGCGCTGCCCCTCATCCGCCTGCCGGCACCTTCTCCCCGTAGTGAACGGGGAGAAGCGAGATGACGGCGTCGTTGGCGCCCATTCTTGAAACGTTGGCGATTGGCGAACTCTGATGAAAGCGTCCTTTCTCCCGTCACTATACGCGGAGAAATGCCCGGCAGAGCAATGAGGGGCAGCGCCAACTTATGAAGAAATCGTACCTGATCCCCCGCCCCCGCCTTCCTTCCGCGCTTCCTCCTGCCGCAGCGAGGCGATGAAGCGCTTGGTCCGCTCGCGCTCGGGATTGTCGAACACGATCGAAGCCGGGCCCTTCTCGACGATCGAGCCGGCATCGAGGAACACCACCTCCTGCGCGATCTTGGAGGCAAGTCTCAGATCATGCGTGGCTATCACCATGGTGGTGCCCTCGCGGGCCAGCTGACCCAGCACGTCGACCACTTCCTGCGCCAGCTCCGGATCGAGCGCCGAGGTCGGCTCGTCGCAAAGCAGCACGCGCGGCGACGGCGCCAGCGCCCGGGCGATCGCAACGCGCTGCTGCTGGCCGCCTGACAAAGTCGCCGGCCAGGCATCGGCCTTATGCGCCATGCCGACCTTCTCGAGCAACGCCATCGCCCGCTCGCGCGCCCCCGTCTGCGGCCATTTCAGCACCGTCACCAGCCCTTCCATGACGTTCTCGATCGCGGTGCGATGCGGAAAGAGCTGAAAATTCTGGAACACCATGCCGGTCTGCAGCCGCACGCGCTGGATGTCCGCTGCCGGTACTTTGGCGCCCGGCCGAAACTCCAGCGTCTCGTCGCCGATGCGCAAAGTGCCCGAGGTCGGAATTTCCAAGAGGTTGATGCAGCGCAAGAGCGTGCTTTTTCCGCCGCCCGAAGGCCCGACCAGCGCCGTGACACTGCCTTCGTCGATGCTGACGGTGACACCTTTCAGGACAAGATTGTCGCCGAAGCGCTTCTCGATGTTGGTAAGGCCGATCATGCATTGGCCTCCAGGAAGCCGCCATAGCGGTTGAGCCGCACCTCCAGCCGCGCCTGCAGAGCCGACAGCACCGAGCTCATCGCCAGATAGAGCGCCGCCGCCTCGACATAGAGGATCAGCGGCTCGTAGGTGGTGGCGACGATGCGCTGCGCAGCCTGGAACATTTCGGGCACCGTTATTGCCGCCGCGAGCGAGGTGTCCTTGACCAGCGATATGAACGTATTGGAGAGCGGCGGCACCGCGACGCGGCCCGCTTGCGGAACGATCGTGCGCCGCATCGCCTGGCTCCAGGTCATGCCGATCGAATAGGAGGCCTCCCACTGCCCTTTCGGCACCGAGCCGATGACGGCGCGGATGATCTCCGACGTGTAGGCGCCGATATTGAGCGTGAAGCCGATCAACGCTGCGGGAAAGGCATCGAGCAGGATGCCCACCGACGGCAGGCCGTAGAAGATCAGGAAGAGCTGCACCAGAAGCGGCGTGCCGCGAAAGATCCAGACATAGAAGCGCACAAGAGCGACCAGCGGTTTCGGGCCGAACAGCCTGATCAGCGCCGTCACCAGCCCGGCGATAAGCCCCAAGGCGAAGGACAGCAGCGTCAGCGGCACGGTGAAGATCAGTGCCGCCCATAGCAGCGCCGGCAGCGACTCCAGCATCAATTGCAACCAGTGCGGCACGGAGCCCTTCTCCTTTCCGGACGCTGCGACCCTCTGGCCGCATGCGAGCGACTATCAGGTAAAAATCGGCGGGCCGTCAAAGACGGCCCGCCGGAACTCAAGCAAAAGGGATGACTGGGCTTACTGCGAGACGTCCTGGCCGAAATATGTGTCGGCAATCCTCTTGTAGGTGCCGTCGGCCTTGATGTCGGCCAGCGCCTTGTTGATCGCCGCCACCAGTTCCGGATCGCCCTTGCGCACGATGACACCGGAATAATCGGCATTCTCTTCCTGCGCGGCGATCTTCACATTGGCGTCGGGCTTGTGCTTCTTGAAATCGAGGAAGGACAGGCTGTCGTTGATGGTGGCGTCGGCGCGACCGGTGAGCAGCAGCTGGATCGACTGGTCGAAGCCGTCGGTGCCGACCAATTCGGCGCCGTTCTTCTCGGCGAGCTTGCCGAAATTCGAGGTCAGCGACTGCGCCGCCTTCTTGCCCTTGAGATCCGCGAATGTCTTGATGTCGCTGTTGTCGCCGCGCACGATCAGCACCGCCTTGGAGGCGATGTAGGGATCTGAGAAATCATACTTGGCCTTGCGCGCGTCGGTGATGCCGACCTCGTTGATGATGGCGTCGTAGCGGTTGGCGTCGAGCCCGGCGATCAGGCCGTCCCACTTGCCCTCGAGAAACTGCGCCTTGACGCCGAGCTTCTCGGCGATCGCCTGGGCGATCTCCACGTCGAAGCCGACCAAGGCGCCGGATTCGTCATGATAGGTGAAGGGCGCGTAGGTGCCCTCCGTGCCGACCTTGATCACGCCCGCCTGCTTGATCTGGTCGAGATTGGCGCCGGCATGACCGGCTGTGACAGCCAGAACCTGCAGCGTTCCGGCGACGAGAAGCGATTTGAGCCATTTCATTTTTCTGTGATCCCGTTTTGACCGGTGCCCCGGCGCATGGTGAGAGCCGCAAACTGGCAGATGGAAGCTCAAGAAATAAGGAACCAGATTTCAAAAATCGACCGTTCCAGAAATCCAGTTCTCAAAACCAGCGAAAAATCCGCCAAGCCAAGCCTCACGGATCGATAACAGAAACGTTTTCGGCAGGCATATGCATCCGCCGGCACTACGGAACCATTCGCGCTTCTGGCACGTTGCTGGCTGTTGTAGGGCGCTGCGACGTCATTTCAACCGTCATCCAGTGCAACGACCGCCAAAAGGAGCCGGCATGATCGAGGATGTGGCAGGACGGACACTGGTCCGGGCGGCAATGAAGGCTCCCTATCTCGAGCGCGACGAGGAGCATCTCCTGGCCATACGCTGGAGGGAAAAAAAGGATCAGGACGCGCTGCATCTGATCACCGTCGCCCATATGCGGCTGGTGATTTCGATGGCTTCCAAATTCCGCCACTACGGTTTGCCGCTCGGCGACCTCATTCAGGAAGGCCATGTCGGCCTGCTGGAAGCGGCTGCCCGCTTCGAGCCCGCCCGCGAAGTGCGTTTCTCGACCTATGCCACCTGGTGGATCCGCGCCTCGATGCAGGACTATATCCTCCGCAACTGGTCGATCGTACGCGGCGGCACCAGCTCCGCGCAGAAGGCGCTGTTCTTCAATCTGAGGCGGCTGCGCGCGCGCCTTGCCAACGGCGCCGAGCCGCTCTCCAATGCCTCGCTGTACCGCGAGGTTTCGGCCGCGCTCGGCGTGCCGGAAGCCGACGTGGCGATGATGGATTCGCGTCTTTCGGCCCCCGACAGCTCACTCAATACCCCGCTTGCCGACGAGAACGGCGCCGCCGAGCGGATGGATTTCCTGGTCTCGGAGGATCCGCTTCCCGACGAGGTCGTCGGCGAAACGATCGACGTCGAGCGCCGCGCGGTCTGGCTGAAAAGCGCGCTCGGCGCGCTCAATGCGCGCGAGCTGCGCATCATCGAGGAGCGCCGCCTGAGCGACGACGGCGCCACCCTGGAATCGCTCGGCGAGGCGCTCGGCATCTCCAAGGAACGCGTCCGCCAGATCGAAGCCCGCGCCTTGGAAAAGCTGCGGGCGGCGCTGGTGAAGCAGAACCCCGAATTCCTGGCGGAAGCCGCCTGAAAGCCGAGGCAGCGGCTCGAAGACGTCAGGAGGCCATCTCCCGGCGGCTTTCTGCATCCGTAGCCATGGATTGTGAATTCTTTAACAGACCCTCGCGGCGTAAACTGTCTTCCTGACTGCACAACTTTAGCTGATGGGGGTTTGCCATGCTGCGATGCTGCGCGTTCCTTGCAGCCCTGGTTCTCGTGTGCTTCACCGCGTTCGAGGCTCACGCCGATCGAAGGGTTGCCTTGGTCATCGGCAATGCCGAATACCGAAATATTCCGGCTCTCAAAAACCCGGACAAGGATGCTCAGGACGTGGCGAACACGTTCCGGCTGGCCGGCTTCGACGTGTTCGTGGCCAAGGACTTGACCAAGCTTCAGTTCGAGGAGCGGTTCCGCAACTATCTCGCCGCGGCGGACGGTGCGGATCTGGCCGTCGTCTACTATTCCGGCCACGGTTTTCAGATCGGCGGCGAGAATTTCCTGATCCCCGTCGATGCGTCGCTGAAGGATGCCGCCGACATCGAGGTCCAGGCGATCAAGCTCGACGACGTGCTGGAGCAATTGCGCTCGAAAGCGAAGATCCAGGTGATCATCCTCGACGCCTGCCGGAACAATCCTTTCCCCCGCCAGGATTACTGGCTGAGGGACCAGCTGATCGTCGCGGGCGACGCCGGCCTTGCGCAGGTGAAGAGCTCACTGAACACGCTGATTGCCTTCGCCACCGAGCCAGGCGCGGTCGCCTATGACGGGCGCGGTGCCCTCAGCCCGTTCTCATCTGCCTTTTCGCGCCACGCGTTGGCGCCCAACCAGGAAATCCGCACGGTGATGGCGGCGGTTCGCCGCGACGTGGTCAAAGCCACCAACGGCAAGCAGGTTCCGTGGGAGAATTCCTCGCTGGTCGACGAGGTGGTGCTGATGCGCCACGATGACGCCGAGGGTCAGGAGGTCACGGCCAAGCAGGAGCAGCCGGATCCGGAGAGCGGCAGCCAGATCACCGGCGCCGCCGAGGCGATCGCAAATCGCGATATCAGCATCCCGGTTGGCGTCGGTCCGGTTCCGCTGAAGCTCGATTTCCCGAGCAACGACCCCGCGCTCAGCCTGAAGCTTGCAAGCTATCCGGCAACGGGAACTCTGTCGCTGCCGGACCGGACCCTGTCTCCGGATTCCAGCCTGATGGCCGGTGAAGTCGATAATTTGCGTTACGAGCCGCAGATCGGCTCGGCTGCTCCGGTCCAGATTGGCTTCCAAATCCGCGGCGGCAACGCGTCCAAGGCAGCGATGATGAAGCTGTCGCCAAGCGTCGACCCCTGCGACCAGGCGGCGGGCGCACCGCTCGACCTGCAGGGCGTCGCGCCCGGCCGTTTGCAGAACGAGATCGCCGGCGAGGCCGCTGAGGCTTGCCAGGCGGCGGTGAAGGCCTACCCCGACGTCGCTCGGTTTCGTTACGAGCTTGGGCGGGCGCTGCTGGCGTCCGGCAAGGTCGACGAGGCCAGGAAAGCTATCCAGGAAGCTGCCGACAGGGGGCACGTCCGCGCCATGTTCGAGCTCGGCCATATCGCTTCGTCCGGAATAGGACCGGCCGCGGACTCCGCGAAAGCGATCAGCTTCTATTCAGAAGCATCCGACAAGGGAGACCCCTATGCGATGGCCGCTTGGGGGCGAGCCTTGTTCAATGGTGTCGACGTCGAGCGGAATACCGGCAAGGGATTGGACCTGCTGCTCAAGGCGGCGGCCATGGGGCACGTCAACGCGATGAACGATCTCGCCGTGATCTTCAAGGATGGCCGCAACGGCGTGCCCGCCGACGAGGCCCGCGCCTTGGCTTTCCTCAAAGCCGGCATCGCGCGGCAAGAGGCATATTCGATGAGCATTCTCGGCCTTCCCGCGCGCAGCACCTTAACGGTCGCAGTGTGCAAGCCGAAGGTTGTGACGAAAATAGTCACCAAGGTAAAGGTTGTCCGCACACCCGCGCCGAAGACGCCGACGGTGACAGTCCCGACAGTGGTCAAACCACCTCAGACCGATACCGGACCGGCGCCCTGGCGCGGCAGTAGCGGCGATCATTCGGGGTCCGGCGGCGGCCAAAGTGGTGAGGGCAGCGGGGGCAGCACCGGCGGCCAGACCAGCCCTGAAGGCGGCAGCGGTGGCGGGCTCTGATTGCTGCGGCAGCCGCGCGCCCGGGTTGACCGAACGAAGCGCGCGGCTGATTCGTTGCGGAAGCACGAAACGGGATGCGACCCTACTTGTCGGTGACGATCTTGACCTTGTCGCCGGCCGACACGCTCGCGCCCGGCGACATTGCGTTGAGCACCCGGAACAGGTCGAGCTTTCGGTCGACGCCGACCATCTGAGCGGCAAGCGTGCCCATGTTCTGGCCGGGCTGCACAGTGACCACCCGGATATGCAGCGGCTTCAGAGCCGCCTTCTCGGCCGCGCTCAACGTGCGGAAGGAGCTGCTGACGGAGCGCGCAACCGGCTCCAGCGCGGTGCTGGCCGAGGGTGCCGCAGTCAGCAGCCGGTAGACCTGTCCGCTGGCCCGGATGACCGCGATATCGAACTGCCACCCTTGCGCGCTGGCATGCGCCATCGCCGCCTCGTTGCCGTTGACCGTTTCCTGGCGCACGCTGGCATCGTCTAGTCCGGCGACCCAGCCGCTGCGGATATAGTCGGTGAGCGACACAGACTTGTCGATCGCCACGCCATCGAAGCGGATGGCGATGTCGCCCGGACCGGTCGCGGTCACCGCGGCCGCCGAATTGTCGATGACGAAACCCTCGGGCACCGAGAACGACACGCCAAGGCCGGGATGCAGGAAGGTCTGGCCGCGCACATAGCCCTCTTCCGGCGTGTCGCCGTAGAGCAGCCCGTCTATGCCGGCGAGAAAGGCATCGCGGTCGCGCGTGCCGACGCCGGGCGGTCCGAAGTTGCGGGCGAGCCGCTGCGCCAGCTCGATGCGCTGCGGCGTGTTGGGATGCGTGGCCAGGAAGTCGAGGCTGGCATCCGTGGCGCCGCTGACCGAGCGGAAATCGGTATAGGCCGACATCGACTGCAGGAAGCGGCCGGCCGCATAGGGGTCATAGCCCGCTTCGCCGATCGACTTGATGCCGATCGCGTCGGCCTGCAGTTCCTGGTTGCGCGAAAACTGCGCAAGCCTCAGCTTGCCGCGGATGAGAGCGGCCTTGGCGGTCGGGCTGTCGCCGAGCACATCGGAGACGACCTTGGTCGCCAAGCCTTCCTCGGCCTCGAGCTGCTGCCGCTGCAACCCGTGATTGGCGGTGACGTGGCCCATCTCATGCGCGATGACGGCCGCAAGCTCGGAGGAGTCATTGGCCAGCGCCAAAAGTCCGCGCGTGACATAGAGATAGCCGCCCGGCAGCGCGAAGGCATTTACGTTGGGCGAGTTGAGGATGGTGATGCGATAGGTCTGGGTCGGATTGGCCGAGACCACCGTCAGATTGCCGACGACCTTGGCCACCATGCGCTCGAGCTTCGGATCGGAATATTCGCCGCCATAGGTGGCGAGAATCCGCGGATGCTGCGCTTTGGCCATTTCGGCCAGCCTGGCATTGGCGACGACATTGTCGACGGTGATCGGCTTGTCGGAGGGCTGGAAGCCGGACTCCTGCACGTCCGGCGGCGTGAACATCTGGCAGCTCGCCAGCGCCACGGCAAAGCCGGCCATCGCGAAAAATCGCGCCAGCGGCTTAGTCCATACCCTCTCGATGCCGGCTGTCAGATCGGCTTCCTTTCGTAATCTTTCGGCAAATCACGGCCCACCCGGACCAGCATGGCCGGACCTAGCCACACTCCCCCGGACAAGGCAAGCAAACGCCTGATCACCCGCAGCCGGTTTGGCCGTAAATTATGTCCGCTTCCGGGCAATGTGTTGTCATCCGGCAACGCTGCCGCCTCGATCGCCGATATAGCGCCGGAAGGCCTCCGGTCCAGCACCGTCGAAGAAATCGGCGGCCGACCCTGTTGCCGCGACCCTGCCCTCGTCGACGAACGCGATCCGTTGGCCGATGCGGCGCGCGTCCTGCGGCTGATGCGTGACGAAAAGCACGGTCATCTGTCGCTCGGCGTGGATGCCGGCCACGAGATCGAGCATGTCTTCGCGCAGCGCCGGGCCGAGCGAGGCGAAAGGCTCGTCGAGCAGAAGCACCGGACGGTCCCGTATGAGCACCCGCGCCAGCGCGACGCGCTGCCGCTCGCCGCCGGAAAGCTCGCTCGGCAGCCGCTTTTCCTTGCCGGCGAGGCCGACACGCCCCAGCGCGTCCGCGACCGCGCGGTGGTCGTCGGCCGTGAGCTTGAGCGATGGCGAGCGGCCAAGCCCGACATTGCCCTCGACCGAAAGATGGGCGAACAGGTTGTTTTCCTGGAACACCATCGACACCGGCCGCGCCGAGGGCGGCGCATTGTCGACATTGATCCCGCCGATCAGCACCTTGCCAGCATTTGGTGATTCGAAGCCGGCCACCAGATTGAGCAGCGTCGACTTGCCTGAACCGCTCGGCCCCATGATGGCGGTGATCCTGCCGGCGGCGAATTCGACATCGAACCGGAAGGATGCCTCGCCATAGCTGAAGGATACGCCGTCCAACGTGACGGCCAGGCCCTTCGTGGCCGCGATGCCATTATTATCCCTCGTCATGCCTTTGCCTCCCGCCCCAGCCAGTCGGCGGCGACAACCAGCAGCAGGCAGACGAGGCCGAGCAGCAAGGCCAGCCCCGCGGCGTCGGCGGTCCGGTAGCTGCCCATGCGCGCGAGTAGAAGATAGGGCAAGGTCTGGACGGAATCGCTGCCGAACAGCGCGATCACGCCGAGATCGCCGAGCGACAGCGCCATGGCGAACGCAAAGCCGGTGGCCAAGGGCCGCCGGAGCGACGGCCAGTCGACCAGCCGCAGCCGGTTCCAGCCGGAAATGCCGAGCGCCAGGCAGAGTCGCTCGTGGCGCTCGCTCGCCGCGTCATAGGCAGGGCGGACGGCGCGAATGGCAAATGGCATCGCCATCACCGCATTGACCGCGACGACCATGACGGGTGCGATGGCGAAGACATCGGTGATGTTGCGCAGAGCCAGGAACCAGCCGGCGCCGATCACGATCGGCGGCACGACCAGCACGAAACCGGCGCCGGTGTCGGCGGCGTGTTCGAGCAGCGACATGGCGCCGCCCGCGCGGCGCCTCAGGGCCAGTGCGCGTCGGGCGGCGATCAGCGACAGCGACAGCATCACGCAAAACAGCGCCGAGAGAAAGGAGAGCCCGGCGCTGGTGAGCGTCGCGCGGCGCACGGCGTCCTCGCCGGCCAGCCGGCCGAGATCCGCCTCCAGCCCGGCGAGCACGGTCGCCGCCATCGGTGCGGCGACGAACAGCAGCGCAAGCACGATGAGGCCGGCATTCAACACGGCCTCGGTGGTGCTGGTCGCAAGATAGCGGCGTGGCGCTACCGGCAGATTCGCATCGCCGACCGTGTTGGCGCCGAGTCGCGTCAGCATGGCGACCACGACGAAGGTCAGCACGATCTGCAGAAACGTTAGTGTCACGGCCCGCGCGGGATCGAAATCGAAGCGCAGCGCCTGGTAGATCGCGACCTCCAGCGTCGTCGCCGCCGGCCCGCCACCCAGCGTCAGTACGATTGTGAAGGAGGTGATGCACAGCATGAAGACCAGCCCGGCGACCCCCGGCAGCACCGTGCGCAGCGCCGGCCATTCGATCAGCCGGAAGGCCGACCGAGCGTCCATACCGAGCTGGCTCGCCAGCCGCCACTGGTCGGCCGGCACGGTGCCGAGCGCCTCGAGGAACAGCCGCGTGGCCAAGGGCAGGTTGAAGAAGACATGCGCGACCAGGATGCCGGAAAGGCCGTAAATGCCCGGCCATTCCCCACCGCCGAACGTGCCGAGGATGCCGGCAAAATAACCGGCATGGCCGTAAAGCGCCAACACGCCGAGCGCGGCGACGATAGCCGGCAGCGCCAGCGGCACCGTGAACAACTGCAGGATCAGGCGACGTCCGGGAAAGTTGGTGTGCCTGGACAGGGCGCGGCCGACGAACACTGCCGGCAAGACCGAAAGCAATGTCGACAGCAGCGCCTGCCAAAGCGTGAAGCGGGCGACGCGGAGCAGATAGCTGTCGAAGGCCGCGGCAGCGCTGGACGGACCGCTTGCGCCTTCGAGGATGAGGCCGGCGAAGGCGCCGCCGATGAGCAAAGTAATGGCGACAAGGGCGATGATGCCGGCGGTGATGCGAGGGTCAGGGCGCGGCGTGGATTGCACGCTGCACCACGTTGGCTCGAGCTAGCGAACGCCACGTTCCGTCGCACCCCCCTCTGTCCTGCCGGACATCTCCCACTCTAGGACCGATGACCGCGAATTTCCCCCTTTGCGGGGGAGATGGCCGGCCGGACAGAGGGGGGTGCTCAAGCGCCATCCTGCGTCCTACTTGCTCATCGCCGCCAGCCATTCATCCACCCAGGCCTTGCGGTTGGCCGCCACCTCGTCCGGGCTGAACAGCAGGGTTTTGGTCGGCTTCACCAGCTTTTCGAAGGCCGGGTTGAGCGGCTTGTCGGTCTTGCCGGCCGGGAACATCCAGTTGGTCTCCGGGATGATGTCCTGGAACTTGGGCCCGGTCATGAAGGCTATGAATTTTTCCGCCAGCGGGTTCTTCGCGCCGGTTTTGGTGATGCCGGCGACCTCGATCTGCAGATATTCGCCCTCCTCGAAGGACGCCGCCTGATAGCGCTCGGTGTTCTCGGCCACCATGTGGTAGGCCGGCGAGGTGGTATAGGAGAGAACCATCGGCGCCTCGCCCTTGGTGAACAGACCATAGGCCTCGCTCCAGCCCGGCGTCACGGTCAGCACCTTCGGCTTCAGCTTGGCCCAGGCTTCCGGCGCCTTGTCGCCATAGACCGACTTGACCCACAGCAGCAGCCCGAGGCCCGGCGTCGAAGTGCGCGGATCCTGGATGATGATCTTGTCGGGGCCGGCGCCCTCGACCAGTTCCTTCAAGCTCTTCGGCGGCGTCTTCAGCTTTTCGGTGTCGTAGACGACGGCGAAATAGCCGTAGTCGAAAGGCACGAAAGTGTCGTCTTTCCAGCCGCCGGGCACATTCAAATCGGCCACCGCGCCATGCCGCGCGAATAGGCCGCTCGCCTTGGCATCCGCGGTCAGGTTGGTATCGAGGCCGAGCACGACATCAGCCTTGGTGCCGGCGCCCTCCAGCTTGACGCGGTTGAGCAGTGCCACGCCGTCGGCAACCGAGACGAATTCAAGATCGCAGCCGCATTCGGCCTCGAATTCCTTCCTCACCGCGGGCCCGGGACCCCAGTCGGCGGTGAAGCTTTCGTAGGTGTAGACGGTAAGCTTGTCTTTAGCCTCGGCAGGTCCGCCTGCCAAAAGCGAAACAAGGCCGACTGCAAGAACAAGGTTGGACAATAGCGAGCGCATCGGCGCCTCCTTCGTTCGCGTTAAAGGAATTGAGGCGTCGGATGGTCCGAAACGTCTAATCCCTCCGCCGGTACAAACCGGATCAGGTTCAGCGGGTTGGCTTTGTGCCTCTCAGCCGGTTCGCAAAATCAGCGTCCGGCACCCCGTTAGAGCATTTCGAGACATAGGCCCGGCCGATGCGGCGCGCAAGCGGAAGTTTCCTGGGCATCCATCAGGGTTCACCGCGGTAGCGAAGTGCGATTCCGTTTGGACGCGCCCGCTTCCGTTTCGTTGGCCGGGCTGGTAAGGGCGACGGCCATGGGCACATTCACCATCCTGCTTGGCGGCGATCTCGTCCGCACGCCTCGGCTCGATCGCCAGATCGAAGGCTCCCGCATCATCGCCGCCGATGCCGGTATCGGCCATGCCGATATGCTTGGCCTGCTGCCGGAGCTCTGGGTCGGAGATTTCGACTCGGTGCCGGCGAGCCTGCCGGAGAATCTGGCCGCCGTGCCGCGCAAGATTTTCCCGACCGAGAAGGATATGACCGACGGCGAGCTCGCCATTGCCGCGGCGCTGGCGCGCGGCGCCACCAGCCTGGTGCTGGCCGGCGCCTTCGGCGGCAAGCGCGCCGATCATGCCTTTCTGCATTTGGCTCTAAGCGTGCGGCTGGCCGAGGCGGGCACGACCGTGCTGCTGACCAGCGGCGCCCAGGAGGGCGTGCCCATCCTGCCGGGCAAAGCCGGCTTCGACTACGCCGAGGGCACGCTGTTCTCGGTGCTCGGCTTCTCCGACCTCGCCGGCCTGACGGTCTCAGGCGCCAAATGGCCGCTGGACGGTGTCGAGGTGGCGTTCGGCTCATCGCTTACCATATCAAATGAGATCAAGGGTCGGCTCGAGATCGCGCTCGAGCGTGGCCGGGCGCTGCTGCTCGCCCACCCCTATCCTCTTCCCGAAAGCTGACATGGCCCCGCCTCTTCTCAATCTGGATGGCATAAAACTGACTTTTGGCGGCACGCCGCTGCTCGACGGCGCGGCACTGAGCGCCTCCGCCGGCGAGAAGATCGCGCTTGTAGGCCGCAACGGTTCGGGCAAGTCGACGCTGCTCAAGATCGTCGCGGGGCTGATCGAACCGCAGGACGGCGAAGTATTCCGCCAGCCCTCGGCAACGGTGCGCTACCTGCCGCAAATGCCCGATATGGATGGCTTCGCCAGCGTGCGCGCCTATGTCGAAGCCGGCCTCGGGCCGGCCGACGACCCGCATCGCGCCACTTATCTGATGGAGCATCTCGGCCTGACCGGCGAGGAGCGGCCGAACGACCTTTCCGGCGGCGAGGCGCGCCGCGCAGCACTCGCCCGCGTCATGGCGCCGGAGCCCGATATCCTGCTCCTCGACGAGCCGACCAATCATCTCGACCTGTCGGTCATCGAATGGCTGGAAGAAGAGCTTGCCCGCACCTCGTCGGCCGTGATCCTGATCTCGCACGACCGCCGCTTTCTCGAGCGCGTCTCGCGCGCCACCGTCTGGCTCGACCGCGGCCAGACGCGCCGGCTGGACAAGGGGTTCGCGCACTTTGAGGAATGGCGCGACCAGGTGCTTGAAGAGGAAGAGCGCGAACAGCACAAGCTCGGCCGCCAGATCGTGCGCGAGGAGCATTGGCTGCGCTATGGCGTGACCGCCAGGCGCAAGCGCAACATGCGCCGGCTCGGCGAGCTGCAGGCCATGCGCCAGCGTTTTCGCAGCCATCGCGGCGCCGAGGGTTCGGCGACGATGGTGGCAAGCGACGCCGCTGAATCCGGCAAGCTGGTGATCGAAGCCAAGGGCATCGAGAAGAGTTTTGGCGACCTCACCGTGGTCAAGGGCTTTTCGACCCGTATTCAGCGCGGCGACCGCGTCGGCCTTGTCGGGCCGAACGGCGTCGGCAAGACGACGCTTCTCAAGATGCTGACCGGCGAGCTGCCGCCGGATGCCGGCACCGTGCGGCTCGGCGTCAATCTGGAAATCGCAACGCTCGACCAGAAGCGCGAGGCCGTCGACCCGCAGGAGACGCTGGCGAATTACCTGACCGACGGGCGCGGCGAGAACCTTGTGGTCAATGGCGAGCAGCGCCACGTCGTCTCCTATATGAAGGATTTTCTTTTCAAGCCGGAGCAGGCGCGCACGCCGGTGCGCGAGCTTTCGGGCGGCGAGCGGGCGCGACTGCTGCTGGCCCGGGTGCTGGCGCGGCCGGCGAACCTTTTGGTGCTCGACGAGCCGACCAACGACCTCGACATGGAGACGCTGGAGCTGCTGCAGGAACTGGTCGCCGGCTTTGCCGGAACGGTCGTCCTGGTCAGCCACGATCGCGATTTCCTTGACCGCACAGTCACCAGCGTGATCGCGCCCAACGGCGCCGGACGCTGGATCGAATATGCCGGCGGCTATTCCGACATGCTGGCGCAACGCGGCGGCTCGAAGCTGGAGGAGCGCAAGGCAAGGCCGAAGGCTGAAGCGAACGAAGCGACGGCCAGGGCCGAACAGACCAGCGCTAAAAGCCCGGCCAAGAAGCTCTCCTTCAAGCAGAAATTCGCGCTGGAATCCCTGCCGAAGAAGATCGAGGCGGTGAGCGCGTCCATCTCAAGGCTGGAGAACAATATCGCGGATCCGTCCTTCTATGAGCGCGATCCGGTCTCGTTCCAGAAGACCATTGCGGCGTTGGGCAAGGAGCGCACCACGCTGGCCTCACTTGAGGAAGAGTGGCTGGAGTTGGAGATGCTGCGCGAGGAGATGGAAGGCTAACCGCTATAGGCAAGCCTCAGAGGCAGGCCTCGCAGATCGCAGCGATATGGCGTCTGTCGGTGCCGCAGCAGCCGCCGAGCACGGCTATCTGGCCGAAGCGGTCGCGCATGGCGCGGTAGCGCCGGCCGAGGTCGACAGGATCGCCTGGATCGAGTTCGGTCGCCGCATCCAGCTCGGCATGGCTTTTGGCTGAGGCGTTGGCCCGCACGCCGCGAATGCGCCTGGTCCAGCGTCCGTCGCCGGCAAGGACGGCGTCGAAATGGCTCGGATGTGCGCAGTTGATCATGAAATATGCGGGAGCGCCGTCCGTTTCGTCGTCAACGGTCTCGATGGCGTCTCTCAAGCTCTCCCCCGAAGGCAGGCGTCCGTCCGTCTCGACGGTAAACGAAATCACCGACGGGAGCCCCACCGCCATCGCGGCACAGGCTATTCCGGCAGCCTCCTGCGCATAGGTCATCGTAATGGCGCTGACCATATCGGCGCTGGCATCGCGGAATGCCTTGACCTGATCGCCGTGATAGGTCTCGGCCTCGGCGGGCGACATGACTGTGTCAACGTGGTAGCCGTCGCCACGGGGCCCGACCACCCCATTGACCAGCACGGTCATGCCACGCGCAACATAGGGCGCAGCCAGCGCCCGCGCCCATGACACTGCCTGCATGTCTATGCCCGACAATGCGACTTTCGAATAGCCGAGCTTTTCGCCCCAGTCCGGATTGGCGCGCCACGTCGGAGTATCGAGCACGAAGCCGACGCCGTGTTTGTCGGCGATGTCGAGATACTGGCGGAAATAGCGGGCCAACGTCGTCCGCCCCTCCTCCTCGCCAAGAAGCGGAAAGGCGGCGAAGGAGGGCAGATCGAGGCCTTCCAGAAAAACAAGCGAGGTCTCGAGGCCGCCATCGGTCAGGAAAACGGCTTCACCCAGCTCACGAACGTCGATCTTCGCACTGGTCATCGCCGTCTCCGGTCAGACCTGCCGCTTGCGCGACTATAGCATTTGAGGGCGAATTTGCCATGCCGGTCCGGTCGCGAAGGTCGCGCTGGTCCAAGCTATCCATTGCAGCACTCGCGCGATGCGCATATTCTATACGCATGTTGCGGAGGCTATCATGCGCAAGATTGCCGCAAATGCGGTCCGCCAGCCGGCAAATCTATCGATCGATTCACAGCTCATGAAGGAAGCCAAGGGGCTCAACGTGAATGTATCTCGTGCCGCCGAAGCCGGGATCGCAGAAGCTGAGGCAGCCGAGAAAACGCGGCTGTGGAAGCTCGAAAACCGCGCCACCATGGATGCCTGGAACGAGTATGTCGACACGTACGGCGTTCCGCTCAAGGAGCATAGGCAGTTCTGATGGCGCGCTATGACGCCTTTGCCGCCAGCGGCATCGAAGGCGGCTACCTCCTCGAGGTTCAATCCGACCTGCTCGACAATTTCAAGACGCGCGTCGTCGTTCCGCTTTTGCCCCTCGCGTCGGCGCCGCCGCCAATGCGGAAGCTGCACCCGGTCTTCGAATTCAATGGACGCAAGCTGGTCATGGCCACCCATCTGATCGCTACGGTGGCTGCGACGGAACTCGGGAAAACCGTTTCAACCTCGCGAAGCATCACGACGAGATCGTTGCAGCGCTCGACATGCTGTTTCAGGGCTTCTGAGCCGCTCGGCCTCAACCGGACGTCTTCGTCGCCCAGGCCTTCAGCGCCTCATCAAAAACCTTCTCGCCCGGAATGCCCTTTTCCATGGTGAGCAGGGCACGGCGTCCGGTCTTGTAGACCACCGGCACGTCGATCCAGGCCTGCCCCCTGAGCAGCGTCAGGTTGGCGTCCTCGTCGGCCTTGGTGTCGTTGAGGGCGACGAGGAAGAAGCCGTCGGCGATCTTGGCCGGGATGCCGATCAGCGGGCTGCCGGCGTCCTGTTCCGAGCTCTTCATGGCGATGCGCAGGATGTTGTCGACGCCGCCGCCGTCAAACCCTTCCGGCGTCAGGAAGATCATCTCGATGATGTGGCTGGCCGGCAGCGTCTGGTCGGTATTGCGCCGGATGGTCATGCGCAGCTGGATGTCCTTGCCGGGTATCGTCGCCTCGGCGCGGATCGCCGGCTCCGGCGGCAAGTCGCCGCCCGGCGATTCCTGCACCAGCGACCAGACGATGCTGCCGGGCTCGGCGGTGCCCTGCTGCGTGCTGGTGCGCTCCTCATAGAAGATCGCTTTCTGGCCGACCGGCACGGTCGCTTGGGCCGTCGCAGGCGCAGTCCCGGACGCGGGTGGCGGAGTCGTGCCAGCGGCAGGCGGAGTGGCCGCCGCGGCCGGAGGCGTGGTTCCGGCGACCGGCGCGGGCGGATTGGCGGCGGCACCGGTGGGCGCCGACGGCGTGGTCCCGGCAGGCGGGCTCGCGGGCGGGGTTTGCGCAGCCTGCGGAGTGTCGGCGGCGGGCGGGGTCGCGGCCGGAGTTGGCGCGGCGGGCGGCGTGCCGGCGGCGGGCGCCGGCGTCATCCCAGGCGCGGCTGGCGGCGGCGTGGTCAGCGCGGCGACGGATTCGCCCTCGCCGATGGTGCTCTGGCCGCCGGCCGGACCAGGATCTACTTCCTTGCCCTCGGGCGTCAGCCGCTGGGTGAATTTCGCTGTTTCGGCCGGCTCATTGGCTGCAGCCGCGTTATTGCCCGCAGCCGGCGGCGCGGCCGCCGTCTCGGCGGTCGGCTTTGTCGGGGCGGCAGGCTTGACCAGAGGCTCGGTCGAGACGGTCTGGCTGCTGCCGCCCTTCAAGCCGAGTATGGAGCTGAACGCATCCTTGTTCAGCCAAACGCCGTACCCGCCGCCGGCCAGCACCAGCAATGCGACAACGGCAGCAATCAGCCCGCCATAGCTGCGCTTGCGCGGCGCAGGCCGCAGCCGCTGGAAAGTATCGGCCGGCTGCTCGTCATTGGCAAAGACATCGCTGTCCTCGTCCGGTTCGGCGGCGTTCATCCCGGGCAGGCCGACATCGTCCTCGCGCGGCGAGGGCATGGGGGGCGGTGCCGCGGGCACCTTGTGCCAGCCGCCGGGCTCAGTCTTCGTTGCCCCTTGCCAGCTTGGTTCCGTCTTTGCTGCGCCTTGCCAGCTCGGTTCCGCCTTCACCGGCGCCGGTGCGGGCGCCGTCTTGAAGGGCTCCGGCTTGAAGGGCTCCGGCTTGGCAGGTTCGGGCTTCGCCACCGACGGCTGCCGGACGTGGCTCGGCTGGTTCTTGTTGCGGTCGATCGAGGAAAAAATATGTTCCAGCTCCGCCAGGGGATCTTCCGCTGGAGCCGGCTTGGGCGCCGGAGCAGGCTTGGCATACTCGCGCTCGACGCTGGCGACGGCATCTTCGAGCGAACGTTTCTGCTTGCTGATGACCTCGGCCGACAACGGCGGAGAATAGTTCGCGAGTTTCTTCGCCAGCATCTCACGAGCATTCTCGTAAATCCGCTTGCGCAACTCGGGCGAGGGCTCGCTGTGCTTCGCAAGCTGTTTTTTCAGAACACCAACGAAATCTGCCATGCGTCAGTCGACCTGCAATTCTTTCCCGGGCCGGCCGCAAATCAGCCGTAGCGCCTGGAAGCGCTGTGAAACTAGTCTTGAAACGGATCGGTCACAAGTATCGTGTCGTCCCGCTCCGGGCTGGTGGAAAGCAGTGCAACCGGGGCGCCGATCAGCTCCTCGATGTGGCGGACATATTTGACGGCTTGCGCCGGCAGATCGTTCCAGCTCCTGGCGCCGGCCGTCGTTCCCTTCCAGCCTTCGAGCGTCTCATAGACCGGCTCGACGCGCGACTGGGCGCCCTGGCTGGCCGGCAGATAGTCGATCAACTCGCCATCGAGGCGATAGCCGGTGCAGACCTTGATCTCGTCCAGCCCGTCGAGCACGTCGAGCTTGGTGAGCGCGATGCCCTTGATGCCGTTGACGGCCACCGCCTGGCGCACCAGCACGGCGTCGAACCAGCCGCAGCGGCGCTTGCGGCCGGTGACGACGCCGAATTCGTGGCCGCGCGTGCCGAGGAACTCGCCGACCTCATTCTTCTGCTCGGTCGGGAACGGCCCTTCGCCGACGCGCGTCGTATAGGCCTTGGTGATGCCGAGCACATAGCCGATCGCGCCGGGGCCGGTGCCGGAGCCGGCGGCCGCTTGCCCTGCCACGGTGTTGGATGAGGTGACGAAGGGATAGGTGCCGTGGTCGATATCGAGCAGCGTGCCTTGCGCGCCCTCGAACAGGATGCGCGCACCCGCGCGGCGCTTGTCGTCGAGCACCTTCCAGACGCGGTCCATGTAAGGCAGGATCTCGCCGGCCACCGAGGTCAGCTCCTGCATGATCGCCTCCTGGGTCGCTTCCGGATGGCCGAGCCCGCGGCGCAGCGCATTATGATGCGTGAGCAGCCTGTCGACCTTCAGGGGAAGCGTTTCCAAATCCGCCAGATCCATCACCCGCACCGCACGCCGGCCCACCTTGTCCTCATATGCGGGGCCGATGCCGCGGCGGGTCGTGCCAATCTTGGTTCCGGAATTCGAGGCGGCGTCTTCGCGGAACCCGTCCAGCTCCCGGTGCAGCGACAGGATAAGCGCGGTGTTTTCGGCGATTTTCAGGCGTTCGGGCGTCACCTCCACGCCCTGCTCCTTGAGCTTCTTTGTTTCCGCGACGAAGGCGTGCGGATCGAAGACCACCCCGTTGCCGATGATCGACAGCTTGCCCTCTCTGACCACGCCGGACGGCAAGAGCGAAAGCTTGTAGACCTTGCCGTCGACGACCAGGGTATGACCTGCATTGTGGCCGCCCTGGAAGCGCACGACCACGTCGGCGCGCTCCGACAGCCAGTCGACGATCTTGCCCTTGCCTTCGTCGCCCCACTGCGAGCCGACGACCACCACATTGGCCATGTTCTTTTCCCTTGAGATGCCGCCTTGGCGGCTTGAAACGACAGGCCTCTATAGCCTCATGTGCAGGCCGATGCGACCCCTTCTTTGTCCCCGAAACCACCCAGGGCACAACAAACCAGGCACAACAAATTCCGGCTTTCGCATCATTTACTTGGCCTCGCCATCGCAATAGGCCGGCATCCTTCTTCCACCGCGCCTGCCGGTCCAGGATTAAGCGATGCATCGAGCCGCCTATCTGTTCCTGCTCTCCACCATGCTGCTGTGGGGCGGCAATTCCGTGGCCGGCAAGCTTGCCGTCGGCCATGTGTCGCCGATGACGTTGGTTTTCCTGCGCTGGGTGCTGGCGGTGCTGATCATGCTGCCCGTCGGCTGGCGGACGTTTCGCGAGGACTGGCCTGAACTGCGCCGGCATTGGCTGCTGGTCGCCGGCCTCGGCGCCTGCGGCTTCACGGTGTTCAACGTCATCTTCTACACGGCGCTGAACTACACGACCGCCATCAATGTCTCGATCGAGCAGGCCGCCATACCGATCGTCATCATCCTCGCCAACTTCGTGCTGTTTAGGCTGCACGTGCAGCGCCTGCAGATCGTCGGCGTCGCGCTCACCATCCTCGGCGTCGCCCTGACCGCGAGCCATGGCGACCTCGGTCAGCTGCTGAAGCTCGAGCTCAATTTCGGCGACGCCATCATGCTGGTCGCGGTCCTCTGCTACAGCCTCTATTCGGTGGGGCTGCGCCTGAAGCCGGCCGTTCGCTGGCAAAGCTTCATGCTGGCTCTGTCGCTCGCCGCGCTTTTGACCTCGGTGCCGTTCTTTGTCTGGGAAGTGGCGGCGGGCCGCGTCATCGTCCCGGACGCGCGAGGATGGGCGGTCGCGTTCTACACCGCGCTCGGCGCGTCCGTCGTCTCGCAGATCTTCTACATCAAGGGCAACGAGCTGATCGGCGCCAATCGCGCCGGACTGTTCATCAATCTGGTGCCAATCTTCGGCACCCTGCTTTCGGTGCTGATCGTCGGCGAGCAGTTCCAATTCTATCAGGGTCTTGCGCTTGCGCTCGTGCTCGGAGGCATCGCGCTGGCCGAATACAGTGGCAGCAGGGCCGTTCTGTAGAAGAAATGCCCCGCATGCCGAAGCATGCGGGGCATGATCTTTCAGGCGGCGCCGACATCGAAGTGCAGCGGTTTGGCCGAATCGATCGATTGGTGCGCCCGCAGTTGATCGAGCACCCTTTCCGGGAAGGGTGCGTCGAGATAGAGCAGCGCGATCGCATCGCCGCCCGGCCGGTTGCGGCCGAGCTGGAAGTTGGCGATGTTGACGCCGTTCTCACCGCAGACGGTGCCGAGCAGGCCGATGATGCCGGGTGCGTCGGCATTGGTCGTGTAGAGCATGTGCTGGCCGACCTCGGCATCGAGGTTGATGCCCTTGATCTGGATGAAGCGCGGCTTGCCGTCCGAGAAGCAGGTCCCGGCGATCGAGCGCGTCATATGCTCGGTCTTGACGGTGAGCTTGATGTAGCCGTCGAAGACGCCAGATTTGTCGCGCTTGACCTCGGCGACGATAATGCCGCGCTCCTTCACCATGATCGGCGCCGACACCATGTTGACGTCGGAGACCTGCGGCCGGATCAGGCCGGCAAGAGTGGCGCTCACCAGCGCGCGCGTGTTCATCGTCGCGGTCGAGCCGTCGAACAGTATCTCCACCTCCTTGATCGGATCTTCGGTGACCTGGCCGACAAAGGCGCCGAGCACCTCGGCCAGCTTGACGAAGGGTTTCAGTCGGGGCGCTTCCTCGGCGGTGATCGACGGCATGTTGATGGCGTTGGAAACGGCGCCCTTGATCAGGTAATCGGCCATCTGCTCGGCCACTTGCAGCGCAACGTTCTCCTGCGCCTCGGTGGTCGAGGCGCCGAGATGCGGGGTTGCCACGACATTCTGCATGCCGAACAGCGGATTGTTCTCCGCCGGCTCGGCCTCGAAAACATCGACGCCAGCGCCGGCCACCTTGCCGCTCTTCAGTGCCGCGACCAGGTCGGCCTCGACGACCAGCCCGCCGCGCGCGCAATTGATGATGCGCACGCCGTCCTTCATCTTGGCGATCGCGGCCGCATCGATGATGTTGCGCGTCTTGTCGGTCAGCGGCGTGTGCAAGGTTATGAAGTCGGCGCGCGCGAAAAGCTCGTCGAGCTCGACCTTCTCGACGCCGAGCTCTTCAGCGCGGCTGTCCGACAGGAACGGATCGAAAGCCACGACATGCATCTTCAGGCCGACGCCGCGCGTCGCGACGATCGAGCCGATATTGCCGCAGCCGATCACGCCCAGCGTCTTGCCGGTGATCTCGACGCCCATGAAGCGGTTCTTCTCCCATTTTCCCGCATGGGTCGAGGCGTTGGCCTCCGGGATTTGGCGCGCCAGCGCGAAGATCATCGCAACGGCGTGCTCGGCGGTGGTGATCGAGTTGCCGAAGGGCGTGTTCATCACGATGATGCCCTTGCGGCTCGCCGCCGGAATGTCGACATTGTCGACGCCGATGCCGGCGCGGCCGACGACCTTGAGCCTGGTGGCGGCATTGATCAGCTTCTCGGTGACCTTGGTCGCCGAGCGGATGGCGAGGCCGTCATACTGGCCGATTACTTCGAGAAGCTTTTCCTTGTCCTTGCCGAGATCGGGCAGGTAGTCGACCTCGATGCCGCGGTCCTTGAAGATCTGCACGGCGGTGGTTGAAAGTTTATCCGAGACGAGAACGCGGGGCGCCATGGCGGCCTCCTTGAAGAATGGGATTGATCCGTTTGGGATCGGCGGCCCGAAGGCCGCCGCGAATGACTCAGGCGGCCGCTTTCAGCGACGCCTTCTGCATGGCGAAGGCCCAGTCGAGCCAGGGCAGCAGTGCTTCGAGATCGGAGGTCTCGACGGTCGCGCCGCACCAGATGCGAAGGCCGGGCGGCGCATCGCGGTAGGAGCCGATGTCGTAGGCGACATCTTCCTTGTCGAGCGTCGAGACGATACCTTTGGCGAAAGCCGCCTGACCGTCGGCATCGAGCGCCGCCACGTCCGGATCGGTGAAGGACAGGCACACGGAAGTGTTTGAGCGCGTCGCCGGATCGACGGCCAGATGGCCGAGCCACGACGACCTGGCCACGAACCGGTCCAGCACCGCGGCGTTGGCGTCGGCGCGGGCGATCAGCGCTTCCAGGCCGCCGATCGACTTCGCCCATTGAAGCGCATCGAGATAGTCCTCGACGCACAGCATCGACGGCGTGTTGATGGTCTCGCCCTTAAAGATGCCCTCGATCAGCTTGCCGCCGGAAGTCAGGCGGAAGATCTTCGGCAGCGGCCAGGCCGGCTTGTAGGTTTCCAGCCGCTCGACGGCGCGCGGGCTGAGGATCAGCATGCCGTGCGCGCCCTCGCCGCCCAGCACCTTCTGCCAGGAGAAGGTGACGACGTCGAGTTTATCGAAGTCGAGCCGCTGCGCGAACGCCGCCGAGGTGGCGTCGCAGATGGTGAGTCCCTTGCGGTCGGTCGGAATGAAATCGCCGTCCGGCACGCGCACGCCGGAGGTCGTGCCGTTCCAGGTGAAGACCACGTCGCGATCGAAATCGATCTGCGTCAGATCCGGCAACACGCCGTAGCCGGCCTCGAACTTGCGCACATCGGCGAGCTTGAGCTGCTTGACGACATCGGTCACCCAGCCGGAACCGAAACTTTCCCAGGCGACCATGTCGACGCCGCGCTCGCCAAGCAGCGACCACAGTGCCATCTCGACCGCGCCGGTATCGGATGCCGGCACGATGCCGATCCGGTAACCGGCCGGGACCTTGAGGATTTCGCGCGTCAGCTCGATCGCCTGTTCGAGCTTGCCCTTGCCGATCTTGGCGCGGTGGGAGCGTCCGAGCGCAGCAGCTTCCAGCGCCTCGACCGACCAGCCGGGGCGTTTTGCACAGGGACCTGAGGAGAAATTGGGGTTTGCCGGACGGAGTCCGGGCTTGGTAAGCGTCGTCATCGTGGTCTATCCTTCCAGATAGTGGCCCCTCGTTGGGGAGGGGTGGCCCACGGACGGCGATATGCTTTCAGGCTTTCGGCGTCAAGAGCAAAGTTTTTGTCGCTGTCGGGATATTTGTCTCACGGCACCACGCGCCGGAAACGAAAAAGAACGGCGGACCGCTCGATCCGCCGGCAATTTCCGAGTTCTCTCGCTCACCAAAGATCGTAGCGCAGCCCGAGCTTGACCGTCTGATAGTCAATGCCCTTGCGGATATTGAAAGCGCCACCATCATAGGCGACGTATTTCGCCGCTGGGACGGAAAAGTATTCGTAGCCGAGATCGACCGAAACGTTCTTCGTGACCTGGTAAGAGAGCCCTGCGCCGATGGAATAGGCCAGATTGAACTTTGCCGCAGTATCGGTCTGCCCTTCATAGCCGGCCGGATCGTCGCAGAAAAATCCGCCGGTGCCGGCGCTGTTCGTAGGAACCTCCACGCAGTCGCGCGCGCCGATGCTTCTGTAGTATTTGTTGTAGGCGAGCCCGATGCCGCCGCCGATATAGGGCGTAAGCCCGACATAGGTGCCCAGGTCTACATAGCCATTGGCCATGATGCTGTAGCCCTTGTTGGAAGCGTTGTCGGAAAGGTCGCAGGCCTGGCTGGTCGCAACGGAATTGATCGTTCCGAAACCGTCGTCCACAAGCGTGTGCCCGTCGCAGGTGGCTCCCAGTCTGTCATGGGCGGCGAATTTGTCGGTCGGCAGGATTCCACCGTTCAACTCGACCCGCAGGTAGTCGTTGACGTGATAGCCCATGCCGATGCTGCCGCTGAACAAGCTGGACTCATCGCTGAAGCTATTGAGCGGTCCCGACGAGGTTTCCTCATGCTTGAACGGGTGGCTGAAAGCGTAGCCGACGTCGCCGCGGAGGTACCAGCCGGAGCCTACCTCGACCGGCTGATAGTCCGGCGCCTGGTCGACATAGATCGGCGGATCGTAGTCGGCCGACACCGCCTGTGTCGCCGGCATCAGCACGATTGCGGCGAGCGCCAGTGCGATACGCGATTTTGATGTCATGGTCCCCGGCTCCTGAGATTGGCACCAGTCGCGAACGCGAGCACAGCTGCCGTTTCAGGAGCATTGTTAACCATAGTGGTTAAGTGCCGGTTAAGGATAACAGGGAGTTACCGAATTGATTTCGATGCTGTTTTACCGGCCACCCACAAAAGAAAATCGCCCGACTGGCGCCGGGCGATCGGCAGAATTTCAGGATCTCGAAGCGGCTACTTGGTGTAGATCGGCTCCGGCTCAGGCTGGTAGGCCACCGGTGTAGCGCACCCATTGTTGCCGCCGAATTGGTAGCGCAGACCGCCGCGCACCTCATGCGTGTTGATGCCGTGGTCGAACCCCGGCCCGGAACTCGTCGAATCGAACTCGAACATGCGCCCGCCCTGGATGTGAGTGAAGCGGTAGCCAGCGTCGAGGATCACCCTGTCGGTCAGGCAGTAGGAAGCGCCGGCCATGAGCGCATAGGCGAAGCGCCAGTTGGACGAACCCGGGTTGGTTTCTGTGGTGTTCGGGTCGTGGACCGTGTCCCACTTGACGTGCGCGCCGCCGATGCCGGCGCCGACGTAAGGCGTGATGCCGTGATAGGTGCCGATATCGACATAGGCATTGGCCAACAGCAGCAACGCGCTCATCCTTGACACCTCGGTTGATGTCGTGACGAGGTCCGAGGTCTGGCCGTTGAAGTCCGACTTGAACCAATAGTCGGCCGTTAGATCGGTCCGGAAGTAATCGTTGATCTTGTAGCCGACGCCGCCGCCGAGGGAGAAGCCGCCCTTCAGCTTGCCGAAATCGAAATCGTTGGTGCCGGGCGGTGGCCCGTATGTAATGTAGTCGATGCCGCGCAAGGTCGACTTGTGGTAGTCGATGTCGCCGCGAATATACCAGCCGCCGACGTCGATCGGCTGAGCCTCGACCAGCGGCGGCGGAGCTTCCTCCACCGGCGGTGGTTCCCCGAGGTCGGCGGCGAGGGCCGGTCCGGCCACTCCCGCCAACAGCGCGGCAAACAGTGCCATTCTTGCGGTATCGAACATGCTGTCACCCCTAAGAAGCCTCGGGACGACATCGCCCGAAGATGAACCTCGGCGTGGATAATGAATTGCAAAGGTTAAAAGCCGTTTAACCGTACCGATTAACCACGAATGCCTACAATTTTAGAGGGTATTCCGTTGTCCGGGGGTGTTGCGCGCGCGCGAAAAAGCCCGCCTGGCGGCGGGCTTGCAGATGCGATCGTCCGCTTTGCGGCGGCGATCAGGCGGCGCTGCGGGTATCCGAGATGATACCGACGATCTCGTTGACGACGGCCTCGACCAGCTGCGGATCGTCGCCTTCGGCCATGACGCGGATGAGCGGCTCGGTGCCGGACGGCCGGATAACGAGGCGGCCGGCCTTGCCCAGGCGGTTGCGCCCTTCCTCGATGGCTGCCTTGACCGGCGCCTCCTCCAGCGGCTTGCCGCCGGAGATGCGGACGTTCTTCAGAAGCTGAGGCACCGGCTCGAACTTTTTCGACAGCTCGCTGACCGGCCGGTTCTGCCGCTTGATGCAGGCCAGCACCTGCAGCGCCGAAACCAGGCCGTCGCCGGTGGTCGAGAAATCGGACAGCACGATATGGCCGGACTGCTCCCCGCCGACATTGAGGCCATGCGCGCGCATGTGCTCGACGACATAGCGGTCGCCGACCTTGGTGCGGTGCAGCTGCAGCTTCATGTCGCCAAGGAAACGCTCGAGACCGAGATTGGACATCACCGTCGAGACGACGCCGCCGCCGGCCAGCCGCCCGCTCTGGTGCCAGGACTCGGCGATCAGCGCCATGATCTGGTCGCCGTCGACGATGGCGCCGTTCTCGTCGACGATGACCACACGGTCGGCGTCGCCGTCGAGCGCGATGCCGATATCGGCGCGCACCTCGTGCACCTTCTTCTGCAGGCCGGCCGGATGGGTCGAGCCGCACTCCTTGTTGATGTTGAAGCCGTTCGGCTCGACATTGATGGCGACCACCTCGGCGCCGAGCTCCCACAGCGCCTCCGGCGCCACCTTGTAGGAGGCGCCGTTCGCGCAGTCGACGACGATCCGAAGCCCGGAAAGCGACATCGAGCGCGGCAGCGTGCGCTTGGCGAATTCGATATAGCGGTCGTGGACGCCGTCGACGCGCTTGGCGCGCCCCAGCCCGTCGGAATCGGCAAGCGACAACTCGATGTCCTTGTCGAGCATGCCTTCGATGCGCTCCTCGATCTCGTCGGAGAGCTTATAGCCGTCGGGGCCGAACAGCTTGATGCCGTTGTCGTAATAAGGGTTATGCGAGGCCGAGATCATTACCCCGATGTCGGCGCGCAGCGAGCGCACCAGCATGGCGACCGCCGGTGTCGGAATCGGCCCGAGCAGGAACACGTCCATGCCGGCGGCGCACAGGCCCGACACCATCGCGTTCTCGATCATGTAGCCGGAAAGCCGCGTGTCCTTGCCGAGCACGACGCGGTGCCGATGGTTGCCCCGCTGGAAAGAAAGGCCGGCGGCCATACCCACCCGCATGGCCACCTCGGCCGTCATGGGAAACTTGTTGGCGCGTCCGCGGATGCCGTCGGTGCCGAAATACTGCCCTGCCATACCTGCCAAAGTCCCCGTCGGTTTCAGCCGCCCGTATTGCCACAATTGGGCCGCATCCGATCATCACGTTTCGTGATTATATATTACCATTCCTTAGAAAATCATTGTCGCAGACCGGTCAAGTGATTCGGCAGCCTGCCACGACCTCTCGTTGTAGCGGGAATATAGAAGCCCAGACAGCTTTTCCGCCCGGGAAAACCTTATTTGCTCGAACCGAGCGCCAGCAATTTAGCACCTTGTCGGCAGGAACACACTTTGTGAGGGCATCCGCGCGGGAAGCATCTGGCGCAGCCCGAAGTTGAGAGCTATTGATTTGGTATAGGCACCATTTGGCGGCAGCAAGGGAGAAAAACGCCATGCTTATTCATAGACTTGCAACATTGACGGGCATCGCCGTCGCAACCCTGTTCCTGGCGGCGCCGGCCAACGCGCTGACCATGGCCGAGTGCAGCACCAAGTACAACGCGGCCAAGGACGCCGGAACGCTCAATGGCCAGACCTGGAACCAGTTCCGCAAGGCCCAGTGCGGCAGCGACGCTTCCGCGGCGACCGACACCAAGGCGGCGACCGACACCAAGGCGGCGACTGAGACCAAGGCTGCGACCGAGACCAAGGCTGCGACCGAGACCAAGGCTGCGACCGAGACCAAGGCTTCTGACACCAAGAAGGCAAAGACGGCAGCTGCCTCGGACGACACGGCCAAGGGCCTGACCGCAAAGGAATGCAGCACCAAGTATCAGGCCGCTAAGGCGGCCGGCACGCTGAACGGCATGAAGTGGAACGATTTCCGCAAGGCTGAATGCGGCCCCGGCGCCGCTGCTGCGGCAACCGCCAAACCTGCCACCAGCAAGACTTCCACCGCCGCTGACGGTGGTTCGGCCAAGGGCCTGACCATGGCCGAATGCAGCAGCAAATACCAGGCTGCCAAGACCGCCAACAAGCTCAACGGCATGAAGTGGAATGACTTCCGCAAGACCGAATGCGGCGCCGGCGACGACGACGACACCGTGCCGGCTCCGACCGAGGCGACTTTCACCAAGGAACCGGCAAAGCCCAGCGTGGCTGCGCCGAAGGGCGTGACCTTCCCGACCGCCATCTCGCCGAAATTCGCCAACGAGACGCCGGCCAAGGCCCGCATGCACACCTGCCTCGAGCAGTACTATGCCAACAAGGACGCCAACACGCTGAACGGCCTGCGGTGGATCCAGAAGGGCGGCGGCTTCTACAGCCTCTGCAACGCCAAGCTGAAGAGCTGATCGCTCAGGGCTTACCTCCAAGACCAAGGCCCGCGCATCGCGAGATGCGCGGGCTTTTTCGTTGGACGCGCTTAAAGAGGCATATCGGCGCCGCAAAAGAACCCCCGCCGGCGAAGCTACCAATCTCCCCCTATATGGACTGAGGACATCGCGAACAGGTGTGCGAAGACATCGCGAACAGTTTCGTGCGTTTTGCGCGGGAGGTTCGGGGTGCCATGCGAGGCCAGAAGCGTGATAAGCCAGAAGGAAGATTGGCGCTTGCGCCGGACGCCGATCTTGCAGGTGCGGTCCGCGAGCGACTCGCCAATCGTCTGTGACCTCCCAAACAACAACGCCGCGGTCTGAGCCGCGGCGTCGTTTTTTATGTTTCGTTTTCGATCGAGCCTTAGCCCTGCGGCTGCGGCTCCATGCCGCCTTCGGGCTCGGGGCCCTTCTTGCGACGGCCGCCGGTGCCGGCTTTCGGCACAGCCGAGCCGCGGCTGGGCGGCGTGTCGTCGCCAAGGTCGCGGGCGGGCTTGTGGCCAGCGATCAGCTGCTTGATCTCCTCGCCGGTCAGGGTCTCGTATTCGAGCAGCCCTTCGGCCAGCGCGATCCAGTCCTTCTTCTTCTTGGTCAGCACGGTCTTGGCGGTGGAATAGGCATCGTCGATCAGCCGGCGCACCTCGGCGTCGATGATCTGCGCGGTCTCTTCCGAGATGTTCTGCTGGCGCGCCACCGAATGGCCGAGGAAGACCTCTTCCTGGTTGTCGCCATAGGCGACATGGCCGAGCTTGTCGGAGAAGCCCCAGCGCGTGACCATGGCGCGCGCCAGCTTGGTCGCCTGCTCGATGTCGGAGGAGGCGCCGGAGGTGATGTTCTCCTTGCCGAACTTGAACTCCTCGGCGACGCGGCCGCCCATCATGATCGCCAGCCTCGAGATCATGTATTTGTAGCTCATCGAATAGCGGTCGCCTTCCGGCAGCTGCATGACCATGCCGAGCGCGCGGCCGCGCGGGATGATGGTCGCCTTGTGCAGCGGATCGGCCGTCGGCACGTTGAGCGCCAGGATGGCGTGGCCTGCCTCGTGATAGGCGGTCAGCTCCTTCTCGGCCTGCGTCATCGCCGACGAGCGGCGCTCGGCGCCCATCATGATCTTGTCCTTGGCGTCCTCGAACTCGGCCATGGTGACGAGCCGCTTGTTGCGACGCGCCGCCATCAGCGCGGATTCGTTGACCAGGTTCATCAGGTCGGCGCCGGAGAAGCCGGGCGTGCCGCGCGCGATGACCTTGAGGTCGACATTGGGCGCCAGCGGCACGTTGCGCACATGCACCTTGAGGATCTTCTCGCGGCCGACGATGTCGGGGTTCGGCACGACCACCTGGCGGTCGAAGCGGCCCGGCCTGAGCAGCGCCGGGTCGAGCACGTCGGGCCGGTTGGTGGCCGCGATCAGGATGATGCTTTCGTTGGACTCGAAGCCGTCCATCTCGACCAGCAGCTGGTTCAGCGTCTGCTCGCGCTCGTCATTGCCGCCGCCGAGGCCGGCGCCGCGATGGCGGCCGACGGCGTCGATTTCGTCGATGAAGATGATGCAGGGGGCGTTCTTCTTGGCCTGGTCGAACATGTCGCGCACCCGGCTTGCGCCGACGCCGACGAACATCTCGACGAAATCCGAGCCGGAGATGGTGAAGAACGGCACATTGGCCTCGCCTGCGACGGAGCGGGCGAGCAGCGTCTTGCCGGTTCCGGGAGGGCCGACCAGCAGCACGCCGCGCGGAATCTTGCCGCCGAGCCGCTGGAACTTCTGCGGATCGCGCAGGAACTCGACGATCTCCTCCAGGTCCTCCTTGGCCTCGTCGACGCCGGCGACGTCCTGGAAGGTGACGCGGCCATGCGCCTCGGTGAGCAACTTCGCCTTCGACTTGCCGAAGCCCATGGCGCGGCCGGAGCCGGACTGCATCTGGCGCATGAAGAATATCCACACGCCGAGGATCAGGATCATCGGCAGCCACGAGATCAGATAGCCGAACAGCGAGTTCGAACCGTCGCTTTCAGGCCGCGCGTTGATGGTGACGTTCTTGTCCTGCAGCCTGGAGACCAGCGACGGATCGCCCGGCGAATAGGTCTGGAAGCCGTTGGCGTTGTCCGTGTAGTTGCCCGAGATACGGGCGCCGGCGATCGTCACGCTCTTGACCCGGCCGGAAGAGACATCCTGCAGGAACTGCGAATAAGCAATCTCGCTCGAAGCGCCGCGCGTCTGCGGCGTCTGGAAAAGATTGAACAAGGCGATGAGCAGGACCGCTATGATCGCCCAGAGCGCGAGGTTGCGATAATTCGGATTCATCTATTGTCCTGTTGGCGTCCGCGCGCGGACCCACGATGATGATTGGAGGCTTGGGCCTAACATAGGGAGAGCGTCTCCCCTTGCCAAGCAGAACAGCATGCCTCGGTTAAGCTTTCGCCCATGCTCCGCCGCGATCATGGCCGCGAAAAGGCGACGGCGGCAGCGGCGGCGCGCCGATCAGCGCGGCGACGGCGGCAGCGGGCCGGAGATCGAAGGACGGCAGGAAGCGGGTGAAGGGCGACACCGCAGGGACGATCGCCATCGCCGGCGGCGCGGCATCACCGCCAGCCAAATCAAGGCGTTCGCCGCCGCGCCACAGCGCGGGCTCGGCGGCCTGCGCCTTGCGCAGCAAGCTCGCCGGAACGTCGCCTTCCGGGGTAAATCGCTTGGCGGCGCCGAGACCTGGTGGCGCGATCACCAACCCGCTCGGCCTGTCGCTCAATGTGATCCTCCGCCGACCGTCCCACAAGGCCTGCTCAGCAGCCGGAACGGCGGGCAGATTGCGGGCCTCGCGGTGGAGGAAGATGCCGCCGGTGCGGCGCGCGTCGACCACCGTCCGCGACAATGTGGCGCAAAGCGTCCCCGACCGCAGATGCTCGAACAGCGCCCGGCAACGCGCCTCGTCGACAAGGAACGTGACGCCGCCGACCGTGGCGAGCAGGATGCGAAATGCATAGACGGCGGCTTCGCTATCCTCACCACTTGCGAAATCGCGATCGAGGCGGATGAGCCCCGGAGCCGGCTGGCTAGCGAAGGCGCCGATCAGCGCCGCCGCACGCTGGCCGAGGTTCTCGCGCTCGGCGGCTGCCTGTCCGGCCTTCGCGATTGCTTCCTTGAAACGCGCCTCGCCGTCTCTGCCTGCAAGCGAGATGCGCAGGCGCGGCCGCTCGAAGCGCCGGTCGACATTGGTCGGATCCTCGGTCCAGCCGATGCCGCCACGCTTCAGCATCTCCCGCAATGCCGCGCGGCGCGTGGCGAGCAGCGGGCGGGCGATCCAGACCCGCCAATCGTAGAGCGTGGCGGGCGCCATGCCGGCGAGCCCGCGGCCGTCGCGTGGATCCTCGTCGCGGGCCTCCTCTTCACGAACTTGCCGCATCAGCACGGTCTCGGCCTGGTCGTCGGCGGTATGTCCGGTCACCACCGCGCCGATGCCTGCCGCTTCGGCTGCCTCGGCCAGCAGCCGGTAGCGCGCCTCGCGCGCGGCGGCCGGCAAGCCGGTCGATGGCTTGCGGCCGGACCAGCCGAGCGTGCGATGCGCGATGCCGTGCTCGGCGCAAAGCCGGGCGACAGCTTGCGCTTCGGCTGCCGAGCTTGGTCTGAGGCCATGATCGATCGTCACCGCAAGCAGCCTTGCCGCGGGCAGGGTACGGTCGAGGTGGTGCTTGAGCAGAAGAAGAAGGGCGGTCGAGTCGCTGCCGCCGGACACGGCCGCAACGGCGCCGTGGGAGAAGTCGAAGTCTTGGAAAAGGCGATCCGAAAGGTCAGTCTCGGTATCGAACATCACTGCGCGTCGTCCAAAAGCGGTCCCGATTCTGGGACAACGACACGCAAGCTAGCACGAGGCCAGCGCCTTTTCCTGCTTGATGCGTTCCTTCAGCGTGCCGGAAACATCCGGGTAGCGCTTGCCGATCTCGTTGAAAGTGGCGCAGGCCACGTCGTTCTGCTTGAGGCCGACCAGCGATACGCCGAGCTTGAGCAGCATGTCGGGCGCCTTCTTGGCCTTCGGATAATCCTTGCTGGCGGCCAGGAAAACCTCCGCCGCGTCGCGATATTTCTGCTGGCCAAGCAGGGATTCGCCCAGCCAGTAATGCGCGTCCGCCGCCTTGGCGTCCTTGGGAAAGCGCGAGATATGGTCGCGGAAACCCTGCTCGGCGGTGGGATAGTCGCCCGACAGGATGAATTGGTAGGAGTTGCGGTAGAGCTCGTCCGGATTGTTGGTCGAGGGCAGCGAGGCCATGACCGTGCCGCCGGACTTGCCTTTGCCAGCCTTGCTGCCGGTCTCCGCGGCAGGCGCGTTTGCCGTAGCCGCGGGAGCTTCCGTCTGCGAGCCCGCCTGCGGGGCGGGGTCGGCATTGACGACATTGCCGTTCTTGTCGACGGTGATGGTGCCGAAGGTCTTCGGCGGCGCGCCGGTGATCAACTTGCCCGGGTCGCCGGTCTGAGACTCGACGATGACGTCGCCGACGCTCTTGCCGCCGCCGTCCTGCGGAGCCGTGCCGGCCGGAGCTTGCGTCGCCGGAGCCGTTGCGACGTTGGTGTCGGTGCCGCTGTCGCCGGCGCCAGCATCGCCCATATTCGTGTTGCCGCTGCTGCCGTCCTGCGGCGCGGCCTCCGACTTCTTTTGGCCCGTTGGCTTCGCGCCCTGCGAGCCGCCTTCGAGCTGCTGGAAGCGGAACTCGTTGTCCTCCTGCTGCTTGCGCATCTGCTCCTGCATTTGCAGGATCTGGAAATTGAGCTCCTCAAGCTTGCCGTTCATCTGGCGGATCTGATCCTCCAGACCGGTCATGCCGGCGCCGTCCTGCTGGGCGACTTGCGCCTGCTCGGTCTTCTTTTTGTCGCCGAAAATGCCCAGCGTCGGCAGATGGAAAGTGAAGCCGCTGTTCGAGGCTTGCCCGCTGTCCGCCGGTGCGGCGATGCCTGCGATGCTTGATAGGAGCAGCAGCGCAAGCGTGCCGCTCAGGACCGGTCTGAAATGCATTATGTCTCTCGCCGTGAAAATCTGTTGGCCCGATGCGCCTTTCCAAATCGGAGGGGGATAAAGCGCCCTCGCGCTCTTAGCAGGACGCGAGACTTCGGCCAAATTTTGTTTCAAGCTGTCGCATATGAAAAAGGCGGCTCGGAGGCCGCCTTTCGTTCAGCGATGTTGTATTTTTGCCGCCCACAGCGCCGCGCGTCGTCAGACGCGCCAAGGACGCTGTGGCGCTTATGAGCGTTTCCGAAAATTGATATCGATTTCCGGCGCGGCGCGTCAGGAACCGGCGCCCGAGAGCGTGGTGACGGCGCGGCGGTTCTGCGACCAGCACGAGATGTCGTCGCAGACGGCGACCGGGCGTTCCTTGCCGTAAGAGATCGTCTTCAGGCGGTTGGCTGCGACGCCCTTCGAAACCAGGAAGTCGCGGGTGGCAGCGGCGCGCCGGGCGCCCAGCGCCAGATTGTACTCGCGCGTGCCGCGCTCGTCGGCATGGCCTTCGATGACGATGGCATACTGCCTGTACTGGTTGAGCCACTGCGCCTGGCGCGACAGCGTCGTCTGCGCGTCGGCGCGGATCGACGAGGAGTCGGTGTCGAAGAAGATGCGGTCGCCGATGTTGACGGTGAAGTCCTGCGCCGAGCCGGGCGTGGCAGAGCCGGCGCCGTTGAGGCCGAGATCGGCGGCGCTGTTCGGCGTCTTCTTCGAGGCGCAGCCGGTGATGGCCAGAGCCGCCACCAGCGCGATCATCGCCGGATTTCTGGTAAGTGCTGCGATACGGCCCATGCCGCCTCTCCTTCGCATTCGAGTGATTTCGTTGATCACCCAGTAACCACGTTTGGGTTAACCGGCATTCAAGAAACACGGTTAATTTTTCGTTTCGAGCCGCCGTCCTCGGCCGATTTAGCTAGGCTCACAATGCGCGGCGACCGTAGGCGGAAATGCGGCCAAAACATGAAAAAAGGGGGAATTGAGGAACTGAAGAACTGAGGAATTGAAGGAAGAAATTAGGCCAGCTTCTCTCTGAAATTTACCAGCGCCCCGGGTCCTCCATTTTCCTCAGTTCTTCAGTTCGCCGTTCTTAAATTCTTCCGTTCCTCTGCCTACTCCAGCAGCGGCGACCAGGCCGGATCCGAGGCGAAGTTCGAGGTCGGGATCTGCTGCTCGTTGCGGCCGGTAAGATCGACCGTGACCAGCTTCGGCCCGCCGGCGGAGTCGCGGAAGAACATCAGAACGCGACCGTTCGGCGCCCAGGTCGGCCCTTCCTGCTGGAAGCCGGAGGACAGGATGCGCTCGCCCGAACCGTCGGTCTTCATGACGCCGATCTGGAACTCGCCGCCCGACTGCTTGGTGAAGGCGATGAGGTCGCCGCGCGGCGACCACACCGGCGTGGAATAGACGCCGTCGCCGAACGAGATGCGGTGCGGGTTGGAGCCGTCCGCACCCATGACGTAGATCTGCGAGCGGCCGCTGCCGCCGCCGCGGTCGGAGGTGAAGACGATCTGCGAGCCGTCGGGCGAATAGGAGGGCGAGGTGTCGATGGCGGTCGAGTCGGTGAGCCGCGTGGTCGAACGGCTTCTCAGATCCATGGCGAAGATGTTGGAGTTGCCGTCATCGCGCAGCAGGCTCATGATCACCTTCTGGCCATCGGGCGAAAAGCGCGGCGCGAACGTCATGCCGGGGAAATTGCCGACCAGCTCGCGCTGTCCGGTCTCGATCTGCAGCAGATACACCTTCGGCTGTCCGCTCTCATAGGACATGTAGGTGATTTCCTGCCGGTTCGGCGAGAAGCGCGGCGTCAGCACGATCGAACGGCCGTCCGACAGGTAGCGGACGTTGGCGCCGTCCTGGTCCATGATGGCAAGACGCTTCTTGCGCGCGTTCTTGGCGCCGGATTCGTCGACGAAGACGACGCGCGTATCGAAATAACCCTTCTCGCCGGTCAGCCGCTCGTAGATCGCATCGGCGATGATATGGGCGACGCGCCTGGTATTGGCGTCATTGGCGAAGAACTGCTCCCCGGCCATCTGCTGGCCGGCGAAGGTGTCCCATAGCCGGTACTGGGCGCGGATACGGCCGTCGGCTTCCTTGCCGACGCTGCCGGTGACCAGCGCCTGCGCATTGATCACCTTCCAGTCGTCGAAGCGCGGCGTGGCGTCCGGGCCGGAGATCTTCTCGATGAAAGCGCTCTTGTCGATCGGCGCGAACAGGCCGGAACGCTTGAGGTCGGCCGTGACGATCTCCGTGATCTGGGCGCCGAGCTCACCATTGGACTGGAAGTCAGTGATGGCGATCGGCAGCGGCTCGACATTGCCCTTGTTGACGTTGAGCTCGACGAGCGACCAGGCCGGCAAGGTGGCGGCGGTCGTCATGCCCAGCGCCATGGCTGCAATCGTCAGGAGCGGCTTGAGGAAAGATCTCATGTCTTCTCGCTTCTCTTCTTTGGTGGTTCGGACGCAAGGCCTATAGGCCAAGCATCTCCCTTGGGTCGAAGGTGACCCGGATGTCGTTCCAAATATCCTGCTTGCCGGCTGGAACCTGCAGGCCGGCCACGTCGCATTTTTGAACCGCGCGCACTGCGCTTTCGTCGAACTGCCGGTTGCCGCTCGACTGCTCGACCGACGGGCGGCCGTCGAGCTTGCCGTTGGTATCGAGATTGAACCGGACCACGACGACGAAGTTCTCCGAACCTTCCAGTCCAACGGGCAACGTCCAGCAGCCGCCGAGCTGAGCTTCGAGCGCGCCTTGCTCGGATTTGGACAGCTTCTGGCCCTGATCCTTCTCGCCGCCGAGCGACGACTGCTGCGTGGAGCGCTTGGCGCCGCCACCCGACGGCTTCTGCTTGTCCAGAAGTGCTGAAATCTCGTCGGCGTTGAACTGCTTTTCATCCGACTTCGGCTTCGAGGAAGCTTCCTTCACCGGCTTTTCCGCGTCCTTGCGCTCCGGCGCCTTGGCGCTTTCGGCGGGAGCGGGCTGCGGCTTTGGCCGCGCTGCAGGGGCAGGTGCCGAGTCCGGAAGCTTAGCCTCCTCGGTCGGCTGCTCCTTGGCGATCGCCTCGGCGACGGCGTCCGGCTTGACCTCTTCCTTCTGGATGGCGGCGGTCGTGTCCTTCGGCGGCGCTGGCGTCGGCTCCTTGGCGGGTGTCGGCTTCGGCTCCGTCTGCTTGACCGGCTCGGGCTTGACCTCTTCCTTAGGTGTCGGCGTCGGCGCGACTTCGGTCGCCGGGGTCGGCTTCGGCTTTTCCTGCGGCTTCGGCACGTCCTCGACCGCCGGCTTCTCGGTCGGCGTCGGCGCCGGGGGCGGCGCGGATGTCTTCTCGACCGGCTTCGGCTTGGCTTCGTCCGTCGCCGGCTTGTCGGTGTCGACGCTGTTCTCGCCGACCTTCTGCGCGTCGGGGACGATATTCGGGCGCTTGGTCGGCAGCGGCGCCGGCTTGTCATGCATGACCGCTTTCTTGTCGCCCTGCAGGGTCTGCGCGATCGCTTCCATCGGCACGATGTCGACCGCGACGGACTCCACGTCGGAAGCCGGCATGGCGGGCGGCGAGGACAGCGTGAACAGCCCGAAGGCCAGCGCCACCGCATGCAAGATGACCGATGAGGTGAGGCCGGTCCGCATTTGGCGTTTACTGATCCTGTTCCTGCAGCGAAACCAGGCCGATGTTCTTGTAGCCGGCGGCCGAAATGCGGGCCATGACCTTCATGGCGGTGCCATAATCCGTCGACTTGTCGCCGCGAATGAAGATGCGCTCGTCATAGCCGGTCTTCGAGATTGCCTGCAGCTTCGCCACCAGCTCCTCGATCGGGATCTCGGTTTCCTGCAGATAGATCTGGCCGGCCGCGTTGATCGACACCGTGATCGGCTGCGTGTCGACATTCATCGCCTTGGCTTTCGTGTCGGGCAGGTCGATCGGAACGCCGACGGTGAGCAGCGGCGCCGCGACCATGAAGATGATCAGCAGCACCAGCATCACGTCGACCATCGGCGTGACGTTTATTTCCGACATCAGGCCATGATGACGACCGCGCCGCCGGTGGCCGCGTCCGCCTCGCCCTATGCCACCTGCGCTAGCAGCAGACATACCCATGATCGTACCTCAGGCCTTCTGCGCGACTTTTTCATCGATTTGGCGCGAGAGTATGGCGGAGAACTCATCCGCAAACCCTTCCATGCGCACGGCGAGCTTGTTCGCATCCGATGACAGCTTGTTGTAGGCGATGACGGCCGGAATGGCCGCGAGCAGGCCGATGGCCGTCGCCAGAAGGGCTTCCGCGATGCCGGGCGCCACGACCGACAGGCTGGTGTTCTTCGAGGCGGCGATCGCCTGGAAGGAGGTCATGATGCCGATGACGGTGCCGAACAAGCCGATGAATGGCGCGGCCGAACCCGTGGTGGCGAGGAAGCCGAGCCGACCCTCCAGCCTTTCCATCTCGCGGGTCAGCGCGAGATCCATCGCCTTGTCGATGCGGGTCTGCAATGCCAGCGCCGATTTAGCGCCCTTCTCGAAGCTCTTCTTCCATTCGCGCATGGCGGCGACGAAGATCGCGCCCATGCCGGTGGTCTTGCGGTCGGCGAGCGTGCGGTAGAGCTCCTCGAGCGACTGTCCCGACCAAAACACCTGCTCGAAGCGGTTGAGCGCCATCCGCATGCGGCTATAGGCGACAAGCTTGTCGATGATGATCGCCCAGGTCCAGATCGAGGCGCAGAGCAAGCCGATCATGACCAATTTGACCACCCAGCCGGCCTGCATGAACAAGGCCCATATCGACAAATGCGCGCCCGGGTCGGCGAGTGCGATGTTTTCCATGACTACGTCCTTAAGATTTTTCCGGGCATCGCTGGCGGCTGGCCCATGGCATCCCTTTGGTCCGATCGCGCGAAGCCTGAAGCTCGCGGGACAAGCCCCGAATGCACCGTTTCGCGGCGTTTTCGGGGCAAATCTTGGTGAAAGGAAGGCACACGAATTGCGCCAATCTTCACCAATTCCTTCATGAACCGTTATGGTTAAGGATGGGTTAGGATATGAAGCGTGGCGCATTGCCGCGCCCACCGGGCCGGCGCCATGCTGGACGCGGCTGATCGGTGCACATCGCGCTGAAGCAGGTCCAGGCGACGCGCTTTAGATGTTTTGGTGCATGTCGTTGTCCCAGAACGGGCAACTCCTGCGTGACAGGGATTCGGCCGAAGCCGGTTCGCGGTGATCAGTCGCTCGCCCTCGGCATAAAGGCCGCGATCCATTCCTTCGGAAATCTGCGCGGCCGGCCGTTCTCGCCGATGATCGCCGCCTCGACCTTCGCTTCGACCAGCACCTCGCCGCCACGCCTCAACTGCTGCGCCATGAAGATGCGGGCGCCCGAAATGTCCTCGGTGCGCGTGTCGATGGTGAGGATGTCGTCCATGCGGGCCGGCGAACGGAAGTCGATCTCCATGCGCCGCACCACCCAGACGATGCGCTCGCCATGCTTGCCATCGGCAAGCTCGGTGTGATGGACGCCGGCGAGCCTGAGATAGTCCGAGCGCCCACGTTCGAAGAATTCGAGATAGCGCGCATGGTAGACGACGCCGGAGAAATCGCTGTCGGCATAGTAGACGCGGGCCATCAGGCGATGGCCGGATTGCGTCAGCGCCCCCGAGAGCCCGGGGCTGAGCGCTGCGGATTCACCATGATCGTCCATCGCGCTTTCCTTATTCAGGCCCGAACAGGCAGGTGTTTGGCGCGAGAACCGGATGGCACTGTTGGGCGCGATGATCAAGCCTTGATGGCGGGGGTCCTGGCGCTTGGCGCCTGCGCGGTTTTCCGTCCGCGTGAAAATACCGGAGCTACCCGAGGTCGATCTGCAGGATCTCCGGTGGCATGCCGAACCGGACCGGCATGATGCTGAAGCCGAGCCCGCCGGAGACGATCAGGTTGCGATCGTTCTCGACGACATGGCCATAGGCGTAGCGGTTGCCGAAGTCGGATGGCACGACCGGCGAATAGCCGAACAGCCGCACCTGCCCGCCATGGGTGTGGCCCGAAAGCGTCAGCGAAACTCGCCAAGGCACTTTCGGAAAGATGTCTGGCTCATGCGCGAGCAGGATGATCGGCTCGTCGCCTTGCACCTTGGCAAGCGTCCCGCCGAGGTCGTCGAGACCCTTGAAGCCGTGGCGGCCCAGGGCTTTGCTCGGCCGGATTGCCAGCTGGTCCGCAAGTCCGGCGATCCAGAAGCCATGCCCATCCTTCTCCAGCCGCACCACGTCGTTTTCCAGCACCGGGATGCCGACGCTCTCCAGTGCCCTGCGCGCGGCCGTCGGCCCGGCCTTGGCCAGTTGCGCCGCATGATCGTGCCACCAGTCGTGATTTCCGAGGATCGAGAGCACGCCGAGCGGCGCCTTCAGCCCTGACAAAGCGGCGGCCCACTCCGGTGCAGACACTTCGGCCGTGACCAGCCGCATTCCATCGACATAGTCGCCGAGCAGCACGATCAGGTCTGGCTGCAGGGCATTCGTCCGTTCGACGAGCGAAGCGATCCGCTCCGACGTCATCCAGGGATGGCAGGCATGAATGTCGGCCAGTGCTGCGACGCGCAGCTTGAGGCCCACGGGCCAGTGCGGCGGCGTCAGCGAGTAGCGTTTCACATGGGCGAGCAGCATCGGCTCAATGCCGACCGCATAGGCGCTCAACGACACCATGGACAGGAACGATCCGCCGATGAGGCGCAGAAAGCCACGTCTGGTGATCATCGGTCAGCCCCGACCCCCGGAAATGCGTCAAGCTGCCTTAGAGGCTGCAATTGTGCCTTCAGCTTGGCGGAGCTGGGGAGATTTCGCGCAGGAAGCCCTTCAAGGCGCGTCCGACGAACAAATGTCCGTTACTCTTCCTGGAACAGGCTGATCTGCTGCTGCGCGAGGTCTTTCGGTGCTTCAAGGCCGAGATGCCGCCAGGCATTGGCGGTCAGCACGCGGCCGCGCGGCGTGCGCTGGATGAACCCCTGCTGGATCAGATAGGGCTCGATGATGTCCTCGATGGCGTCGCGCGGTTCCGACAGCCCAGCCGCGATCGTCTCGATGCCGACCGGTCCGCCGCCGAAGTTGCGGGCGATCATCGAGAGATACCGGCGGTCGAGCGCGTCGAGGCCGAGCCCGTCGACTTCCAGCCTGGTCAGCGCCTCGTCGGCAATGCGTTTATCGACATGGCCGTTTCCGGCGACGGAGGCGAAGTCTCGCACCCGGCGCAACAGACGTCCGGCAATGCGCGGCGTGCCGCGAGCGCGGCGCGCGATCTCCAGCGCGCCGTCGTCACCGAGCGGCATCGAGAGGATGCGGGCGCCGCGGCGCACGATCTGCTCCAGCTCCTCGACCGTGTAGAAATTGAGCCTGACCGGGATGCCGAAACGGTCGCGCAGAGGATTCGTCAAAAGTCCGAGCCGGGTTGTCGCCGCAACCAGCGTGAAGCGGGCGAGATCGATTTTGACCGAACGCGCCGCCGGCCCCTCGCCGATGATGAGATCAAGCTGGAAATCCTCCATCGCCGGGTAGAGGATTTCTTCCACCGCCGGATTGAGCCGGTGGATTTCGTCGATGAAGAGCACGTCGCGCTCCTCGAGATTGGTGAGCAGCGCCGCAAGGTCGCCGGCCTTGGCGATAACCGGCCCCGACGTAGAGCGGAAATTAACGCCGAGCTCACGCGCCATGATCTGCGCCAGCGTCGTCTTGCCGAGCCCCGGCGGGCCTACGAACAGCACATGGTCGAGCGCCTCGCCGCGGCTCTTGGCGGCATCGACGAAGACCTTGAGATTGGCACGCGCCGCAGCCTGGCCGACGAACTCGTCAAGCGACTGCGGCCGCAAGCTCTGGTCGGCATCCTCGCCGCGCTTGTCGGGGGCAATGAGACGGGGCGAAAGGCTCATGCGGTCTTCCTTGCATACGGCAAGGACCGGGACAAGCGCCACCTCACCGCGCCAGTTCCTTCAGGCCGAAGCGGATCAGCTTCGAGGCGTCCGCCCCTTCGCCGGCCGACTTTAGGGCCGCGGCCACCGCATTGGCGGCGATGTCGCGCGAATAGCCGAGATTGACCAGCGCCGAGACCGCGTCGGTGATGGGTGCTGCCGCCACGCCTTCGCCAAGCTCCTGCTTGAGGCTGATCGTGCCGGTGGCGGCGCCCGCATAGGCCGGCGCCTTGGTGCGCAATTCGGTGACGATGCGCTCGGCCACCTTCTTGCCGACGCCCGGTGCGCGCGACACCATGGCGATGTCGCGCAACGCGATCGCATTGGCGAGGTCGGGCGGCGCCAGCGTCGACAGCACGGCCAGCGCCACCTTGGCGCCGACGCCCTGCACATTGTTCATCAAAAGGCGGAACCACTCGCGCTCGAGCGGGGTCTGAAAGCCGTATAGCCGGATCATGTCCTCGCGCACATAGGTCTCGATGAACAGCACCACCGCCTCGCCGGGGGACGGCAGCGATGCCAATGTGCGAGCCGAGCAATGGGCGACATAGCCGACGCCGTGCACGTCCACGATGCAGGAATCCTCGTCGATCTCATCCAGCGTGCCCTTCAGCTTGCCGATCATGTCCTGGCCTTCATGGATGCGTTTCCGGAGAGACGATTTCGAGGTCGGGGAAATAGCTGCGATAGCGAGGAGCGTCGCGCGTCAATAGGCGGTGACCAGCAACGGCCGCATGAGCGCCAATGAAAAAATCCGGCAAGGTCCGCTCTCGAACACCGCCGGCCCGCCGATAACGGGAATGTGCCAACCCAGCCAAGAATGCGGCTTCCCAGGGCAAAAACTCGCGATCCATTTCAAGCCTCTCGGCTGCTTTCCTCAGCATTGCTTCGGAAGCAACCAGGGGAGCAAGCTCGGACCAGACGATGCTGTTGATGACCAACGCGCCATCGCGTCGGCAGGAGATAATCGCGGACGAAGACCATTCCGTCAGCGGCCCAGCCGGACCCCAGACGTCAATGAGCACGTTTGTGTCAATCAACGTCGAGATTTTCACGTGGTCCCCTCAACCACTCCATGTACTCGTCCGTCGTCATGCCGCCCAAATCCAGCGTCCCCTCCATCTTGCCGAGGACCTCTTTGAATTTGCGGGCAGCTTCCTCCTCCGAAATGTTTTCGTTGACGGCGACAAGCCGGGCGCCCTCGTCCGTAGCCACGAACTGGACCTCCGAACCCGGGCCTATGCCCAAGTGGTCCCTTATTTGTTTGGGGATCGTGACTTGCCCTTTGGTGGTCACACGCATGGTAATACTCCGAAGGTATTACTTACTGCGCAAATGAGAACAAGTCAAGAACACTACCCGGCCAGCGCCGCCATTCGGTAGGCGACGCTTTGACGGTGATGCGCATGACATATGGCGATGGCCAGGGCATCGGCGGCATCGTCGGTCTCGAACACCGCTTTCGGCATCAGCACTTTCACCATCATATGGATCTGCTTCTTCTCGCCGTGACCGACGCCGATCACCGCCTTCTTGACCGCGTTGGGCGCGTATTCCGCTACCGCCAGCCCGGCGCGCGCCGGCACCAGCATGGCGATGCCGCGCGCCTGGCCGAGCTTCAGCGTTGCTGTGGCATCCTTGTTGACGAAGGTCTGCTCGATCGCCGCCTCGTGCGGCATGGCCTGGTGCAGCACTTCGGCGAGCCCATCATGCAATTGGCAGAGCCTCGTTGCGAGCGGCGCCTTGTCGTCGGAACGCACGGTGCCGGAGGCGACGAAGCGCAGCGAATTGCCGAGGCTCTCGACGATGCCCCAGCCGGTGCGCCTCAGGCCCGGATCGATGCCGATGATGCGAATCGCTTCCCCCATGCGCCAAGTCTAACCTCGGCGCATGGCGATGCCAGTGAATTGTGAACAAACCAGAAACAGCCTGTGCCGGGGATGGGCTGCTTCAGAATTCGATCCGATGAGTCGTAAGGCGGCGTTCTCGAGAACCGGTGCGGAGCGTGCTTTGGTATGCGAGCACCGGACGCGCAAGAAACAGCGCCAGATGGCCATCAGAGCGAATTTTGGAGCAGCCTGTTAGCCGCGGGCGAAGGCCGTGTTCAGCAGGCTGATCTGATCGGAGACCGGGTTGGCGCGGCGGCCGGCGGCCGGCGTGTCGTGCATGGCGCCGCCGTAGATCTCCTCGTCCATGCGCTTCACCAGCGCCTGCAGGCGCAGCGACCGGCTCACCAGGTCCAGGAAGTCCTTTGGCAATTCGCTCCAGCCCAGCGCCTCGTCATGCGCGGAGGCGGTATCGAGCCGCACCTTGGATTTTTCCGAGGCGACCTGGTCGCGGGTCATCTCGCCGGAATTGGCCGCGCGCTGCAAAAGCAGCCAGGAGGCGACCTGCATCAGCCTCGTGGTAAGACGCATCGATTCGGCCGCATAGAGCGTCGCCGCCGTGCGCGACAGCTTCTTGGCTTCGAGCCTGCCCTTGCCGTCAAGATATTCGGCCGCCTGTTCGACCAGGCCCATGCCCTCCTGGTAAAGCGGCTTGAAGGATTGGGAGAAAACCCGGCGTTCCGCGAGCTTTATGGTTTTCGCGCTGCCCTTCGAAGGCTCGTTCATCGATACGCCCCTGCACTGCCGCAAGCCGATTCGGCATCCTTGCCGATACGTCCTGCACCCTTAAACGACTGAGGCTTGAAAATGCGCTTCGATGCCCATGAAGGCAAGCGCATGTTTAACAAACGGTTAACGCCGAGGCGCGTTGTCCGCCGGCGGCCAACGAGCAAAAAAAGAGCCGCGGATAAGGCGGCTCTCAGGAGTTTAACAGGGAGGCGTCAAACAAAGTGGCTCCAACCACTCGGTAAGAATCCAGACAAACTGGATGGGTCCTAGTAAACGCCTGTAAAGCTTAATGAAGGCTTAACGCCGTGCGGAATTTTCAAGCGAACGGACTTTTCCTGTGCCGGAACGGGACGGCCCGGCTCCCTCCCGCGCCATCCAGCCCTGGATGCATATGGCGGCGCCGAAACATCGGTCCCGCCGCCGCGACATCGTTTCGAAACACGCTCCGCGCTAAACGCCCGCTCCTCTCAATGGCTGGCGCAGTCGACGCCGTCACCGATCAAGAAATGCAGGAGCACACCATGGACTGGTATTCGATCGTCAAATTCCTTCACGTCGTCTCGGCCATCCTGTGGGTCGGCGGCGGCTTCGTCCTGTTCCTGCTCGGCGTGCTCGCCGAGCGCGCCGGCAACATCCAGGACAAGCTGCAAGCGATGCGGGCGAGCGGCGAGCTTGGCGGCCGCTTCTTCGCGCCGATGTCGATGCTCACCCTGATTTTCGGCCTGATCATGTGCGGCTTCTGGGTCGGCTTTTCCGACCTGTGGATCATCATCGGCCTTGTCGGCTACGCCACGACCTTCTCGATCGGCATGCTCGTTTTCAAGCCGACCGGCGAGCGGATGGGCGCCATGGTCGCCAACGAAGGCGTGACGCCGGCGGTTCTCGCCATCGGCCAGCGCATGATGCGCTGGGCGCGTTTCGACTACGCGGTGATGCTGGTGATCATCGCCGACATGGTGCTGAAGCCTACGCTTCACGACATCGGCATCCTCGCCGGCATGGTGCTGGTGATCGCGTCCGGCGCAGCGCTTGCGCTTGGCGGCGGCCGCCAGCTGGTGCCGAGCGCCGCTTGATCCTTCTGTGGCGGGCGGCCGGTGCGCCGCCCTGCCCGTTAAATCAGGCCGGCAATACCGTCCCAGAGCAGCTTGAGCGCCACCACCGCCACCGTCGCGTATGTGAACGGGTAAAACACCTCCGGCCGCATGCGGCGCACCAGCCAGGCGCCGGCGATGGTGGAAAGCGGCGCCAGCGGCATCAGCGCAAACGATGCGGTGAGATTGGTGCTGTCGAACTGGCCAAGCGCGAAATAGGGAATGAGCTTCAGCGCGTTGGTAGCGGCGAAGAAGATCGCCGCCGTCCCTGACAGCACCTTCGGGTCGAGCCGGATTGGCAGCGCGTAGACCTGGAAGGGCGGGCCGCCGACATGGGCGACGAAGCTGGTGAAGCCCGCAACGATGCCCCAGAACGCCGCAGCGATGCGGTTCGGCCCCACCTCGTGGTCGGCGCCGTGGCGAAACTGCAGATAGATCCAGCGCAGGACGAAGACCAGCGCGACCGCGCCGACGATCAGCCGCACCATTTCCTCCGTCACCAGGGCCGCCGTTAGCCAGCCGAGGCCGATGCCGATGACGGCGCCGGGCATCATGTCGACCAGCATCTTGCGGTCATAGACGCCCCACCATGTCCACACCGAAACGATGTCCATCAGGCAAAGGATCGGCAGCAGGATGGCCGCCGCTTGCACCGGCGGGATGGCCAGCGCCATCAGCGGCACGCCGACGAAGCCCACGGCGCCGCCGAAGCCGCCCTTCGACAGGCCGACAAGGATGACCGCCGGAATGGCGGCGGCATAGAACCAGGGATCGCTGAGCAGGCCTGACATGGAGATACGGGGACAAGAAACGGCTGGAGGATGGCGGGAGACTTGCAATAGACCACAAAGCGAAAGACCGCGATAGCCGAAGCGCGCCCGTCAGCCGGTCGGCGCGCGATCAACTGTCCGTAATGCGGCCTGCCGAGTTTGCGGCTGGCGGCGGGCCATGCAAAAGGTCACCCGCCCAGCATGAGGTTTGACGATGAGCGAAGTCCTGATCCGCCGCGCGGACAAAGCCGATCTTGCGGCGATCGTCGCGATGCTTGCCGATGACGCGCTTGGCCGCGCCCGCGAGAATGCAAGCGTGCCTTTGGCGCAAGCCTATCAGGACGCCTTCGCGACCATAGACGGCAACCCGAACCATTTCCTGGCGGTGATGACGGACGGCGCCGAAGTCATCGGCACCTTGCAGATCAGTTTTATCCCGGGCCTGTCGTTGCAGGGCGCTTGGCGCGGCCAGATCGAGGCGGTGCGCGTCGCGGCGAGCCGGCGCGGAGACGGGCTCCCGGCATCGCCTGCTGGAATGGGCGATCGAAAGATGCCGCGAGCGCGGCTGCAGGGTGGTGCAGCTGACGACCAACAAGAGCCGGCTCGACGCGCACCGCTTCTACGAACGGCTCGGCTTCAAGGCGAGCCACATCGGCTACAAGCTGGATATTTGACGCACCCGCGCGGGCGATGCCGCCGACCTCTCATCGTCGCGCCTGAACCAGAAGAAACATCGGCCGCTCGACCTCTTTGGCCAGTTCAGGCCTGGCGGCGATCTGCCCTTCAGTTGGACAGAATTCCTCCACGCGGCCGATGGTGAACCCGGCCTGGATCAGGTTGTTGAGCGTGGTGCCGAGTGTGCGGTGGTGCTTCACCACGCCCTCGGAGAACCAGTCGGTCGTGCGCGGCCCTTCCACCAGATACTGATCGACGGGCCAGACGTTCCTTCCTGCGGCGTCCACGGACCAGCCCGGATTGCTTGGAGCCATGAAGATCGGATGCTCCGTCGAGAAGACGAAGAAACCCGCCAGGGACCAGGGCCTGGTAAACCGTCGCGAACAGCCGCGCGGCATCGCTGACATAATGCAGGGCAAGCGAGCTATAGGCGAGGTCGAAGCGCGCCTTCGGCAAACTGAGCTCGTCGAGGTCGACGCGCTCATAGGCTATGGCTTCGTCGGAGCCGGCGGCGCGTGCTCGGGCGAGCATCCTTTCCGACAGGTCGAGGCCCAGAACCTGCTTGGCTCCGTGCGCCCCCGCCCAGCGGCAGAACCAGCCGAAGCCGCAACCGAGATCGACGATGCTTAGACCACCCACCTTCGGCAGCATGGCGCGCAGAACCGGCCACTCGGGCGCGCCGTCCAACCCTTCCACCGAACGATGCAGACGGCTGTAGCCTTCGAAGAAATCGGCCTTGTCGTAGATATTTTGCGCCATGCTCTTCCCGTGCTTTCGCTTGCTAACCTAGCGGTCGTTTCGTTAGCGTCCATCAGGAGCTTCAACAGGCCGTCTGTCAGTCCTTGAAGATTGGCGCAAGCCGCTGCTGCCGCGACGCTTTTCAGCGGCGATCTTCGCCCGCCTCCTGTTCAAGCCGGACGCTTTGCTCTATGCCGCAATGCCACCATGTTCGCCCGGCATAGGCGAAAACCGGGATCGAAGACCGATGAATGAAGCAACCCCGCCCAATCGCTGCCGAATCGTGCTGATCGCGCCGCCGCTTGTAGCTCCCGAGCACATCTGCACCGCCTTCGACGGCGGCGACGTCGCCTCGCTGATCCTGCCCGAAAACGGCATGGATGACGCCGCCTTCCAGGCCTTCGCCGAGAAGATCGTGCCGATCGCGCAGGCAGCCGGCGTCGCCGTCATCATCGCCGGCGACAGCCGCATCGCCGGCCGCGTCCATGCCGACGGCATCCATGTCGAGGCAAACCGCCAGGAACTGGCCGAGACGATCGAGCGCTTGGCCGACAGGATGATGGTCGGGGCGGGCGGCGCCAAGACCCGCGACGAGGCGCTGGAGCTCGGCGAGGAGCGGCCCGACTACATGTTCTTCGGCCGCTTCGGCTATGACAACAAGCCCGAGCCGCACCACCGCAATCTCGCTCTCGGTGAATGGTGGGCCCAGATGATCCAGATTCCTTGCATCGTGATGGCCGGCTCCGAGCTTGCGTCGGTGGAAACGGTAGCGGCCACCGGCGCCGAGTTCGTGGCGCTCTCCAGCGCCGTCTTCGCCGACGGACTCGATCCGCGCGCGGCGGTCGCCGCGGCCAACGCGCTGCTCGACCAAATCGCGCCGCGCTTCGAGGACTGACGTGCGCTGGCCCAGGCTTTCCTTCGCGGCGTTGGCCGCTGCCTTGACGATCCAGGCGGCCGCTGCGCTGGCCGCCGAGACCCCGCCGGTGCCGCAGCCCAGACCGGACACGACCACACCCGACACGAGCGCGCCGGATACAAGCGCCCCTGCTAGCGGCGCCCCGAATACAAGCATTCCGAATATAAGCGCCCCAAATACCGGCGCCCCGAATGCTGCCGCCCCGAATACTGGCGCGGCCCATGCCGATAAGCCGATCGAAACACCGCTGCCACAGCCGGCAACGCTTCAACCGCCATCGGCCGATACCATCAATCCCGATCGCTTCGGCGCCAAGCTCCCGGACGCCGCCTACGGCGCCTTCCAGCGCGGCCTCTATAAGACCGCCTACAACCTTGCCTTGGTGCGGGCCAAGAACGGCGACCCCGCGGCGCAGACACTGGTCGCCGAGATCCTGTCGCGTGGGCTGGGCGTGCCGCTCAACGCGGCAGAGGCCGCGAAATGGTATGGGCTCGCCGCCGAGCAGGGCGTGCCGGAAGCACAGTTCCAATATGCGCTGATGCTGCTCGACGGACGCTATGTGAAGAAGGACGCCAAGGAAGCCTATGCGCTGATGCAGGCCGCCGCCGAGGCGGGCAACCGCCTGGCCCAGTTCAACTTCGCCCAATTGCTCGTCCAGCAGGATCCGGGCGATGCCGGCATCGCCAAGGCGGCTGTGTATTATGAGCGCGCCGCCAGTACCGGCCTTGCCGACGCCGAGTACGCGATGGCGCAAATCTACGCCAACGGCGCCGGCGGAAAACCGCGGGACGACGCCAAGGCACGCACCCTGCTGGCGCAGGCCGCCCGGCAGAACTACGACACCGCGCAACTTGACCTCGCCGCATGGATGATCGAGGGGCGCGGCGGCGATCGCGACCTGAAATCGGGCTTTGCCTGGATGAGGCGCGCGGCCGAAGGCGGCAATGTCGCCGCCCAGAACCGCCTCGCCAAACTCTATATGGGCGGCATCGGTACCGACCCCGATCTGATCCTGGCCGGAGCCTGGTATATCGTCGCCCGGCGCGCCGGGTTGATCGACCCGCAGATGGACGATTTCCTGCAAGGCCTCGACGACGGTCAGACCAAGCAGGCGCTGCAGAAGGCGAACCGGCTGCCCTGAAAAGACGGCTCACGGCATCGGCCATCTCCATGAGCGTTCGCGACGCCCTCCCTTGCCACTCAATGCGATTTGTGGTCTTGGAGGCGCCAAAGCGCGCTCCGCGCCAAAAATCTCATTCCGGATCAGTTCAACATGGCCAAGATCAGTGGCAGCGAAATCCGTCCCGGCTATGTCATCGAGCATGACGGCGGCCTCTGGGTCGCGGTCAAGACCAACACCGTGAAGCCCGGCAAGGGCGGCGCCTACAACCAGGTCGAGCTGAAGAACCTGATCAACGGCACCAAGCTCAACGAGCGCTTCCGCTCGGCCGAGACCGTCGAGCAGATCCGGCTGGAGATGAAGGATTTCTCCTTCCTCTACGAGCAGGGCGACGCGCTGGTTTTCATGGACACCGAAAGCTACGAGCAGCTCGAACTGAACAAGGATTTCGTCGGCGAGCGCGCCGCGTTCCTGCAGGACGGCATGATGGTCACGGTCCAGCTCTATGAGGAGCGGCCGATCGGCATCTCGCTGCCCGACCAGGTGACGCTGACCATCACCGAGGCCGACCCCGTGGTGAAGGGCCAGACGGCGGCGTCCTCTTACAAGCCTGCAGTGCTGGAAAACGGTGTCCGCGTCCTGGTGCCGCCCTTCATCTCGGCCGGCGAGCGCATCATCGTCGACACCAACGAGATCACTTACGTGCGTCGCGCAGAATAAAACGGCCAACACAGGAAGAAGAAGAATGGCGCGTTCCGCTCTCCTCAATGTCATGGTCCAGGCCGCGATGAAGGCCGGCCGGTCGCTGTCGCGCGATTTCGGCGAGGTGCAGAACCTGCAGGTCTCGATGAAGGGGCCTGGCGACTATGTCAGCCAGGCCGACCGCAAGGCCGAAGAGATCGTCTTTACCGAACTGTCGAAGGCGCGGCCGGGCTACGCCTTCCTGATGGAGGAGCGCGGCGCCGTCGACGGCGAGGACGGCCAGCATCGCTGGATCGTCGACCCGCTCGACGGCACGACCAACTTCCTCCACGGCATCCCGCTCTTCGCGGTCTCGATCGCGCTCGAGCGCCAGGGCCAGATCGTCGCCGGTGTCGTCTACAATCCGGCCATGGATGAGCTCTATACCACCGAGCGCGGCGGCGGCGCCTTCATGAACGACCGCCGGCTGCGCGTCGCCGGACGCGCCAAGCTCACCGATGCCGTGATCGGCTGCGGCGTGCCGCATCTTGGGCGCGGCCAGCACGGCAATTTCCTGATCGAGTTGCGCAATGTCATGGCCGAGGTCTCCGGCGTCCGCCGCCTTGGCTCAGCCTCGCTCGATCTCGCCTATGTCGCGGCCGGCCGCATGGACGGGTTTTGGGAAACCGGCCTTTCGGCCTGGGACATCGCCGCCGGCGCCCTGCTCATCCGTGAAGCGGGCGGCTTCGTTTCGGATATGGATGGCGGGCAGGACATGCTGGAGGCCGGCTCCATCGTCGCCGGCAACGAGCTTATCCAACGCGCCCTCTTGAAGACGGTAAAGAAGCCGCTGGCTGCGCGCTGAAGCGCCCCTATCGCATCACCCCGAAATCGGAATTGATTCGCTGACCTCCGGTTCGGAACGGATAAGCGCAAATCAAAGGGCTGCAGCCTCCTTTGCGCGTCGAAAAGGACGCGCAGCGCGCTCGTCGCAAAACCGCAACCGAAGCTTGAAATACTGATCCGCGACTGCCCAGATTATGGTTGCAGGATCATTCATGAACGACGCTCGCGCAAATACAACGATCGAAATCCCCTTTGTCGGCCGCTGGCACTATTCACGCGCCGAGATGATCGCCGATGGCATCGTCCATGCTGTGGGCATCGTGCTGGCGATCGCCGCCGGCTCTGCCTTCCTGGCTTTAGCCGCCTTCCATTCCGGCCCGGGTGAGTATGTCGCCGCCGTCTTCTACGTTGTGTCGCTGCTCACCGTGCTGTCGGTATCGCTGGCCTATAATTTGTGGCCGATTTCGTGGCCGGCGAAGTGGATCCTGCGCCGCTTCGACCATGCCGCGATCTATCTGCTGATCGCCGCCACCTACACGCCTTTCCTGGCCCAGCTCCACACGTCCGCGCTTGCCATGCCGATGATCGTTATCGTGTGGAGCGCGGCGGCAATGGGCATCGCCATCAAGATGTTCCTGCCCGGGCGCTACGACCGGCTGGCGATCCTCTTCTATCTCGCCATCGGCTGGAGCGGCGTCGTGCTCGCCGGACCGCTGGCCGCGACGCTGCCGCCTGCCTCCGTCATGCTGCTGGTCGCGGGCGGCATCGTCTATTCATTGGGCGTCATCTTCTTTGCCTGGAAAGGCCTGCGCTTCCACAATGCCGTCTGGCATGGCTTCGTCGTCACCGGCGCCGGGCTGCACCTGGCCGCCATGGTCGACTGTCTGGTCATCAGCCGTTTTTGAAACGACCCGCGCGGGGCGATATTGTCAAGCACCATTCAATTTGGTCACAATTCCGTTTAGAGTCGCGGCAATTCTGCGGCGGGTGGCATCGGAAACGGGGCACGGATGGCTTTTCTCAGATCCTTCGGCAGGCGCTCGGATGTCCTGGTCTACGATCCGCACAAACTGTCGAGCCCGCAGGTCTTCCTGCTCACGATGGTGATCTTCCTGGTCATCGTCGCCTTCATCGCCGCCATCCTCACCCGCCAGATCTCCTCCGCCTTCTCCAGCAATCCCGGCCTCAACGGGCTGATCATCGGCGTGCTCGCCGTCGGCATCCTGCTCGCCTTCGCCCAGGTGGGCCGGCTGTTCAGAGAGGTGCGCTGGGTCAACTCCTTCCGCGCCGGCTCCGAGACCACCGAGCCGGTGCTCCTGGCGCCGATGAAGGCGATGATCGGCCGCTCGTCGACGATCGCCTTCTCGACCTCTTCGATGCGCACCATGCTCGATTCCATCGCCACGCGCCTCGATGAAAGCCGCGACACCTCGCGCTATCTTGTCGGACTGCTGGTGTTTCTCGGCCTGCTCGGCACCTTCTGGGGCCTGCTCAACACCATCGCCTCAATCCGCGAGACGATCGAGGCGCTCGACCCCGGCAGCGGCGATGCCGCCGCCGTACTCGACGCGCTCAAGCAGGGCCTCTCGGCGCCGCTCGCCGGCATGGGCACGGCCTTCTCGTCCTCGCTGTTCGGCCTCTCCGGCTCGCTGGTGCTCGGCTTCCTCGACCTGCAGGCGGGCCGCGCCCAGACCCGCTTCTACACCGAGCTCGAGAACTGGCTGTCCTCGGTCACCGATCTCTCGTCCGATATCGTCGTGTCGGAATCGGCGCGCGCCGAGCCGTCGGAGGAGATCCGCCTGCTGTCGGAACGGCTGCGCAGCCTGCAGGAAAACGGCGGCGGCTCCAACCCGCGCGTCGCCACCGCCATGGCCAACCTGGCGGACGGCATTTCCGGACTGGTCAAGAACATGCGCTCCGAACAGCAGATCATGCGCGACTGGGTCGAGGCGCAGTCGGACGAACAGAAGGCGATGCGCAACACGCTGGAAAAGATCGCTGACGCCCTGAAGAAGACCGGAGTGCACTGACGTGGCGCTGGCAAGGCGGCGCGCCGATCGCCGCATCGACTACTGGCCCGGCTTCGTCGACGCGCTGTCGACGCTTCTGCTCGCCATCATGTTCCTGCTGACGGTCTTCGTGTTGGCGCAATTCCTGCTCAGCCGCGAAATCTCCGGCAAGGACACGGTGCTCAGCCGCCTCAACTCGCAGATCAACGAGCTGACGCAGTTGCTGGCGCTGGAGCGCTCGAACAGCCAGGACAAGGAAGATACGCTCGCCAATCTGCAGGCCTCGCTGTCGGCGGCGGAGGCGGAAAAGAGCCGTCTTCAGCAATTGCTGGAGCAGGGTGCCGGCGCCGGCGACGCGGCCAACAAGCGGGCAGACGCGCTGTCCGGCGAACTCAGCAACCAGCGCCAGATCAGCCAGCAAGCGCTGAGCCAGGTCGAGATCCTCAACCAGCAGATCGCCGCACTGCGCAAGCAGATCGCGGCGCTCGAGGACGCGCTCAACGTGTCCGAGCAGCGCGACCGCGAGTCCAACACCAAGATTGCCGATCTCGGCCGCCGCCTGAACGTGGCGCTGGCGCAGCGCGTCCAGGAGCTCAACCGCTACCGTTCCGATTTCTTCGGCCGACTGCGCGAGATCCTCGCCGACCGCGAGAACATCCGCATCGTCGGCGACCGCTTCGTCTTCCAGTCGGAAGTGCTGTTCCCGACCGGCTCCGACGAGATCAACGATGCCGGCAAGGTCGAGATGAAGAAGCTCGCCGATGCCGTCATCGAGCTGCAGAGGGAAATCCCGCCCGAGATCAGCTGGGTGCTGCGCGTCGATGGCCACACCGACAACAAGCCCTTGTCCGGCACCGGCCGCTATCGCGACAACTGGGAGCTGTCGACCGCCCGTGCGACCTCGGTGGTGAAGTTCCTGATCGAGAACGGCGTGCCGGCGAACCGGCTGGTAGCCGCCGGCTTCGGCGAATTCCAGCCGCTCGATCCGGCCGACACGGATGAGGCGCGCAGCAAGAATCGCCGAATTGAACTGAAGCTCACCGAACGTTGATCCGGCATCACGCGAACTCACGCGAATTTGTTCGCAGGCTCAACTCTAGCGCGCAGAAGCTCGCCGGCAAGGCCTGAAAACATTATCTTTTTTTAATTACACTCGGCGACTTGGAGGCCCTAATTTGCTGCGCAGGGCCGGGAACCGCCGGCGATGCCTCCCATCGCGACGCGACGGAACCGGACGGCCCACTAGCTCGGAAGCAGAGCGGGATGGCCGCTCCTTCCCCAGCAGGAGGACGCGCCGTCATGCGCGCTTTGACATCTCTCAAGACTGCAACTCTCGCCGCGATTCTGATTGCCGCTCCGCTCGCCGGCGCCTACGCCGCCGGACATCACAAGGGCGCTCTCGACGCAACCGATCCAACCGACTTCACCGGACCGCGGGTGACCAGCCTGATCGAGCAGGTCCAGGGTGTGGATCAGGGCATCGCCGACGCGCGGCAAGCAAACGACATCTCGGCCTCGGAAGCGCAGCAACTGCATATGCGCGCCGCGCACATCAGCCAGGTGGCCGAGCACGTAGCCGCTTCGGATCACGGCAGGATTCCGGCTGCGCAATATCACGATCTGCTGCGCCGTCTCGACAATGTCGACCAGAAGCTGAGAACCGATACCGGCAGCGGCTTCCTGATGGGCGACGGCGCCGACGGCGGTCACTATCCGAACGGCTGAGCGGTTTCGGGCCGCGACTGCCGTTTCGAGACCAGGAAGGGACGATCTGGCGCCCGAGGGACCTGGCCCGAGGGCGTCCTTTTTTCAGTCACCGGCCGAGCCAAAGCGCGATAATGGCAAGCACCGCAGGCAGCGTCTGGACGAACAGGACCTTGCGGCCGACGGTCGCCCCGCCATAGAGGCCGGCGACGGCAACGCAAAGCAGGAAGAACATCTTGATCTGGAACCCACCGGTGCCGAGATAGAGCCCCCAGATCAGGCCTGTAGCAAGAAAGCCGTTATAGAGCCCCTGGTTGGCGGCGAGCACTTTCGAGGCGCTGGCGAAGTCCGGCTTGAGGTTGAACGCCTTGTGGCCGCGCGGCGTGTCCCACAGCACCATCTCCAGATAGACGATGTAGCAGTGGATCAGCGCCACCAGCCCGGTCAGGATATTGCCGATCATTGTCCCCTCCGCTCGTTGGCCCCAACCTTGATCACGCAGCGCTGTTGCAAGGCAAGGTGGGCTGATCCGGAACGGGCGGATCAGGGTTGCCAAGCTGCGCGCCTTGGTATCTTTTCGCGCCAACCCCTTTGCAGCCGGAAACTCTCCATGTCCTTCCAAAAACTCGATCAGCTCGGCCATAGGCTCGAAGCGCTGGAACATGCGCTGGCCATTCTCGGCGCCGATGAGGCGACCCACATGGCGGTTGGCGGCGGCGAGAAGCGCGCCGAGGCGATGTCGGCCTTGGCCGGCATGCTGCACGCCCAGGCTACCGCACCGGAGATCGGCGACTGGATCGCCGCCGCCGAAGCCGAACCGCTGAACGACGAGCAGCAGGCTGCGGTGAGGGAACTGCGCCGCCAATATACCAACCTCACCTGCCTGCCGGTCGAATTTGTCGAGCGCCAGACGACGGCGCGCATGCGCTCCGAGCAGCTCTGGCGCGACCTGCGCGCCAAGAATGACTGGGCGGGCTTCCTGCCGGCACTGGAAGGCGTCGTGACGCTGGTGCGGGAAGAAGCGGCGCTGCGCGCCGAGGCGCTCGGCCTCGCCCCCTATGACGCGCTGATGGAGCAGTACGATCCCGGCAACCGCGCCGCCGACATCACGCCGGTGTTTGTCGAGCTGAAGGCTTTCCTCAAGGATTTCCTGCCGCATGCGCTGGCGATGCAGGATGCGCGGCTGGCGAAGCACGCGCTCAAGCCGCTCTCCGGCAGCTACGCCGTCGAGAAGCAGCGCGAGCTTGGTCTTGCCATGATGGCGGCGGTCGGCTTCGACCTCACCCATGGCTCGCTGGCGGTATCGCACCATCCCTTCTGCGGCGGCGTGCCGACCGATGTGCGCATCACCACCCGCTACAAGACTTCCGATTTCCTGTCGGCGCTGATGGGAGTGCTGCACGAGACCGGCCACGCGCTTTACGAACAGAATCTGCCGAAAGCCTGGTCGCACTGGCCGCTCGGCAAGGCGCGCGGCATGGCCGTGCATGAGAGCCAGAGCCTGTTCGTGGAGAAGCAGATCGGCCGCAACCCCGCCTTCTGGCGCTGGGCGCTGCCGGTTGTCGAGAAGCATCTCGGCGAAGCCTGGTCGATCGACGACATCCTGCCGCATGTCCATCATGTGGAACGCGGCTTCATCCGCGTCGACGCCGACGAGGTCACCTATCCGCTGCATGTCATCCTGCGTTACGAGCTCGAGCAGGAGCTCGTCTCAGGACGGCTGGAGGCCGCCGACCTGCCCGAGGCCTGGGATGCCAAGATGCGCGACTATCTCGGCCTGTCGACCATCGACAACCCGGCCGACGGGCCGATGCAGGACGTGCACTGGCCGGGCGCCGCCTTCGGCTATTTCCCGTCCTACACCCTGGGCGCCATGATGGCGGCACAGCAGTGGGCCGCCTTGACCAGGGAGCATCCGTCAGCCGACGGAGATCTCGCCAAGGGCGACTTCAGCGCCATCAATGAGTGGCGACGCGACAAGATCTGGTCGCAGGGCTCGCGCTGGTCGACGCCGGACCTGCTCGAGCGCGCCACCGGCGAGAAGCTCAACGCCGTTTACTTCACCGAGCACCTGCGCAAGCGGTACGGCGACTGATAACGCCTGCCGGCGGGCGCTACTCCGCCGCGCCCTTGAAGGCGCTCGCTCCGGTCTCGAACTGCAGCTTGGCGAGCCGCGCATAGGTGCCGCCCTTGGCGACAAGGCTTTGGTGGGTGCCTTCCTCGACGATGCGCCCGCCTTCCATGACCAGGATGCGGTCGGCCTTGAGTACCGTCGCCAGCCGGTGGGCGATCACGATGGTGGTGCGGCCGCGCATCAGCCGCTCCAGCGCCGTCTGCACCAGCGTTTCGCTTTCGGCGTCGAGCGCCGAGGTCGCCTCGTCGAGCAGCAGGATCGGTGCGTCGCGCAGAATGGCGCGGGCGATCGCCACGCGCTGGCGCTGGCCGCCCGAAAGCGTCACACCGCGCTCGCCGACCTGGCTGTCATAGCCCTTTTCAAGCTTGCCGATGAATTCGTCGGCAAGCGCCGCCTTTGCCGCCGCCTCGATCTCGGCATCGCTGGCGCCCGGCCGGCCGAAGCCAATATTGTCGGCAGCACTGGCCGCGAAGATGGTGACGTCCTGCGCCACGATGGCGATGCGCTGGCGGATTGCGGCCGGATCGGCCTGGCGCAGATCGACGCCGTCGATGACGACACGGCCGCTCTCCGGATCGTAGAAGCGCAGGATAAGCGAGAAGACGGTGCTTTTTCCCGCGCCCGAAGGACCGACGATCGCCACCGTCTCGCCGGGCTTCACCTGGAAGCTCAGCCCATGCACGGCGGCCCGGTCCGGCCGCGCGGGATAGGAGAAGGAGACATCGTCAAAGCTGATCGCGCCCTTGGCCTTGGCCGGCAGCGGCTGCGGATCGGCGGGCGCCTGAATGGCGGGCTTCTCGGCCAGGATCTCGGTCAGACGCTCGGCGGCGCCCGCCGCCTGCGACAGCTCGCTCCACACTTCCGACAACGCGCCGAGTGCGCCGGCGGCGAACACCGAATAGAGCAGGAACTGGCCGAGCGTGCCGGCCGACATCGTGCCGGCAAGCACGTCGCGCGAGCCGAACCAGAGCACCGCCACCACCGATGAAAAGATCATGAAGATGGCGAAGAAGGTGAGAAAGGAGCGGGCGAAGACCGACGTGCGCGCCGCCTCGAAGGCGGCCTCGACGGCGGCCGAGAAGCGCCCCGTCACCAGCTTCTCGTTGGTGAAGGCCTGCAGCGTGCGCACGGCGCCGATCTGCTCGCTGGCATAGGCAGTGGCTTCCGCCAGCGTATCCTGCGCCAGCCGCGACTTGCGCCGCACCGAACGGCCGAAGGCGACGAGCGGCAGCACGATCAGCGGGATGGCGGCCAGTACCAGGCCGGACAGTTTTGGGCTGGTGAAGACCATCATCGCCACGGCACCGACGCCGAGGATGAGATTGCGCAGCGCGACCGATGCCGTGGCGCCGACCGCCGACTTCACCTGCGTGGTATCCGCGGCAAGCCGCGACACGATCTCGCCCGACTGCGAGCGATCGAAAAAGGCCGGCGAGAGCGTCGTGACATGGGAGAAGACATCGCGGCGGATGTCGGCGACGACCCGCTCGCCGAGCGTGATGACGAAGTAGTAGCGGCTGGCGGACGCCGCCGCCAGCACGGCCGCCATCAGCACCAGCGCGGCGAAATACTCGGCAATGAAGGTAGTGCCCGCCGCCTGGAAGCCGTGATCGATCATGCGCCGGACGGCCATCGGCAGGGCCAGCGTCGTCCCTGCCGCAACGATCAGCGATATGATCGCGCCGACCGCCAGTTTGCGGTACTGCATGACGTACGGAAAAAGGTTCCTGAGCGGCCGGACCGAGCGCCTGCGCTCGTCACCACTGACACCAATATCCGCCATGAGCGTTTCCTCTGGCCGCGTGTTCGTCATGCGCTTCAATATGCGCCTGCCGCGGCCTTGTGATTCAATTCCGGCTGATGTATAGGCTCGCCGACCGTTTTAGAAGCCGTGGCTTTTCATTAGCTGCGGCTTCGAGTTTTAAAAAGGGGCGCATCGACGCAGGCCATCGGCCCGTCACCAGCGCCGGCAAGCCAGGAACACGACAATGAAGGCCGATATCCATCCCGACTACCACACCATCAAGGTCGTCATGACCGACGGCACCGAATACCTGACCCGCTCGACCTGGGGCAAGGAAGGCGACACGATGAACCTCGACATCGACCCGACCACGCACCCGGCCTGGACCGGCGGCCAGCAGACCCTGCTCGACCGCGGCGGCCGCCTGTCGAAGTTCAAGAAGCGTTTCGAAGGTTTCGGCCTCTAAGCCTTTCTAAACGTGTCGCAGATCAAAAACCCGCCTCCGAGGCGGGTTTTTTGTTGGCCACAGACGCTGCGGGAAACCCGACCAGGTTGTACCTACCCTTCCACCAGCTCCCGCAGCGCCATGCGCTTATAGGCCGCGACCAGCCTGTCGCCCTCCTCCCGGTCGACGGAGATCGCCAGCCGCATGACCGCCTCGCCCATCTGCCAGACTAGCAGCGCCGCCGTCTCCATCGCCACGGTATCTGCGCCGGGACGCAACCGCTTCAGCACCGCGACGAGGAATCGGGCATTGGCCCGGCTGTCGGCCAGTTCGAGTTCGCGCAAGGCCTTGTCGGCCTGCGTGCCCGACCAGATGTCGCGCATCACCGGTTCGGCCAGGAACATCCCGTAATAGATGTCGACCAGCTCCGAAAACGCCCGCTTCAGCCCCTCGGCGTCGCTGACGTCCTTCAGCGCCGCCGAGATGCAGGCCTGGCTTTCGGCGGTGTAGCGCTCGGCCAGCGCCCAGACGATCGCCCGCTTGTCGGGAAAGAACTGGTAGAGCGAGCCGATCGACACCCCTGCTCTTTCCGCCACCTCGCCCATGCGCATGGCATCGCTGCCTTGCTCGGCGATCAGCGCCGCGGCGGCGGCAAGCATCCGCTCGACCCGCTCGCGGCTGCGTTGCTGCGTCGGCGCTCGCCGGGGCATTGCGATTTCCTGGTCGAGCTTCGCGGCTACCCTGCCTTGCATGAGCTTCCTCCGAAAGATCCTCGAGAAACTGGCTTGACTCACAAAATACGAGGGTTTATCACTTTTGCAAACATGAGGATTACTCATATTCAGAAAACCAGGAGATCGAGATGACCGACACGTCACAGAAACCGATTTTGATCCTGGGCGGCACCGGCAAGACCGGCCGGCGGCTGGCCGAACGGTTGATCGCCCGCAGGATCCCGGTGCGGATCGGCTCCCGCGCAGGCACGCCTCCCTTCGACTGGTCGGACAAGAACACCTGGGGCGCGGCCCTCGACGGCGTCGGCGCCGTCTACATCAGCTACTATCCTGACATCGCGGTGCCGGGCGCCGCCGAAACTGTCGAGGCGTTGGCCAAACTTGCCGTCGAGCGCGGCAACAAGCGGCTGGTGCTGCTCTCCGGCCGCGGCGAGACGGAGGCTCAGCGCGCCGAGGAAATGGTCAAGGTTTCCGGTGCCGATTGGACGATCCTGCGCTGCTCATGGTTCTCGCAGAATTTCAGCGAAGGCTTCCTCATCGAATCCATACTCGAAGGCGAAGTCACCCTGCCGGTCGGCGCTGTCGGCGAACCGTTCGTCGATGTCGACGATATCGCCGATGTCGCCGAAGCCGTGCTGACGGAGCCGGGCCATGCCGGCCAGCTTTACGAACTCACCGGCCCGCGTCTGCTGAGCTTTGCTCAGGCCGTCGCCGAAATCGGCAAAGCCACTGGCCGCGACATCCGCTATCGGCGGATCTCGCATTCACCGAAACGGTGGCTGCGCACAACCTGCCGCCGGAATTCGCCTGGCTGCTCAACGAGCTCTTCAGCGAGGTGCTCGACGGCCGCAACGAAACGTTGACCGACGGCGTGCAGCGCGCGCTCGGCCGCCGGCCGAAAGACTTCTTCGCCTATGCAACCGAAACCGCAGCCAGCGGCGTCTGGAGTAACTGAGATGATGAAAATTCTTCCCGCCCTCACCTTCATTGCCGCGATCGGCTCTGGCGTGGTCGGCGGCGTCTTCTTCGCCTTTTCCAATTTCGTCATGGCAGCACTTGCCAGGCTGCCCGTCCCAGCCGGCATCGCAGCGATGAATTCGATCAACATCACCGTAATTACGCCCGCCTTCATGACGGCGCTTTTCGGCACCGGCCTCATTTGTCTGGTGCTGATTGCCGCCGCCATCGCGGGTTGGAGCCAATCGGGCTCGTACTGGCTGCTTGCCGGCGCCGTAATCTATCTCGTCGGCAACCCGATCGTGACCATGATCTTCAACGTGCCGCTCAACGACGCGCTGGCCGCCGTCGACCCGGCCAGCAGCAACGGCGCCGCCGTGTGGGCGAACCATCTGCGCCAATGGGTAATGTGGAACCACGTCCGCACCATCACCGCGATCGTGGCGATGGCCTGCTTCATCCTGGCGCTGATTTGAAGAGAGCGGCCAGCGGATAAAACACCGCCTCAGGCGGGGTCCGTCTTCTTGTGCGTCTTGCGGTCGGCGTGTCCCAGATCGCGCTCCGGGTCGATGACATCGCGGACCAGCTGCTTGAGCTTCGCCGCCTCCGGAAAACCGCCGTCGCGCTTACGCTCCCAGATAAGCTGGTCGTTGCAGGAGATCGTGAAGATGCCGCCGGTGCCCGGCACCAGCGTCACCTCGCCGAGATCGGTACCGAAGGTCGAGAGCAGCTCCTGTGCCATCCAGCCGGCTCTGAGCAGCCACTGGCATTGCGTGCAGTAGGTGATGCGGATGGCGGGCCGCGGCTTCTCGCTCATGTCGGATCGAGTTCCGCTCATAGATCAGCCGATCAGGCCGCGCTGAGCTTGGCCATGGTTTCGTCGTCGACCTCGAAATTGGCGTAGACGCTCTGCACGTCGTCGTCGTCCTCGAGAGTGGCGACCAGCTTCATCAGCGACTGCGCCCGTTCTTCATCGACCGGCACATTGTTCTGCGGCTGCCAGATCGGCTTCACCGACTCCGCTTCGCCGAGCGCGGCTTCGAGCGACTTCGATACCTCGCCGAGATTTTCGAAGCTGCAATAGACGGTGTGGCCTTCCTCGTCCGACTCGACGTCGTCAGCACCGGCCTCGATCGCGGCTTCCATCACCGTGTCCGCGCTGCCGGCCGAAGCCGGGTAATAGATCTCGCCGACGCGGTTCCACATGAACGACACCGAGCCGGTTTCGCCGAGCGCCCCGCCGGCCTTGGTGAAGGCGGCGCGCACATTGGACGCCGAGCGGTTGCGGTTGTCGGTCAGCACCTCGACGATCAGCGCCACGCCGCCGGGGCCATAGCCCTCATAGCGCACGGCCTCGTAGTTCTCGGCATCTCCGGCGGAGGCCTTGTTGATGGCGCGCTGGATGTTGTCCTTCGGCATCGACACCGCCTTGGCGTTCTGCACCGCAAGGCGCAGCCGCGGGTTCATCGCCGGGTCCGGCGTGCCGGTCTTGGCGGCGACGGTGATTTCGCGTGCCAGCTTGGAAAACATTTTCGACCGCACCGCATCCTGGCGGCCTTTCCGGTGCATGATGTTCTTGAACTGCGAATGGCCAGCCATGGCACCCCTGTCGTGTTCGGCTAGAGCATTTCTCGGCCGGGCGCGATCACCCGGCAAATGCTCGAATTCAAAATTTCAGAACGCTGCAAGCGTGCCTGCGAAGGCCCGCGGGGCTCTCTGTCGGAATGGCCGGCTTATAGATAAATCGGCTCAATTCGTCCAGCCGGACCGTCGACCCTGACGGCGGACAGACCGAGATTGCCCTTGCAGCGCGGCATCATCCCTCCAGATCCGACTTCAGCCGGTCGAGGATGCTGATCGCATGGCCCGCATATTGGCCGATCCAGCGGTCGTGGATCTGCCTGATCGGCAGCGCGTTGAGATGGTTCCAGCGCTCGCGCCCCTCGCGCCTCGCCACGACCAGATCGGCCTCTTCCAGCACCTTCAGATGCATCATGACCGTGCAGCGATCCATGTCCGGGAAAGCCTCGCAGAGCGCCCCGGTGGTCTGCGGCTGATCCTTGAGCCGGTCGAGCAACTCGCGCCGGCGCGAGTGCGCCAAGGCCTTGAAAACACGATCGTCCGAGGTTGGGCTTGACATGTTATGTTTTTATAACATATTGTTTCACGAGGCAAGGAAGGAGCTGTGGATATGTCTCTTGGATTCAGGATTTCCGGACGCATCGGCAAGCCGGTCGCCGAAGTCTTCGACGCCGTGGTCAACCCGACGAAGCTCAGCGGCTATTTCACCACCATTGGCGGCGCCTCTGCTCCGCTGGTCGCCGGCACCACCGTCACCTGGTGGAAGACGGTGCCGGTCGAGGTCGACGAGGTGATCAAGGATAGGCGTATCGTGCTGCGCTGGGACGCGGCCGACACTGACGGCAAGCCGGCCTACAAGACACGCATCGAGATGAACTTCGAGCCGTTGGACGACGGCGGCACCTTCGTTACCATCGCCGAGGCCGGCTGGCACGAAGGCGAGGTCGGACTGAAGAAATCCTACCTCAATTGCGAGGGCTGGTCGCAGATGCTCGCCTGCATGAAGGCGTATCTCGAATACGGCATCAATTTGCGCGACGGCTATTATCGCGCCGAGATGAAAGGCGAGCCGGCCAACGAGACCAATATTTGACTCCTTTGAGCGAGGAGGCCCGGCCGTGAAGGTAACGCCGTTCCTGATGTTCGAAGGTCAGGCCGAGGAGGCCATGACCCTCTATTGCGACACCGTTCCAGAAAGCCGCGTTGTCGACGTCACACGCTATGGCGCCGGTGAGGACGGGCCCGAACGTGCGCTCAAGCTGGCCCGTGTCGTGATCGGCGGCACTGAGGTCATGGTCTTCAACAGCCCCGTGCATCACGCCTTCTCCTTCACGCCGTCGTTCTCGCTCTTCGTCGACTGTTCCTCCGAGGAGGAGCTCGATCGCATTGTCGGGGTGCTGGCCAAGGACGGCGCGTTTCTGATGCCGACCGACGATTACGGCTTCAGCCGCCGTTTCGCTTGGCTCAACGACCGCTTCGGCGTTTCCTGGCAGATCAACCTGCCCTAGTTTAATGCCCGCCGCCGGACCGCTGCTTCTTTCGACGCCGCGCCAGCATGTTGAGGCCCTCGACCAGCGCGGAAAAACCCATGGCGGCGTAGATGTAGCCCTTGGGCACGTGATAGCCCATGCCGTCGGCAATCAGCGTCATGCCGATCATCAGCAGGAAGCCGAGCGCCAGCATCACGATTGTGGGGTTCTTGGCGATAAAGTTGGCGAGCGGCGTCGCCGCCAGCATCATCACGCTCACCGCCACGATGACAGCGATGTACATGATGGCGATCTCGTCGGTCATCCCGACGGCGGTGATGATGGAATCGATCGAGAAGACGAGGTCAAGCAGCAGGATCTGGAAGATCGCGCCGGCCAGGCTCATCTGCAGTGTGCCGCCCATCATCGAGTCCTGATGATCCTGCGGATCGACCGTGTGGTGGATTTCCTTGGTCGCCTTCCAGACAAGGAACAGGCCGCCGGCGATCAGGATCAGGTCGCGCCAGGAAAAGCCATGCCCGAACGCCGTGAACACCGGCGTCGTCAATTGCACGATGATCGAGATCGTGGCGAGCAGCACCAGCCGCATGCCCAGTGCCGCCGAGATGCCGAGTTTGCGGGCGCGGGCGCGCTGCGCTTCCGGCAGCTTGTTGGTCAGGATCGAGATGAAGATCAGGTTGTCGATGCCGAGCACCACCTCCAGCACCACCAGCGTCAGCAGCGCGATCCAGGCTGTGGGATCGGAGACAAAGGCAAAGTGCGGCGCCAGGAACTCGACAAGCTGCATGGAGGTCGTCCCCTCTACGATCTAGAGCAGTTTTCGCGGGTTTCGTCGCCAGTTAGGTACGACCGGTGCTCATATCAATATCATGACCAGAAGGACGGCGCGGTTTCCTCGAGTCTCGGCCCGCGGCGAAACGGCGCGATCTTCTCGGCGAGCCCGGTGCGGTCGGAGATTTCCACGCCGACGCCGCAGAGCGTCGCCGGTCCATTCGCGGCCTCGAAACGACCTTTCGGCACTTTCGACAGGAAGCGGTTGAGCGGCTCTTCCTTGTCCATGCCAAGCGAGGAATCATAGTCGCCGCACATGCCGGCGTCCGAAATATAGGCGGTGCCGCCGTTGAGTATCTGATGATCGGCGGTCGGCTGGTGCGTGTGGGTGCCGACCACAAGGCTGGCACGGCCGTCGACGAAATGCGCGAAGCACATCTTTTCCGAAGTCGCCTCGGCATGGAAATCAATCACTACTGCGTCGGCCTGTTCGCCAAGCGGACAGGCGGCAAGCTCGCGCTCGCCGGCCTGGAACGGATCGTCGAGCTCGGGATGCATGAAGACGCGCCCCATGATGTTGGCGACCAGCACCCGCGCGCCGTTCCTGGCGATATAGACGCCAGAACCACGCCCCGGCGTGCCCTTGGGAAAATTGGAGGGGCGCAGGAAGCGCTCCTCGCGCGGCGCGAAGACCAGCGCGTCGCGCTGGTCCCAGACATGGTTGCCGGTGGTGACGACATCCGCGCCCGCCGCGAGCGTCTCGCGAAATATCTCCTCGGTGATGCCGAAGCCGCCGGCGGCGTTCTCGCCATTGACGATGACGAAGTCGAGCTTGAAGTCGGATATCAAGCCCGGCAGCTGTTCCCACACCGCCGTGCGCCCAGTTTTTCCGACCATGTCGCCGAGGAAGAGAAGTCTCATACGATCCCGCGTCGAAAGTCCGCCAAGCAAAAGCTGCATGACTTTCCGCAAAAGATCATGCGTTTCTCAACCGCTGTTCTACAATTGCGGCGTGAACCGGCGCAACCCGCTCCCGGTGAGTATTTCCGGGATGATCACATGATGGTCTTATACGGCACCACCGCCCCGTCCTAGCAGCCGACGGCGACGTCTAACGCGCGCTCCGTCCGCGCAGCCAGAAAAACCAAACGTAGAAGACGGTGAAGCCGCCGGTACCTGCAAGGATCAACAGCATGCCGCGCCAGCCCTTCATTCCGGCGGTATCGAGGGTCGCTGGATCGCCAGGGTCGTAGTAGAATTTCACCTTGTCGCCGATCGACGCCTCGTGGAGACCGACAAGGTTTCCCTTTCCGGACCAGGTCATCGGCACGTCGTCAACCATATAGGCGAGGGCGACATTGATGCGCTCTATGGCGAGGCCATTTTTGTGCATTTCAGTGAAAGGACTGACATCCGTCACGGTAGCGACCGTCTGCCCCCAGGCGGCTTGGTGGTACAGGGTGGTTCCGGTGATATGCAATCCCATTGCAAACAGTGCTGCCGCGATCAGAGCAAACGGCATCAGGATGAATCGCATGAAGACAAAATCCCTTGCTAACCTCAACTTGGATTGGATAGCAGGAATACTGTTGGATAGGGATTGGAATCGCGCGAAGCGGGTCGGAATATTCTAAGAGGCGGTAAACCGGCGTAACCCGCTCTCGGTGAGTATTTCCGGGATGATCACGTCATGGTTCTCATCCGGCACTTGCGACACCTCCTGGCAGTCGAACGCAATGCCGATCAGCCGCGGCGCCAGCCCTTTGTCGGCCAGCCTGGCGATCGCCCGGTCGTAATAGCCGGCGCCGTAGCCGATGCGGTGGCCGCGCGCGTCGAATGCTGCGAGCGGAACAAACATGAGCGAGGGGTCGAGCTCTTCGGCCTGCTCGTGCGGTCCGACCGTGCCGAAACCCATCTCGACCATTGGCGCGCCGCGCACCAGCTCGCGGAAGACGATGGTTGTCTTGTCGAGGATCGCCGGCAGGCAAAGCCTGGCGCCTTTCTCGCGCAGCGCGAACATCAGCGGCCGCACATCGACCTCGGAGCGCATCGGCCAGAAGCCGGAGACGATCTGGCCCGGTTCGACGGCGATCTGGTCACGCGCCGTCTCAGCCATTTCGAGCGCGATCTCGACCCGCCAGAATTCGTCCAGCGCATCCCGCCGCGCCAGAGCTTCCTTGCGAAGCTGTTTTTTCAGGTCTTTTGATGAGGTCATGCGCAGACGTTAGAAAAGGTCGTATCCGGACGAAGTTGCAGGGGCGACGCTTTCTACCGCATCAAATTCAAAAACGGGAGAGTGGCGATCCACACAACCGGTGGAGAGGTCGATCCCGGGTGCCTACAAAGTAGGTGGGCGCCGTGTGAGAAAACCCACGGGTCTTCCCAGGGACAGCTCCCTAAGGATCGATAAGGCCCCGGGGATAAATTTCTCCTGCCGGGAAGCGCAGACCGCCAAAACCAATATAGGCCCATGGTTGACCGAGCGCCAGAAGGACACCGCTCCAAGCGGCCGCAAATCTGCGTCATGGGCCTTGCGGCGTTGTCATGCCTTGCACAGCCTGGCCAGCGTCCTTAGGGTCGCGGCCCAACGATCAGGAGAAGAAATGCGTTTCGAAGGCACCGCGGCTTACGTCGCCGACAAGGATTTGATGGTGGCGGTCAACGCCGCGATCGCTCTGGAGCGACCGTTGCTGGTCAAGGGCGAGCCGGGCACCGGCAAGACCGAACTCGCCCGTCAAGTGGCGGCGGCGCTCGGCCTCGATTTCATCGAATGGAATGTCAAATCGACCACCAAGGCGCAGCAGGGCCTCTACGAGTATGACGCCGTCTCGCGGCTGCGCGACAGCCAGCTCGGTGACGACCGGTTCAGCGACATCAAGAACTACATCAAACGCGGCAAGCTGTGGGACGCCTTCGCGGCACCGAAAAAGGTCGTTCTCCTGATCGACGAGATCGACAAGGCCGACATCGAATTCCCCAACGATCTTCTGCAGGAACTCGACCGGATGGAGTTCTTCGTCTACGAGACCGGCGAGACCATCCGCGCCGAATTTCGGCCGATCGTCATCATCACCTCCAACAACGAGAAGGAGTTGCCGGACGCCTTTCTGCGCCGCTGCTTTTTCCACTACATCCGCTTCCCCGATATCGAGACGCTGCACCGGATCGTCGACGTGCATTATCCCGGCATCAAGCAGAATCTCGTGCGGGCCGCGCTTACCCAGTTCTACGAGATCCGTGACGTGCCCGGGCTGAAGAAGAAACCATCCACCTCCGAAGCGCTCGACTGGATCCGACTGCTGGTCGCCGACGACATCGCGCCGGAGGATCTGCGCTCCGATCCGAAGAACATGTTGCCGAAGCTGCATGGCGCGCTGCTCAAGAACGAGCAGGACGTGCACCTCTTCGAACGCTTGGCCTTCATGGCCAGGCGCCAGCAATAGGCTTGGCAGCAATAGCGCTTTGTCTGTCTGTGGACCGTTGCCGACAGGCGGCGGTTGCCGCAGCTTCCGACCAAAACATTGGAGGAAAACATGTCCGAGATCACCGTTCGCCCGCTTGCCCAGTCCGACCGCTCCGACTGGCGCCGGCTGTGGACCGCCTATCTCACCTTCTACGAGACCAAGCTGCCGGACGAGGTCTACGACGTCACCTGGAAACGCCTGTTCACGGCGGGCGAGTTCGAGCCGAAAGGCTTTATCGCCACGCTTGAGGGCAAGGCCGTCGGCCTGACCCACTATCTCTACCACCGCTCCTGTTGGTCCGAGGTCAACACCTGCTATCTGCAGGATCTGTTCGCCGACCCCGAAGTGCGCGGCAAGGGCATCGGCGCGGCGTTGATCAAAGCGGTGCAGGACGAGGCGGGCAAGATCGGCGTGAAGAACGTCTACTGGATGACGCACGAGACCAACGCCACCGCGCGCCGGCTGTACGACCATGTGGCCCGGCGCACGGGCTTCATCGAGTACGATCTGTTGTGAAACGGTTGAAACCGGTCCAGCTGCGCAATATATTGCGCATTGGAAAGCCGCCGTGCCGCTGATTGAACTAACACGCGCAAGATCATAGCGCGGCTTTTGCGCGACGGCTGGTCGAGCGTCGGAGGCGGCAAGCACGACAAATACGAGCACCCGGGAAAACCGGATGTGACCATCATCGTGCCGCGGCACCGCGAGCAATCTCCGGGCGTTGCACGCTCGATCGCCAAGCTCGCCGGATGGATTTGAGGCCTGATCGCATGACGCATTATATCGGAGTTCTGGACGGCGCGGATAATGTCTGGGGAATCCGGGTCCCCGACCTCCCGGGCTGCCATGGCGGCGGCGCCAGCCCCGAGGAGGCGATTGCCGATGCAGCATCGGCGATACGCGAATGGGCCGAAACTCGGTTGGCAAAGCACGTCTCGTTACCCGAACCACGAACGGTGGCGGACTTGTTACGATCAGGTGAGATCGATAGCGCCGCAGGCGAGTCTGCCGTCATGATCCCGCTGCTGATCGACTCCGGTCGGTCAGTCCGGGCAAACCTGTCGTTGGACGCTGGTCTGCTTGCGGCGATCGATACTGAAGCCAGCCGCCGGGGCCTGACGCGCTCTGCCTTCATTGCGAGTGCCGCGCGTGAAAAGATCGAGGGGCAGAGATAGCCGTCTGGCGATGTTCATCCCCTTCTTCCTTGAACTGAAAGCCGCGCGGGTTCCCGTTTCGCTCCGGGAGTATCTGTCGCTGCTCGAAGGCCTTGAAGCTGGGCTGGTCGACTACGACGTCGACGGTTTTTACTACCTCGCGCGCTCGGCCCTGGTGAAGGACGAGCGCCATATCGACCGTTTCGATCAGGTGTTCGCGCATGTCTTCAAGGGCGTCGAAGCGCTCGCCGGTCCGGACGCTGTCGACGTCGCCAACATCCCCGAGGAATGGCTGCGCCGGCTCGCCGAAAAGCACCTGAGCGACGAGGAGAAGAAGCTGGTCGAGGCGCTGGGCGGCTTCGACAAGCTGATGGAGACGCTAAAGCAGCGCCTGGAGGAGCAGAAGGGCCGGCACCAGGGCGGCTCGAAATGGATCGGCACCGGCGGCACCTCGCCCTTCGGCGCCTATGGCTACAATCCGGAAGGCGTGCGCATCGGCCAGCACGAAAGCCGCCACCGTCGCGCAGTGAAAGTCTGGGACAAGCGCGAGTTCCAGAACTTCGACGACGCGATCGAGCTCGGCACCCGCAACATCAAGGTGGCGCTGAAGCGGCTGCGGCGCTGGGTGCGCGAGGGCGCCGAGGAAGAGTTCGACCTGCCCGGCACCATCCACGCCACCGCCGAGCACGGCTATCTGGACGTGAGAACCCGGCCGGAGCGGCGCAACGCGGTGAAGCTCCTGATGTTCTTCGACGTCGGCGGCTCGATGGATGGTCACGTCAAAACCGTCGAGGAGCTGTTCTCCGCCGCGCGCGCCGAATTCCGCCAGCTCGAGTATTACTACTTCCACAACTGTCTTTACGAGCGCGTCTGGAAGGACAATCGCCGCCGCCTGGCCGAGACGATCCCCACCTTCGACCTCATCCACAAATATGGGCCGGACTATAAGGTGATCGTGGTCGGCGACGCCTCGATGAGCCCTTACGAAATTGCGCATCCCGGCGGCTCGGTCGAGCACTGGAACCCGGAGGCCGGCGGCGTCTGGCTCGGTCGGCTGCTGCAGCAGTGGCCGAACGCGGTCTGGTTGAACCCTGAGGCTGAGAAGAACTGGCGCTACACCCATTCCATTGCGATGATCAGCGACATCTTCGGCGGCCGCATGTTCCCGCTGACGCTTGCCGGGCTCGAAGCGGCAACGAAGCAGCTATCGAGGAAGCATTGAGCGTGACAGTAATTCGCGGAAACCAGCGGCGATTGCGTTGTCAGTCCCAGCGCTGGTCAGTGGTGTAACAAACACCTATCTTCGTGCGAACATGACATGCCAACCAACAACGAGCCGCCAAGGCCGAGGAGATTTCATGGACACCCACGCCTATCCCGTCACCCGCACCGATGCCGAGTGGCGCGCCCGGCTGACGCCGGAGCAGTATGCCGTCATGCGCAACCACGGCACCGAGCGCCCCGGCAGCTGCGCCCTGCTTTATGAGAAGCGCGCCGGCACTTTCTTCTGCGTCGGCTGCGACCAGCCGCTGTTCGAATCCAAGCTGAAGTTCGAGAGCGGAACCGGCTGGCCGAGTTTCAACGATCCGATCCCGGGTTCGATCGAGACCACCGTCGACCGCAGCTACGGCATGGTCCGCACCGAGTGCCACTGCTCGCGTTGCGGCAGCCATCTCGGCCATGTCTTCGAGGACGGTCCGCCGCCGACCGACCTGCGTTATTGCATCAACGGTGTGGCGCTGCGCTTCGAGCCGGCGGCCTGACAGGCAGTTCGTCATAGTTTCGTAAGGGCGGCTTCGGCCGCCCTTTTCGATTCAGACAACGACCGTCGCAATCAGCCAGAGCGCCGAGCCCAGCATCATCAGCTGCGCCTTGAACCCGCCGGCCGTTTCTGCCGTCCGCCAGACGGCAAGGGCGAGAAAGATGTTGTAGGGGGCGGGAAGGAAATGCACCGTGAGCACCAGCCAGAGCGGCAGCTTCAGCCCAAGCAGGACAAGCGCCAGCCCGGACGAAGCGATGTTGATCGCCGTGCCGGCGAGCAGCATGTCGCGCCAGAACAGCCGGTCGAGCGGCACATTGCCTTGCCAGCGCGAGCGCAAGAAGCCGGCAACCATCTGTGCTCTACTCCTGCCTCAGCACTTGGGTGACGGCTTGCTCGAAGCGCGAGCATTCCGTCGCCAGCCAGTCGGCCATGGCCGGCCAATTGTCCTCGGCAAAGCAGTTGACCCGCCACTGCGAATTGATGCCGAGATTCTGCGCGCTCTGCTCCGGCCTGAGCTTCAGCCGCGCCTCGATCGCCGGTTGGAACGGCATCAGCCGCGTCCAGACCTCCGTCGCGCCGAGCTTCTCGTTGCGGCCGAAGAAGACGCCGACCACGTTCTCGCTGGGCGCGACATACATGGACAGCACCAGGGCGAACTCCGGCATTCCGCGCTGCCAGAACCATGGCCCGCGTCGCGCCAGCCGCGCCCTTTCTTCCGGGTGCCGTTCGGCGAACAGCGCCCAGAACCCGCGATGCCGGAACTCCGAAGCGCGATGGCCGCCGAAGTCGAACTCACTCATGGCCGTCCCTAGAGGGCAATTCCAGGAAAGTGTAACGGTTTCCGTCGGAATTGCGCAAAAGCAAATGGTTGGAGCAGTTCAGCGATTCCATCAAAACGCTGAGCTGATCTAGCCGCGCGCCTTAGACCATGCCGAGCGCGGCCTTATACAGATCGAGGATCGACTCCTCCTCCTGGCGCTCGGCCTGATCCTTCTTGCGCAGCCGGACGATGGTGCGGATCGCCTTGGTATCGAAGCCGGTGCCCTTGGCCTCGCCATAGACGTCCTTGATGTCGTCGGAAATCGTCTTCTTTTCTTCCTCGAGCCGCTCGATGCGCTCGATGATGGCGCGCAGCTGGCCGGCGGCTACAGTCTGGCTGGTCTCGGTGATCTCGTCGGCCATTTTTTCTCTCCGCGTTTTTTTGCGCCACGGCGATTCCCGCCCGGCAAAATTGGAGCGGGTTCGATGCCCGAGCAGGCGCGGCGGGTCAAGACATTATCGATGCGGCATGAAGGGTTGGAGCACCCCAGGCTGTGCTGAGATTCTGGTCAGGCCGAGCCGGAGTCGAAGACGGGCGCGAAGCGGGCGAGAACGGTTGTTCCGAGAACCGGAGCCGAGCGTGCTTGGAGTACGTGGGCATGGGCCTAAGCTGGCCGTAGCCTTAACTGCGACGTGCCTGGTGAGTGCTTCGGCGGCGAAGGCCGGAACCCCAGGAAGCCGGCGTTTGCAGGCCGGCCTCACCTGAAGATCAGCACATTCAGCCAAAGGCGATGAGCAAATCCTTCGCATCGATCTGGTCGCCGGCCTTGACCAGCACCTCTGCCACCACGCCGTCGCGCTCGGCGTGCAACGCGGTCTCCATCTTCATCGCCTCGATCGAGAGCAGCACGTCGCCCGCCTTGACCGCCTGGCCTGGCGCCACGGCAAGAGCCGACACCACGCCCGGCATCGGCGCCCCGACATGCGCCTCGTTGCCCGGCTCGGCCTTGCGCCGCGCCTTGGCGGCCGAAGCGCCATGCGCGCGGTCCGGCACCTTCACGCGACGCGGCTGGCCGTTGAGCTCGAAGAAGACGGTGACCATGCCTTTTTCGTCGACGTCACCGAACGCCTGGCAGCGTATCACCAGGGTCTTGCCCTTCTCGATGTCGACGAAGATCTCGTCTTCCGACTTCATGCCGTAGAAATAGGTCGGCGTCGGCAGCACGCTGACCGGGCCATAGGTCTCCTGAGCGGCGGCGAAGTCGGTGAAGACTTTCGGATACATCAGCCAGGAGGCGAATTCGAACTCGGTGAGCTTGCGCTCGAGCTTCTCCTCGATCTCCTTGCGGCTGGCCTTGAGGTTCGCCGGCTTGAGCAGCGAGCCGGGCCGGACGGTGATCGGCTTTTCGCCCTTCAGCGCCTTCTTCTGCAGCGCTTGCGGCCAACCGCCGGGCGACTGGCCGAGATCGCCGCGCAGCATCGAGACGACCGAATCCGGGAAGGCGATGTCCTTCGCCGGGTTCTCGACATCGGCGACTGTGAGGTCCTGGCTCACCATCATCAGCGCCATGTCGCCGACCACTTTCGACGACGGCGTCACCTTGACGATGTCGCCGAACATCAGGTTGACGTCGTGATAGGCCTGCGCCACCTCGTGCCAGCGCGTTTCGAGCCCAAGCGAGCGCGCCTGTTCCTTGAGATTGGTGAACTGGCCGCCCGGCATCTCGTGCAGATAGACTTCCGAGGCCGGTCCCTTGAGGTCGCTTTCAAAGGCGGCGTATTGGTTGCGAACCGCTTCCCAGTAGAACGAGATGTGGCGGATCCACTGCGGGTCGAGGCCGGGGTCGCGCTCGGTGCCCTTGAGCGCCTCGACGATCGAGCCGAGGCAAGGCTGCGAGGTGTTGCCGGAGAACGAATCCATCGCCGCGTCGATGGCGTCGACGCCGGTCTCGACCGCCGCCAGCACCGTCGCCGCCGACAGGCCGGAGGTGTCATGCGTGTGGAAATGGATCGGCAGGTCGGTCTCTTCGCGCAGCGCCTTGAACAGCACGCGCGCCGCCGAGGGCTTCAACAGGCCCGCCATGTCCTTGACGGCGATGATATGCGCGCCGGCCGCTTCCAGTTCCTTCGCCAGCCCGACATAATATTTCAGGTCGTATTTGGCGCGCGCCGGATCGAGTATGTCGCCGGTGTAGCACATCGCCGCTTCGATCAGCTTGCCCTCGGCACCCACCGCGTCCATCGCGACGCGCATGTTCTCGACCCAGTTCAAGCAGTCGAAGACGCGGAACAGGTCGACGCCGCCGGCGGCTGCCTGTTTGACGAAATGCTGCACGACATTGTCGGGATAGTTGGTGTAGCCGACGCCGTTGGCGCCGCGCAGAAGCATCTGCAGCAGAAGATTGGGGGCTGCCTCGCGCACTCTGCTCAGACGCTCCCACGGATCCTCGGTGAGGAAGCGCATGGCGACGTCGAAAGTGGCGCCGCCCCAGCATTCCAGTGAGAGCAGCTGCGGCAGCGCGCGCGCATAGGTGCCGGCGATGCCGGCGATGTCGTAGGTGCGCATGCGGGTGGCGAGCAGCGACTGGTGTCCGTCGCGCATCGTCGTGTCGGTAACGAGCACCTGGGCTTGCTCGCGCATCCATACCGCGAACTTCTGAGGCCCGAGCGCGTCGAGCCGCTGCTTGCTGCCGTCCGGCACCTTGCCGTTGAGATAGGGCACCACAGGTGCCGCCGCATCCGCCTTCGGCACCGGCCGTCCGCGCGTCTCGGGATGGCCGTTGACGCTGACGTCGGCGAGATAGTTGAGCAGCTTGGTGGCGCGGTCCTGCCGCTTGACCTGCTCGAACAGCTCCGGCGTCGTGTCGATGAACTTGGTGGTGTAGGAATTGTCGGCGAAGCTCGGGTGGTTGATGATCGCTTCGAGGAAGGTCAGATTGGTGGCGACGCCGCGGATGCGGAACTCGCGCAATGCCCGGTTCATGCGCGCGATCGTCTCGGCCGGCGTCGGCGCCCAGGCCGTCACCTTTTCGAGCAGCGGATCGTAGAACCGGGTGATGACCGCGCCCGAATAGGCGGTGCCGCCGTCGAGGCGGATGCCGAAGCCGGTGGCGCCGCGATATGCGGTGATGCGCCCGTAATCGGGGATGAAATTGTGTTCCGGGTCCTCGGTGGTGATGCGGCACTGCAGGGCGTGGCCGTTGAGCTTGATGTCCTTCTGCGCCGGCACGCCGGACTCCGGCGTGCCGATGGCGAAGCCGTCGAGGATGTGGATCTGCGCCTTTACGATATCGATGCCGGTCACCATCTCGGTGACCGTATGCTCGACCTGGATGCGCGGGTTGACCTCGATGAAATAGAACTTGCCGGTGTCGGCGTCCTGCAGGAACTCGACGGTGCCGGCGCCGATATAGCTGGTCTCGCGCGCGATCTTCAGCGCGTAGCCGCAGAGTTCCTCGCGCAGTTTCTCGCCGAGGTAGGGAGCCGGCGCACGTTCGACGACCTTCTGGTTGCGGCGCTGGATCGAGCAGTCGCGCTCGAACAGATGCACGGCATTGCCCTGCGTATCGCCCAGCACCTGCACCTCGACATGGCGGGCGCGCTCGATCAGCTTTTCGAGATAGACCTCGTCCTTGCCGAAGGCGGCCTTCGCCTCGCGCTTGCCTTCCATGACTTCGCGCGCGAGGTCGGCTTCAGCGCGGATGGCGCGCATGCCGCGGCCGCCGCCACCCCACGAGGCCTTGAGCATCACCGGATAGCCTATTTCCGCGGCGAGCTTTTTCACCTCGTCCATATCGTCGGGCAGCGGATCGGTGGCGGGCACGACCGGCACGCCGACTTCGATCGCCAGGTTGCGCGCCGCCACCTTGTTGCCGAGCCGGCGCATCGTTTCGGGCTTCGGCCCGATGAAGGTGATGCCGGCGGCAGCGCAGGCCTCAGCGAATTCGGGGCTTTCCGACAACAGGCCGTAGCCGGGGTGGATCGCATCGGCACCCGAGAGGCGCGCGACGCGGATCACCTCGTCGATCGACAGATAGCTTTCGATCGGACCCATGTCCTTGGTGAGATGCGGACCGCGCCCGACCTGGTAGCTTTCGTCGGCCTTGAAGCGGTGCAGCGAATATTTGTCCTCTTCCGCCCAGATCGCCACGGTTTTGAGGCCTAGCTCGTTGGCCGCGCGAAAGACGCGGATGGCGATTTCGGACCGGTTGGCGACGAGGATCTTCGTGATTGCCAAGGACTGGGCTCCAGTAGCGGAAGGTGAGGTGAACCGGCGCAATGATTAGCGTGAAAATGCTGCAGCGCAAACAAAATAGCGCGACACTTCAATCGATTTAAATCGTTTGTTTGCGCCAAACCTTCGCGACGGCCTCCGAGCGCCTGGACGACAACGCCGACGAACTCGGCGAGGGACACGAAGGCAGGATGGGTGCGCGGCCAACAAAAAATGCCCGGCGCTCAGCGCCGGGCATCTCGGAAAGTCGGCTCTTCTTTGCCGGCTTATTGCTCGAAGTAGGAGTACTTGCCGTCTTCACCCTTCTTCCAGGTGTACATGACATAGTCCGGGCGGGTGATGTCGCCCTTGGAGTCATACCCAATGTCGCCGATGGCGGTCTTCCAGGGGCCGCCCGACTTGATCGTCTCGGCGACTTTCTGCGCATCGTCGGCGGAGCCGGTCTTCGTGATGGCCGCAGCGATGATCTGGATCGCGGCGTAGGAGTAGAGCGTGTAGGCCTCCGGTTCGAAACCGGCAGCGCGGAACTTCTCCACGAGCTCCTTGGCGTTCGGGTTCTTGCGCGGATCCGGCGCGAACGTCATCAGCGTGCCTTGGACGGCGTCGCCGGCGATCGAGGCGAGCTCGTTCGACACGATGCCGTCGCCCGACATGAACTGGGCCTTGAGGCCCTGGTCAGCGAGCTGGCGGATGATGAGGCCGGCTTCCGTATGCAGGCCGCCATAGTAGACGACGGAGATACCGGCTTCCTTCATCTTGGCGATGAGCGCCGAGAAGTCCTTGTCGCCGACATTGATGCCTTCATACATGGCTTCGTTGACGCCATTGGCGTTGAGCGCCTTCTTGGTTTCATCGGCAAGGCCCTGGCCATAAGGGGTCTTGTCATGGATGAGCGCGATCTTGGCGTCCTTGAAGTTCTTGGCGACATAGTCGCCGGCAACCTTGCCCTGTTGGTCGTCGCGTCCGCAGGTGCGGAACGTATTCCACATGCCGCGTTCGGTGAACTTGGGATTGGTCGCGGCCGGCGTGATTTCGAGGATGCCATTCTCGGCATAGACTTCCGACGCAGGAATTGAGACGCCCGAATTGAAGTGGCCATCGACGAACTTGATGCCGTCGGCGACAAACTTGTTGGCGACCGAGATGCCCTGCTTCGGATCCGACACGTCGTCACCCACGCTCAGCTTAAGCTGCTGGCCGAGGACTCCGCCAGCCGCGTTGATGTCGGCGACCGCCTGTTCGGCGCCCTTCTGCAGCTGCGCGCCGAAGGCCGCGTTCGGACCGGTGATCGGACCGGCGACGCCGATCAGAATGTCGGCCCACGCGCTGCCGCTGAACGCGATGAACGCGGTCAGCGCCACGGCGGACAAGAGTGATTTTTTCATTGAAACGCTCCCATTTACGGAGTGGGCGTGGATGATACTTTCATGCGATGCCCACCCTTATCGCAGAAAGCATAGAATGCCGATTTTCAGGCACTTGTCACGCCAAATTCATTCCCCGGAACGGCGTTGATCATGAAACTCAACCCTTTGGTTTCCAGCTCAATAAGGAGGCTCTTTCGTAGAGCCAATTATACTGAGTGACCATCTGGTTCGTGCGCGTGTATTGATAACCAAGGAAGCCCAGTATCATTAGCACGATGGTGTCGACGATATAGTAGTGCAGCGAAAACATCGTGCCGTCGAACAGCGCGTGGTGGATGAACCTTATGCCGATGCCGAGTCCGAGCATATAGAGGAACAGCTGAAAGAAGCTGCGCCAAGTCTGCGCGCTCGCCTTGCCGGTCATCCAGGCCGCCCATCCGCCGAGCAGGCAGGTGACGAACAGGAACTGCCAGATCGAGGCTTCCTCGTAGAGAATGCCCTGCATGATGAAGTCTCCTGAACTCAGTGGTGGCCGCCTTCGAGATAGGCGGCGCGCACTTCCGGATTGGCGAGCAGCTCCTTGCCGGTGCCGCTCATCGTCACATTGCCGTTGACCATGACGTAGCCGCGATTGGCGAGCTTCAGCGCGCCGAAAGCGTTCTGCTCGACTAGGAACACGGTCAGCCCTTGGGTCCGGTTCAATTCGCGGATTGCATCGAAGATCTGCTTGACGATCAGCGGCGCCAATCCCAGCGACGGCTCGTCGAGCAGAAGCAGCTTCGGCCGGGCCATCAGCGCACGGCCGATCGACAGCATCTGCTGCTCGCCGCCCGAGAGCGTGCCGCCGCGCTGGCCGATGCGCTCCTTCAGCCGCGGGAACAGCGCAAACACCTTCTCGGCATCCTCGTCAAAATGTTTTAGGTTGTCGAGGCTGGCGCCCATCTGCAGGTTTTCCATCACCGTCATGCGCGGAAAGATGCGGCGTCCCTCAGGCGACTGGGCGATGCGCATCCGCGCGATCTCGTGCGTCGGCAACTGCGTGATGTCGTTGCCGGCAAAGGTGATGGTGCCGCTGCGCGCACGCGGCGCGCCGAAGATCGTCATCATCAACGTCGACTTGCCGGCGCCGTTGGCGCCGATCAGCGCCACGATCTCACCTTGGTTGACGGTGACGTCGACACCGTTCAGCGCGCGGATGTTGCCATAATAGGTCTGCACGCCCTTGATATCGAGCAGCGTTGTGCCGGCCATTACTTACGCCCTCCGCGCGGCTTGGCTGTCGAGGATTTCGCGGCTGGCTTGCCCGTGGCCCGCTCGGACGACTTTCTTGGCGTTTTGGCCTTGGCATCGACCTGAGCCGCTTTCGAGGCGCCTCTCGATACCATGACCCGTTCGCCCTCGTCCGCGTGTTCGACAGTATCGGAAACCGGCCCCGCCATCATCGAGGCGGAACTGCCCGGCCCGTGCGCCGCATCAGGCCCGGTATCGAGCTGCTCGATGACATCCTCGTCGCCGACTTCGGTCAGCACCTCTTCCACTTCCTCGTCGTCGACACCGAGATAGGCGGCAATCACGCGCGGATCGGTCCGGACCGACTGCGGGCTGCCGTCGGAGATCTTGCGGCCGTATTCCAGCACCACGACATGGTCGGAGATCTGCATGACCACCGACATGTCGTGCTCGATGAGCAGGATCGACGTGCCGGTGTTGTCCTTGATGTCCATCAGCAGTTCATTGAGCGAGGCCGATTCCTTCGGATTGAGACCGGCGGCCGGCTCGTCGAGGCACAAAAGCTCAGGTCCGGTGCACATGGCGCGCGCGATCTCCAGCCGCCGTTGCGCGCCATAGGGCAGGTCGCCGGCCGGATCGTCGGCGCGGTCGACGAGATTGGCCTTTTCCAGCCAGTGCTTGGCGAGATCGATCGATTCAGCCGAGGCCTGCCGGTAGCTGGAGAAGCCGAACAGGCCGAGGAAGGTATAGCCCGAGGCCTTCATCAGCTTGTTGTGCTGGGCGACCAGGAGGTTCTCCAGCAGCGTCATGCCCGAGAATAGGCGGATGTTCTGGAAGGTGCGCGCCACCTTGGCGCGCGCGGGGATCTCGTGATTGGGCAGGCGCTCGAGCAAATAGTTCGAGCCGTCGCGCCGGCTGAGCGTGATCATGCCTTCCGAAGGTTTGTAGAAGCCGGTGATGCAATTGAACACGGTCGTCTTGCCGGCGCCGTTCGGTCCGATCAGCGCGGTGATCTCGCCGCGCTTGGCCTGGAACGACAGGTCGCCGATGGCGATCAGGCCGCCGAACTTCATCGACAGATGCTCGACCTGCAGGATGAAGTCGTTCATGGAAACTTGCGCGTTCATCAGCCGTGGCCCTCCTTGGTGAAGGAGCCTGAGACCGCTTTTCGCTCCTTGAGGAAGGCTGTTGGTTCTCGACTGCCCACGAAGCCGCGCGGCTTCCACAGCATGACGATCACCATCGCAACGCCGAACAATAGCATGCGGTAGAGCTCCGGCGTGAAGTCCGGACCGAACACCACCTTGAGGAAGCCCAGCTCGCGCAGGATCTCGGTGCCGCCGATCATCACCAGTGCCGCCACCGCGATGCCGCCCAACGAGCCCATGCCGCCGAGCACGACGATGGCCAGGATGATCGCCGATTCAAGGAAGACGAAGGATTCCGGGCTGACGAAGCCCTGGCGCGCGGCGAAGAACGAGCCGGCGAAGCCGCCGAACATGGCGCCGGTGGCGAACGCCGTCAGCTTGGTGGTGGTGGTATTGATGCCGAGCGAGCGGCAGGCGATCTCGTCCTCGCGCAGCGCTTCCCAGGCGCGGCCCACCGGCAGGCGGCGCAGCCTGATGGTGACGAAGGCGGTGAGGAAGCAGAGCGCCAGAATGAGATAATAGAGGAAGATCTTGTAGTAGGCGCCGGACTGAGCGATCCCCAGCACCTTGGCGATGTAGTTCGGGTCCGAGACGTTGAACGACATGAGCCCGAAGAAGGAGACCTTCGGGATGCCGGAAATGCCGGCCGAGCCATTGGTCACCTCACGCCAGTTGATCAGCACCAGACGGATGATCTCGCCGAAGGCGAGCGTGACGATAGCCAGATAGTCGCCGCGCAGCCGCAGCACCGGGAAGCCGAGCATGACGCCCCAGAAGGCGGCCATGGCGCCGGCGGCAGGCAGCAGGATCCAGAACGACAGGCCAAAATGCGTGCCGAGCAGCGCATAGGCATAGGCGCCAACGGCGTAAAAGGCGACATAGCCGAGGTCGAGCAGGCCGGCTAGCCCGATGACGATGTTGAGGCCCCAGGCCAGCATCACATAAATCAGGATCTGGATGCCGAAATTGTCGACCCATTTCAGCGAGCCCTGGAAGCCGAACAGGAGCACCATCACCACTGGATAGAGGATCAGCACCGTGGCGCCGATCTTGTTGAAGTTTCGCCGCACGAAGCCGGGCTCCACGGCGATCGCAGGCGCCTTGGCCCTTTCAGCCCTTGATCGTTCGAGCGCAGGAACCGCATAGGCAACATAGAGGAAGCGCCCGACGACAACGGCGAGAACCACCAGGGCGAGCAGGCCCCAGCGCTGCACCAGGATCAGCTCGTTGTTGATGTTCTGATCGGTCCTGAGACCGATGAACAGCACGAACAGGCCGAGCGCGATGGCGCCGGCGTAGAGCGCTTCGCGGAACGCGCGCTGGATGGGAGTAGCGACGACGTCGCGCTCCGGAGAAACGGTAACGGCCATGAGGATCAGACCTTTTCGACTTCAGGCCGGCCCAGGATGCCGGAGGGCAGGAAGATGAGCACGATCGCCAGGATCGAGAAGGCCGCGACGTCCTTGTAGTCGATCGAGAAATAGGCCGACCACATGCTCTCGATGAAGCCGATCAAAAGCCCGCCGAGCACTGCGCCCGGCAGCGAGCCGATGCCGCCAAGCACCGCCGCCGTGAAGGCCTTCACGCCCGGCACGAAACCGTCTGAGAAGACCACCACGCCATAATACATCAAGAAAAGCGTCCCGGCGACCGCGGCAAGCGCTGCGCCCATGATGAAGGTGATGGAGATTGTGCGGTCGACGTCGACGCCAAGCAGCGCCGCCATCTTGCGGTCCTGCTCGCAGGCGCGCTGCGCCCGCCCCAATGCCGTCCTGTTGACGAGATACCAGAAGATCGCCAGCAGCACGGCAGTGACGAGCACGATGATGATCTGCTTCAGCGAGACGCTGATGCCGTCGATCGTATAGACCTGGCTGACCAGCGGCGGGATCGGCTTGTTGCGCGGGCCTTGCGTGACCTGCACGAAGTTGGACAGGGCGATCGACATGCCGATGGCGGTGATCAGCGGCGCGAGCCGGAACGATCCGCGCAGCGGCCTGTAGGCCACCTTCTCGATCGTCCAGTTGTAAAGACTGGTGAGCAGCATGCCCACGATCATCATGATGAGGAGCGCCACCACCACCGGCACCGAATAGAACATCGCGCCGAGGATCAGGAAGACGATGAGGGCCGTGAAGGCGCCCACCATGAAGATATCGCCATGGGCGAAATTGATCATGCCGATGATGCCGTAGACCATCGTGTAGCCGATCGCGATCAGCCCGTAGATAGATCCCAGCGTCAGCCCGTTGATAAGCTGCTGGACGAAATACTGCATATTTAAGCGGCTCCCCTGGAATGTCGCCTTCGAGGACGCATTCCTTTTCGTATTGCCCCTAGTCGTAAAGTTTCAAGCCCGGATTGCAACGTGATTTTTCAATCGCCGCGCGTGGTTTGGAAGCACGCTGCCCGATTGCCCGCTTTCTCGCACCCGGCCACTGGACTATCGCGGACCCTATCATTGGCACAACGCAATGTCTTTGACGATTAAGCCGTATCATGCGCGTCGTTTCGAAGAAATCGCCGTCAAAATAAATTGATGAGAAGATTCCTTGCGTCAGCAGCAGCGCTCGATTTTGCCGTCCCGCGCATTCCGCCAAGTCAGGATTCTGCCCGGTATGACGGTCATGTGACGGCGAGGCGAACGGCGGCCGAAATCACCTTTGCCGATTGGTTCGGTAGTCAGGTTTCGACGAACGACGAGGCGGCCTGACGCGCCGAACGGGAGCGATCAGGTGACGATGAACCCGTGCGCGAACGGATCGCGGTCGTCGATGAAGATGGTGTTCAGTCCGGTCATGCGCGCCCAGCCGCCGATCGAGGGGATGATGGCTGGTTTGCCGGCAACGCTGACCTCCTTTTCGACCCTGCCCTTGAACAGCGAGCCGATGATCGACTCATGGACAAAACTGTCGCCGACCTCGAGCCTGCCCTTGGCGTGGAGCTGCGCCATGCGCGCCGAGGTGCCGGTGCCGCAAGGCGAGCGGTCGATCGCCTTGTCGCCATAGAACACGGCATTGCGGGCATCGGCCTCGGCATCTCTCGGCTTGCCGGTCCACAGCATGTGCGACAGCCGGTTGATGCCCGGGTTCTCCGGATGCACGAACGAGTATTTCTCGTTCAGGCGCTGGCGCACAAGCGGGCTCCAGGCGATGAGGTCGGCGGCCGAATGGTCGGCCATGTCGCGGTAGTTCTCCTGCGGCTCGACGATGGCATAGAAATTGCCGCCATAAGCGACGTCGACGCTGATCTCGCCAAGCACCGGGCACTCCACCGACAGCCCTTCGGCGTAAAGGAAGGACGGCACGTTGGTGATGCGCACCTCCTCGACATATTCGCCGACCTGTTTGTATTCGGCGACGACTAGGCCGGCCGGCGTGTCGAGCCTGAGCACGCCCGGCGTCTTCGGCCTCACCAGCCCATGCTCGATCGCCATCGTCACGGTGCCGATGGTGCCGTGGCCGCACATCGGCAGGCAGCCCGAGGTTTCGATGAAGAGGATCGCGATATCGCAGTCCTCGCGCGTCGGCGGATAGAGGATCGAGCCGGACATCACGTCATGACCGCGCGGCTCGAACATCAGCCCGGTCCGGATCCAGTCATATTCGGCGAGGAAATGCGCCCGCCGTTCCATCATCGTCGCGCCTTCTAGCAGTGGGCCGCCGCCGGCAACCAGCCTCACCGGATTGCCGCAGGTGTGGCCGTCGATGCAGAAGAAGGATGTCTTGGCCATGATGGCTCCCTGAAATATCAGAATTCTGGCGAATTGTCAGAACCGTTGCGGGCGGAAAGGAGTGAGATCGATCGGCGGCTCCTGCCCGAGAAGGAGATCTCGGATCGAGCGGCCGGTCGCTGCCGCCTGGGTCAGGCCGAGATGGCCGTGGCCGAAAGCGTAGACGATGTTCGGCGCCCGCGCCCTGCCGATGACCGGCAGCGAATCCGGCAGCGATGGCCGGAAGCCCATCCACTCGCGGCCGCCCGACGGATCGAGCCCGGGCAGGAAACGCTTGGCTTTTTCCAGCATCGCCTTCGAGCGCGCGAAATTCGGCGCTCGTTCGATGCCTCCCAGCTCGACGGCGCCGCCGACGCGCAAGCCGGTTTCCAGCGGCGTGATGACGAAGCCGTGCCCGGAAAAGATCAACTGCCGCTTCACGTCGAAGGCCGACACCGGCAGCGTGGTGTTGTAACCGCGCTCGGTCTCCAGCGGGATGCGGTCGCCGATATCTTTGGCCAGCAGATGCGACCAGGCGCCGGCGGCGATCACGAGCTGCTTCGCTTTTCGGGCCGTGCCGTCCGCAAGCATAAGCGTGACGCCGTTTGTTCCGGTCCCGATACGCTCGACGCGCGCGTGCTCGAAGCGCGCGCCGAGCCGCTCCGCATAGGCCCAGATCGCCTTGCCGAGCAGTTTCGGATCGGCGACTGTCTTCCACCCCGGCACGAAGGTGCCCTTGACGAAGCGCGGCGAAAGACCCGGCTGCAGCGCCGCCATCCCCTCACCCTCGACATGGCGGAAGCCTATGCCGAAACGTTCGCGCGCCCTCCAGCCGGACAGCGAGGCGCGGAACTCGGCCTCGCTTTCGTAGAGTTCGAGCGAGCCGTCCTCATGCAGCATCGGCCGCGTGCCGGAGCGGTCGAGCAAACCCATCCATTCGGCTTCGGCGAGCTTCATCATGCCGGCCTGCGCCGCAAGGCTCGCCTCGAAGTGCCTGGCGGCGCCCGCGCGCCAGAAGCGGAACAGCCAGGGAAGAAGTTTAGGCAGATAGGCCGGCGGGATGGCAAGAGGCCCCAGCGGATCGGCAAGCCATTTCGGCAACTGCCTGATCATCCCCTTATGCGCCAGCGGCAGCACGTCAGAGAAGGCGAAGGCGGCAGCGTTGCCGGAGCTCGTCTCCTCGCAAATGCCCGTCCGATCGAAAATGGTGACGCTGCGTCCCGCCTCCGCGAGCAAGGTGGCGGCGCAAATGCCGATGATGCCGCCGCCGATGATGGCGATATCTTCCCCTTCTCCCCGGTCACGGGGAGAAGGCGCCCGACGGGCGGATGAAGGGCGGCGCCCCTCTTCGGTCGGCTTGGCATTTCCTTGCACGCTGGCGCTGTCCCTCGTCTGTCTGCCGCCATCTACTTCCCCCGTGAACGGGAGCAGAAAGCTATCAGAACGCCGGCAGTTCCGGCCGCGCGGCCAGCGCATCCCTGACGATCTTTTCCACCGCCTTCCGGCGCTCGCCCGACAGCGGCTGGCGCGGCATGCGAACGCGGTCATTGGTACCGATCGCCAGCACTTCGGCAAGCTTGATGTTTTGGACCAGGTAGGTCGAGACATCGAGGTCGAGCAGTGGCCTGAACCAGCGGTAAATCTTCAGCGCTTCTTCGCGGCGACCTTTTCTCATCAACTGATAGATGGCGACGGTCTCACGCGGGAAGGCCGTGACAAGGCCCGCCACCCAGCCGATGGCGCCGACCGACAGCGCCTCGAAGGCGAGGTTGTCGACGCCGGTGAAGAGGTCGTAGCGGTCGCCGAGGCGATTGATGATCTCGGTCGAGCGGCGGATGTCGTCCGACGATTCCTTGATTGCGACGAAGCGCTTGTCGGACGCCAGCTCCTCCATCAGGTCGACAGTGACGTCGACGCGATAGGCGAGCCGGTTGGAGTAGATCATGACAGGCAGGTCGCCGGCCTCCGCGACGGCGCGAAGTGCGGCGACCGTCTCTTCGGCATTGGTGTGGTAGATCGGGCTCGGCACCACCATCAGGCCGTTGGCGCCTTCCTTGGCTGCGCGGCGTGCGATGCTTGCCGCCTCGCGGGTGCCGGGTTCGTTGACGGTCAGAAGCACCGGCTTTGTCCCGGCGACCTTCTGCGCCGTCTTCAGCACTTCGATCTTCTCGTCATGCGACAGCATTGGCCCTTCGCCGAGCGAGCCGCAGACGATGATGCCGTCGCAGCCGGCCTCCATCTGCAAGGAGAAACAACGCTCCATTTCGGCATGATCGAGGCGGTCGTCGGGGGTGAATTTGGTCGTGACTGCAGGGAAAACTCCGGCCCACATGGCTATCGCTCCGTCTGATATATCAGCGGTATATTTATTAAGACGCGGGCTGTCAATGCTGAATCCGCTATGATATATGAAAAATATATCAGGAGCTGGCCCATTGATATCCGCATTGATATCCAACGACACGAGCGCAACCTTCGAGCCGGTTGCGACCAGGGCCTATCGTGTGCTGGAGCACATGATCGTCACTCTTGAACTGGCGCCTTCAAGCTTCGTCACCGAAGGCGCGCTGATCGAGCGGCTCGGCTTCGGCCGTACCCCGGTGCGCGAGGCGATCCAGAGGCTGGCCTGGGAAGGCTTACTCGACGTCAGACCACGCGCCGGCATCGCGGTCGCTCCGCTCCACCCCGGCGACTGGCTGCGCGTTATCGATGCCAGGCGCGGCATCGAGGTGGTGCTTGCCCGCTCGGCCGCCCGCTTCGTCACCCGCGAGGCGGCCGACCTGTTTCACGAAGCAGCCCTTGCCATGCAGAAGGCAGTGATCTCCGGCAACGTGCTTTCCTTCATTCAGGCCGACAAGCAACTTGACGAGGCGCTGGCGATCGCCGCCGACAATCCATTCGCGGCGCGCGTGGCGGCGCCCTTGCAGACGCACAGCCGGCGCTTCTGGTTCCGCTACAAGGCGGATACCGGGCTCGCCGAATCGGCCGAGCACCACGTCGCGCTGATCCGCTCGATCCTCGACGGCGACGAGGAAGCCGCCGCCAAGGACGCCAATAAATTGATGGCGCTGCTGCGCCACCACGCCGAGGCGGCCGCGACGCGCTGACCGGAGCGGTTCCGGCTTAACTTAACTGTCCGGTTACGCAGTTCACCCGCCCGGGTGCCGGACCGCGGTGGCCAGCGTGTGCTCCCATCCCTCGCCGGCCGCCAGGATGCAACTCTGGCCCTTAACGTCGGTCATCAGGATGGTCCAGGTTCCGCTCGCCGACACAAACACCTCGAAGATGGCGACGTCTCCACCCAGGCCATAGCCCAGCCGCTTCTCTTCGAACGTCTCTGCCAGCCCCGCGACCAGATCGTCATGGCCCCCGCAGAGGACTTGCGCCTGCACCGGGACTGCCGGCAAAGCCATGACGGCGCCGGCGACTGCCGCCTTCACCACTCGGAACGAAAATCTGCGTGCCATGGGCACCTCCTTCGCCGTGGCATTCCGGCAAAAGAGGCACATTCGGCCGCCTCAGTGTGCCGGAACGCTCCAGGCCGGACTCGACGTCGCCATCACGTCACTCCTTCTGGTTTCCGGTCTGTCGCAGGGAGATTTATCACTCCCTGCATTCGATATGGTGAAGCTGCGCCCGGTAGACAAGCGGGCGTTGATGCGGGCGCCGGCGCGGCTTTCACTGAACGAGCCGTGGCGCCAGTGAGTGTTAGGCTCCCGGCACGGCTGCCGTGATCGTCGGGCTGTCCCAGCCTTCACCAACGGACAGGATGCAGCTCTGCCCCTTGGTATCGGAGGCAAGAACGGTCCAACTGCCTTGGTCGGAGACAAAGATCTCGAGCACGACGTTCGGATTGATCAGCCCGCGCCCTGCCTCGCTTTCGTGGAACTTGTCGCCGAGCGCCTTGATGATGTCGGCGCGTGGTGCGCATTGTGCTGCCGCATTGGCCTGGCCGACCGACAGCGCTGCCGCCGCAAGGCACATCGTCGCCATAAGAAATCGTGTCATCCGACACCTCCTCGCGCCAGACGAGAACCCCGGCTGCCACCGGCGCTGTTTGATTGGCCTGCACGCATGGCAGGAATACAGCCTAAGGCGAATGGCGGCCTGTTGGTTCCATGGAATCATTAGGAGGTGCGGATGCAGCCTCGACATGTCTCGTCGCAAATCATGCATCTGAAGTTGCAAGCGACGACCGGGCGAGACGACAAGCTACGCCAAATATCGATGAGGTGAAGGACAACCAGCCTCCTCTGCAAGGCCCCAAACAGAAAGCGCGGGTGCAAACCGCGCTTTCTCACGAGGCTCTCGAAAAAAAACCGTCCGGTCAGTTCATCGTCGGGATGACGAACTCGGCGCCGTCCTTGATGCCTGCCGCGTGCCCGCAGCCGCAACGCGGCGAGGACGCGCGGCCGAAAACCGTACGGTCAGTTCATCGTCGGGATGACGAACTCGGCGCCGTCCTTGATGCCGGACGGCCAGCGCGAGGTGACCGTCTTGGTCTTGGTGTAGAAGCGGAACGCGTCCGGGCCGTGCTGGTTGAGGTCGCCGAAGGAAGACGCCTTCCAGCCGCCGAAGGTGTAGTAGGCGATCGGCACCGGGATCGGCACGTTGACGCCGACCATGCCGACCTGGACCCTGGAAGCAAAGTCACGCGCGGCGTCGCCGTCGCGGGTGAAGATGGCGACGCCGTTGCCCATCTCGTGGTCGTTGGCGAGGTTGATGGCGTTCTCATAGGTCGGCGCGCGCACCACCGAAAGCACCGGCCCGAAGATCTCTTCCTTGTAGATGCGCATCTCCGGCGTCACGTTGTCGAACAGGCAGCCGCCCATGTAGTAGCCGTTCTCGTAGCCCTGCATCTTGAAGCCGCGGCCATCGACAACCAGCTTGGCGCCTTCCTTGACACCGATATCGACATAGCCCTTGACGCGTTCCAGGGCTTGGCGTGTCACCAGCGGGCCGAAATCGGCCGAGGAGTCGGTCGACGGACCGACCTTCAGGCTTTCGACGCGCGGTACCAGCTTTTCCATCAGCCGGTTCGCGGTGTCGTTGCCGACCGGCACGGCCACCGAGATCGCCATGCAGCGCTCGCCGGCCGAGCCGTAGCCGGCGCCGACCAGCGCGTCGACCGTCTGGTCCATGTCGGCGTCGGGCATGATGATCATGTGGTTCTTGGCGCCGCCGAAGCACTGCACGCGTTTTCCCGCCGCGCAGCCGCGCGCATAGATGTACTGCGCAATCGGCGTTGACCCGACGAAGCCGACGGCTTTGATGTCCGGATCGTCGAGGATGGCGTCGACCACTTCCTTGTCGCCGTTGACCACGTTCAGCACGCCTTCCGGCAGGCCGGCCTCGATGAACAGCTCGGCGATGCGGATCGGCACGCCCGGGTCGCGCTCCGAAGGCTTCAGGATGAAGGCGTTGCCGCAGGCGATCGCCGGCGCGATCTTCCACAGCGGGATCATCGCCGGGAAGTTGAACGGCGTGATGCCGGCGACGACGCCGAGCGGCTGGCGCATCGAATAGGTGTCGATGCCCGGACCGGCGCCGTCGGTGAACTCGCCCTTCATCATATGCGGCGCGCCGATGCAGACCTCGACCACTTCGAGGCCACGCTGGATGTCCCCGCGCGCGTCGGCAATGGTCTTGCCATGCTCGCGCGCCAGGATGTCGGCCAGCTCGTCATAGTCGCGCTGGACCAGTTCGAGAAACTTCATCAGCACGCGCACGCGGCGCTGCGGGTTGGTGGCGCCCCACTTGATCTGCGCGGCCTTGGCGTTCTCGACCGCGGCGCGCAGCTCCTGCGCCGAGGCCAGCGCCACCGTAGCGCGCACCGAGCCGTCCATCGGCTGCATGACGTCCTGCTTGCGGCCGCTGGTGCCGGCGACACGCTTGCCGCCAATGAAATGACCGTACTCGATCATGGGTTCTCTCCCTGTTTTGATGATGAGGCATTGTCCGCCTTTGCGTCCGCAATGGCAACGCGAGCTAGAACGCAACCGTTGTGCGCGAAATAGACAGCGGCAGTCGGACGTGCATTAATTGCCGCAAAAGGTTCGGTCATTGAAAGGATCGAAGATTGAGTTCCTTCACACCCCCCTCTGTCCTGCCGGACATCTCCCGCGCATGGGGGGAGATTGGCAGTTTCATCGCCGGGGCTCATCCTGCACCGTTGGCGATTGGCGAAAGCGAACGCGACATCCGATCTCCCCCCTTGCGGGGGAGATGTCCGGCAGGACAGAGGGGGGTGGGCGGGAACGCAGCGCTGGCGACTAACCTGGACCATCCCCATGAACTGGGATGATGTCCGCATCTTCCTCGCCGTGGCGCGCGCCGGCCAGATCCTCGGCGCGGCAAAACGTCTGGAGCTCAACCACGCCACCGTCTCGCGACGGCTCGCGGCGCTCGAGGAAGCGCTGCGGACGAAACTCTTCCGCCGCCTGACCACCGGCACCGAGCTGACGCCGGCCGGCGAGCGCTTCCTCGACATCGCCGAGCGCATGGAGAGCGACATGATCGCCGCGCGATCGACCATCGCCGGCGAGGGCGACGACGTCTCCGGCACGGTGCGCATCGGCGCTCCCGACGGTTTCGGTGTCGCCTTCCTCGCCAAGCGTTTGGGCGAGCTGACGGCGCTCCACCGCGAGCTCACCATCCAGCTGGTGCCGGTGCCGCGCTCCTTCTCCCTGTCGCGGCGCGAGGCCGACATCGCGATTGCCGTAGAGCGGCCGACCGAGGGCCGATTGGTGGCGGGGAAGCTCGTCGACTATACGCTCGGCCTGTTCGCCTCCCGCACCTATGCGGAAGCCAACGGCCTACCGAAGTCAGCAGCCGAGCTCGATCGGCACACGCTGATCGGCTATGTGCCCGACCTCATCGTCAGCCCTTCGCTCGACTATGCCGCGGAGTTCAGCCCGGGCTGGCGCACCAGCTTCGCCATCTCGTCAGCGCTTGGCCAGGCGGAGGCGGTGCGCTCGGGCGCCGGCATCGGCATCCTGCATACCTTCGTCGCCCGCTCGATGCCGGAGCTGGTGCCGGTAGACATCGTCGCGCCCATCCGCCGCGCGTACTGGCTGGTCTATCACGAATCAGTGAGGCCGCTGCGCCGGGTCCAGCTCGTCGCCAATTTCATCACCAGGGCGGTGGAGCGGGAAAAGGGGTTGTTCGTCTGATGCCGCCAAAAAAAGCCGACCCGCTTTGGAACCGCCTTCAAGGCGCATCGAGGACGAAAGAATTCACAACCTCGTCGGCCTCAGCGGCGAACGGCGCCCACATCCGGCCGGCTTCCTCGGCGCTGTTGCCCATGAGCCCGCAGTTGACTAAGCCGTAGTGGCGGTCGCGTATCGAAATCGCGATCCTGGCGTGGCCGTAGAAGCTGACATCGCCGTCGCCGAGGTGGAAATCCATGTCAGCCATCCGCACGGGATAGCCGTCCGGGAGTCGCGCCAGCCTGTCGTTGCTGAAACTGGCCGAACCGAAGGCGGAGCCGACCTGCCTTGCGCTTGCCACAAAATCGGCCAGTGTGGCACCAGTACTTCGCCATGCCATGGCAGGCGAGGGGGAATCTGGGAAAGCCGGCGCAGACATGCGAGCCATTCTTGCCATCCTGCCGCTGCTTTGCCTCTCCGGCTGCGCCAATCCGTGGGCCAGGGTTCCCGAAGCGGAACTGCCGAAGTCGATCCGCAATGCGATGGCCCGCCCCTCGCCTTTCGTCTTCGGCAATTATTGCGGTCCCGGAACCCGTACCGGCGATCTCTCGGCCACCCCGGTCGACCGGCTCGATGCCGCCTGCCGGATCCACGATGCCTGCTATATCGCCCGCCACAATCATTGCGATTGCGACGGCGCGCTGATCGCTTCGGCAAGGACGATCCGCGGCGACAAGACGGCGCCAAGGAAGATGCGCGGCAAGGCCGAGCTCTTGATAGCCACCTTCGCGCTTCCGGTCTGCAAGGTCTTTCCGCAGGGCTTCATGCCGCCGCGCGACCCCGCCCAGCTCAAGGTCATGAACGGGGCGACCGGGTGAGACCGGGAGCCGTCGTGACAAGGCTGCTGCTTGGCCTGGCGCTGACCGCGCTCGCCGGATGCGCCGGCATGCCGGGCCGTTCCGCCTGCGCCTTCTTTCCGGGAGACGAAGCCTGCGCGCGTCCGCCCATCTCGGCGGATCGAAGCGGCGCCGAGATCGCCAGCGCCGGTTACTTCGCGGACAATGGCAGTGCCGCCTATGAAAAGCGATTCGAGGCGTTGCTGGCCCAAAGCCGAATCGATGCGCTCGACCGCACCAATGGTACCGGCCGCTTCGGCCGTGACTGGCGCGACGTCCACAATAATCGTTTCCAGGCAACTTATCCGGCGCTGCGACGGCTGGCGAAGCCGCTCGACAGCACGGAGCAGCCGCTGGCACCAGGCAAACCGGGCGAAGGCCATTTCACCGGTCGCTGGCGCATGTCGCGCCAGACGCTCTATCTCGACGCTGCCGCCAGGCCGTCCGCACCCAAGAGCTTCAGCTTCTCCGGCCTGCAGGCGCGCTCGGTCGAGATCGTGCTCCGCCAAGCCGGCCGGCAAACGGTCGTGATCGGCGGCAGCTGCGACGGATCGCTGGCGATGCGCGTCTCGGGCCGGTCGCGCACAATTGCCAAAGGTGCCCCGTTCCATCTCAGCCTGCCGGCGGCCGAGACATCTGCCAGCCTGTTTCCAAGCGAAGCGCTCACCCGCTGCGACCTCACCGTCAGCTCCAGCCTCGCGCCGTCCGGCGCGAAGCTGACCATCCTGCGCGAGGAGGCGGCCGACCCTTGGATCACGGCACTCGACAGCCGCTATGATCGTTGTCCGGTGCCAGATCCGGCCGGGCTCGAAGCGCTCGACCGCGCCTTTTATGCCGGCCGCTGGCTGTCGCAGACCTGCGCGCTGCCGCTCGGGTCGCCGACCCTGCTGCGCAAATCGCGCGACGGCTTCAATGCCAAGGTCGAGGCGCTGCTCGGTAAGACGCTGCCCGACAGCGCCTTCGACGAGGCCGATCCCGAACTGCCGCTCGATTTCTCCAACGCGCCGAGACTCAAGCTGATCTACCTGTCGTCGCTGGAGTTCAAGGCCGATTTCTCCGGCCGCATCATGGAGCGGCTGATCCGCCACCACGCGGCGGTCGGCACCACGGTACGCATCCTGGTCACCGACGTGCTGGAGCGCGACAAGGACGACGCCCTGCTGCATCGGCTGGCGGCGGAGTTTCCCAACGTCCAATTGCAGGAATATCGCTGGCAGGCCGATCACGGCGCGCCGATCGACGAGCAGCTCTCACAGCTGCACAAGACCCATCACATCAAGATGCTGGCGACCCTGGCCGAGGAACCCGGCTGCTCGCGCGTCATCATCGGCGGCCGCAACATCCATGACGGGTTCCTGTTTCATAGGCCGATCGACCTGTCGCGCTACCCTCAGCTGCAGCAATACGGCAAGACCGACGGCTTCTCGCTCAACTACTATTCCAACTGGAGCGACTTCGACATCGAGATCGCCGACCAGGCGACGGTCGAAACGCTGGCCGCGCATTTCTCGACCGTCTGGCTGCGCGATGCCGACACCAACCTGTCGCGGCCGTTTTCCATTCCGGTTCGTTCCGGTGGCCATCCGCAAGGCGTGGTGCGGCACTTCATTTCCGTGCCTTACGAGGACGGGCATGCACTGGAAAACTACTTCGTCGAACTGATCGACACCGCCGAGCACCGCATCGAGATCGTCAATCCCTATCTCAACCTGACGCCCAGTCTCGCGAGAGCGTTCGATCGGGCGCTGGCCCGCGGCGTCAGCATCGACGTCGTCGGCCGCATCGATCTCAAGGGCGACATAGGCGGCCGCTTCCTCACCGCGCTCAACAAGCTGTTCGTGGAGAAATATGGCGACCGCATCAATATCCGCGAATTCAAGGCGCCCGACGTGGTGCTGCATTCCAAGATCATGATGATCGATCAGCGCCTGGTGACGATCTCCTCGGTCAACCTGAACAATCGCAGCTTCGTCCACGACTCGGAAAACGGCATGATGGTGCTCGATCCGGCCTTCTACCGCCGCATGAAGTCGGTCTATGACGACTATCTCGCCCATTCGCAGCCGATCGCCACCAATGTCACGATCGGCTGGGCTTACCGGCTGCTATTCAGCAATGGGTGGGTGAAACAGGCCTTCTAAATCAAGCCTTGATGTAGCGGTCCGGGCTAAGGTCGAGCGCGTTGATCTCCGGCACCCGGTTGGAAATGATATCGGCAAGCACTTTCGCCGAGCCGCAGGCCATGGTCCAGCCCAGCGTGCCGTGGCCGGTGTTGAGATAGAGGTTGGACAATTCGCTGCGCCCGACCAACGGCGGCCCGTCCGGCGTCATCGGCCGCAAGCCGCACCAGAAACTCGCCGCCTTGAGATCGCCGCCCGCCGGAAACAGGTCGCCGACGGAGTGCTCGAGCGTGCGGCGGCGCGATTCATGCAGACGAAGGTCGAAGCCCGAAATCTCCGCGGTGCCGCCGACGCGGATGCGGTCGCCGAGCCTGGTGATAGCCACCTTGTAAGTCTCGTCCATGATGGTCGACACCGGCGCCGCCGCCGCGTCCGTTATCGGCAGCGTGATGGAATAGCCCTTGACCGGATAGACGGGGATCGGCCGTTTCATCTTGCGCATGAAGGGAGCCGAATAGCTGCCAAGCGCCATCACATAAGCCTCCGCCGTTCGCCAGCCCTTGTCGGTGCCGACCTGGACGACGCGGTTTCGGTTCCTGACGACGCGCCGGATGCTCGTGCCGTATTCGAAGGCGACGCCGCGCGCCACGCAAAGCTCGGCCAGCTGGTCGGTGAACATCTTGCAGTCGCCGGTCTCGTCGCCGGGCAGCCTCAGCCCGCCGACGAATTTTTCCCGCACGCCGGCCAGCGCCGGCTCGGCCGCGATGCAGCCGTCCCGGTCGAGGAGCTCGTAGGGAACGCCGTATTTTTTCAGCACCTCGACATCGCCGCCGGTGCCGTCGAGCTGCTTCTGCCTGCGGAAGAGCTGCAGCGTGCCCTTGGCTCGCTCGTCATAGCTGATGCCGATCGTAGCGCGAAGCGCCTTCAGCGTGTCGCGGCTGTACTCGGCCAAGGGCACCATGCGCGACTTGTTCAGCGCATAGCGCTCGGCCGTGCAGTTGCGCAGCATCTTCAAGAGCCATGTCCACATATGCGGATCGAAGGCCGGCCGCACCACCAGCGGTCCGTATTTCATCAACAGCCATTTGACGGCTTTCACGGGAATGCCGGGCCCTGCCCATGGCGAGGCATAGCCCGGCGACACTTCGCCGGCATTGGCGAAGCTGGTCTCCAGCGCCGGGCCCTGCTGCCGGTCGATCACCGTGACTTCGTGGCCGGCCTCGGCAAGGAAGTAGGCGGTGGTGATCCCGATCACACCGCCGCCCAGCACCAGGACTTTCATTCTATGCTCCCTCAAACCGATCATGCCGCCGAAGGGCCGGGATCGTCGCCTTCTGTCTGCCGGATTTTGCCGCACCCGCCAAGGGGCCAACGATCGCCTGCGGCGCTGTACACCAGCCTGGGGCCACGGGGTCGCTGTCCGGCAGTCCGAGTCGCCTGATGCTTGGCCTCCGGCTGGTAGGCCACATCCTCGAGAAGGATGCGCTCGCGGCTGCCGTCGGGGCGCTCGGCCACTACCGACTGGCCCGCCCTCATGCCGAGCAGGCAGAGGCCGCGCCAGGTGCCGAGCGGCAGGCCGAATCCGACAGGAGCGGAGGCGTCGCCCAGCATCAACGTCCTCGTCTCCGGGGCTCCGTCGTTGATCCGGAAGACTACCCGGCTGTTCAGCGTGGCGATGTCGGGCTCGACCATGCCGGCCGGGATGATGTTGCTCTCGGCGAGCTTGCGTTCGAGCATCGGCACGATCGCGTCGGCAAAGGCGCGCCGGCGCATCAGCATCGCTTCGAGAACCGCGAGATCCTTCGTCGTGAGACGATAGATGGTCCTGGTCATGGCGCTCTCCGCGACGCGGATTGCTCGACCGCGTGGATGGTCGCCGAAAGCACCCGGCCGTCGCGGCTTCGCCAGGAGACTGTGCGGCCGGCACGCGCGCCGATCAGCGCGGTTCCGAGCGGCGTCAGCACCGAGATGCGTTTTTCGGCGATGTCGGCCTCGGCGGGATAGACTAGCGTGACGCGCTGAATGCTTCCTTCCCCGTCGTGAAGCGTCACCGTCGTGCCCATCCGCACGACATCGGCTGGCATCGCCGCTTCGGCGGCGATCCGCGCGCGGTCCATCTCGGCGAGCAGGTCCTCGGCCATCTCGGGCGTCCGCTCGAGAAAGGCTCTGGCAAGGCCGCTGAGCCGGTCGTGGTCCGCGTCGCTGACGAGGATCGTGTTTCGGGAACGCGATTGGGTTGTGGCATTCATGGCAAACCTCCTGGATTTGCACGTCGACGAACCGACGCGCACTGCAGCCCGCTCAAAGGCGGCGACGAAGAGCCGACAGCCGCGAAAGGCTGGCTGGCTCGATGACGATGTCAGGAATTCAAATGCCCCGGCTCGGCGGTCGCCAACACGACCGCGCCGGGGCTACGCTCCCGCGATGGGGCAAACCCTGAAAAAGGTTCTGCTATGGGCGAGGTTGCTCATGCCTCGACCCTTGCCGAGATGCATCGGCTTGTCAAGCAAGCCGCCCCTTTCACCCGCCGATGTAGCGGCGGTGAAAGCGCGCACCCAAGCTGGCCAGCACCTCGTAGCCGATGGTTCCGGCATGTGCGGCCGCGTCGTCGAGGCTTTGCGACGGCCCGATGAGCTCGACGAGGTCGCCCTCGCCCAGTTGATCGACCGGAAGCGCTGAAATGTCGAGGACAATGGAATCCATCGATACCCGCCCGACGAAAGGCAGCCGCACGCCCTCAAACCAGGCGGCCGACGCCGCGCGCCGGTGCCAGCCATCGGCATAGCCGAGCGAGATTGTCGCCAGCCTGAGCGGTCCGCGCGCATGATGGGTGTGGCCGTAGCCGACGCCGGCGCCGTCTTCGACGTTGCGCGTCTGAGCCACCTTCGCCTGCAGCCGGACCACCGGCATCATCGGGTTCGCCTCGCCCGGCGTTGGGTTGATGCCGTAGAGCGCCGCGCCCGGCCGCGCGAGGTCGTGGTGGTAGGCCGATCCGAGAAAGATGCCGGACGAATTGGCAAGCGAGGCCGGCGCCTTGGGCAGCATCCCGCGCAGCCGCTCAAACGCGAGCCGCTGCGCTTCGTTGGCAGGATTGCGCGGCTCGTCGGCGCAGGCGAGATGGCTCATCACCAGGCGGATGTCGATGCCGCCGAAAGCATCCGCCGCGAGCGCCTCGACGTCAGCCGTCGGCATACCGAGCCGTGACATGCCGCTGTCGACCTGAACAGCGGCCGGCAGCTTTCGGCCGGCGGCAAGCGCCGCTTCACGCCACGCCCTCAACTGAGCGGTGCTGTTGATGACAGGATGAAGCCCAGTCGCGATCGCTTCCGGCTCGGAGCCCGGCGGCAGGCCGTTGAGCACAAAGATCTCATGTCCGGGTCCAAGCGCCTTGCGCAGCGCGATGCCCTCGCCGAGCAGCGCGACGAAGAAGATCTCGCAGCCTTCCTTCATCAGCGCCGATGCCACGCGCGCTGCGCCGAGGCCATAGCCGTCGGCCTTGAGCACGCCGGCGCAGCGCACGCCCGCCAGCCGCGCCTTCAGCCGCCGGTAGTTCTCGCGGATGGCGCCAAGATCGATGGTCAGGATCGCGCCGGCTGCGGTTTCGCTGGGCATGAAGCCGCTGGTGGCGGTCGTTTGCGGCAAAGACGTTTTGGTGCCGGTCATCGGGGCAATTGCGTCAGACAAAGACGGGTCACACTTGTTGCGGAGCTGCTTGCTTCTCGACGCCGGCGAAGTGCGCTTGTCGCGCGTCGTTCATGTTTGCCTCTTTGCCTGCGGCGCATCTGCATCAACAAAGCATGATCTCGACTACGGTGCCAACCTCTTCGCTAACCGAACTTAGTTGGAAGCGCGCCTGCCATCGCCTAGCGAGCAAGATGCTGGAACGCGGCCACCACCTGCTCGTAGACCTTGCGCTTGAACGGCACGATCAGGTCGGGCAGCTCCCGCATCGGCCGCCATGCCCATTGGTCGAATTCGGCCTTGTGGCCGCCCGGCGGCGGATTGATCTCAATCTCGCTCTCGTCGCCCTCGAAGCGGTAGGCGAACCATTTCTGCGTTTGGCCGCGATAGCGGCCCTTGAAGGCGACGCCGACCAGATGCGGCGGCAGGTCGTAATTGATCCAGTGCGGCGCTTCGGCAAGCAGCGACACGCTGCGCATACCGGTCTCCTCGTAAAGCTCCCGCTCCGCCGCCGGGAGCGGCTCCTCGCCCTCGTCGATGCCGCCCTGCGGCATCTGCCAGAGTTTCGTGGTGCCGGAGAATTCGCTGTCCGGCTCGGCGATGCGATGCCCGACCCAGACCAGCCCGGCCGGGTTGAGGATCATCAGCCCGACGCAAGGGCGATAGGGCAGCGTTTCGGGATCGATCTTCTTGGCCATCGTTCAGATTTCCAGCCGTTTTGGAGATGCATTCAGGCGAAAGGGTCGGCGTCAGCCTTTTTGCGGATCGATCGCCACCGCCGAAATCGGCACGATCTCGATGCCGCGCTTCTTTGCTTCTGCCACCCAGGACGCAACCGTGTCGACGGTGATATCGAAGGCCGAGCCGATGCCGACGGCGCTGCCCTTGGCGCGTGCCGTCGCCTCGAGGCTGTCCAGCTTCTTGAGGATTTCGCCGCGGTCCTGCACCGCGTCGATCGCCATGTCGCCGGCGACGAACGGGACGCCATCCTTCAGCGCGAGGTCGGGCGCCAGGCTCCGCGCGGAGGAGCCGTCGTCGACATAGGCGAGCCCGCGCTTGCCGAGCTCAGCCATGAACGGGCCCATCGCGTTTGCATCAGCCGAGAAACGCGCGCCCATATAGTTCATGACCCCGGTATAGTTGGTCGTCCTCGACAGCGCCCAGTGCAGGCTCTTCAGGTTCTCGTCCGGACTCGCATCGACCGTCAGCGTGTTGCGTCCCGGATTGACGCTGGGATAGTCGAACGGCTCGAGCGGTATCTGCATGACGATCTCATGTCCGCTCTGGCGCGCCGCCTTCATCCAGCGGTCGATGCTGTTGCCCTGCGGCGCGAAAGCCAGCGTCACCTCGGCGGGCAATTTGGCGATCGCGGCCTGCGTGCCGGTCTGGGAGACGGCGAGCCCGCCGATGACGATCGCCACGCGCGCGCCGCGCGCGCCGGACCAGGGCCGCGCATAGACGTCGAACGGTCGCCGGCCATCGGCGGAGCGCACCGGCAGCGGGCCGCTGTCGCTCGCCTCGATCAGCGCCCTGTCGGGAATATGCGCGACCTTGAGATTCTGGCTGAGTGTGGAAGGATCGCGGATGACGATACCGGCCTTCGGCGGACCATCGCCCTCTTCAGACTGGAGATGGATGATTTGCGGGCCATCGCTCTTCATCGGCGTGCTCGCATTGGGCTTCGCCGCCGCCACCTCGGCCGGTGCCGGCGTCGGCGCCGGTGCCGGCGCGGGAGCCGGCGCCACGATTACCTTCGGCGTCGAAACGGCCGTCTCTTGCGGTTTGCGGAAAGGTTTTTCACGCAACGCGATCGCACCGGAAATACCCACTACAGTGAGGACGGCGACCGCCGCGCCAAGCGTGCCGGCGCCGAAGGTGCGCGAGGCAGGGCGCTCTGGCCGGAGCGTCTGTCCGAGCGGGCGTTCGATGTCCTTGCCGATGTCAGCCAAGCCGCATCCCCAGGCCCGTGACGCGGCTGATCGGATCAGCGCAGCTGATCGAATCGTCAGCGCTCACGCGCAAATTCAAAACCTTAGGCGACGCAGCGCCCGTTGCCGAACCACCCTGTCCCCGAATCAAACTGCCGGAACCTCGCGGTCCCGGCAGCATTGCATCGCTTCGGTCGGCCGGCCAGAGTGATCTGCCCCGGCCCTCCCCGTCTTTACTGGTTCAGCACAGCCTTGTCCGGGTTCGGCGGGAAGGCCGGATCGGTCTTTTGGCCGCGCAGCAGCTGTTCGGCATAGATCAGCTGCAGGTCGTCCTTCGGCTCCGGCGGCACATAGGCGGCCGAGCCCGAGCCGGTCGAGCTCTCGTCGGCCCCCTTGATGTGGCCCTTGAGGTCCGATTCGCCGCGGGTCAGGTCCCTGCCCTGCAGGTCCGGCGGCAGCGGCTGCTCGACCTTGATGTCGGGCGTGATGCCCTTGCCCTGGATCGACTTGCCCGACGGCGTGTAATAGAGCGCGGTGGTGAGCCTGAGCGCGCCGTTCTCGCCGAGCGGGATGATGGTCTGCACCGAACCCTTGCCGAACGACTGCGTGCCGACGACGGTGGCGCGGCGCAGATCCTGCAGCGCGCCGGCGACGATCTCGGACGCGCTTGCCGAGCCGCCATTGACCAGCACGATCAGCGGCTTGCCGCCGATGTCGTCGTTCTGCTTCGGCTTGGCGTCGAAGCGGGTAACGTCCTTCGGATCGCGGCCGCGGGTCGAGACGATCTCGCCGCGCTTCAGGAAGGCGTCCGACACGCTCACCGCCTGGTCGAGCAGGCCGCCCGGATTGAGGCGCAGGTCGAGTACATAGCCCTTCAGCTTGTCGTTGGGCACCTGCTTCTTGATGTTCTCGATGGCGTTCTCGAGATCGTCATAGGTCTTCTCGGTGAAGGAGGTGATCTTCATGTAGCCGATGTCGTTCTCGACCCGGTATTTCACCGCCTTGACCTTGATGATGTCGCGCACGACCGTCAACTCGATCGGCTTGTCGGCGCCCTGGCGCAGGATGGTGAGCTTGATCGGCGTGTTGACCGGGCCGCGCATCTTCTCGACCGCGTCATTGAGGGTGAGGCCGCGCACCTCCTCGCCGTCGATCTTGGCGATATAGTCGCCGGCAAGCACGCCCGCCTTTGCGGCCGGCGTGTCGTCGATCGGCGTGATCACCTTGACCAGGTCGTTCTCCATCGTGACCTCGATGCCGAGGCCGCCGAACTCGCCCTTGGTCTGCACGCGCATATCCTGCGCCTGCTCGGCATTCATGTAGGACGAATGCGGGTCGAGCGAAGCGAGCATGCCGTTGATGGCGTTCTCAACCAGCGACTTGTCGTCCGGGGGCGTCACATATTGCGCGCGCACGCGCTCGAAGATGTCGCCGAAGATCGCCAGCTGCTTGTAGGTCTCGGAACCCGCAGCATTCGCCGCCGAGCCAGGTGCGCCGTAGACCAGGCTCATTGCCGATGCGCCCATCAGCGCGCCGGCAAACAGAAGCGACAATTTCCGCATCATTTCACGTCCTTCCAGAAAATCGGTCCGCCCACCAGGGGTTCGGATCGACGGGTTTTCCATCCTTGCGGAACTCAACATAGAGTTCCGGCGTCGCATTTCCATTCTGCGAGGCCGAGGTGCTTGCCACCCGGGCCTCTCCCATCGCGCCGATCGGCTCTCCTGCGAGCACCGACTGTCCGGTCGCGACGCTGATTCTGCTCATCCCCGCCAGGACGACATGATACCCATCGCCCGCATTGAGGATCAAGAGTTGACCATAGGAGCGAAACGGCCCCGCATAAAGAACGTTTCCATCCGCCGGCGCGGTGACGATGGCCCCCGATTGTGTCGCAACCATGTCTCCCTGCATCATTGCGCCATTGCCGTCGTCGGTGCCGAAGCGCCGTTTGATCTTGCCGATGACCGGCAGCGCGATCTGGCCCTGGAGCGCCGCGAACGGGGCGGAAGCGGTTAAACGATTGCCCTCCGGCACCGGCGGCGCGGCGGGTTCCGCCGTCGATGCGGTCGTGTCGGCGTCCGCCGATTTCCGATCGGCCGCCTTGGCCTGGTCGGCCGCCTTGCGCGCCTTGTCGGCCTCGAGCGAGGCGATGAGGTCCTTGAGGCTGCTGGCCTTGTCCGCCAGCTGCTGCGAGCGCTGCCGCTCTGCTGCCAGGGCCGCTTCGGTATCGGCCTGCAGCTTCTGCTTGGCCGCGAGCAGCATGGTCAGTCGTTTCTTTTCCGCCGTCTGCTCGGTGACGGCAGCGGTAAGCCGCCCGCGTTCGGCCTCGATGGAGGCCGTCACCCGGGTCTGTTCCTTGAGATCGGCGAGCAGCCTGTCGGTCTGCTGGCGCAATTCCGGCACCACGGCGCCGAGCAGGATGGCACTGCGCACCGACGACAACGCGTCCTCCGGCTTGACCAGGATCGCCGGTGGCGGATTGAGCCCCATGCGCTGCAGCGCGCCGAGCACCTCGGCAAGTACGTCGCGCCGCGCCACCAGCGAAGCGTGCAGCTTCTCTTGCTCGGCCTTCAGTCCTTCCAATTTGGCGCCGATGTCCTCGATGTCCTGGCCGAGCTTCTGCTCGGTCATCGCCGACTGGATCAGCGCCGCACTGATCGAGGCATGGTCTTTCTTGACCGTCGCGACGTCGGCGGCAAGCTTGGCCAGCCGCTCGGAGGACAAGGAGATTTCCTTGGAGATCTGCTCGTATTCGACCCGGCTCTTGTCGGGGTCCGGTGCGACATCGAGCGAATTTTCCGCGGCCATAGCCGGCCCGAGCGCGATCAGCGCGGCGACAAGTGTCAAGCCGCAGCGGCTGCGCCAGGCGCGCGTTCTCGAATTCCAGCCCTCAGACATCAGGCCTCGACTCTATCCGCCGCTTCGTTAACGAACCATCAACCATGTTGGAGCACCCGCAACAACCGTGATGTCGGTTCATTGAGGCGGAAATCGGTGCAAGCGGACGTGATCCCCAGCTTTCGGGGTCACAGCGCGAACGATGACTCACGAGCGGTGATAGGGATGCCCGGCAAGGATGGTGGCGATGCGATAGAGCTGTTCGCCCAGCATGACGCGCACCAGCTGATGCGGCCAGGTCAGCGCTCCGAACGACAACACCAGATCGGCCTCTTCGCGCAAGGATTTGTGATGGCCGTCCGCGCCGCCGATCGCGATGACCAGCGCCTTGCGGCCGCTGTCGCGCAACTGGCCGATGCGGGCCGCCAGGTCCTCCGAGGACAGCGCCTTGCCGCGTTCGTCGAGCAGGAACAGCACGTTGCCTTGCTGCAGCTGACCCTGCAGCTTCTGGCCCTCCTCGCGGCGACGTTCGTCGGCGCTCTGGCCGCGGCTCTCGGATGTCTCGACAATGCCGGCAAATTCCAGCCCGACCGCGGGCCCGCTCTTGGCGAAGCGCTCGAAATAGCGGTCGGCGAGCTCTCTCTCGGGGCCGGTCTTCATCCGGCCCACGGCATGAACGGTGATCTTCATCCTCGCCTCGGCGAGCTCTCGATCGGCGCCGGACCGGAACGGTCACGGCCCGCGATACGGCTCAGTGCAAGGTCTCTTCCTCGAGATCCGGCGCCTGCCACATCTTTTCGAGATTGTAGAATTCGCGGACTTCGGGACGGAAGACATGGACGATGATGTCGCCGGAATCGATCAGGACCCAGTCGGCGCTGGCCAGCCCTTCGACGCGCGCCATGCCGAGACCGGCATCCTTGAGCGCCTTGAGGAGATGGTCGGCGACCGCCGAGACATGGCGGTGCGATCGGCCCGATGCGACGACCATATAGTCGCCGAGGCTCGATTTACCCTGGATGTCGATTGAGACGATGTTTTCGGCCTTGGAGTCTTCCAGACTGGCAAGGACTGTCTTGATGGCGAGGGAGGCAGCATCGCTTCCGCTGATCCCGGCCGGCGAAGGCACGATATCGGCCTTCTTCCGCAGTGCTGTTCTCAGTGTGTTTCCTTTCCCAATAAGAACAACCAAATCACCCGGCAAATCAGGTGACCCTGCTTAGATAGGCAGAGTTCCATTGCAGTTTCAAGACGGGCGCGCTCTCAGGGCGGCCTCGGCAGGCCGGACAGGCCCTCGGAAGGCTGAAAAGAGCGGAACCCCTGCGCGCCGCATGGGTTATCGGCACACCGGACAAAGGGGATTCCCAACCATGCCAATCGACCCGCAGAGCGCCCTCATCACGATTCAGGCCGGGCTTGCGCAGCTAAGCTCGCTGATAGTCTCCTATTCCTTCTCGGCAATCGGTGCTGTGATCCTCCTGGTTGTCGGCTACCTCGTTGCCGGCCTTGCCGAGCGATCGATCTATGCCGGGCTCGGTCATATTCACGGCTTTGACGAGACGCTGCGCCACTTCTTCTCCCAGGTCGTCCGCTACGGCATCCTGATCCTTGTCGTTATCATGGTGCTCGGCCAGTTTGGCGTGCAGACGGCTTCGATCATCGCCGCGATCGGCGCTGCCGGTCTGGCGATCGGCCTTGCACTGCAAGGTACGCTGCAGAACATCGCCGCCGGCATCATGCTGCTTGCGCTGAGGCCCTTCCGCATCGGCGAATATGTGGAGGTCGGTGCGATCGCCGGCTCGATCGAGGAGATCGGCCTGTTCGCGACCAAGCTGCGCACTGTCGAAGGCATCTACATCCTGGCGCCCAACCAGACGCTGTGGAACCAGCCGGTGCGCAATTTCACCCGCAACGGCGTCAGGCGCACCGATATCAGCTTGAGCATCGGTTCATGGAACGACATCGACCGCGGGCAGAAGACTCTGCTTGCCATCGCCAATGCCGAGAAGCGCGTGCGGCGCGAGCCGGCGCCGATCGCCTTCATCGCAGGGCTTGGCGAGAGCACGGTTTCACTGACCCTGCGCTACTGGACTTCCGCGGCCGACTATTTCGCCACCCAGATCGACATGACCAAACGCGCCAAGCTGGCCTTCGACAACGAGGGCATTTCGATCCCCCTGCCGCCGCCCGAGATACCGTCCCAGGAAGTCCGCAAACAATAATCTCGTCAGTCCTTGGCCGGCTTTGTCGGCTCCTCCGACGCGAAGGCGAGCTCCACCGGCAGGGGCGTCTGCGCCGACATCGGCGCGAAGCTGCCGGTTGCGGCAGCAGGCATCGGTCGCGCCGCAAACACCCGCCACAGCACGAACAGGCAGAACGCGGAAGCGATGGCGATGCCGACATAGATGAAGGTCTCGGTGCCGAAGACGGCGGAAAGCGCCGTCACGATGCCGGGTACGATGAAGCCGGACAGCGACCAGGCAAAGAGCAGCGAACTCGACAGCGCCAGCAGCTCTTCCTTCCTGGCGCGATCGGCGGCGTGGGCGCTGGACAGCGAATAGATCGATTCCGATGCACCGTCCCAGATGAGATAGATCGCCACCAGGGCCATCAGCGCGCCGCCGTCGAAGGCGATGGCGAGCAGGCTCGCCACCACCGCCAGCGCCGCCGTGCCCGCCAGCACATAGCGGCGATCGGTACGGTCGGAGAGCCAGCCGAGCGGTATCTGCAGGATCAGCGTGCCGACCGGCATCGCCGACAAGAGCAGCGCCACCTCTGCCTGGCTGTAACCCTTGGCGGTGGCGTGGATCGGCGCAAAACCGGAAATGATCATCGACAGGCCGCCCACCGCCAGCATGCCGACGACGCCGACTGGCGAGATCCTCCACGCTTGGCCGAGCGCCACCGAAGCGGCCTGCGGCGCGGGCGGCTGGGCAAGCCGCGTCATGCCCACCGGCAGGATGGACAACGCGGTGAAGGCGATGCCGATCAGCGGCGCCGCCGCCGTCTGGATGTCGATCGCGGCGAGCGTCGCATAACCGACGCCCAATCCGGCGATATAGGCGACGTAGAACACCGCCATCACCCGGCCGCGTATGGCGTTCGGCAAGGCGTCGTTGAGCCAGCTCTGCGCGACGATGAAGAGGCCGCATATGGCGAAGCCGTAGAGCGCCCGCGCCGCGATCCACAGCAGCGGCATCGGTCCGGCGCCGATCGCCACGTTGGAGAGCGCGATCAGCGCCGAAAGCACCATGAACGCGCGGGCATGGCCGACCCGGCGCACCAAGGGTCCGGTCAGGATGCAGCCGGCGAGCCCGCCGGCCGAAAGGCCGGTGACGATCAGTCCGGCCCAGGTCGGATCGAAACCATCGGCGCCGAGCCGCACCGGAATGAAGGCGAACATCAGCCCGTTGCCGATCGCGATTAGCGCCATCGACACGATGACGCCGGCAATGGCAATCAGCGGCGCCGATTGTCCGGGATCGGTTTGGGTCTGCGTCAGCATGCCCTCGCAGCTTGGCTGATCGGAATGCGAAAGGCCGCCGTAAAAGCGACATCGCTCGGCCCCTTGTGGAAGAAGGGCGCCTCAGCCCTTCGCCGCCTTGCGGATCGCGGTGGAGGAAAGCGACGAGCGCGGGCCATGGATGAAGGTCCAGGCCGGCGCCCGCATGCGGGCGAGCAGCGGGGCGTCGCCTTCGTCGACGCGGGCATAGTCGAAGGTCTTGGCGACGACCGAGGACAGGAAGGAGAGCGTGGCGCCCGGTCGGTCGATGACGGCGATCGGGAAGGTCAGCACGATCTCGCGCCAGCGCTGCCAGCGATGGAAGTCGCGTAAGGAATCCGCACCCATGATCCAGACGAAGTCGACGCCCGGATTGCGCGCCTTGACCAGCGCCAGCGTGTCCGCGGTGTAGCGGACATGCTGCGCCGCCTCGAAGGCAGTAACCTTGATCTTCGGATTCCTGGCGATCCTTTCGGACAGCGCGACGCGCTCGGCGAGCGGCGCCAGCTCGCGCGCGCTTTTCAGCGGATTGCCGGGCGTCACGATCCACCAGAGCTGGTCGAGGGCCAGCCTTCTCAGCGCAATCTCGGCGACCAGCGCGTGACCGGCATGCGGCGGGTTGAACGAGCCGCCGAACAGGCCGACGGCCAGCCCTTTGCCAGCGTGGGGCATGTGGAGATAGGGCGCTGGGACGGGCTGCTCGGGCTGGGAAAGCATGACGCTAGGCACCCCCCTCTGCCCTGCCGGGCATCCTCCCCGCAAGGGGGGAGATTGGCAGCTCCTTCGCAGCCGCAAATCCTGCAGTGTTGGTGACCGGCGAAACCGGGAGAATCAGCTGATCTCCCCCCTTGCGGGGGAGATGCCCGGCAGGCCGGAGGGGGGTGCCTAGGCGCAAGCTTCAGCCTCTTAGGGCAAGCGATATCAAGGCCTCACCTGCCCCGACCCGCGCACGCGGTACTTGAACGAGGTCAGCTGCTCGACGCCGACGGGTCCGCGCGCATGCATCTTGCCGGTGGCGATGCCGATCTCGGCGCCCATGCCGAACTCGCCGCCGTCGGCGAACTGTGTCGAGGCATTGTGCAACAAAATCGCCGAGTCGATCTCGCTGAAGAATTTGTCGACCGCTTGCGCATCCTCGGCGACGATCGCCTCGGTGTGATGCGAGGAGAAGGTCTCGATATGCTCGATCGCGCCGGCCACGCCGTCGACCAGCTTCACCGCGATGATCGCGTCGAGATATTCCGTCACCCAGTCGGCGTCGGTCGCCGGGCTGGCGTCGGCGAAGGCTTTCATCACCTCGACCTCTGCATGGACCTCACAGCCGGCGGCGCGCAGGGCCTCCAGGATCGGCACCAGATGCGTGGACGCCACCGCGCGGTCGACTAGCAGCGTCTCGGCGGCGCCGCACACGCCGGTGCGCCGCATCTTGGCGTTGACGGCGATCTGGACCGCCATGTCGAGTTTCGCCGAACGATCGACATAGAGATGGCAGATGCCTTCGAGATGGGCAAAGACCGGCACGCGCGCCTCGGTCTGCACGCGCCCGACCAGGCTCTTGCCGCCGCGCGGGATGATGACGTCGAGATTGCCGGCTAGGCCCTTGAGCATCTCGCCGACCGCGGCGCGGTCGGTGGTCGGCACCAATTGGATGGCGTCTTGCCGCAGGCCGGCTGCCTTCAGCCCTTCGACCATGCAGGCATGGATAGCCGATGACGAATTGATCGAATCCGAGCCGCCGCGCAGGATCACGGGATTGCCGGCTTTCAGGCAGAGCGCGCCGGCATCGGCCGTCACGTTCGGGCGGCTTTCATAGATGACGCCGATGACGCCGAGCGGCGTGCGCACGCGCTCGATATGGAGGCCGTTCGGCCGGTCCCATTCGGCAATTACCTCGCCGACCGGATCCTTGAGCGCCGCGATGTCGCGAATGCCGTCGGCCATCGCCTTGATACGTGAGGGGTTGAGTTTCAGCCGGTCCATGAAGGAACCGGACAGCCCGGCTTCCTCGCCGTTCGACATATCGATGGCGTTGGCCTCTAGGATCGCCTGCTCGTTGCGCAGGATGGCGTCGGCCATCGCGGCCAAGGCGTCGTTCTTGGCCTTGGTCGATGCGACGGCCAACGGTCGGGCAGCGGCGCGGGCGCGGAAGCCGATATCGGCCATCAGCGCCACCGTATCTTCCCCGGATTTGTCATGCAGCTTCAGCATGGTTCATCCTCCGCTGGGTCATTCGTCGGCCAAAACTTGGTCGTCGGCCAATACTTGATCACTGGATCGGCTTACCACAAGGTCGTCGCGATGGATCATCGCCGAGCGCGCTTCATAGCCGAGCACATTTTCGATCTCGGCCGTCCTCAAACCCGCAATCCTTACGGCATCGGCGGCATCATAGGCAACCAGCCCGCGCGCGATCTCGCGGCCCTCGGGCGACAGGATCGCCACCGTGTCGCCGCGCGAGAAATTGCCGCTGACGAGCTTGACGCCGGCCGGCAGCAGCGACTTGCCCGATTTCAGCGCGCCGACAGCGCCGGCATCGACGGTGAGCCGCCCGGCCGGCTCCAACTGTCCCGCGATCCAGGTCTTGTAGCCCTTCACCGGGTTGGCGCTGGGCTTGAAGAAAGTGGCGCGCTCGCCGCGCTCGATCGCCATCAGCGGCGACAGCTTGGTGCCGGCGGTGATGATCATCGCCGTGCCGGCGGCGTTTGCGATCTTGCCCGCGTCGAGTTTCGTCCGCATGCCGCCGCGCGAGAGTTCCGAAGCGGCGGCGCCCGCCATCGCCTCGATGTCCGGCGTGATGCGCTCGACCACCGGAATGAACTTGGCTTGCGGGTCCTTGGCCGGCGGCGCCGTATAGAGCCCGTCGATGTCGGAAAGCAGCACCAGAAGATCGGCGCCCATCATGGTCGCCACCCGCGCTGCCAGCCGGTCGTTGTCGCCATAACGGATTTCGGAGGTCGCGACCGTGTCGTTCTCGTTGATGACCGGCACCGCCTTCATCTTGAGCAAGGTCGAGATCGTGGCGCGGGCGTTGAGGTAGCGGCGGCGCTCCTCGGTATCGCCGAGGGTCAACAGAATCTGCCCGGATTTGAGCCCGTCCCTGCCCAGCGCGTCCGACCAGGCGCCCGCAAGCGCGATCTGTCCGACGGCCGCCGCCGCCTGGCTTTCCTCGAGCTTCAGCGCGCGTTTGCCAAGCCCGAGAATGGTGCGGCCGAGCGCGATGGCGCCCGAGGAGACGACGAGCACCTCCGCGCCGGCATTGGCGAGCACCGCGATGTCCTCGGCTAAAGAGGTCAGCCAATCGCGCTTCAAGCCGGTCGCGCGGTCGACGAGCAGCGCCGAGCCGATCTTCACGGTTATGCGCCGGTATGACTTCAGCGATTTCATGGGTTTTGCCGCCAGCGCGTATCGACTGTAGCGGGAACGGCGTCGCGCGCCTCGGCGACCACCGCCATCAGCGCGCGCTGCACAGCCTCGACGCCTTCGCCGGTGACGGCCGACAACAGCATCGGCGCGCGGCCGGCGGCGCGTTTCAGCGAGGCAGCCTTCTTCTTGCGGGCGTCCGCGTCGAGGATGTCGACTTGGCTGAGGGCGACGATTTCGATCTTCTCGGCCAGCCCATGGCCATAGGCTGCGAGCTCGGCGCGCACGGTCTTGTAGGCCCTGCCGGGATTTTCCTCCTGCGCCGAGACGAGATGGAGCAGCACGCGCGTGCGCTCGACATGACCGAGGAAGCGGTCGCCGATGCCGACGCCCTCATGCGCGCCCTCGATCAGGCCGGGGATGTCGGCCAGGACGAATTCGCGGCCGTCGATGCGGGCCACGCCGAGGCCGGGATAGAGCGTGGTGAAGGGATAGTCGGCGATCTTCGGCTTGGCGGCGGTGACAGTCGCAAGGAAAGTCGACTTGCCGGCGTTGGGCAGGCCGACAAGGCCGGCATCGGCGATGAGCTTGATCCGCAGCCAGATGCTCAACTCCTCGCCCGGCTGGCCGGGATTGGCGCGGCGCGGCGCCTGGTTGGTCGAGGTCTTGAAATGCTGGTTGCCGAAGCCGCCATTGCCGCCCTTGGCGAGCAGAAAGCGTTGGCCGACCTCGGTCAAATCGCAGATCAGCGTCTCATTGTCCTCGGCGAATACCTGGGTGCCGGCCGGCACTTTCAGGGTCGCGTCGGCGCCCTTGGCGCCCGTCATGTTGCGGCCCATGCCGTGCATGCCGGTCTTGGCCTTGAAATGCTGCTGGTAACGGTAGTCGATCAGTGTGTTCAAGCCATCGACGGCTTCGACCCAGACATCGCCGCCTCGGCCACCGTCGCCGCCGTCCGGACCGCCGAACTCGATGAATTTCTCGCGGCGGAACGACATCGATCCGGCACCACCGTCGCCGGACCGGATGTAAACTCGGGCTTGGTCGAGGAATTTCATCGGATTTTCAGGTTTCTGCTATTGCGCTTGCGGGATTGCTCTAAACCAAGGTGGAGCCAAGGGCGAGGCCCGTTTGCAACTAAAGCGCCGGATGCACTTTAGCCAGGGGCGCGGTAGCACTGTTCGCGGGCGAGACCGGGAGGGGCGAATGAAGCTTGTCACTTACAATATCCAGTATGGCATCGGCCTCGACGGCAAATACGATGTCGGCCGCATCGCCGACGCGGTGCGCGGCGCCGATGTCATCGCCCTGCAGGAAGTCACCCGCAACAACCCGCGCAACGGCGACCGCGACATGGTGGCCGAGATCGGCGAGGCGCTGCCGGACTATTTTGTCGCCTATGCCAGCAATTTCGAGGTCAATATCGGCTCGCGCCTGGATGCCGGCCGCGCCGTCACCCGCACCTTCCAGCTCGGCAACATGGTGCTGTCGAAGACGCCCATTCATCTGTCGCGTAATCTCCTTCTGCCGCGCAGCCGCAGCCTGGAGCGGATGAACTTCCAGCGCGGCGCCCTGGAGGCGCTGATCGAGACGCCGCTCGGCTTCATCCGCTTCTATTCCACCCATCTCGACCACCGCAGCCCCGTCGAGCGTCAGAGCCAGATCCGTTTCCTGCGCCAGCGCCTGCTCAACTACGCGCTGGAAGGCGGCGGCCTTTCCGGCATTCCCGAAATCGGCCTGCCGGACCTGCCCTATCCGGAAGCCTTCATCGTCATGGGCGACTTCAACATGCTGCCCGGATCGCCCGAATATGTCGAACTCGCCGGACGCCCGGACCATGAATTCGGCATGCCGCTCACCGCCGATCTCGCCGTCGATGTCGCCCAGCGCTTGGACGTTTCCGGCCTCTTCACCTGGATCGACCCCAATCGTCCCAACGATGCGGGCCGCCACAAATGCATCGACTACGTCTTCACCAGCGCTTCGCTCGCCGGCTCGCTGAAGCGCCTGTGGGCCGACCGGCAGGCGCGTGGATCGGACCACCTGCCGGTCTGGGTCGAATTGGGTTGAGTCGTCTCTGAGCGCCGACGCCTAGGCGTGTTGCTATTCAGGTCAGGCTGAGCCGAAAATGACGGCTTCCGGGAACCGGAGCGGAGCGTACTGCAAGTACGCGAGCACCGGAAGCGCAGGAAACCGTCATTTGCAGGCCGGCCTCACCTGAATTTCAACATGCCTAGAAGTGCACCCAGTTGCGCAGGCTCGTCCAGGTCTTGCGGTCCAGCCGGTAGCGCTCGACCGGCACCTGGCCGGCGACGATCGAGTTCAGCATGCCCTGGCCGGCATACTGAAAGCCGCACTTGTGGATGACGCGGCGCGATGCCGGATTGATGACCCTGGTCGAGGCATGCAGCACCTGGATCGAGGTCTTCTGGAAGGCAAGGTCGACCAGCGCGTGCGCCGCCTCGGTCGCATAGCCGCGCTTCCAGTAAGGCTCGCCGATCCAGTAGCCCAGCTCCAGCCCGCGATCGGTGGTATTCAACCCCGCGCAGCCGACGAAAGTGCCGGTGCCGGCGAGAGTCAGCGCATAGGCGATGCCGGCGCGGCGCGACGAGGCCATGGCGAGGAAGGCGCGGGCCTCGGCTTCGCCGTAAGGATGCGGCATGCGGGCCAGCATTTCGGCGACGTGACGGTTGTCGGCCAGAGCGACGAGTTGAGCGAGATCGCTCTCGCGCGGAGCGCGCATGACCAGGCGCTCGGTGGCGAGCACCGGGCAATCGATCGCGTAACTTTCGTCTTCGGTGTCTTTCGCTTCGGCAACCATTTTAGTCCTCCAGGGCAAAGAAAAATGAAAAAGGAGAGATGGAAGCCCATCTCTCCTGATCCTTTTCCTGGCCTGGCCAGACACCGGTTCCCGAGATGGGCGCCGGTGTTATGGTGCGGAACCGGCTACTCCGCTGCTTTGGTGATCGGGTTTACCGAGACGTAGGTTCGGCCGTTGGCTTTTTTGTTGAAGGTGACTGCGCCGGCTTCGAGCGCAAAAAGGGTGTGGTCCGTGCCCATGCCAACGTTGGTGCCCGGATGCCATTGCGTGCCGCGCTGACGAATGATGATGTTGCCGGCGACGACGGCTTCGCCACCGAACTTTTTCACGCCGAGACGCTTGGAGTGCGAATCGCGACCGTTGCGCGACGAACCGCCAGCTTTCTTGTGTGCCATCTAACTAACTCCGATGCGCCCTGAGGCGCTTGAATGGTCTTATGAACGCGTTCGCGTTCCGTTTCAAGTGCGTACCGGCGACGATTATCGCCGACCGTCCTTACTTCTTTTTCGCCAGCTCCTTGGCCTGCTCGCGCCAATCCTTGATCTGGTCGGCGCTGAACGGCATGTGCTCGTCGATCTTGGCGACATCCTTCTCGGTCAGCTTGGCCAGCTGCGCAAAGGTGACGATGCCCTGCTCGGCGAGATCCTTCGCCGCGACGGGACCGATGCCCTTGATCACGGTCAAATCGTCCGGCTCGCCCTTCGGTGCCTTGAACAGCGGCGCGGCCTTGGCCTCTTCGCTGGCGGGAGCTTCCTTGGGGGCGGCCTCTGCCTTGGCTTCCTTCTTGGCCTTGGCCTCCTTCGGAGCGGCTTCGGCCTTCGCCTCGGCGGCGACGTCTGCCTTGGCTTCGGGCGCCTTGGCCTCAGCCTTGGCGGCGGCCTTCTTCGACGGCTTGGCGCCGCCCAGCAGGATCTCGGAGATCCGGACGGTGGTCAGAAGCTGGCGGTGGCCGATCTTGCGGCGCGAATTCTGGCGGCGGCGCTTCTTGAAAGCGATGACGGTGCGGTTCTTGCCCTGCTCGACGACTTCCGCCGTGACCAGAGCGCCATCGACGAACGGCGCGCCGAAGGTGACATTCTCACCCTCGCCATGCGCGAGAACAGTGCCGATCTCGACGATCTCGCCGACCTTGGCTTCGACTTTCTCGATCTTGAGCAGATCGTTGGCGGCGACGCGATACTGCTTGCCGCCCGTTTTGATGACTGCGAACATTTTTTGCCTTTCGCTGTTCGGTCGGCCTCGATGAACCGCTTCAGGCGGTTCGGCCGTCTTTTTGTCAGTCTGCGGGTTCAAAAAACAAGCGGCGCGGAGAAGCCCCACGCCGGATGCGGGCTGTCCCTAACCGAAGGTCGCAAGGAAGTCAAGGCGAGCGGCCCTTGCTCCTGAGCATGCCGCGGGCCGCGCGCCGGTCCGTCGCCTCGCCGACGCTTTTTCAAGAAGCGGGAAATCGGTCGACTAGGGCCTTGTAACTGCGGCGGTCAGCCGTTATCTAGTGCGCCGCGCCGGCAACGGCCGACCATGACCTCGCGGAGAGGTGGCAGAGTGGTCGAATGCACCGCACTCGAAATGCGGCATACTCGCAAGGGTATCGGGGGTTCGAATCCCTCCCTCTCCGCCATATAAATTCCATAACAACCTGATTTGATTGAGTTTTCTGGACAACAACTCCAGCGGACTGCACCGCTGGCTGCACCTTTAGCCCGCGCTTAGAGGGCGTTTTCGACGCCAAGCAGCCTTCTGCGTATGCCATCTGTTCAGATATCGAGGAACTCCGCGCTCAGACTTCCTTGATTGGCGTCTAGCCATGTCTTGGACGCCTCGAAGTCAGGCGCAATCGTTCGCAGAAAATCCCAGAATGCAGGCCCGTGCGAGCGGTGCCGGAGATGCGTCAGCTCATGGGCAATGACATACTCCAGGACCTTCTTCGGAGCGAAAACGAGATGCCAGTTGATCAGGATGTTGCCCTCAGCTCCGCATGATCCCCAGCCATTGGCGAAATCGCCGACGCGGATCGAGCGAGGAGCAAGTCCGAACCGCGTCTTGTAGTCTGCCGCGATCTCCTTCACATCGCGCCGCACGCGCCGTTTGATCCACAGCTTGAGTTCGCGGGCGACGAGTTTGTCGGCGTCGCTGCCTGCCCACGTGGGAAGATCGACAATGAAGCCGTTGCGGAAAGTCAGATCGATCCGGTCGCCATCGGTGCGTCGAACAGTGAGGCGCATGCGGCGGCCCCGATAGGGTATCTTCGAGCCGGTCATGAAACGAGGCACGGCATGCCGGTCTGAGGTGATCCGCTCCATCTCGCGAACGGTGTTGAAGACCCACTGCCGCTTGCGTTCTAAAAAGCTTGCAATGTCGTCGTCGTCGTCGCTGGTGAGCGCCAGTACCTCGACATGGCCCGGCGTGACGGTGATGCGGCGTTCCAATGCTTGAGCCGAGCGGCGAAGCTCGTAGGGAATTTGCTTTCGGCCGATCTGAAGCGTCGGCATCAGGCAGCGCCCCCATAGGCATGGATGGCGAAATCCTCGACCTTCTCGCGGATCACCTTAGTTTCGCCGATGTCGTGCTCTGCCAGGATGCGCCGGACCTGCTGGCGCAAGGAACGCAGGTAGGCCTCCATCTGGGCGAAGGCGGGCTGCGTCGCGGCGGCCTCGGAATAGACTGCACCAATGCCGATGGCCGCGTCTTGCAAGGTGGCGTGGTTAGTGTCGGGCACGATGGCTTCGATGATGCGTAGGATCGAAAAGGCGTTCTCGTCCATGCCCAGCTCGGCGTGCGCGCCCTGCTCTGCTTCGATATCGCCGGTCAGCCCTTGGAAATCGCGCAGGCCGTCGGCGGCGGCGAGCTGACCTTCCTCGAAACGGCGAATGATCTCCAGTACCCGCTCGGAGAAGCGTCCGTACTGGGCCGGGTTCTTGTCCACCAGTTCGCGGGTGACGCGGCGAAGCTCGGCGGACTTGCGAATGAACGCCTCATGCAATTCCGGTTCGGCCTTGCCGTCGGTAGCGAAGTCGTCGGCGAAATTCGGATCGGTGATGTTGCGCAGGCGGATCGTCGTCGAAAGGCCGGTGACATGGACATGCTGCTCCAGCATCTCCCTGATCTTGCCCGAATAGCTCCGGTGGTCGAGGCTCTCGTCCTTGCTGATTGCCTGCGTTGCTAACCGCAAGAAAGCGGAAGCCCATCTGACTTCGGCGGTGAACTCAAGGATGGCCGGGTCCGGTGACAAGTCGCCATAGACCTTGATGAAATTCCGGGTCAGACGCTGGAGATCGAACCAATCGTCCTCCTGTCCCCCGGCTGCCAGCTTGGCGGCGGCATATGCGGCGGCTTTCTCATCCATGCCCTCCAGGCCCATAGCGCGCTTCTGCGCACGGTAGCGGGCGTGGACTTCCTTGAGATCATTGCGCAGGATGGCGATATCACGCATCGCGTTTTCGACATCCTCGGAGCGGTAGGACTTCAGCGCCTCGTCAAGATGGGCGGTGACGCCGATGTAATCGACGATGCGCCCGTTGGGCTTCTCGATCTCGCCCCCGTTCGTCAGCTTAATCGCGCAGGTTCGGTTGGTCCGCGCGATGGCCTGAAGCAGGTTGTGCTCCTTCAGCGGCTTGTCCAGATACATGACGTGCTCGATGGGAGCGTCGAAGCCAGTCAGCAGCTTATCGCAGACGATCAGGAAGCTCGGCTGCTGTCCGAACGCCTTGAACCGCTTCTTCACGTCCTTCTCGGCAGCATCGTCGAGGTAGTGCGCTTCCAGCCCGGCGCGCAGCGCGGCTACCTCCGGGTTTTCGGAGGGTTTGTTGTCCTCTTGGCTTTTGGAATAGACGCAGGCGATCATCGCCTCGGCCTTGGCCTTCGCCATCTCTGCCTCCACGCCGCCACGTTCCAGATCGGCGGCAATCACGGCCGATAGTGCCGAGCGGTAGAGGATCACTGCCTCGCGGTCCACGGCCACGATCTGCGCCTTGAAGCCGTCCGGTTGGCAGACGGTCTTGAAGTGCTCCCAGATGTCCATCGCGATCAGCCGGGTGCGTTCCGGATGCTTGGCTACTGTGGCGACCGTCAGTCCCTTGCGCTTCAGTTCTTCGCGCTTGTCATCCGCCAGGTCCACGAACCAGCGGTCGAACAGGATGTCTATCTCGGCCTCGTTGATCGCCCAGTCGGCTTTGCGGCCCTCATAGAGGATCGGCACGGTTGCCCCGTCCCGCACTGCGTCGTCGATGCCGTATTTGTCCAGATACCCTTCGCCTGCAATGCTGAACCGAGCATAGGTATCCTTATCGGTCGATTTGATCGGTGTGCCCGTGAAGCCGTAGAAGTGGGCGTCGGGCAAGGTCGCCTGCAGGTAAGCGCCCAAGTCCTTTTCCTGCGTGCGATGGCACTCGTCCACCAGCACGATCCAGTCGGCCGAATTGGGGATCGGGTCTTTCGATCCGGCGAACTTGAAGATAGTGGAGAGCAGAATTTGCCCGTTGCCTCCCCGGTTCACCGCCTCGCGCAGCGCCGCGACCGATCCGCACTGCGTAGGGTTAGGCAAACCGCAGGCAACGAACGTTTTGCTGATCTGGTCGTCGAGGTCGATCCGGTCAGTCAGCACGAGGATGTTCGGGTTAGCGAGCGTCGGCGCGTCGAGTGTCAAATGGGTCTTGAGCTTGAGAGCCAGGAACACCATGGTCAGGCTCTTGCCAGAGCCTTGCGTGTGCCAGATCAGCCCCCTGCGATGCTTCCCCTCCGCAACGCGCTCGACGGCTTTGTTGACCGCCCGGAACTGTTGATATCGACAGACCTTCTTGATCTTCCGGCCTGTTTCCGCGTCGATCTCGAACACGATGAAGTGGGCAAGCAAGTCAAGCAGGTGGGAAGGTTCACACAGGCACCATAAATCCTTGGCGAGATCGTCTGGAAACTCGTCGCGGTGGCGGGGCCAAGCGTCAGGCCAAGGCGCATAGAACTGCGAGGGCGCGCCTGTCGCACCATGCAGCGTGGTCATGCCATCGGTCACGAGGTTGAAGGCATTGGGATAGAACAGCCGGGGGATGTCCCGCTCATACTGCTTAATTTGCTCGAAGGCTTCCTCGGCCTTAGCTGTGGCTTTGAGCGGCGACTTTGCCTCGATCACCACCAGCGGGATACCGTTCACGAACAGCACGATGTCGGGCACACGGGGACGCTGGGCGACAACACGGAATTGTCGAACGGCATGGAAGCGATTGCGGCCCGGCTGCTTGAAGTCCATCAGCGCTATTTGGCTATCGCGGTTCTCGCCGGTTCGGCGGCGGGAATAGCCACCGCGCAGCTTCCGCTGCCATTCCTCGTTGTCGGAAACCGTGGCGAGGTCATTGTAGATTGCCTCGGCATCTTCAGCGCCGATGCTGTTCAACGCGCGCAGCGCCTCCACCAGCACGGGCTTGAGAATGACGCGGTTATCCTCCTCACGCATCGCCAAGGCCGTGGCCGGGGATAGCATCTGCCAGCCCAGCGCTGCCAGCGCATCGAGCGCCGCCTTCTCGGCAAGGCGGTATTCGCTCATCCAGGCACCCGCACGCGACCGGAGAGGAGGTCCGACATCAACGACGACTTCATGTTCCGAAGGCGGTCCAATTCCTCTGCGTAACCATCAATGGCGTTTACAAAGCCATCCATGGCTTCCGCAATTGTGTCCTGATCGACAAGCGTAGGAAGGACAATCTGCAAGGCCTTGAACGTGGGCATGTAAATTGTTTGGTGAGTGCTGCCGCTTGCCAAAGACTTCCACACCGGCTGCATCCAGCGCATCAGGTGCAATAGATAGCGGTTGTTCAGGTTCTCAGAGCAGACGAAGTTTGCAAAATCTTGGCTTGTGGCCATCGACCTCGCCATGATGACGCATTTTCCCACTGTCGCCGTTCTCGAAAAGCAAACCGTTCCAGCCGGCAACAGGCGAGCAGACGAATTAGCCAGCCCAGCCCGCGTGATCCGCATTTCAGTCTCGGCAATGTCGGTTTTTTCGAGATTTTGTGTGTCGTGAAGCGAAATCCATCCCACATCCCCACCGTCCCAATATTGAGGCTTTTTGCGATCCGGCGTATGCCCGCTCTCCAGTCGCGCCACTTCGACCAGCTTTACGATCTGCCACCCTTTCGGAAGCCTCTCTACTCTGTCGATCCTGCCAGTGGTCCATCCCGCAATCACATGGCTTTCATTGGACCGATCACCACTGCTCAAGAACGTCGCGAAGGCTGCGTGCTGTGTGGCTACGGCAGCATCATACACGGCCTGTGTTCTCGCAATCACCTCATCTACCGACCGCAGCACCTCGGCGATCCGATGCTGCTCGTCGATGGGCGGGAAAAGAAAACGGTAACTTCCGATTTCGCCCTTGTTTAGGCTTGCCTGATTTACCGCTCTTTTGCATGTCGCCCGGAAATGATCTCGTGTTTCATCGGACTGCAGTCGAGCAAAAAGGAAATGCGGAACTACCTGAGCGTTTGGCCTCAAGCGCATCAGGTTCATGCCGTGATAGAGCGCGCGCTCATCCTTTTTGATAGCAACCTTTGCTATGTGTTCGACGCTGTTGATGTGGCTGAACAAGATGTCATTTCGGCGCAGCTTGAATGCCTCTATCCTCTCGTCCGGTTGAGCAAAGCCAATGCGGTCGTAATCAATCTGACCGCTTGAGATGGTTTCAATGCGCGTCATCGGCACCGTGCCATCCAATGCTCGCGTGTCGTAGGTCCAACCGTTGCGGAAGTCTTCCAAGCAGTCGGAAAGGGGAATCTCAAGCCACCCCTCTGGCACCTCACAGGACATAGCCAAGCCTCTGAAGGTGCCCAAACATCACGGCCTCGGCCTCGTTGCGCTTGGAGATCAGGTCTCGAAGCTTAGCTACTTCCGCCGCGACATTGACTGCTTCGGCATCCGCACCGGTCTGTACATAGCGGCTGATGTTGAGGTTGTGGCCATTCGAGCTGATCTCCCCGACCGGGACGACGCGGGCCAGCTTTTCAATGTCAGCAAAGCCATGGACGGCATCGGCCAGGGTGCGAACGTGCCCGTCGGTCAGGAAGTTCTGCGCTTTGCCCGGCTGGAAGGTAGCATCACCATTGACGATCAGCACCTTGCCCCGGCGCTCGGCAGGCTTTTTTTTGCGGCACACCAGCACAGCGGCAGGGATGCCAGCGCCATAAAACAGGTTTGGGGCAACGCCTACGACCGCCTCAATCACGTCTGCGGCCAGCATGGCCTCCCTGATCCGCCCCTCGGCACCGCCACGGAACAACACACCATGCGGCACCACCACCGCGAGCATCCCGTCATTCTTCAGGCTGGCGAGCATGTGCTGGACGAAGGCCAGGTCGCCATAGCCTCTGGGCGGGCAACCATAGACATCGCGCCCGAACGGGTCACCGTTCTGCCAGACCTCGTAGCCCCACACCTTTTCCGAAAAGGGCGGATTGGCGAGTACCCGGTCATAAGCCCCGATGCCCTCGACGAACTCGCGGGCTTTGGGGTCATACCGCTTAGGGGAAAGGATCGTGTCTCCCTTGGCGATGAAGGCGTCGTCGACGTTGTGCAGGAAAAGGTTAATCTCGGCGATGCCCCATGTCGCGAAGTTCTTTTCCTGCCCGTAGAGCGACAGGGTGCGCGCATCTTCGCCCCGGTCCTTCAGATACTGCACCGCCTCCAACAACATGCCGGCAGAGCCGCAAGTGGGATCGTAGATCGACATACCAGGGCGCGGCTCGACGATCTCAACCATAAGCCGGACAATCTGGCGCGGCGTGTAGAACTCGCCGCCCTTCTTGCCCGCGCCTTCGGCGAACATCTTGATGAGATAGAGGTAGGCATCGCCCAGCATGTCAGCGGGCACATCCGCATTGCGCAGGCGGTGCTTCTCGAAATGCGCGAGAAGCTTTTCAAGCAGGGCATCTGAAAAGCGATCCTGATTGGCGAAGTCCACATCGCCAAACACGCCGCGCAGCCGGATGTTGGCATCTTCGATGGCGTTCAGAGCATTGTTGAGCCGCTGGCCGATCTGCGTTGATTGCCGCCGAACGGCATCCCAGCGATGTTCCTTCGGGATGTGGAAGCGATGCTCGTCAGGATCAGCAGCTTCCTCGCGGTCGCCGGTCTCGGCTAGCAGGGCCTCGAACTCTTCGTCCCATACGTCGCAGAGCCGCTTAAAAAACAGCAGGCCGAAAATGTACTGCTTGTAGTCGGCCGCATCGACGGTGCCGCGAAGGATGTCCGCCGCCTGCCACAAATGGCGTTCAAGGCTCTGCTGGGAAAGGGTCGACATGAATTGGAACTACATCCTGAAACATGCGCCAACCTGAAGGCGCTGTCCCATTTCATAGGCAGAGAGTGCCGTTTGGTCCAGATGAAGGCGACGCTGGGAATTGGCCGGGGCGATCCCGGAACGGACGTTGACATCGAACGGCAGCACTTGCAGAACGATCTCGCCCACCCTGCAACTAGCGGTTCGACCTGCGAAGGCACGATGACTGAAACGGCCACTGTGATCCGCAAAGCGTTTTGTTCCGAGTGCAGAGGCATGCGCAATTGTGATGTGCGTGGACATCACAAGGATTATGGCCAGGAAGGCGACGGCTACATTCAGTGGTGGATCGATTGGTATATTCTACAATGCCGTGGCTGCGATCACATTTTCGTCCAGAAATCTTCGGCTGACTCCGAGAATATCCATCAATTCTACAATGAGTTGGGCGAACCCGATAGCGAGCATATCGAAACACTTTCATATTGGCCTGCGTTATCCAAAAGGCAAAAACCTGAGTGGTTGGACGATTTTGGTGTCCACATTGGCGACGCGGACGAACTTGAGCAGGCTATCAGGGAAGTTTACGGAGCGCTGGATGCTGACCTCCCTATCCTGGCGGCAATCGGTATGCGAACGTGTTTCGACGTGGCTGCTATTTTGCTCGGGGTCGAAGACAACCTCCCATTTGCCAAGAAACTGGACGAATTGGTCCGGCTTCAAAAGATTGGCGGCGTCGACAAGGACCGTTTGGCACTGCTGGTAGATGCTGGAAGCGCGTCGGTGCATCGGGGTTGGAAGCCAAAGCCCAAGGAGTTGGAAACGCTGGCAGAAATCTTAGAACACTTTGTGTTCGAGGCGTTTGTGGCACCGTCTCGCCGCAGCCGTCTGGATGCGGAAGCAAAAAAGCTCGAAGGCAACGTGCCGTCTCGCAAACGGAAGAAGGCTGAGGCTCCGACCACAGAGGCACCGACGGCGACGGGGTCAAAGTCGAGTCCGTCGACAAGCGAACCGTCACCTGCGGCTTTACCTCCTGCAAGGCAGACCACATCATGAGCTGCCTTCGAAACATCCGCTCATCGAGGGCTATCGCGGATTATGAGCTTCGTAGCTTAGTCAGCTCCGCTTGAATTGCATCAGCCCGCTTGCCGTGATGAGCCTCACGATGATGGGACGGGCAGACGCACGCCACATTGTTGATGCTGTCCGCTCCGCCTTTCCCAAGAGGGCGGATGTGATGCACCTCGACAAACGGGACGCCGTTCGAGGTCACGAACAACGGAATTGTGCAGCCATCTACTTCGCAAGCATTGCTTGCTCTGATCCTGGCATAGGCAATAACGACGGGGTCGCGTGCCCGACCAGCTACCTTAATGGGCAAAAGCTTTCCGTCGCGCTCTTTCTTCGGCTTTGCGAGTAGGGCCTCCAACTCAGCCGGGGACTTGCCCAGCAGGCTGGTTGCAGCCCTTTCCAACATATCTCGGGCTGTTTCGTCATTCTTGTCTTCCGGGTCGTTCGCCACTGGAACCAATTGCTGATCTGGGGTCGGATCGACAACGACCCCGGCGTGCTCATGCCAAAGACGAACAAGCTCTTCCGCTTCCTTTTCCGTAAGGTTGAAATTGATCCCTCGGGCACCGCTGAACACGCCCCTGTCGCGCAGAATTGTCGATTGGAGAATGACATTCTGCCTTAGGTGTCCACCACGCTCTGCTCGTTCGACGATCCGCAAGCGAGTGTGTTCGTCTTGAACGGCCTTTTCACCGTCATCGACCCAATAATTGTCGAACTCCTCAAATTGCAGCAGCCTCGGCCGCTCTATCACCTCGGCAATCGCGTGTACTCCGCGATAAATCTCTTGGCCGCCCTTGCCCTGCCAAAGAAAAACGCGATCTCCCATGGCGATCTTCTGTTTCAGCAGCGTCGTTCGCCACCAAAGTTCGTTTTTGCCGTCTGCCAACGCATCAACCAGGCGGTAGTTCTCGGGCAGGTTTAGAAAGACGAAATTGTTCATGCCCGAACCTGCTGGACCGTCGAATTACCAATCGCCTCTGTTGGAGGCGGGGTGACCGACTTTGCCGCTCTCACAACCAAGCACCGGCGATGCAGCTCTGAGATATCATCGGTCAGCCCTGCGTGAAGCAGCGCGGCACCAAGCAAGCTCATGCAATCTTCGTCTGCAAGCGCGCTGGCTATCGGCAGGTTTTGGTCTTCGAACGCGGCTTTCGCTGCTATCGCGGCAGCGCGAGCGTCTGCCACATGGCCATCAGATGGACCTCCGGAAACAAACGCTTCGAATACAACGATCTCTCCGGGGCTTTTGGGCAGCTTATTCCAATCTTGCCATGCTCGCGCCCCAACAGACCGTTTGGAAATGCTGTCGAGCAGCCACGGGACCACAGCGAGAGCGATTGCAGTCGTCGTTGCCCCTGCCGCAACGCTCCATGCGCGTGATCCTTCACCTGGCCTCGCCTTTAATAGAGCTGTGACATGCCGGCCGGCGGGAACGTACATTGGAGCTTCAAATCCAAGGACGAGCGGGCCGTGTCGAGAAGCCTCCACGATAGCATCTATTAGAGCGTCAGGGTCGGTGCCACCCTCCTCAACAACCGGACCGAGGATAAACCAGCCCAAGTTCCCCTTTGCAGGAGAGCCAACGTCTATCGCTGCGTAGTGCATGGGTTTCCTTTGGTTGTGAGCCAGGCAATGATCTCAGAGATGCCTTGCGTCCAATGAGCAGGCTCTGGCTCCAGGCGGATGAACGTTCAAAGCAAGAGGTGTTCTGGATTTCCAGTCGCCCAACCGAGCCGGAGGCGCTGACCAGTTCTCAAGACGAGGACCATCGGTTCATCCGGCCGCGCCGTGTTGCCGAAGAGCCCAGCGAACCGCTCAAAGTCATCGAACCACATTCGGGCGGCGGAAAAAGTGTGAACGATCATCGCCGCTTCGTCGGTCTTGAACCGCTTGGCTTCCAAGAGCGCTGACGCCGTTCGATGCAGCAACTGATAGCGGATATCCATGGGCGGAACGCCATCAAGGGCCATTAGGTCGCAAATTTGACGCAAGCGAAGGCGTTTGCCATCAGAGGGGTCCGCAAACCATTCGCCGACCGTTGGGCCGAACGGCTCGTTGACCTTCCCTTCAATTGTGGCAGCGCAGGTATTCTCGCCGAAGCGTATAAGGGCGAACACGTCGCTTTGACTGTGACGCTGACCACCGGCCAGCGGAACCTTGTGCTCGGGAAGAGCAAGCAGCAGTTCGCTCGGGCCGTCGAACATCGCGGCGATCTCTGGTGGAAGACCATTTGCCCGTTCCCAGCAATGGGCGAGTGTCCGCGCGGAATAGCCGGTCCGCCAGTGTTTGCTCGGATCAGCCAACAACGCTTGCCAGTTATCCGGTCCCGTGCTCGGGATATAAATGCGTGACATAATGAGATGCCCCACCTCGCCCCGTCGCCGACAACTATCATGACGCGTCCGAGGCTGCTACCGCGCCCTCGGACAGCGACGGCTATTCAGGCTTGGCCCGTCGCGGAAAATGATCATTGCACAATACTTGACGCTTTGCTGATATGGCGAAAGTCAGATTGCCAGAAGCCATCTGCATTGCGGAGTAGCATTTTTGCATGCCGCCCGAATTTGCTGATCCGATACGGCTCGCCGCCGTCGCAATAGCTGGCGTCATCGCCGGCATGGCGCTGGAACGGTTTTTATCTAAGATGCAGCGGCAGGCATGGAAAGAAAGGAACCGCTGGCGCTGGGAACGAAAACGTGTGGTCGCCAAGACCGCCGCCGACATCTGGGGACCGCGAAAGGATGCGCCACCCCCTAAGCCCATTGATGCCGCAGATCAGTTGCGAATTGTCATGGGAGCTCAGTTCAGTATTCAGCCGCTCCTTAACAGAAGCGAAGTGCGGGTCTTCAAGGAGCTTGACCGGATGGTGATCGACTGCAATCCGGCGTGGCAGGTCATGGCCCAGGTATCGCTGGGAGAAATTCTGCGTAGCACCGATGCCAGCGCCTACAGTTGCATCAATTCGAAGCGGGTGGACCTTCTTCTCGTAGACGAAGCCTGCCGGCCCCGACATGCACTCGAATACCAAGGGCGCGCGCATCATCAAGGCACAGCAGCCGCACGTGACGCAGTCAAAAAAGAAGCTCTGCGGCGGGCAGGCATCAGCTATCACGAGATTGTGGGCGGCCACACGACGCCTTCGGAACTTCGGCAATTGGTCGAGAAACTCGTGGATAGGCCGGCTACGGGAAATAGCTAACAGTTGCATGTAGCTTGGCGCAATCTGCGCGAACGTCGCTCGCCCTCAGCGCCTTTATCGCTTCTCTTCCTTAGGGGATGATGTCGTTTTCACGCGAATACGCATACCCCCTCCCTCGACATGCTCGATTTCGAATGCATTGGTCTTTCGGACGAGATCGCTCAGCTTGCGGAAGCCGAACGTCCTCGGATCGAAATCAGATGCCAGATTGGCAAGCTGATTGCCTACTCCGCCAAGCGCCACCCAGCCATCTTCACTTTCCATCTGAGCGATGACTTTCCTAATGATTGGTGTGGCAGCGCTCGGGGGCTGAAGAGGCTTTTCGGGTTTTGCTGCGTCGGGGGCGTTGGCTGCGGCGGTTGGGAGGAGGTTTTCCGTATAGATGAACCTCCGACAGGCTTGACGGAAACTCTCAGGTGTTTTCTGCTCCCCAAACCCGAAAGCGTCGATACCTTGCTCGCGGATGCGCGCGGCAAGGCGTGTGAAGTCGCTATCAGACGACACCAGACAGAACCCATCGAACCTGCCGCTATGCAGCAAATCCATAGCGTCGATCACCAATGCAATGTCTGAAGCATTCTTACCGGGCGTGTAGGCAAACTGCTGCTGGGGAATGATTGCATGTTTTGAGAGAATGGCGGACCATCCCTTCATATGGGGGCCGGAGAAATCTCCATATAAGCGACGCACGCTTGCTTCGCCGATCTTGGCGATCTCCTCGAACAAGCCATCCGCGATCTTGGCCGACGCATTATCCGCATCAATCAGGACAGCAAGACGCGCTGATCTCGTTTCATTCGGCATGTCGTTCCCCCAGTATGAAACAAAAGGCTCCTAGCATAACTCATGCGCACTTCTCAGGGGCCCCACATGGGCTCCGGCCCCCGCCATCGAAGATGCCTGCGTCCCGCACGGGCTCGTGCTTGATGCTCTTAAGGCCGATCCAGCCCCGATTAGTTCCGCACCATTGAACCCAAGATAGCTTGCATGTGCATTTCCGGGCCGAGTTCGCCCTTGGCCTCAGCGGTCAGCAGGTACTCGGCCTTGGCCCTGTGGCCATCGCGTGGCGATGTGCTGGCGGGTGCCAGCCGCCCTGCTTGCTGGTCACCCAACCTCCCCTCCACCCTTACCAGACCGGTGCCCGAAGACGTTGTTCGTAAAGTAGTCGATCACTTCGGCAGCCTGCGTCCCCTGCCGGAAGCGGCGTTGCTCTTCGAAGTCGATTGACGGTAGCAGATGTATGAACTGGCCTTCCCGGTAAAGCGAGGTCAGCGCTTCCGGGTCGAGCCCGCCGGTTCGCAGGCCCGTGAGATTGTTGGCTGCCTCGATTGCCGCCCCGATCATGACGTCGGCGAGTTGCACCGCCGGGCTCAATTTGGAGTCGACTTGCTTCACCTCCTTAAGCTGCAGAGGAAACTTGAGGCTGGCAATTTCTGATTGCCGGAACTCGGCGACCTCGTCATGGTCGATAAGGCGCTGAAGCAACTCATGGTAAGAGAGGAGGTTCTTCGATTGGTCGTGTTCTACCCTGTAAGGTCCGTCAGCCATAACTTCCATGCGGCTGATCAGCGACTGCAACACTACCAATGCTGCATCCGTATCGACACCTGGCGTAGCTATTGCTTCAAGGCATTCGGGCGCTGCGTATTGGGCCAATGGCCCTAAGGCTTCAGGTAACTCGCGCCACCTCGTTTTGCGCGCTGCGGAAACCAAATCCATCAATGATCCAAGCGTCTTCTGTTTGACAGCTCGCTGGAACGCCGCAAGTAGTGCGTCAAATTCCTCCTTGCCAAGGATGGTTGGACCTGCGTAGAACAAAAGTGAGGCCAAGGCATAATTTTGCCCGTTCTCATAAAAATTGAAGCCCCGCTCGTAATAATAGGGCTCGACGGCATAGTCGAGAAACATCAGCACCAGCAGAAACCGCTTATCGCAGACGTATGTGACGCACTTGTATGCAGTTAGTAAGTCACGTTGCAGCGCTAGAAGCTTGGTCGCGTTGCTTGGACGGCGTGACAAAGTTCGGTACTTAAGTTCCGTTGCCTGAAGGTTGGGGAAATGTTCCTTGATCAGCAGCGCAGCGTCTTCATTGCTTATCGCAATGGCACTAGCGCCCTGAAAGCGCTGATCGGCGTTAAGCAAATCATACCCTGTGTACCCGCTCTCATCGATCCGGAAGCACTCCATAATTGGCCTCCTCGCCGCAGCGCTCCAAATCCCGATGCGAACGTTGATGGATCGCAGCAATCGTCTCCGTCCTCAACGTCTGCCCGCGTCCAACAAGGGCCCCACAAAGGCCACCCACCCCC